>CAYMIU010000015.1:0-83457 GCA_964390515.1 uncultured Stakelama sp.
ACCCATCTAGGTAAACCGCCCCCACCCGTCAAACCCTTTTTACAACTTCCTTACATCCACCCCCAAAAACCCCACTCTCCCGCCGGTTTTAATGGCTTGTGAGGCCACCACACCGTAGCGAATCTGCCATGGTCGCCCCCACCGCCACATCGAATCAGACGGAATCGCTCGCCAGGCAGGTGCGCAATGCGGTGATATGGCGCTCGGGCAGCCAGATCGCCGCGCAGATGGTGCAATGGGCCGCGACCTTCCTCGTCATTCGCATCCTGTCACCCAGCGATTACGGCCTCTTCGCAATGACCGGCGTCGTCATGGCGTTCCTCAACATGCTGAACGGCTATGGCCTCGCCAGCGGCCTCGTCCAACGCCCCGAGGTGACCGAGCGCGAAATCCGGCAGCTGTTCGGCATGCTCATCGTGGTGAACGTCGCGCTCGCCCTGATCCAGGTCGCGCTCGCCCCCCTGGCCGCGGCTTATTACCGCCAGCCGGAGGTTGCGCAGCTGCTCCGCGTCCAGGCGCTGATCTATCTCGGCACGCCGTTCATGGCGCTCCCCCAGGCGCTGCTCAGCCGCGCGATGGATTTCCGGCTTCAGGCGCGGGTCAACATCATCTCCTCTTTGGCCGGGGCCGGCATGGCGCTGGTCGGCGCTCTGTCGGGCTGGGGCGTGTGGACCCTGGTGTTCGCGCCCATGGCGCTCTTCGCCACCCGCGCGATCGGCATGACGATCGCCGCAAAGTCACTCATGTGGCCGCTGTTCGATTTCCGCGGCGCGGGTGCGCTTGCCCGTTTTGGCGGCGTCATGGCCGCCAGCCAGCTGTTCTGGTTCCTGCAGAGCCAGGTCGACGTGTTCATCGCCGGACGCACGCTCGATGTGCACGCGCTCGGCATCTACACCACCAGCCTGTTCCTGGCGCAGATCTTCGTCTCGAAGTTCGTGCCGCCGCTGAACGAGGTCGCCTTTTCCGCCTATGCCCGAATCCAGCACGACCGGGTCGCCACCGCTGCTGCCTTCGTGAAGGGCGTGCGGATCGTGATGTTCGCAGCCCTCCCCTTCTACATCGGCCTGGCCGCCACCGCCGAGCCGTTGGTGTTGACGATGCTGGGGGACAAATGGGCCGCCGCCGCGCCGGTCGTTCGCCTGCTCGCGCTGGCCATGCCGTTCATGACTTTGCAGGTACTGTTCTCCCCTGCGTGCGATGCGCTCGGCCGGCCTGGCATCGGGGTCCAGAACGGTGCGGCCGGGTCGGTAATCCTTGCGCTGGCCTTCCTCGTCGGCGTGCGCTGGGGGGTGACCGGGCTCGCGCTCGCCTGGATCGCAGCCTACCCGCTCTATCTCGCGATCAGCTGCTGGCGCGCGCTTCCCGTGATCGGCGCCCGACTAAGTGACGTCGTTCGCGCACTGGCGACGCCGCTCCTCGCGTCCGCGATCATGGGCGCGGCCGTAGCGCTCGCCGACCGCGCGATCGACCTGCCGCCACTGTCGCGGCTCGCGCTCCTGGTCGCGGTGGGGGGCGCTACCTATGCCGCCTGCCTGCTCGTCTTCGGGCGCGCGCTCATCCGCGAGATGCTGGCGCTGCTGCGCCCGCGGTGATCGATCACGCCTGCTGGATGTAGGCGCGCATCGCCTCGGCCTCTGCCTCCACCCGGTCGATGCGATATTTGACGAGGTCGCCGATCGAGACGACGCCGATCACGCGTCCGCCGTCGACCACCGGCAAATGGCGGATCCGCCGCTGCGTCATCAGCGAAAGCGCGCCGAGCACCGGGTCCTCGGGCGTCACGGTGACCGCTGGCGCGGTCATCACGTCCCGCACCGCGCGATCAAGCACGCCCGTATCGCCGTCTTTCAGGCAATAGATCACGTCGCGTTCGGAGAAGACGCCGGCGACCTCGTCGCCATCCATCACCAGCAGCGCGCCGATTCGCCGCTGCGCCAGCAGCGCGACTGCCGCGCGCACCGTCTGATCGGGCGTGGTGGAGATCACCTCTCCACCCTTGCCGTGCAGGATTGCCGCGATCGTCATCGCTCCGCTCCTTTTATCAATCGCTTCTCTGCTGGAAGAATGCGCTTCTCCGTAGCAGATGGAAAGTATGAGCCAGCTCGACGATCCCGAATACGCAAAATTCGCCTGGCGGCGTTTTCGCCGGCTGCTCGCCTGGACGGCCGTCATCGGCCTGGTCGCGTCGGTGATCGCGGTGTGGCTGGTCGGCCGCTCCTACGGCGAATTGGGCTGGATCGCGACGCTGGCGACGATCGGCGGCGTGACGGGGTCGGTGCTGATGGCCGGCGCGCTGATGGGGTTGACCTTCCTTTCCTCGGGCACCGGTCATGACGAGGCGGTGGACAGCTTCGATTCCAATGCGGCCGATGATGCCGATCAGCCGGGCTAGCGGAAGAAATAGCGCAACGTGGCCGTCCCGTTCGCCGGCACGGTGGTCGCCCAGACCTGCTTTCCCTTGCGCGTCACCAGCCGCCGCGCCGCCCTCATCCGCCCGGTGCCGGTCGCGAACCGCGCCTCGTAAGCGATCGGCCAGGGATTGGCGTTGCTCACCGTGAGGACGAAGGAGCGCGCCTCCCCTTCCGCGGGCAACTCCTCGAGCCCGGCGGAAACGCTCGGCGAGCTAGGCAGGCCGAGCTCGATTTCCTCGTCGATGGCCTTGTCGTCCAGGGATGCCTGTCCCAGCAGGACCGGGCGATCACCACCCTCCTGAAGCACAACGACGCGGCCGGCCGGCAACGGCAGTCCAAGCCCGTCCGCTTTCCGGTTGCGCAGGCGCAATACGCGGCGCGCGTTCGGCACGCCCGACGAATAGCCGTCGCTGACATAGAGTGTCTGCATCCGCACCCCGTTGCGCGTCGTCAGCGCCACTTGCTTCTGCCCCTTCGCAGCGACGGTGGTTGGAGACGGCACGGTGTAGAGCTTGAAGTCGCCAAGCTCGCTCTGGATCACTTCCGCGGCCGGCGCCGATGATCGCATGGCAGTGACCATGACCGGGGCGGGCGGAGGCGGAGGCGGCGGCGGAGGCGGCAGTATCCCGGACATGTCGTCGCCAGCCGCGCTTGAGTAGGTGACCTCGCTCGGCCAGCAGCTCAGCTCCAGCCAGCCCATCTCGTAGTTGCCGAACGATGGTGCCTTTTCGCGGTTCGGCTTGCCCGCCACCAGTTGCGTGCGCGCATCGGGGAAGCTGGTCACGTCGGTGGATGCCAGCGTCACCCACGCAGCAAGGTTCGCGCGGCTTTCCGCTTCGGAACCGGATCCAAGCGTCACCACATAATCCGCCTGCCAGTCGAACCCGCCGGCAAGATAGGACAAGGTGATCGTGGCGGAAACCAGCCGCGCCGCCGTCGTCGCGATCGACAAGGTGGGCCGCGCGCTCAGCCCTTCCGGTACATCGGTCTGCACGATCTTCTCCGGAAGGCCGGAGCAGCGAAGCGCCTCGAAGCCGCCTGCCACCTCGATCACTCCCGCGCCATCCGCGCTCGAGCGGATCGTCGCCTGCTGCTCGGTCACCTGCCCCGTTGCCGGATTGGTGCGCCGGATCAGCACCCGGCGGCCAAGCGCGCGATCATACAGGCTGCGCGGGCTGAGCAGCGCGGCGTCCAGGTTCTTCTCCACCACATCCTGCGGAAAGCCGGCGACGATTGCCGTTTCCGGCATGATGTTCCCGGCCACGCCCTCGAAGCGGATCACGACCGGCCCCGCGGGCAACGTCACCGTCCTCGTCTCGGTGACGAGTGCGAAACCTTGCGCGGATCTGCGGCTTAGCGGCGTGCTCGGGTCGCGATCGGGCGCACGGTACAGGGTGACGGAAAGCTGTTCCGGCTCTCTCGACGTCACCACCGTCTGGGCGGTCGCTCCCGAGTGTAAGGCGACAAGCAGCAGTACGCCGCTGCCCAGCCGCGCGATCGCCGCGGCACGATGCGGAGCGCGGCGGCGCATCGCGCGCTCAGTAACGCGTTTCGATGACGGCGGTCAGCGTTGCGCTGCCATTCGCCGGCACCGGCACGTGCCACACCCGCTCGTCGAGCGAGCGCTGCTCGCCCTTCAGGCTTTCCGAAGAAACGCGCGTGTCACGCCAGTGATTCTCGAGCCCCGCCTGCACGACATCCACCGTCACCGGCTCCGGCCGCGCATTGGTCACCTCATATTTCATCGTCGTGCGATAAAACTGGGTGGCGCGATCCACCTCCATCGTCCGCGTCTCGCCATTCTCGCTGATGCGATAGCGTGCGATGCGGCGCCATTCGTCGCCGTCGATCTCTTCCCGCTTCACCACCTCGGGCCGAACCTTCACGTCGAACGCCTCGCCGGTGACGAGCGCCAGCGAGGACCCCATCGGCGTGTGGCCGATCGCGCGCTCGCCGATAAACTGCGGCTGGCCCGCCGCGTCGCGAATATAGAGCCGCACCGTTCCCGCCGGCAGCGCGTCGCCGAGCCCCCCGCTGCGGGAGGAGGAAAAGGCGAAGATCGTGGACGCGCTTCCGGGCTCGTCCTGCGTGCGGAGGGCGGGGACGCGATATTCGTAAGCCTTGCGAGCGGGAACGGTGGAAACGTTGAGAAAGCTGACTTGCTTCTGCTGCTTGGCGGCGATCGTCGTGCGATGCCCCAGCGGGTACAGATAGAAGTCTCCGAGCCGTCCGCGCGCCGCCGTTTCGGTGCCCGCGGGCTTGCCAGACGCGTAATTGCCGAATGCGGGAGCCGACCGAGGCGACGTATTGGCCGCCGGCGCACCCGCCACCAACACCGCATCGGCGTTCACCATCGGCGTGTCATTGCTGTTGCGCAGCGTCACCCAGCCCTGCACGTCGATCGTGCTTTTCGCCTCATCGAACAGCGCGACATAGTCGGCATTCCAGCCGAACCCGTTGGACAGATAGCTTAGCGTTGCCGGCCGTGCCCCCGCGCGGGCGGAATCGACCGTGACGGAAAGCGTCGGCCGCGCGCGCAAGTTGGGCGGCAGCGAATCGAACACCACCCGCACCGGCAGCCCGTCATCGCGCAGCACCTCGATCCGGTCGCCGATCCGAAGCACCACGCCGGCGTTGTTGGCCAGCACCGTTGCGCGCTCGCGCGTCTCCGCGCCAGTCGCCGGATTTGTGCGCACGATCGTGATCGTCTGGCCGACCGCCTTTTCCATCAGCGCCTGCGGCGACAGCAGGTCGTAATCGAAATTCTGTTCGATGATCGTCACGTCGTCGGTCGACAGCCGCACCGTTTCCGGCCGGATGCCGTTCGATACGTCGGGGAAGTCCTGCCGGCTCACCCCCCTTGGAAGGCTCAGCTGCCGCGTGTCCTGCACCAGCGCGAGATTGTTGTTGTAGATGGTGATGGCCACATCACCCTGCGCGCTCCGCCCCGGCACTCCCTCCGGCGTTCCAGCCTGTGCCCAAACCTGCGTCGCCGCCGACGACGCGATCAGCGCCATCGCCATGCCCAACCGCCGCATGCGACCTCTCCCCCGTTTCCTCAACAGCTTAGGGGGGCCGCCGGCCGGCGTCATCCCATGAAATGCGCCACCGTCACCCGCGGCCCAGCAAGTGATCGACCAGCCGGCCGAGCGTCGGGAATCCCGCCAGTCGAAGCGCCGCTTTCTCGCTCGTCGTCGACGCCGGCACCAGCGCCTGGCCAAAGCCGAGCTTCGCCGCTTCCTTCAGCCGGAGCGCGCCATGCGCCACGCTTCGCACCTCGCCGGACAGCGCCACTTCGCCGAACGCCACCGCATCAGCCGGAACCGGCCGCTCCGACAGCGCGGACACCAATGCCGCCGCCACGGCCATGTCCGCCGCTGGATCCTGCACCCGGTATCCGCCAGCGACGTTCAGATAGACCTCCGCCGAGGAGAAACTGAGCCCGCAGCGCGCCTCCAGCACGGCAAGGATCATCGCCAGCCGCCCGCTGTCCCAACCGACCACAGCCCGCCGCGGCGTCGCCCCGCTCGCCAGCCGGACGACCAGCGCCTGGATCTCCACCAGCACCGGCCGCGTCCCCTCCAGCGCCGGAAACACCACCGCCCCCGTCACGCTCTCGTCGCGCTGCGTCAGGAACAGCGACGACGGGTTCGATACTTCCGTCAGCCCCTCGCTCTGCATCGCGAAGACGCCGATCTCGTCGGTGCCGCCGAAGCGGTTCTTGATCGCGCGCAGAATGCGATACTGGTGGCTGCGCTCGCCCTCGAAGCTCAGCACCGTGTCCACCATATGCTCCAGCACGCGCGGCCCTGCGATCGTGCCATCCTTGGTGACATGGCCCACCAGCACCAGCGCAGTGCCGCGCTCCTTGGCGAAGCGGATCAGTTCCTGCGCACTCGCCCGCACTTGGCTGACGGTGCCCGGCGCGCCCTCGATCAGGTCCGAATGCATCGTCTGGATCGAATCGATCACCAGCA
Organism: uncultured Stakelama sp.; assembly: GCA_964390515.1. Taxonomy (GTDB): domain Bacteria; phylum Pseudomonadota; class Alphaproteobacteria; order Sphingomonadales; family Sphingomonadaceae; genus Sphingomonas. The sequence goes on from CAYMIU010000015.1 coordinate 6,389, forward strand.
GTGCCGGCGGCCGCCCCGCCCCCAGCGTCGTCAGAATGTCGCGGACCGACGTGGCGGAGGCGAGTCGCACCGGCGCCTCCCCCAGCCCTAGCCGCCGTGCGCGCAGCCGCACCTGATCCGCCGCTTCCTCGCCGGAGACGTAGGCGACGTCCGCCCCGCCAAGCGCCAGCCGCGCCGCCGCCTGCAGCAGCAGGGTCGATTTACCGATCCCGGGATCGCCGCCGATCAGCGTCGCGCTACCCTCGACAAAGCCGCCGCCCAGCGCCCTGTCGAGTTCCGCGATGCCGCTTGCCATGCGCGCCGGCAGCGGCACCTCGGCGTCCAGCGCCACCATCGTCAGCGCGCGCCCGCCGCCCTGCAGATTGTGCTTCGCCTGGAACGGCGTCACCACCGCCGGCGTCTCCTCGACCAGCGTGTTCCACTCCGAACAATCGACACATTGTCCCTGCCAGCGCGAGGCGACCGAGCCGCACGATTGGCAGACATAGCGTTTCTGGAGCTTGGCCATCTTCATCCCTGCGCTGCGGCAATGGTCACCGCGACAGATGCTTTCGTATCAGAGCAGGAACAACAAGGGAACAGATGCTTAATATTCTTCACATTGATACAATATGTCCGGCAGCTATCTTGACGTAGATTGCTGCATGCGCGAAGCGGATTGCCGCTATGAAGAGCCCCCTTTATTTCGCCGCCGCGGCGCTCCTCGCGCTCGCTGCCTGCAACTCCAAGTCCGACGCTCCCGAAGTGCTCGACACCAACCCGGATCCGATGGCGACCGAGCTTGCCAACGCAGGTGCGGTCGAGCTTCCCCCGGCGATCAAGGCCGAGAAGACGATGCGCTGCAAGGACAACAGCCTTGCCTATGTCACCTTCTTCCAGGGTGACAAGCAGGCAATCGTCCGCACCGAGAAGGACGGCACGCCCGTCACGTTGACCGCCGCGAACGCCGGCGATCCGCTGGTTGCTGACGGCGGCTGGAAGCTGACCGGCTCGCCCGAGAGCATCACGCTGGAGCAGCCGGGCAAGGGCTCGCAGACCTGCCGCTCGTAATAGCAACGAATACGCCGCCGCTTCTCCCGGGATGCGGCGGCGCCGTTATGTGATAAGATGCTGGCCTGATGGCCCGCCACCGCCCACGCCAGTCGCTGGATCCCGCCACTGTCCTCAGCGCTTATGCTGTCGGCGTCTTCCCGATGGCGGATGCGCGCGATGCGCCCGGCGTCTACTGGGTCGAACCGCGCCAGCGCGCGATCCTGCCGCTTGACGGCTTTCATCTCTCCCGTTCGCTGCGCCGCACCCTGAAATCTGAGCGCTTCCGGCTCACCGCCGATACCGCGTTCGACGAGATCATCGCGATGTGCGCCGAATCCGCCACCGATCGGCCGGAAACCTGGATCAACCATTCGATCGAGCGCGTCTTCCGGCAGCTTCATATCTCCGGCTTCGCCCATTCGATCGAATGCTGGGAAGGCGATACGCTGGCCGGCGGCCTTTACGGCCTCGCGCTTGGGCGGGCCTTCTTCGGCGAATCGATGGTCAGCCGAACGACGGACGCGTCGAAGGCCGCGCTCGCGGCGCTCGTCGCGCGGCTGCGGGTGGGCGGGTTCACCCTGCTCGACTGCCAGTTCATGACCGATCACCTCGCCTCGATGGGCGCGGTGGAGATCGACCGGGCGGATTACGTGGCGTTACTGGGTGACGCGCTTTCGGACGTGCTCGGCGCGACCGCGGCCGGCGATTCCTGGGCGGTCGGTGCGGGCGATTTCCGCGCGGTGGATGGCGTCCCCAGCACTTCCGTGGCCGGCCCCTTGTCCGGGAAGGACATCGTGCAGCTCTTGGCCCAGACGTCGTAGATCGGGTGCTGGACGACGTTCAGCGCCGGGCGTTCCTTGTAGAGCCAGCCGGAGAAAGCCCGCCGCCACTTCTCGTCGGCACCGCGCACGTCCAGCTGCACGAACGCGCCGGTCAGCTGCTCCTGCTCCCACGGCGCGGTGCGCTCGCACGCGCGCAGCCGGACGATCGTGTCGCCGACGCGCAGCGCCTGACCGGGCTTCATCGTCAGGTCACGGCTGACGCCGTTGCGCTTGTTGAGCAGGCCGACGACCGCCACGCGCTCCGCCATCGGCGTGCTGCCGGCGTCGACCGGCCCCGTATCGCCCTCCACCGTCACCACATCGGATGGTGCTTCGGCTTCAGTGGCATCGGGCACTTGCTGGCTGGCGACCGGCGTCTGGCGCGTGTCATCGCCCAGCCAGCGCGCACCCTGCCACACGCCGACGCCGATCAACGCCGCGGCGGCAAGACCGCCGGCCGCGACTGCCGGCTTCACGCGTCGGGGCTCCACGCCTCGTAATCACCGGTGGCCGCCTGCCGATGACCGCCCTTTTCCAGCGCGCCCGACGGGCGATAGGCCTCGGGCGTCCCGGTCATGTTCGGCTTGGCCGGCTTCTGCCAGGGCCGCGGGCTCGGCAGCGCCTCGTCCGGCGCGCCGTCCACATGGTGGTGCAGCCAGCTGAACCATTCCGGCGGGACGCGGCTCGCATCGTTCGAACCGTTGTAGATTACCCAGCGCCGCGGGTTGCCGGCGGTATCCCGCCCGCCTTCCCAATAGACGTTACCAAGTGCGTCCTCGCCGACGCGCGTCTTCCCGCGCAGGCCGAACCAGGTACCGATGGTGGCGCCGTTCCACCAGGTGAAGGGGTTGAGATTGATGCCCATGACGGCCCCGCGCTTAGCGGTTGGCGCCCGCCCCTTCAATGCCGTGCGGCACCGGATTTCGGCTCGATGCGCCGCACGCCAGGGAACAAAGCCGTGGTTTTGGCCATTGCCGCTGTTGATGAACCGAAACGAACAGGGGTAATCAGATGAAGAAGCTAGTTATTGCCGGTCTTGCTGCAGGTGTGATGTCGCTCGCAGCGTGCAATTCCAGCCCGCGCGAACAGGCGGCCGACAATATCGAGGCCAATGCGGAAGCCCGCGCCGACAACCTCGAAGACATGGCCGACAACGTCTCGTCGGACATGACCAGCGACGCGCTTGAGAACCAGGCCGATGCGGTCCGCGCGACGGGCGAAAATCAGGCCGATGACCTGCGCACCAACGATCCCGACACCAACCTGGCGAACGGGATCTAAGTCACCGATTGGTGGAACGGCCCCGTCCGCGGGCCGTGAAACAGCAAGGGCGCCCAAGTTCGCTTGGGCGCCCTTTGCGTATCCGCTGGCGCCGCCGTCAGCGGCGCTGGCTGATGCTATTTCCAGCTCACCTTGTCGCCTTCGCTGATGCCAAGCTCGGCGGATCGGCCGCCGTTGATCTCCAGCACCGCCGCCACCGGCTCACCCGAAGGCACCTGCGCTTCGGAGAAGGGCACCGTATTCTCGGCGATGCGCGCGATCGTGCCATCCGCGCGGATGAAGATGATATCCAGCGGCGACGGCGTGTTCTTCATCCAGAAGCTGGCCTCGCGCGGCCCGCCGCCATCCGCGGGATAAGGTGCGAACAGCATCCCGCCATCCTTGGGTATGTCGGTGCGGAACATCAGACCCCGCTCCTGCTCCGCCGGCGTCCGCGCCATTTCCACCTTGAACACGTGCCGGCCATTTTGGCTGGTCACCGTGACGTCGGTCAGCGGCGCCTTCGCCGCTTCGTTGCCGGCCGATGCCGCCGCGTCCTGGCCGGTGCAGGCCGATACGCCGATCAGCAGCGCCATCGCTGCCAGACCATGGAATTTCATCTCAGTCCTCCTGCGCGACGCTGACTGCCATCGGCCCCTTGCGCCCTTCGACGACGCGTGCGCGCAGCCGTTGGTCGGGCTCGACCGTCATGATGTCGCCGCGACGCAGCGTTTCCATATGAACGAAGATATCACCCGGCGTATCGTCACGCACCAGGAAGCCATAACCTTTCAGGCGGTTGAACCACTTTACCGTCACCGGTTCCCAGTCCCCCGCCTCGCCGATCAGGCTGACGGGATCGACGCGGTTCGTCGCGCGCGGCGCCGGCTCGATGGCGGTGCTGAGGTCGAGCGACACGATCTCCCGCGCCTGATAGCCGCGCTCGCGGCGCACCGCGATCGCGTCGATCCGAGACCCTTCCGGGATGCTGCGTCGGCCCAGCGGCTGCAGCACCGAAAAATGGATCAGGACGTCACCGAATTCCGCCTGGTCTGGCACGAGAAAGCCAAATCCCCGCGTCACGTCGAACCACTTGAGCGTGCCGGATACGGCCACCCCCTCGTCCGCCGCTTGCGCGTCGACGTCGGCTGGCCCTTCGCGATCGTCCGCGGCATCAAACGGCTGGCTGCGCATCTCTCTCTGCTTCCCCGTGCCGACGCTAGCACGGTTGACGCAACGCACAAACGTCTCGTTGCAAAACGGGTCAGTTGATCCAGCGCTTTATTGATCGGGCTCAAGTATTTCGCCCGGTTCCGCCATTACGATCCGACGCGCCAGCGCATAACTATGACCGGCGCGGACCAATGCTGCGATTTGCCGCTCGCGGGTGCGTTCGTCCGCCTGCGTCGTTGCGAACGGGCCGAACCGCCGCCGCCGCGCGAGCGCCAGCGCGCTGGCAAATGCCTGGTCTGCGCTTTCCCCCAGCGCGGTCGCGGCATCCTCCTCGCCGACATGCGCGGCACGCAGCGCCATCGACACGCGGCGCGTGCCGTAACCGCGCCGCGCGAGTGATCGCGCCTTGGCCTCGGCAAAGGCGCGATCGTCGACGTACCCCAGCTGGGCCATCCGATCGGCGATCTGTTGCGGATCGGCGCTGGCGCCCGTCCAGCCGCGCTCACGCACCTTGCGCGACAGATATGCCGCCAGCTTTCCTCTTGTCGTGGCGAATCGCTCGACGTACCGGAGCGCGAGCGCCTCCAGCGCGGCAGTATCGAGCGGGGGCGGCGGGCGGCGCGGCGTAGACATGCGCCTTGTTGTTGCCACACTGCCATCGGATTTTGAACGCGGCGACCGTTCACGGCTGGGGCCAAATGTCGGTGCATCCGTGCACCGCCCATGAGACTTGAGCAGACACATGACGACCGCGACCCTTTTTCCTACCCCGAGCAGCGATGCGCAGCCGCGCATTTTTTCCGAGTTCGAAACGCTTGGACAGGCGCTGGATTATGCCGCCGGGGGCGAACGCGGGCTCAATTTCCATGATGCGCGCGGCACGCTGGTCCGGCCGTATCCCTTCCGCGAGCTTCAGGCCGATGCGAAGGCCGCGGCCTATCGCCTGATCGCCGCGGGCATCGCGCCGGGGGACCGGGTTGCGTTGGTTGCCGAGACGAGCGCCGAATTCGCCGCGCTCTTCTTCGGCACGGTTTATGCCGGTGCATGGCCGGTGCCGCTTCCGCTGCCCACCTCCTTCGGCGGCAAGGACTCGTACATCGATCAGCTGCGCGTCCAGCTGACGAGCTGCGACCCCAGGATGCTGATCTACCCGCCCGAACTGTCGGAGATGGCGGGCGCCGCCGCCACGGCCGTCGGCACGCAGGGGCTGGACTGGGCTGACCTCCTTGCCCGCGACGCGGATGTCGTGGACCTGCCCGAAGCATCGGGCGACGACATCGCCTATCTGCAATATTCCAGCGGCTCGACGCGCTTTCCGCACGGCGTCGCGATCACGCACCACGCGCTGCTCAACAATCTCGCGGCGCATGCCCATGGCATGCAGGTGATCGATACCGATCGCTGCATCTCCTGGCTGCCGTGGTATCATGACATGGGCCTCGTCGGCTGCTTCCTTTCCCCGATCGCCAATCAGGTGTCGGTCGATTATCTGAAGACCGAGGATTTCGCCCGCCGCCCGCTCGCCTGGCTCGATCTCATCAGCCGCAATCCCGGCACGTCGATCAGCTATTCGCCGACCTTCGGCTACGACATTTGCGCCCGCCGCATGTCGAGCCAGACCAAGGCCGCCGACCGCTTCGATCTGTCGCGCTGGCGCCTCGCCGGCAATGGCGCGGACATGATCCGGCCGGACGTGATGCAGGGCTTCGTCGATGCCTTTGCCGATGCCGGCTTCCAGGCCAGCGCCTTCCTTCCCTCCTACGGTCTTGCCGAAGCGACGCTCGCCGTCTCGATCATGCCGCCGGGCGAGGGGATCCGCGTCGAGCTGGTCGAGGAGACGCAGCTCTCCGGCGTCCCCGCCGGCCAGGATCGTCCGCAGCGCTACCGTGCGATCGTCAATTGCGGGAAGCCGGTAAAGGACATGGCGGTCGAGATCCGCGAGGAAGACGGCACGCCCCTGCCTGAGCGCGCGATCGGCAAGGTCTGGTGCAGCGGGCCGTCGCTCATGGTCGGCTATTTCCGTGACGAGGCAGCGACCGACGCCTGCATGGCGGATGGTTGGCTCGACACCGGCGACATGGGATATCTGTCGGACGGCTACGTCTATATTGTCGGCCGCGCCAAGGACATGATCATCGTCAACGGGCGCAACCACTGGCCGCAGGACATCGAATGGGCCGTGGAACAGCTCCCCGGCTTCAAGCAGGGTGACATCGCTGCCTTCGCCATCACCACGCCCGGCGGCGAGGAGACGCCCGCGGTGCTCGTTCAGTGCCGCACGTCCGACGATGCCGAGCGCAGCCGCCTGCGCAACGAGATCCGCGATCGCGTCCGTGCCGTCACCGGCATGAATTGCGTCATCGAACTGATCCCGCCGCGCACCCTGCCGCGCACCAGCTCGGGCAAGCTCAGCCGCGCCAAGGCCCGCAATCTTTACCTTTCGGGTGAGATTAAGCCATACGCCGTCGCTGCCTGATCGCGGGGCTCGATCGCGCAAAAGAAAACGATCGACTTAATCCCCGTACGCGTTACCTCTTCCACGAACGCTGCCGCTGCGAGCAGCGCGCGTGGAGGGGCTGATGACGACGATCCTGCTGCATCAATATGATAGCTCGCCCTTCTCGGAGAAGGTGCGGGTCTGCCTCGGCATCAAGAACCTCGCCTGGGCCGCGGTCGATCAGCCGGTCATCATGCCAAAACCCGATCTTCTCGCGCTGACCGGGGGCTATCGCCGAATCCCGGTGATGCAGATCGGCGCCGACATCTATTGCGACAGTGTCCTGATCGTCCACGAACTCGAACGCCGCTTCCCCACGCCCACCCTGTTCCCGTCGGGTAGCCCCGGCATCGATCAGGCGACTGCGCAGTGGACCGACCGCGCCTTCTTCCAGGCGGCGGTGACGGTGATCTTCGGCGGCCTCGGCGATTCGGTCGACGAGGCGTTCAAGCGCGACCGGGAAAAGCTCAGCGGCCAGCCGTTCAATCCCGCCGCTATGCGCGCCGCCGTGCCGCACATGGCCGATCAGTTGCGTAGCCACGCTGCACTGGTGAGCGAACAACTTGCCGATGGCCGCGCCTTCCTGTCGGGCGATCGCCCCGGCCTCCTGGACGCCAACGCTTATTACAACCTCTGGTTTGTCCGCTCCTTCCACGCTGCCGCAGCGGAGGCGTTCGACGACCTGCCCGGCCTCGGCGACTGGTATGATCGCGTGCGCGCCATCGGCCACGGCCAGCGCAGCAGCGCGACTCGCGAGGAAGCGATCGCCATCGCTCGCGACTCGACGCCGGAAGCCGCCGAGATCGCTAGGCGCGACGCCCCGCTCGCCGGCCGGCAAGTCACCGTCTCCGCCACCGACTATGGGCGAGAGCCGGTCACTGGCACGCTCGTCGGCTCCTCGCCGCACCACCTCGCCGTGCGCCGCCGCGATTCTCGCGCTGGCGAGGTCGTGATCCATGTTCCGCGAATCAGCTTCGCCCTCACGCCCGCGACGTGATCGCTCCGGAGCGGCGCTAAAAGGCCGTATTGCCCCACTTTTTTGGGCCGCGTGAAAGAATCCGTAAACCGTAACGCGTTACCGGTTACATCTGTGACCTCCTCGCCAGAAGCAGTGCGCACGTCGACCGTTCCGCTCCGGCCCCTGCTGGGCATGGGGGAAGGCGGCGATCCTATATTGTGGGGCCGGGTCCGCGCGACTCAGCTGTTCTGCGGCCGCCAGCTGGCGCTGGTCCTTCTTGCAGCGAACCTCATCGCCGCGGCGGTGGTCATGCAGATCTTCGCGGACCAGTTGCCGCTGCTGTGGCTGGTCGGCTGGGGGGTGACGGTGGCGCTCACGGCCGCGGTCGTCACGCTTCGGCGGCTGCGCACCGCGCATTTCGAGGAAGGCCATGCCTCGCTCGCACAGCTTCGGGGCACCGGCGTAGAGGGGATCGCTCTCGCAACCGTGTGGAGTATCGTGCCGCTCTGGTTCGCGGCACAGGCGGCGCCGCACACCTCGCTGCCCCTGTGGACGGTTCTGTGTGTGCTGATGACGGCGGCGGCGGTTGCCATGGCTTCGCTGGTGCTCGGCGCGCTCTGCTTCGTGCTTGGCCTGGCGCTCGCCATGGCCGTGCCGCTCGTCCTGCAGCAAAGCTACCTTGCCGCCGCCGCGACGCTGCTCTTCGCTGGCCTGCTCACCGCCGCTTGCATCGCCCGCGCGCGTACGCTGGTGCTGCTGCGCGGCTCAGAACTCTCGCTCAGCGACCGCGACCAAACGGTCAGCCTCCTCCTCGGCGAATATGAGGAAGGCGGCTCGGACTGGCTCTGGCAGACAGATACGCAGCGCCGCCTCGTCAACGTCACCCCCCGCTTCGCCGCCGCGCTCGGCCGCAGCACCGCGGAGCTGGAAGGCATGCCGCTGTTCCAGGCGCTCGCCGGCCCCGCATGGGAGAGTGGCGATTTTTCCGCCGGCCTGCGCCTTCTCGCCGAAAAGCTGAAGCGTCGCGACAGCATCCGCGACCTGTCGCTGCCGGTCATCATCGCTGGCGAGGAGCGCTGGTGGGAGATTTCCGCCAGCCCGCGAATCGACGATCGCGGCGTCTTCGCGGGCTTCCGCGGCGTCGGCGCGGACATCACCGAGCAGCGCGCCTCCGTCGACAAGATCAATCGCATGGCCCGGTTCGATGCCCTGACCGGCCTCCCCAACCGTCTGCTCGTCAACGAGGCACTCGCCAAGGCGCTGGGCGAGGCGGAGAGATGGGGCACCCGCGCCGCCTTCATGATGATCGACCTCGATCGCTTCAAGGCAGTGAACGACACGCTTGGCCACCCGATCGGCGATCGCCTGCTCGGCCGCGTCTCGGAACGGCTCAGCCAGCTCATCACCGACAATGAGCTGATCGGTCGCCTGGGCGGCGACGAATTCGCGGTGGTGATCAATGACGCCACCGACGCCGCCTGGATCACGCGGCTGGCGCAGACCATCATCGACACGCTTTCCCGCCCCTATGAGGTCGATCAGCACACCTTGTACATCGGCGCCTCGATCGGCATCGCCTGCTCCCCGCGAGACGGCCGCACCGCGGAAACGTTGATCCGTTCGGCCGATCTTGCGCTTTACCGTTCCAAGGACGCCGGTGGCGGCGTCTTCCACGCCTATGAGCCTCAGCTTCACGTAGAGGCGGAGGAGCGCCGCGTGCTCGAGATCGCCCTGCGCAAGGCGCTGGAAAACGGCGAGCTCCACCTGGAATATCAGCCGGTGGTGGATGCCGCGGGCGAACGCCTGACCGGCTTCGAAGCGCTGCTGCGATGGCGCAGTGCCGAGTTCGGCCTCGTTCCGCCGTCCAAGTTCATCCCGCTTGCCGAAGAGGCCCGGCTGATCGGCCCGATCGGCGAATGGGTGATGCGCACCGCATGCGAGGAAGCTGCCCGCTGGCCCGGTGACACCTGTGTCGCGGTGAACGTGTCGCCCGAACAGCTGCACAATCCCGAATTCGTCACCGTCGTCGCCCAGGCGCTCGCCACCTCCGGCCTGCCGCCGCACCGCCTGGCGCTCGAAGTCACCGAAAGCGTCTTCATCAAGGAAGGTGCGCAGGCTGCCACCGTGCTCCAGCGCGTGCTCGATCTTGGCGTGCGCCTCAGCCTCGACGATTTCGGCACCGGCTATTCCTCGCTCGGCTATCTTTCCCGCACGCGCTTCTCCTCGATCAAGATCGACCGCAGCTTCGTCCAGGCGGCGTCCGAGGGTACCCGCGAAGCAGTGGCGATCATCCGCGCCGTCGTCGCGCTGGCCCAAAGCCTCGATCTGGCGACCATCGCGGAGGGCGTAGAGACGGCGGAGGAGCTGGCGATGGTGCGCGAACTCGGCTGCTCGCGGGTGCAAGGCTATTTCTACGGCCGCCCGCTTCCGGTGGACGAGGCGCGCGCCGTTGCACTCCGCAGTCGATCCGCGTCCCGCGCCGCTTGAACAGCGCCGCACTGCCCGCTAAGGGCGGTGTCGCTGCAGGGGTGTAGCTCAGCTGGTTAGAGCGTCGGTCTCCAAAACCGAAGGCCCTCGGTTCGAATCCGAGCTCCCCTGCCAGCCCTTCCCGCGACGATGGTCAGCGACAATCCGGGCAAGACGGCGCTCGACGTGGTCGAGGATCGCGAGCGCAATTTCTATACTCAGCGCGGTGCGCCGAAAAAACGCGACGTCTGGGTCGAACTAATTCGGCAGTAATGCCGCTGCGGCCATGTTCGGCCACCCGCTCCTCTTGCCCTCGCGGCCCTGCAACGCTATCTCGCGCGACGCATCCGACAGCGCGGACAGCCACTCACCGTTCCCTTAGACGGGAAAGCGGTAGAGAGCTTATGCCCCGTTTTCGGCTCGAATGATTGAAGGCAAGGCACGTGGCAAAGACGACTCCGATCGAGTTCATCAACCAGGTCCGCACCGAGACCAAGAAGATCGTCTGGCCCACCCGGCGCGAGACGATCATGACTGGTGTTATGGTGATGATCATGACGACGATCCTCGCGCTGTTCTTCCTGGGCGTGGACACGATCTTCAACGCGATCGTCAACGCGCTGCTTAGCCTGGCCAAGTAAGAAAAGGACGCGTCAGCAACATGCCACGCTGGTACATCATCCACGCCTATTCCGGTTTCGAAGGAAAGGTGCGCGATTCGATCCTGGCCGAGGCCGCGCGCATGGGGCTGGAGCACCTCGTCGAGCAGATCGAAGTGCCGACCGAAACGGTGCAGGAAGCGCGCCGCGGCAAGAAGGTGCAGGTCGAGCGCAAGTTCATGCCGGGCTATGTGCTCGCCAAGCTCGAGATGACCGACCAAGTCTATCACCTCGTCAAGAACACCCCGAAGGTCACCGGCTTCCTCGGCTCGTCGGGCAAGCCGCAGGCGGTGAGCGAGGCGGAAGCCGCGCGCATGCTGAACAGCAAGGAAGAGGCCGCCGCCGCGCCGAAGACCAAGGTCAAGGTCGATTTCGAGATCGGCGATTCGGTCAAGGTGCTCGACGGCCCGTTCGCGAGCTTCAACGGCACCGTCGAGGAACTCGATTTCGACAAGGCCAAGGTCAAGGTGTCGGTATCGATCTTCGGCCGCGCCACTCCGGTCGAGCTCGACTTCGAACAGGTCGAACGCAGCAAGTAAGCTTCAGCTGCCGTTCTTGCCGCGCGCAAGGACGGCAGCCTCCCAGGCGAGCCGTCACCCCGCACCCGATCCGCGGTTTCGCTCCTTCTCTTCCGCGCGCCTATCCGCGCCGCAGCCGCCGCTCCAGCCACGGCCGCACCACCAGCGCGTTCGCATCAACCAGCGTGTGCAGCACGATGACCAGCCACAGCTGCCCGGTCGCAAGATACAGCCAGCCGAGCACCGCGCCCACCACGCCGACCGCGATCATCCCGCCGCGCCCCTGGTAGCGGTGCGCCAGCGTGAACAGCGCCCAGCCGAGCGCACAGCCCGCGACACCGCTGCCGAACACGCCCGCCGCCAGCAGCGGCACCGTCAGCCGGAAGAACAATTCCTCCGCGATGCCCGCCGCCGCCGATAACGCCAGCGCCGCGCCAACCTCGTCGCCGCGCATTGCGACGGCTGAAGATCGATAGGGCGGATCGAGCCACCGCCACCCGCGCTTCAGCGCCAGCACGACGAAGGCCGCGCCCAGCACGAAGCCGCCGCCGATCGCCCCGGCCAGCCGCCCAAGCTCCGCCATTTCGATCGGCGCGATGCCGAGCGCGGCCCGTGCCGCCCCAAGCTCCGGCGGCAGTACCCACAGCCCGTCCAGCCGCCCCAGCAGCGACAGCGCCACCAGCGACGTCGCGCCGTACATGATGATGATCCCCGCCGACCAGGCGAGCGAGGAGCGCGGCCGCGAAGGCAAGGGGCCCCGCAGCCGATCGGCAATGATCGACGCCAGGCTCTTCCTGCGCCACCACCCGCCGACGATCATCGCGATCGCCAGCGCCAGCAGCAGCGCGGGAAGCATCAGCGATCCAGGCGGTGCTCGCCCTTCACCCAGCGCACCGTGCCCGACGAGGCGCGCATCACCACGCTCTCGGTGGTCATCGTCTTGCCGCGGCGCTTCACGCCTTCCAGCAGCGATCCGTCGGTGACGCCGGTCGCCGCGAAGATGCAGTCGCCCTTCGCCAGTTCCTTCAGGTCATATTGCTTGTCGAGATCCGTGATGCCCCACTTGCGGGCACGCGCGCGCTCGTCCTCGTTGCGGAACAACAGGCGGCCCTTGAACTGCCCGCCGACGCAGCGCAGCGCGGCGCAGGCAAGCACGCCCTCCGGCGCACCGCCCGAACCCATGTAAACGTCGATCGTCGTGTCGGGGTTGGTCGTCGCGATCACGCCGGCAACGTCGCCATCACCGATCAGCACCACGCCGCAGCCGATCGAACGAAGCTCCGCGATCAGCTTCTCGTGGCGCGGGCGATCGAGCACGCAGGCGATGATCTCGTTCGGCTTCACGCCCTTGGCGGCCGCGATCGCCTCGACATTCTGCGTCGGCGTCTTGTCGAGATCGATGATCCCCTCGGGCAGGCCCGGGCCAACGGCCAGCTTGTCCATGTAAACATCGGGCGCGTTGAGCAGGCAGCCCTCTTCGCCGATCGCCAGCACGGCGAGGCTGTTCGGCCCCGCCTTGGCGCAGATCGTGGTGCCTTCCAGCGGATCGAGCGCGATGTCGATCTTGGGGCCGGTGCCCTGCGCCGCGCCCACCTTCTCGCCGATGTACAGCATCGGGGCCTCGTCGCGCTCGCCCTCGCCGATCACCACCGTGCCGTCGATGTCGAGCGTGTTCAGCGCCTCGCGCATCGCCTCGACCGCCGCCGCATCCGCGGCCTTCTCGTCGCCGCGGCCGATGAGCGTGGAGGCGCCGATCGCCGCAGCCTCCGTCACGCGAACCATTTCGAGCACGAGGACGCGATCGAGCACCTTGCTGGCTGTCGGCATTCTTTCCCCCAAAATTCCGTATGTCGCGAGACCGATAGGCGGCTCATATGGCGGTGTCGAGACGGCGCTTGCCGCTTCGGCACGGCCGGGCGACAAGTGGGTGCATGGCGAAGCTGAAGGTCTATCGCACCCCCGCCGGTTTCCACGACGCCTATGTCGCGGCGACCAGCCAGAAAGCGGCGCTGAAGGCATGGGGCAGCGACGCGAATCTCTTCGCGCGCGGGATCGCGGAAGTCGTCTCCGATCCGGCGCTGACCGCCGAACCGCTCGCCCGCCCCGGCGAGGTGATCCGCGTGCCCCGCACCGCGCCCGACGAGCCGGAGGCCCCGCCCCCGCGCAAGACACCTCCGCGCAAGACATCCGCCAGGAAGCCGGCCGCCCCGGCCCGCCCCCAGGCCAAGCCGAAGCCGAAGCCGAAGCCCAAACCCAAACCCTCCCGCGCGAAGCTGGACGCCGCGGAGGCAGCGCTGGAAACCGCAGAGGCCCGCCACAAGTCCGAACGCGAGGCCCTGAAGCGCGAGGAGGAAGCGCTCGCCGCCAGGCGGCGCGCGCTCGACAAGGCGCAGGCGGCCGAACGTGCCGCGCTCGATCGCAAGCGGATCAAGGCGCGCGACGATTATGACGCCGCACTGGACGACTGGCGCGGCGCCTGAACCGTCCGCAATCGGACAGCGCCCGTCCGTTTCCGCACACACTCCCGCCTCCGCCGCGCGCCAGTTCCCTACCACCGTAACGCCGATGGCGCTTGGCCTGTCTCTTGCGTATGGCCGCGTTGCGAGGGGTCGCGAACGGGGAATGTGAGTAATGCGTATCGAACTGGCCGGCGCGCTTGCGCTGGTGCTTGCCCTCGCGCCTGTCCCGGCCGTCGCGCAGACCGTCGATGCCGCCGGTCGCACCAGCTATGACGCCGCCTTCTTCCAGCGCTTCCAGCCCGCCAACGCGCTTGAGATCGTCCGCCGCGTCCCCGGCTTCACGCTGGAACTCAGCAACGAGGAAGTGCGCGGCTTCGGCCAGGCCGCCGGCAACGTCGTCATCAACGGCCAGCGCCCCTCCTCGAAAAGCGACACGATCGACGTGGTGCTCGCGCGCATCCCGGCGAGCCAGGTGGCGCGGGTGGAGGTCGGCCCCGGCACACTCTTCGGCGCGGAATATAGCGGGAAGGCGCAGGTGGTGAACCTCATCCTTGCTGGCGGCGGCGGGGTTGCGGGCACCGTCACCGGCAGCGTGCGCCGCCAGTTCGACGGGAAGCTCCTTCCCGAAGGCAGCGTCTCGGCACTGAAACGCAGCGGCAATTCCACCTTCAACGCCGCGATCGGCGTCAACAATAACCAGACGAGTGAGAAGGGCTATGACCGGGTCCGCGCGCTCCCGTCCGGCGAGGAAATAGAGTATCGCCGCAAATTCAACGCGATCGCGGATCCCAACGCCTACGTCTCGGGCTCGTGGGATTATAAGGCGTCGCAGTTCGAAACCGCGCGCTTCAACGCCCGCTACGCCTTCGATCGCTTCCGCCTCGATCAGACAAATGACGTCTTCCCCGCCTCCGGCCCGATCCGCGACGATCGCCTCAACCAGCGCTTCTATTTCGACGAATGGGAAGTCGGCGGTGACGTCCAGCGCCCCTTCATGGGCGGCGGCCTCAAGCTGATCGGCCTCGCCACCCGGCGCGACCGGACGAACCGCGAAGTGTCGCTGCTGCGCGTGCGCGGCAACGTCACCGACGGCTATCAGCAGAATGTCCGCAGCCAGCGCGACGAAGCGGTGCTGCGCGGCCTGTGGACCCGGCCTGATCTCGGTGACTGGTCGGTCGAAACCGGGGTCGAGGGCGCGCTCAATCGCCTGCGCAGCAAGGTCGATCTGTTCGGCTTCGGCTCCGATGGCGTGCGCACCCGCATCGATCTGCCGGTCGACGATGCCACCGTCACCGAATATCGCGTGGAGGCCTTCGCCAACGCCAGCCGCTCGCTCACGCCGAAGCTGCGCATGGACCTCGCACTCAACTACGAGTTTTCGCGTCTGACCGTCGATGGCGATGCCGAGGCGGAACGCTCGCTCCGCTTCCTGAAGCCCAAGATCAACTTGGATTGGCGGATCGGTGACGGCTGGCGTGCCCAGGCGTCGATCGCCCGCAACGTCGCGCAGCTGCAGTTCGAGGATTTCATCAGCGCCGCCGAGCTGTCCAACGAGCGCGTCAACGGCGGCAATCCCGATCTCCTGCCGCAGCGGTCATGGGAAGCGCTGGCGACGATCGAGAAGCAGGTGCTGGGTGACGGCCAGGTGAAGGTCGAGCTCGGCTATACCCGCACTGCGCTGGTGCAGGATCGCGTGCCCACGCCCGAAGGGTTCGATGCGCCGGGCAACCTTGGTGACGGCACCAGCAAGATCGCGCGCGCCACCTTCGACATTCCGGTCGGCCGCTTCGGGATCAAGGGCGGCCGCATCTCGGGCCGCCTCTCCTATGTCGGCACCTCGGTGCGCGATCCCTATACCGGCCGCCACCGCAAATATTCCGGCAATTCGCCCTTCGTCTATGAGGTGAACTGGCGGCAGGATCTCGGCAGCTTCGCCTGGGGCGTCGGCTTCCAGGGCGACGATCCCTATACCACCTATCGCCAGGACGAGCTGGACACGCTTTATCCCGGCAACCCCTATGTCACCGCCTTCGTCGAATACCGCCCCAGCCGCACCACCACGGTGACGCTGGGCGTCGACAATCTCGGCAATCTTGCCTCGCGGCGCGAACGGCTGTTCTTCCTGCCCGATCGCCGGACGCCCCTGCCCTACCGGGTCGAGGATCGCGTCCGCAATCAGCACATCCTGCCGTACTTCACGCTCAAGCATAATTTCAGCTGAGCGCGCCTCCCGGCGGCGTGCCTGATCTGATAGCGCTTCCGGCATGCCGCCCGACACCCTCGTTCCCGCCTTCGCGCCATGGTTCGATCTTGCCGGGATGGCCGTGTTCGCCGCCTCGGGTGCGCTTGCGGCGGCGCGGCGCGGGCAGACGATCGTGACGCTCGTTTTCTTCGCGCTGATCACCGGCGTTGGCGGTGGTACGGTGCGCGATCTCCTGATCGGCGCGCCGGTATTCTGGATCGTCGACAGCCGCGTGCCGACTGCCTGCCTCACGGTCGCGTTAATCATCTGGATCACGCCGGAACGCTGGTGGCGCGGCGCTGCGCTCGACTGGTTCGATGCCGTCGGTCTCGCCGCCTACGCCGTCTACGGTGCGTCCAAGGCGCTGCGCTATGGCGTGCCGCCCGTGCCCGCCTTCGTCATGGGGGTGGTAACGGCCTGTGTCGGCGGCATCATTCGTGACGTGCTGGCCGGCGAGCCCTCGATCCTGATGCGCCCGGAACTCTATGTCACCGCCGCTGCGCTCGCCGCCGCGCTTTATGTCGCGATGACCTTGCTCGGCATGCCGCCGGTCGCCGCCGCGATCATCGCTGCCGTCGCCGGCTTCGCCCTGCGCGCCGCTGCGATCCGCTGGCAGATCCATTTGCCCGCCTATCGCGGCAAGCGCTGACCGGCCCCGCACGACCAACCACTGTCACCCGGCCTCGAGCCGGGGTCCCGCTCTTCCCTTCGAAGTCGCCCCTAAGCGATAAGCCGAACGCCCACATCGACAAACCGCCGCAACTCGGCCGGCGACGCACCGCGCTTGCCCAGCGCACACTGCCACAGGCCAATATCAACCCATTGGCCATGCTTGCGCCCAACCGCCTCCAGCACGCCGGCGCGGCGAAACCCCAGCGCCTCGTGCAGCCGCACCGATCGATCGTTCGGCAGCGCGATCACCCCCATTGCCTCGGTGAATCCCTGCACCCGCAGCGTCGCCAGCAGCGCGCCGTATAGGGCGCGGCCAATGCCCCGCCCCTCCGCGGCGCGCGCCAGATAGATCGAGGTCTCCGTGACGTAGCGATAAGCATCCCGCTCCCGGAAGCGACCGGCATAGGCATAGCCCAGCACCTGCTCTCCCTCGTTACCTGCTTCAGTCGCGACCAGCCAGGGATAGAACCCGTCCGATGAGGCCATCCGCTCGCGTATCTGCGCCGCCCCGGGCGCGGTCGCCTCGAACGAGACGACACCGTCCGTCACGAACGGGGTGTAGATCGTCGCGATCGCGGCAGCATCTTCGGGCGTTGCCGCGCGGATCGCGATCGTCATCGCTGCGCCACGCCCACCACCAGGTTCGATACCCGCCCGCTTTTCAGCGTGCCACGCATCCGCGCCCGCCGCGGCGGCGCGCCCGGCGTCGCCTGCGTGCCATAGACGCTCAGCTCGCCCCCGCCCTCGGGCAGGCAGCGCACGTCGAGCGACTGGATATCCGCCAGTCGCGCCGTCATTCGCCGCGCTTCGGCAAGCGAGCCAGCATCGACCGGCTGGCCGGCGATGGTCAGCCGGTCCAGCACCGCGCCAGTGCCCGCCAGCGGCGCCGCCGTCACCTGGATCTCATAGATCTCTGCCGGGCAAGTGAAGCGCCCGCTCAGCGTCCGGGGTGAGGCGGGCTGCACGCCGGCCACTGGCGCCGGCGGTGCGGCGCCCACCGCCGGCGCCGCCTGCGCCAGCAGCAGCAGCGCGACAAGGCTCATCGCCCGCTCACAGCCCCACGCGGGCCAGCACCGCCTCGAACAGGGTCACGTCGCCGGTGCGGGCCGACACCGGCCCCAGCCCGCCGCATTCCAGGCACCGCGCCTGGATGCCGCCGCCCATCGCAAGCCGGCGGACGTCGCCCACGGCCTTTGCCAGCACCTGCCGCTGCTCCCAGGCGATCCGCGCCAGCGCGTCGGTTGGCGCCGCGGCATCGTCCTCCTCGCTGCCGATCTGCCGCGCCAGTTGCGCGGCCCAGCTCGGCTTCTTCTCCAGATACACCGGCTTCGCCTTGGCCGGGTCCAGCTTCGCCCGGCGCGCTGCCTCGGCAATCGCATCGCTCACCGTGCCGAACCGGTCAACGAGGCCGATCTGCCGCGCGGTGCCGCCGGTCCACACCCGGCCCTGCGCGATCTCGTTCACTCGCGCGACCGGCATCTTCCGCGATTGCGATACATAGGCCAGGAACCGCGAATAGCCGTGCTCGACGGTCGACTGGATCATCGCGTTCGCTTCGGCATCGATCCCGCCAAGCACGTCGGGCTGGCCGGCGAGCGGCGTCAGCTTCACGCCGTCGGTGGTCACGCCGATCTTGGCCAGCGTGTTTTCGAACGTCGGGATGATGCCGAAGATGCCGATCGATCCGGTGATCGTCCCCGGCTCGGCAAAGATCACGTCCGCCGGCGTCGACACCCAATAGCCGCCCGACGCCGCCAGCCCGCCCATCGATACGACGATCGGCAGCCCCTGCCGCTTCGCTTCCATCAGCGCGACGCGGATCTTCTCCGACGCGGTCACCGAACCGCCCGGCGAATCGACGCGAACCACCAGCGCCTTCAGGTTCTTCTTTGCCAGCCCGTCATAGATGTACTTGGCGATGGTATCGCCGCCCGCGGTGCCCGGCCCCGCCTTGCCGTCGACGATCTCGCCGGCGACCGTAACGACGCCCACCTCGCCCTTCGCCGGCAGCGGATCGGCGTTGATATAGGCGTCGAGCTTGATCCGCTTGTACCAATTGGCCGGCTTGCCCGATTCCGTACCGGCGATCTTCGCCACGCGCTGGTTGAACGCCAGCCGGTCGCCCAGCTTGTCGACAAGCCCGGTCGAAAGGTTCGCCTGGCCGATATCGCCGTTCGCCTGCCGCACCAGCCTGTCCGGCGCGGTCAGCCAGTCGGCAAACTTCGCCTTCGGCCGATGCTTGGCGATCGATTCCTTCCACTGTTCGAACAGATTGCCGTACAGCGCCAGCGAAGCCTCGCGCGATTCCGGGCTCTCGTCCGTGCGGGTGTAGGGCTCGATCGCCGATTTGAACTTGCCGACGCGATAGACGTGGACGTTGACGCCCAGCTTGTCGATCAGCCCCTTGTAGTAAAGCTGCGTGCCGCCGGGGCCGCGAAAATAGGTCCCGCCCAGCGGATCCATCCAGATCTCGCTTGCCGCCGCCGCCAGGCGATAGCCGCCGTCGGTGTAGCCGGTGGCATAGGCCAGCACGGGCTTCCCCGCCTGGCGCACCTGCGCCAGGGCATCGGCCACTTCGCCCAGTGTCGCCGGATAGGCGCCGCCGAAGCGATCGAGATCCAGCACGATCGCCTTCACCCGGTCGTCGTCCTTCGCCTTGTTGATCGCGCGGATCACGTCGCGCAGGCGGTATTGCTGGCCGATCTCTTGCCCGGTCGCAAACGCGAGCGGCGGGGTTTCCTCCGGCTGCTCGACAATCGGGCCGGCAAAATCCAGCACCAGCGCGCCGTCCTTGATGGCGGCAGGCGACTGGCGGCTGTTCAGCGCCGCGAACAGCAGGCCGAAGAACAGCAGCATCGCCACCAGCACCAGCGCGTCCTTGATGCCGACGAGCAGTTTCCACGCGCCGCGAACTAGTTTCATTCTGTATTCCTGCCTTGCCGCCGGCTGGCTTAGCCGAAGGTGTATGACATCAACAATACGGCCGGCGCGCCGTCAATCCGCTACGAACGCATTGACTGTCCTGTCCTTGCGCACCTTGTCGCCGGCGAAGATCGTGCCGTTCATGGCGATCCACACGCCCGCCGGCGCCACCTGCGCCGTGGCGAAGGCCATGCCGAGGTTGAAGGTGGCGTCGCTCTCGGCGAAGCGCGCCGGCGCCAGCGCGCCGACCAGCACGATCGTCTTGCCCGCGATGCCGGCCAGCGCCTGCGCCGTCTCGGTCATAGTATCGGTGCCATGGGTGATCACGATGTGCCGCTCGGGCGCCTCGCGCACCGCCGCGGCGATCGCCGCGCGGTCCTCGTCGGTCAGCTCCAGGCTGTCCTTGCGCATCAGCTCGACGCGCCGATACGGCAGAGCCACCCGCGCCGTCTGCAGCAGCCGGTCGACCACGCTGTCACCGATCTGGTACGTGCTCAGCGCGTCGAAATAGAGTTTGTCGATCGTCCCGCCGGTGGTGAGGATCAGCACTTCCGCCACGCGCGGCTCCGTCGTTACCCGTCAAAGCCGCGCCATAGCCGACCATCGGCTACCGATGAAACGCCATTATCGTGCGATGCGTGCCCGATCGCTCACGCCGCATACCGCCGGATGTGCGCCCGCGCCGTGCCGTCCCCCTGCGCCAGCGCCCGCGCGCGGCGGAAGAATCCGCCCAGCCGAAGCTCGGCCGTCAGCCCCATCGCGCCATGGATCTGCACCGCGCCCTCGCCCACGATCCGCGCCGCATCGTCGCACACCACCCGCGCGGCGGAGACGGCCCGCGCTCGGTCCTCTCCCTCCATCGCGTCGATCGCGACGCCGGTGATCGCATCGGCCTGCTCGAGGATCATCGCCATGTCCGCCATGCGGTGGCGCAGTGCCTGGAAGCTCGCGATGGCGACGCCGAACTGGCGGCGCTCCTTGGAAAAGGTCGCCGCATCGCGCAGCATCGTGCGGCACAGGCCGACGATCTCGGCGCAATGCAGCACCGTCAGCGCATCCTCCGCCCAGCCGCGGCGATCCGCGTCATTGGCCAGCGCCAGCGCCTCACCAGCCGTCGCCGCCCGCGCGCCGTCGCCGCTCCGCGCACCAAGCCGCGTCGCCACCCAATGCTCCGCCCAGGGGAGGATGACGTTGGCACGTCCGAAGGCCGCCGCGACCACCGCCGCATCGCGCAGCTCGGTACCAAGCCCGCCTTCGTCCTCCGCCACGCCAAGCCCGTCGAGCCCGGCCTCAACCACGGCGCGGTTCCAGTCCGCCCCGCCATCGGCCAGCGCGGCGTCGAGGCTCTCGGCCAGCATCCGCTGTTCGTCGCTGCGTGCAAAGCTCATCAATTCACCCTCCGATCGAGTCCCGCCCAAAATGGTTCGCGCAGCGTCCGGCGCAGGATCTTGCCGGACGGGTTGCGCGGCAGCGCCTCGATGAAGTCGACGCTCTTGGGGCATTTGAAGCCGGCGATCCGCTCGCGGGCGTGGCCGATGATCGCTGCCTCGTCGGCTTCGGCGCCGGGCTTCAGCACCACCATCGCCTTCACCGCCTCGCCCCATTTCGGATCCGGCACGCCGATCACCGCAACATCCGCCACTGCAGGGTGGCCGTAAATCGCGCTCTCCACCTCGGCGGGATAGACGTTCTCCGCCCCGGTGATGATCATGTCCTTGATGCGATCCTGGATGTAGAGATAGCCCTCCTCGTCGAGGATCCCCGCGTCCCCCGTGCGCAGCCAGCCGTCGCCGATCAGCGCCTTCGCGCTTTCCTCGGGCTTGTTCCAATAGCCGCGCGTGTTGTTCGGGCTGCGGATGGCGACTTCGCCGATCTCGCCCCGCGGCAGATCATTGCCGTCCTCGTCCAGGATCCTGATCTCGACGCCCGGCAGCGGCTTGCCCGCCGCCGTCATCTTGTGCTCGCGGCCCGGCAAGTGATCCTCGGGCGGCAGGGCGACGATCGATCCCCACGTCTCCGTCATGCCATAGACCTGTACGAAGCCGCAGCCGATCCGCGCGACCGCCTGCTGGAGCAGCGGCAGGGGAATCGGGCTCGCTCCGTAGGACAAGGTCTCGATCGACGAGAAATCGGCAGTGGCCGCCTTGGGGTGCTGCAGCATCAGGCCGATCGCCGCCGGCACCAGGAACAGCCGCCGCACGCGATGCGCGGCGATCGCGTCCATCACCTCGCCGGCATCATATTCGGCATGGATGATCAGTTCCTGCCCGCTGTTCACCGCGCCCAGCGCCACGCCGACACCGCCGATATGGCCGTAAGGCATGGCGATGATCGTCGTGTCTCCGGGCTCGGCCAGCAGCCAGTCGATCCCCGCCTCGATCTGCGCGCGGCGCTGGCGAATGCCGTTGGCGTGGCTCAGCATCACGCCCTTGGGCGCGCCCGTGGTGCCGGACGTGTAGAGCTGCAGGACGACATCATTCTCGGTGACGGCGAAGGGCGGGGGCGCGTCGCTTTGCGCGTCGCGCCAGCGGGCAAAGCGCTCGTCCAGCACGATCGTCTGCGGCATGCCGTAATCGCGCGCGAAGCCGGGCTCGACGAACAGCACCGCGGCAGCCGCATCGCGCAGGATCCCGTCGATCTCGGCCGGCGCCAGCCGCCAGATCACCGGCACCAGCACCATGCCGGCGCGCGCCACGCCCAGCGCCAGCTCCACCGCCCAGTCGCTGTTCTTGCCGACGTAGGCGACGCGGTCGCCCTTCTGCAGGCCCATGGCGATCAGGCCGTTGGCGATCTGGCTCGCGTGCCGGTCGAAGGTTCCGTAATCGGTGACTCGATCCTCGAACCGAAGCGCCACCTGCGCCGGACGCTCCGCCGCATGCCGCGCCAGCGCCTCGCCGAATGTCGGCGGAAGATCCGTCATCTGCCCTCTCCCTCGCTTATCTCGCAGGCCTTTAGCCTTGCGAACCTACCCTCGCGCTACTGGCAAGCCTGCCAGCCGGGCCGACGATTGCAAGGAGTGGCGGCGCGACCGGGGCAAGCCGCGCCGCCGGGCAGGTCAGGCAGCCATCGTCGCGATGTCGATCACGAAGCGGTACTTCACGTCACTGCGCAGCATCCGCTCGTAAGCGGTGTCGATCTCCTGCGCGGCAATCATCTCGATGTCCGAAACGATGCCGTGCTCGGCGCAGAAATCGAGCATCTCCTGCGTCTCGGCGATGCCGCCGATCAGCGAACCCGCGATATGCCGCCGCTTGAAGATCAGCGCCGACACGTCGGGCGACGGGTGCGCATGTTCCGGCACGCCCACCAGCGTCAGCGTCCCCTCGCGCTTCAGCAGCGCGGTGAAGGCGTCGAGGTTATGGCTCGCCGCCACCGTATCCAGGATGAAGTCGAAGCTGTTCTCGTGCGCCGCCATCTCGTCCGGATTGCGCGATACGACCACTTCGTCCGCCCCCAGCGCCAGCGCATCGGCGCGCTTGCTCTCGGACGTGGTGAAGGCAACGACATGCGCGCCCAGCGCGTGCGCCAGCTTCACGCCCATATGGCCAAGCCCGCCGATGCCGACGATGCCCACCTTCTTGCCCGGGCCGACGTTCCAGTGGCGCAGCGGCGACCAGGTGGTGATGCCGGCGCACAGCAGCGGCGCGACGGCAGCCAGCTGATCCTCGGAATGGCGCACCTTCAGCACGAACTTGTCGCTGACGACGATCGACTGGGAATAGCCGCCCAGCGTGTGGCCCGGCGCATCCGGCGTCGGCGAATTATAGGTGCCGGTGAAGCCGTTCTCGCAATATTGCTCCACCCCTTCGGCGCACGAATGGCAATGCTGGCAGCTGTCGACCATGCAGCCGACGCCAACCACGTCACCTACCGCGAACTTCGTCACGTCGCTGCCGACGGCGCTGACACGCCCGACGATCTCGTGGCCCGGCACGCAAGGATAGATCGTGCCGCTCCATTCCGATCGGATCTGGTGCAGGTCCGAATGGCAGACGCCGCAATAAGCGATATCGATCTGAACGTCGTTCGGGCCGGGGGTGCGGCGCTCGATCGTGATCGGCTCGACGGGCTTGTCAGCGGCATAAGCGCCATAGGCCATGACGGTCATGGGCAGGTTCCTCCTTGTGAAGATGGATCGGGCTGCCAAACGGCCATGCCCGACGCCTCGGTCGGCTGCCGCATCCTGGCGGCATGCCTTCCTCGCGAACCCTCAGATAGCGATGGCGCGCCCTGTCGATTAGCCGCTATGATCTTCACGTGGTTGTGAACACAGCTCAACAATGAACCGGCAGCACCTGGCGGAGCTTTCCGCCTTCCTCGCGGTGGGCCGCGAACGCAGCTTCACGCGCGCCGCAGCGCAGCTCGGCGTCACACCTTCGGCGCTCAGTCACAGCATGCGCGCGCTGGAGGAGCGGCTCGGCGTCCGCCTGCTCAATCGCACCACGCGCAGCGTCACGCCGACCGAGGCGGGCGAGCGCCTGCTGCTGTCGCTCGCCCCGCGTTTTGCGGAGATCGAGGCGGACGTCGCCGCGCTCAGCGCCTGGCGCGACAAACCGGCCGGCACGGTGCGGATCAGCGCGGACGAAAATTCCTTCACCACCGTCCTCTGGCCGCGCCTATCCCCATTGTTGCGTGACTATCCCGACATCCATGTCGAGATCGCCACCGACTATCGCCTGACCGACATCGTCGCCGAGCGCTTCGACGCCGGCGTCCGCTTCGGGGAAATCATCGCCGGAGACATGATCGCCGTGCCGATCGGCCCTGACGAGCGAATGGTCGCGATCGCCTCCCCTGCCTATCTCGACGCCCACGGCAGGCCCGAGTCGCTGGAGGCGCTCACTGCCCACCAGTGCATCAACCTTCGCCTTCCCACCTACGGCGGGCTCTACGCCTGGGAATTCGAGGAGGACGGCCGCGAACGCAAGGTCCGGGTCGAGGGCCAGCTCACCTTCTCGTCGGTCTTCTCGATCATGAAGGCGGCGGTGCAAGGCTTCGGCATCGGCTATCTGCCGCAAGCCCTGGTGCAGCGTCATCTCGACAGCGGCGCGCTGGAAATGGTCTTGTCGCGCTACTCGCCCGCCTTCCCCGGCTATCACCTCTATTATCCCAGCCGCCGCCAGCCGACGCCCGCCTTTGCCATCGTGCTCGAGGCACTGCGCTACCGCGGGTAGTCCCCGACACCCAGCGCGACCGCACAGCTCAATCCATCGTGATCGCCACGAAGACGGCGCCCGTCTCCTCCTTGCGCTGCGCCGTGTCGAACGCCTCGTTGATCCGATCGAGCGGGAAGCGGTGGGTGATCATCTTCTTCACGTCGATGCGTCCCTTGGCGATCAGGTCCAGCACCATGCCCTGCTCGCGATAGATGTCGTGCATCGCGAAGCTGGCGCTCAGGATCAGTTGCACCTCGCTCATCTGCAGTCGCTGCCATTCGAGCGGGATCGACGTTTCGCCATCGTCGAACCCGCCGACGATCACCACCTTGCCCGCACGCCGCACCATCCTCGTCGCTTGCGGCAGCGTTTGCGGCATCATCTCGCCACCGACGCATTCGAACACGATGTCCGCGCCGCGCCCGCCGGTAAACGCCTTCACGCGTTCGACCGGATCCTCGGTCGCACTGTTGCCCACCGCATCCGCGCCAAGCTCCTTCGCCAGCGCCAGCGCACTATCCACCACGTCGCAGATGATCACATCCGCGCCGCTCGCCTTGGCCAGCATCATCTGGCCAAGGCCGATCGGCCCCGCGCCGATCACCGCCACCTTGTCGTTGATGCCCAACCCCGACAGATGCTGCGCGTGCAGGCAGACCGAGAAAGTGTCGATCAGCGATGCTTCCTCGAAGCTGACGTGGTCGGGCAGGCGGTAGAATTTCTCGGCCGGCCCGACGACATATTCCGCATAGGCGCGCGACACATAGCGCGTGCGCACGTCGTACAGATGCTCGCACACATTGTAGCGCTGGATGCGGCAATAGTCGCATACGCCGTCGCCCATCACCGTCTCGATGACGACGCGGTCGCCGGGCGTGACGTTGCTCACGTCCTCCCCCACTTCCACCACCTCGCCGGCCAGTTCGTGGCCCATGATGTGGCATTCGAGTTCGGGCTCGTGCTTCTTCCAGTGGCGCAGGTCCGTACCGCAGATGCCGGCGACGCGGACCCGGGCCAGCACGAAGTTCGATGCAGGGATGATCGGGCGCTCCGTCTCGGTGACGTCGAACGTGCCCTCGGCCGTTTTCAGCGCGGCTTTCATGACGGCTTGGCTCCCGCGTTCAGCTGGTCTTCTGCACCCGCGGCTCGATCCGCAGGTTCACCACGTCGGTGCGCGGCGAGCGGGTGAGTACCCAGGCGATCGCATCGGCCACTTCCTCCGCATGGAGCATCTCGTCGTTGGCCACGGCCTCGCGCTTCTCCTCTTCGCTGCATTCCTGCATGTCGGTCTCGACGGAGCCTGGCTGCACGACGCTGACCTTGATGTTCATCCCGGCCACTTCCTTGCGCAGCGTCTCGGCGAAGGCCTGCACGCCGGCCTTGGTGGCAGAATAGACGCTCTCGCCCTCGGCCTTGATCTCGGTGCTGATCGAACCGACGAACAGCAGGTGCCCGCCGCCGTGCGGTTCCATCCGCTTGATCGCCGCGCGCGCCGCGGAAAGGTAGCCGATCAGATTGGCCTCGATCACGTAGCGCCAGTCGTCCTCCTCCATCTCGTGGATCGGGTCCGCGCCAAGTGCTGCGCTGGCGACCAGCATGTCGATACCGCCCAGCTTCTCGTCGACCGCGGCGAACACCTTCTCGATCCCGTCGCGGGTCGCGGAATCCGCCGTCAGGCCGATCGCCTCGCCCGTGCTGCTGCCCTCCCGGGCATAGGCCAGCGCATCCGCCAGGCTCTTCTCGTGCCGGCCGAAGGTGAGGACGCGCGCGCCGGCGCCGACCAACAGCGCCAGCGTCTCACGCCCGATCCCGGTCGTCCCGCCGGTAAGGAGTATCCGCTTTCCCTGCAGCGAGGTTCGTCTCACGGTCATGCTCTACTCCCAGATCAGGATCACGCGGCCGTTCGCGGGCACGTGGAAATCGAGACGATCCTTGTCGCTGCCGAAGGGCCGGATCACGTCGCCCAGCGCGGTCATCACCTTCACCGATGGCAGCTTGCGCCGTTTCAGCCGGACGATGCTGAGCAGGGCGACGCACGCATCTCCGCCGTCCAGCGTCAGCGCTAGGCTCTTGTCCGCCGTTCGCTTCGTCGCCCCCAGGAAGTGATCGCAATACAGCTGGAACGGCGCGTCCTCGATCTGGTGGAACGCGCGCGTCGCGAAGACGAACGCCGCGCCGGCGCCATACACTTCCTGCCCGACCTGCCCCGCTTCCTGGCCGTCCGGGTACAGATCCTCCACCGGGAAGGACAATTTGACGTCGATATGCCCGTTGCTGTCCCGCTGCTCGTCGGCAAGCGTCTCGCGCGGCAATGCATCGGGATAATAATACCAGGCGCGGTACAGCACGTAGCGGCAATATTCCGACACCAGCATCCGCACCGACGGATCGAGCTCGGGGCCGCTGCTCTTCAGGAACCGCTCGAACGCCAGGAACGTCTCGAAGCATTCGTACATCGCCATGTACGGCGCGTCCTGCAGGCACGTGACCGCCATGAAGTTCGAATAATGCCGGGCGTGCCCGATCTCGCTCTCCCACAATTGCGCGTTGTGGAAGAAGCTCGCCAGGAACACATAGGCCTGGTCGCGATAGACTTCCTCGTTGGTCACCCGCCACAGCCGCATGCAGGCGGCAGCGCCCCAGGCCGTCAGGTTCGCCTGGTAGTTTAGGTTGAAGCGCAGCCCCATCGCGGCATCCAGCGCCTTGCGTG
This sequence comes from uncultured Stakelama sp., assembly GCA_964390515.1. Classification (GTDB taxonomy): domain Bacteria; phylum Pseudomonadota; class Alphaproteobacteria; order Sphingomonadales; family Sphingomonadaceae; genus Sphingomonas. The sequence goes on from CAYMIU010000015.1 coordinate 33,934, forward strand.
CCTCGTTGAGGAACCGCTCCTCCTCGCTGAGCTCGAACGCCTGCAGCATCACCCAGGCATAGATGCCGGCGACATCGGTTTGCCCGCGGTGGTCGACCGGCGCCGTCTTGGTGATCACCGAGAAGTCGGTGACGTCATACTGGATCGGCCAGGTGTAGTTGAAATGATGCGCGGCCTTGATCCCGAAGTCGATCGAATCGAAGAACAGCTTGCGCGCCTGCTCGTCGCCGGCCAGCGCCAGGTTCGATAGGTTGAGCAGCGGGTGATAGAGGTACCAGCTGTCGACCTCGTTCGCGTCCTTGTCCTTGCCGACATTGGGCAGGTACCGCCGGATCGTCTTCAGCTTCGTATCGTAGAATTTGGCGAGGCCCGCGGTCAGTTCACGTTCCAGCGGATGCGGCTCCCCGCGCCACACGCCCCAGTCGTGGATCGCTGCCGCCACCGACAGCTGAACCATGCTGTCCGGGTATTCGCTCGCCGTGTAGGGGTGCAGGTAGCGATGGCCATAGTGCCGGATGGTCGCTTCCGGCGCTTCATCCAGGTCGCGCAATGTTCGCTCGGATCGCGCAACCCAGTCGCGATAGGTCGTGCCGGGCAGTTCCAGCGTGCGATAGACGGCACCCAGCATCTGCAGGAACTGGCGCGCCGAGCCGCATTCGTCTTCCGGCGGATCGGAGCGGAACACCAGGATCGCATCCGATATCGTGACCTCCACGCCCGCCTGTAAAGGATGCTCCGCGTCCTTGGCCGGCGGCATCAGATAGCCAAGCTCGGGCCAGTTCCCGCCCACCGTCTCGACGGGATCCGTGCCCGTTGCGGTGAAATAGCCGTTCAGGGCGGTGAAGTTCTGGAAGTACAGCACCCGGCCGAACGCCGGCTCGTCGACATGGAAATACAAAAGCCCGCTGTTGGGCCCGCGCTGCTGGGCCTCCACCTTGCCGACGGCACCAAGGGGATCATCCTCCGCATCCAGCGGGTAGAGGTCACGCGGCGTATAAGGCAGGATGATAGGTGTCGTCGGGGTGAAGAGAGTGGTCACCCGAAGATTGTCCAGCGCTGCGCCGCAAGCCTTCACGATCACCCGGTGGTTGCCAAGCAGGCTCGTGATCTCAAGCTCCACCGCCTGCGCATCGCTCGACTTCGCCTTGGCACACGCAAACGCGCCGCCGAGATACGCCGCGCGTATCGCCAGGCCGCCGTGCCCGGCGCGCCGCACGACCACCCACACCGAATCGTCCGCGGCCCGCGCTTCGACCGACAATTCTCCGACGCGCATCGTTCCGCGGCGCTTGCCCAATCCGCGGGACGCGGCTTCACGGAACGCGAGCAGCGAAGGAGTCCCTGCGTGAAGGTCAGGTGGCAGGATATCGGTGGTCAATGCGCATGCCCTCCAAGCGATGTCCGGTCTGGTCGAAATCTGATGACGGCGTCGGGGTTCCACCGTTTCAGCTGGCTCGTGACGCAGGTTAAGAAGATTGTTCCGCTTGCGTCCCGGACTTGCCCGTTGGTTCAACCGCCACCTCATCTTCACGGCAAGTGATTGAATTCGCATCGACTCCCCCCACATCCGGCGCATCGTTCAACAACGGAAAGGAGGTGGTCGAATGTCTCATTGTCTCACGCCGCTGACGGCAACGCTGATGGGTGCGACTTCCACCGCGGGGGTCCTCGCCTGAAGACGGCCGTCACTGGCTGACAATGGAAGGGTCGCTCCCGGAAAAGGAGCGGCCCTTCGTGTTTTCGGCAACGCTCCTTGGTCGCTTTACCGGCGCCGACGCGCTAAGCGGCTGGCATGCATTTCCTCGATCAAGCAAAGATCTTCGTTCGCTCCGGCGCCGGTGGCCCCGGCGCAGTCAGTTTCCGGCGTGAAAAGTTCATCGAATATGGCGGGCCGGACGGCGGCAACGGCGGCAAGGGCGGCGACGTCATCTTCGAAGCGGTGGCCGGCCTGAACACGCTGATCGACTTTCGCTACACCCAGCATTTCCGGGCCGAGCGCGGCCATGGCGGCGCGGGCTCGAACCGCACCGGCGCCGGCGGCGAGGATCTGGTGATCAAGGTGCCGGTCGGCACGCAGGTTCTCGCCGACGACGAGGAGCGTACCCTGCTGCTCGATCTGGTCGAGGTCGGCCAGCGCGAGGTGTTCCTGCGCGGCGGAGACGGCGGCCGCGGCAATGCGAGCTACAAGACCTCCACCAATCGCGCGCCGCGCCAGCACGGCACCGGCTGGCCGCATGAGGAAGCCTGGGTGTGGCTGCGCCTCAAGCTGCTCGCCGACGCTGGCCTCGTCGGCCTGCCAAACGCCGGCAAGTCGACCTTCATCAACGCCGTGACGAACGCACAGGCGAAGGTCGGCGCCTATGCCTTCACCACAACCCGCCCGCAGCTCGGCGTCGTGCGCCACAAGGGCCAGGAATTCGTGGTCGCCGACATCCCCGGCCTGATCGAAGGCGCAGCGGAAGGTGCCGGCATCGGCGATCGTTTCCTCGGCCATATCGAGCGCTGCCGCGTCCTGCTTCACCTCGTCGACGCCAATGATGCCGACGTGGCGGAAAGCTATCGCATCGTCCGCGACGAGCTCATGGCTTACGGCGGCGGGCTGGAAGACAAGCCGGTGGTCGTCGCGCTGAACAAGATCGACACCCTCGACGACGAGCTGATCGAGGCTCTCTCCGCCGAGCTTCAGGAAGCCAGCGGCGCGGAGGTGATCCCGATCTCCGGCGCCAGCGGCACCGGGGTCGACTGGGTGCTCGACAAGCTGCTGGAGGCGATCGGCCCCGATCACGCCCGCGTGTCCGAGGACGACGAGGGCGAGGAACCGGTGGAGTGGTCTCCGGTCTGAAGCACAGCGCCCGCGTCCGCCGGTGGCTTGCCCCGGCGGTGGCGGCAGCGTGCCTGGCGACGCTCGCCTTCGTTGCGCCGCGGCTCGCGCTTCTCGGCGCGGTCCTCCTCTCGATCTGGTGGGTCGCGCGGCGGGACAATGGCGTCGGCACCTGGGGCGTGCTGTACGTGCTCCTGCTGATGATCGCTGCGGTGCTCGCGCTGCTGGTCGCCGGCCTCGCGCTGATCCACCGCCTTCTCGGCGGCTGATCGCTCGGCTTGGCAATCTTGCGACGCGGGCCTACCTCGCCGCGATGCCCGTCCGCTCCCTGTTCCCGACCCTCTTCTACGAAGAGACGATCGACGATGCCGCGCTGCTCGAGGAGCTGGAGGCATCTGTCCGCACCTTTGCCATGGACGATACCGCCGGCAAGCGGTGGTCGAAGGAGCATGGCTATCGCGGCTATACCTCCTACGCCTCGCTGGACGACCTGCCGCAGCGCGATCCTGCCTTTGCCGATCTGAAGCGCCACCTCGATCGCCACGTCGCGCGCTTCGCCGCCGAATGCGGCTTCCAGCTTGGCGGGCGCAAGCTGAAGCTCGACAGCCTGTGGGTGAACCTGCTGAAGCCCGGCGGGGCGCATTCGGGGCACATCCACCCGCACAGCGTCGTCTCCGGCACCTTCTACGTCAGCGTACCGCCCGGCGCCGGGGTGCTCCGGCTGGAGGATCCACGGCTCGGCCTGATGATGGCAGCGCCGCCGCGCGAGGGCAGTTTCGTCCATGCCGAGCCGCGCCCCGGCACGATTTTCCTGTGGGAAAGCTGGCTCAGGCATGAAGTGATGCCCAGCAGCGCCAAGCAGGATCGCATCAGCGTCAGCTTCAACTATCGCTGGTAGGCCTGCGGTGAGGGTGGCTTCCGCCGCGCCGCCGCATTAAGGCCGCGGCAACACCTAATCTCAAGGATCTATCATGGGTTTCCGCTGCGGCATCGTGGGCCTGCCCAATGTGGGCAAGTCCACCCTCTTCAACGCGCTGACCGAAACGGCCGCGGCGCAGGCGGCGAACTATCCGTTCTGCACGATCGAGCCGAACGTCGGCAACGTCGGCGTCCCCGACCCCCGGCTGCAGAAGCTGGCGGCCGTCGCCAAGTCCGCCAAGATCATCGAGACTCAGCTCGCCTTCGTCGACATCGCCGGCCTGGTGCGCGGCGCATCGAAGGGTGAGGGGCTGGGCAACCAGTTCCTCGGCAACATCCGCGAGGTGGATGCGATCGTCCACGTGCTGCGCTGCTTCGAGGATGGCGACGTCACCCACGTCGAGGGCAAGGTCGATCCGATCGCCGATGCCGAGACGGTCGAGACCGAGCTGATGCTGTCCGACCTCGAAAGCCTCGAAAAGCGCGTCCCCAACCTCATCAAGAAGGGCCAGCAGGGCGACAAGGAAGCCAAGATCGGCGCCAGCGTGCTGGGTCAGGCGCTCGAACTGCTGCGCGACGGCAAGCCTGCCCGCCTCACCAAGCCCAAGGATGCCGAGGAGGAGCGCGTCTTCGCGCAGGCGCAGCTGATCACCGCCAAGCCGGTACTGTACGTTTGCAACGTCAACGAAAGCGACGCCGCGAACGGTAATGCGCTCTCCGCGCGCGTGTTCGAAAAGGCAGCGGCCGAGGGCGCCGAGGCAGTCGTCGTTTCCGCCGCGATCGAGGCCGAGATCGCGACCATGCCGCCGGAGGACCGCGGAGAGTTCCTCGCGGAACTGGGCCTCGAAGAAACCGGCCTCGCCCGCGTCATCCGCGCTGGCTACAAGCTCCTCCACCTCCTCACCTTCTTCACCGTCGGCCCGAAGGAAGCCCGCGCCTGGACGGTTCCGGCCGGCTCCAAGGCGCCGCAGGCCGCTGGCGAGATCCACACCGATTTCGAACGCGGCTTCATCCGTGCCGAGACCATCGCGTATGACGACTACATCGCCTGCGGGGGCGAAGCCGGCGCGCGCGAGGCGGGCAAGCTCAGGCAGGAGGGCAAGGAATATGTCGTCCAGGACGGCGACGTGATGCTCTTCCGCTTCAACGTCTGACGAAACAAGGAAACCGCCGGCAGCCTCGACGCTCCCGGCGGTTCTCTCTGATCCAGCCAGCATTCGGCGCTACGACGCGCCTGAAGGGCCTCAGCCCTCCAGTTCGCGCATCAGCGTGCGCACCGCGCCGTCGACGTCGCGGTCGCTGTCGCGCAGTTCCTCGATCCGGCGCACGGCATGGATCACGGTCGAATGGTCGCGGCCGCCGAACTTGCGCCCGATCTCCGGCAGCGACCGCGTGGTCAGCCGCTTGGCGAGATACATCGCGATCTGTCGCGGCCGTGCCACCGCGCGTGCACGCCGCGCAGAGACCAGGTCGACCGGCTTCAGGTCGAAATGCGTCGAGACCAGCTTCTGGATTTCGTCGATCGTCACCCGCCGCTGCGCCCCGCGCAGCACATCACCCAGAGTCGCCACCGCAAAGTCGAGGTCGATCGCCTCGCCGGTCAGCTGCGCATAAGCCACGACTCGGTTGAGCGCGCCTTCCAGCTCGCGGATGCTGCCAGTGATCCGCCCCGCCAGCAGGTCGAGCACATCGGCCGGCACCCGCGCGCCCGGCAGGTCGGTGAGCTTGCGCTGCAGGATCGTGCGGCGAAGCTCCAGCGACGGCGCCTTGATGTCGGCGACGAGGCCGATCGCCATGCGGCCGACGATCCGCTGCTCGATCCCGTCGAGTGCTTGCGGGCAGCGATCGGCGGAGATCACCAGGCGCTTCCCCGCGGCCATGATCTCGTTGACGGTATGGAAGAATTCTTCCTGCGTCGCATCCTTGCCGGCGATGAACTGCAGGTCGTCGATCAGCAGCAGGTCCGCCGAGCGCAGCCGTGCCTTGAAGGCATAGGTGTCCCGCGCCCGCAGCGCCGAGACGAAATCGAACATGAACCGCTCGGCCGACATTGCGATCACCCGCGCGCCCGGCACGGCGGCGAGGAAGGCATGGCCGATGGCATGCATCAGGTGCGTCTTGCCGAGCCCCGTCCCGGAATGGAGGAACAGCGGGCTGAACCGCACCGGGCCCGGCTCGGCCAGGGCGCGCGCGGCATTGAAGGCGACCTTGTTGGACGCATCGACGACAAAGCGATCGAACGTCAGGCGCGGGTCGAGCACCGGCGCCTCATTCTCCGGCACGTCGGCGGCAGGCACGTTCATCGGCGCCGCCAGCGTCTGGGCCGGGGCCGGCGCAGCAATCACCGCCGGTGCGGCAACCGCGCTCGCCGTCTCGATCGAGACGCCGCGCACCTGCGGCAGCACGGCACGAAACTCGTGCACCAGCCGCTCGGCATAGTGATTGCGCACCCAGTTCGTCATGAACGCCGACGGCAGCGTCAGGCGGACATGCTCGGCATCGCCATTATCGTCGAGGACGATCGGCTTCAGCCATTGATCGAACAGCCGGCTGCCGGCGGATTCGCGCAGGTTCGCACGCACCCGCGCCCAAGCCCGTGCAATCTCGCTTCCTTCATCCGCTATTCGATACGATGACAACGGCACGCAGCTCTCCTCGGGCCGCGACGCAAGCGCGCAGCCACAGATCGACAACACAAAAATATCCCCCGATGTGGCCCCCGCCACGGTCGGTAACGACGCGGATTCGTTTGGGCGCGAAGGGCAGAGTGCCGTCGCGACAACCATGGTTTAGGAACAGCCCGGTGAGTCGATCAAGACCGCCACCTGCCACATTTCCGAAATATAGCGGCTTGACTCGCAACGGGCCGCGCAAATCCGTCGAAATTCTTACAAGTTACTGTTTTTACTCGCGTAAACTGCAAAGCATCGGTTGAGCGACAGCGCGAATCGCGGAGAATCCTAGCGAATCTCGATCCGGGACAAAGCGGCGCTGTTCGGGCAGTCTACGGGCCCTTCCGACTTGCAAAAATCCGGCCAAAGTTGATGCGTCGTGGCGCCCGGTTGGGGCCCGCGGACGCCGCGCCGACGCGGGGCATGTGCGCGCTTGCGGGCAATCCGATTGCACTCACCGCGCCCGTCCCCCACATAGCCGGGTAACACACCAACCGGGGCTACAATGGCGGATCCATATTCTACCCTCGGCGTGGCGCGTGGCGCCTCCGAGGCGGACATCAAGAAGGCATATCGGAAGCTCGCGAAGGAGCTTCATCCCGATCGCAACAAGGACAATCCCAAGGCGTCGGAGCGGTTCAGCCAGGTGACGGCTGCCTATGATCTGCTCAGCGACAAGGACAAGCGCGCCCGGTTCGACCGCGGCGAGATTGATGCGGAGGGCAACCCCACCTCTCCCTTCGGTGCGGGCTTTGGCGGCGCGCGGCCGGGCGCTGGCGGCTTTCGCGAGCAGGACTTCGGCGGCGCCGAGGGCGTCGACATGTCCGACATCTTCGAAGGGCTGTTCGGTGGCCGCGGCGGCGGCTTCTCCAGCGGCTTCGGTCGTCGCCAGCCGCCGCCTCGCGGCGCCAACACCGCCTATCGCCTGCGCGTCCCCTTCGTCGATGCCGCCGCGCTCGCCCCCCAGCGGATCACGCTGGCGGACGGCAAGACGATCGACCTCAAACTGCCGCCCGGCGTCGAGACGGGCACGCAGATGCGGCTTCCCGGCAAGGGCGAGCAGGGGCCGGGCGGCGCGGGCGACGCGATCGTCACCATCGACGTCCAGCCGCACCGTTATTTCACCCGGGATGGCGACGACGTCCGGCTCGATCTGCCGATCACGCTGAACGAGGCCGTGAACGGCGGCCCGGTGAAGGTGCCGACCGTGGAAAAGCCGGTGATGCTCACCGTGCCCAAGGGGTCCACTTCGGGCCGTACGCTGCGCCTCAAGGGCAAGGGCTTCCATCGCAAGGATGGCACCCGCGGCGATCAGCTCGTCACGCTGATGATCGACGTGCCGTCCGACGATGCCGCGCTCGAGTCGTTCCTGGAAGGCTGGACCGGCGGCGGGAACCCGCGTGCCGGCATGGGCGTCTGATCCTGAACCCACAACAGGGGAAAGGGGACAGGTGAGCGACAGGCCCACCACGCTGACGCCGGAGGACCGGGCACACCATGCGCATGCCCATGCGCGGGAACGGCTGAACCATCAGATCGCCAAGGTGAAGCCCGGCAGTTACGCCTTCGAGGTGCTGCGCCGGGCAGCGACCGGCGTGTACAACGATGGCTTCATCCACGCCGGCAACCTTGCCTATCTCGCGCTGATGACGGTGTTTCCGTTCTTCATCGTCGCGGCGGCGGTGCTGTCGATCTTCGGGCAGAATCACGAGACGCGTCAGGCTGTGGAATCCTTTCTCCACGTCCTGCCGCCCGATGTGGCGGATATCCTGCGCAAGCCGATCAACGATGTGCTGAAGGCGCGCACCGGCTCGCTGCTGTGGCTGGGCGGGTTCGTCGGCCTGTGGACGGTCGGCAGCTTCGTCGAGACGATCCGCGACATCTTCCGCCGCGCCTACGGCACCACCAGTTCGCAGTCGCTGTGGCGCGCGCGCCTGGGGCTCACCCTCGGGATCGTCCTCTCGGTCATCCTCGCGCTGGTCTCGTTCCTGGTGCAGGGCCTGCTCACCGCGGCGGAACAGTTCATCTACCGGTTGCTCCCCTGGGCGCAGGATCTTGCCGGCTGGATCGGGATCAGCCGCGCGGTGCCCGGTCTTGTCATGTTCGGCGCGCTCTACATGCTGTTCTATTTCGTCACGCCCACGCGCTATCGTTACAGCGATAGCCGCAAATGGCCGGGCGCCTTGTTTACCACCGTGTGGTGGATCGGGATGACGGCGGGGCTCCCGGTGGTCCTCTCCAGCCTCGGCGGTTACGACCTTACCTACGGCAGCCTTGCCGGTGTGGTCGTCATGCTTTTGTTCTTCTATCTGATCGGTTTGGGCCTCGTCTTCGGCGCCCATCTCAACGCAGCACTGGCGGAACCCCCAGAGACCGGGCTAGAGCAGGTGCCCACCGGAACCGGAGCGAAGGCAGCACCGTGAATTCATTGATGGCAGGCAAGCGCGGTCTCATCATGGGCCTCGCGAACGACAAGTCCCTCGCCTGGGGCATCGCCAAGAAGCTTTCCGAAGCAGGCGCCGAGCTCGCGTTCAGCTATCAGGGCGAGGCGATGGAGAAGCGCGTCCGCCCGCTCGCCGAGCAGCTGGGCAGTTCCCACCTGTTCGATTGCGACGTCAGCGACATGGGTGCGCTCGATGAAACGTTCGCCAAGCTCGCGGAGACCTGGCCGACGATCGACTTCGTCGTCCACGCTATCGGCTTTTCCGACAAGAGCGAGCTGCGCGGCCGCTTCGTCGATACCAGCCTCGGCAACTTCCTGATGACGATGAACATCAGCGTCTATTCGTTCGTCGCCGTGGCGCAGCGCGCCGCAAAGCTGATGCCGAACGGCGGCAGCCTGCTGACGTTGAGCTATTACGGCGCGGAAAAGGTGATCCCGCATTACAACGTCATGGGCCTTGCGAAGGCGGCGCTCGAGACGAGCGTGCAGTACATGTCGGTCGACCTCGGGCACGATAATATCCGCGTCAACGCGATCTCCGCCGGCCCGATCAAGACGCTCGCGGCCAGTGGCATCGGCGATTTCCGCCTCATCCTGAAGTGGAACGAGCTGAATTCGCCGCTCAAGCGCAACGTCACGATCGACGAGGTCGGCGGCGCCGGTCTGTATCTCCTCAGCGATCTCGCCAGCGGCGTGACGGGGGAGATCCATCACGTCGACGCCGGCTACAACGTCATCGGCATGAAGGCGGAAGACGCGCCGGATATCGCGCTGGTCTGATCCTCGTGGCCATTGCGATTCGTCCGGCAGCGGCGGCCGATGTGCCCCGCATCGATGCGCTGCTGCGCACGAGCTTCCCCGCGCCGGAGGAAGCCGATCTCGTGCGCGAACTGTGCCTCGCGGGCGACATGGTGCTGACGCTTGTGGCGGATGACGAGGACAGCGGCGATCTTGCCGGCGCGATCGTGTTCAGCCGCATGGACGTGACGGTGAATGGCCGGTCGGTGCCTGCCGTGGCGCTGGCGCCGCTCGCGGTCGCCGCACCGTACCGGCGGCAGGGGGTGGCGGAGGCGCTGGTCACCGGCGCGCACGATCAGCTGGAAGCGGCCGGGGTCGTGCTGAGCTTCGTCCTTGGCGATCCCGAATTCTACGGCCGCTTCGGCTATGATGCGGCGGTGGCACGCAACTTCACCTCTCCTTATGCAGGCGACGCATTCATGGCGCTGCCGCTCCAGGGGGGGCTGGTGCCGTGCGGGGTACGCGAGGCGGCCCATCACGCACCCGCCTTCGCGCGACTGGGAACGTCATGAGCTGGAATACCTTCGGGCGCGTCTTCCGCTTCACCACCTGGGGCGAATCGCACGGGCCGGCGCTCGGCGCCGTGGTCGACGGTTGCCCGCCCGGGCTCCCGCTCAGCGAGGCCGACATCCAGCCGTGGCTCGACAAGCGTCGCCCCGGCACCTCGCGCTTCACCACCCAGCGCCGCGAACCGGATCAGGTCCGCATCCTCTCCGGCGTCTTCGAGGGCCGCACCACCGGCACGCCGATCAGCCTGATGATCGAGAATGTCGACCAGCGCTCGAAGGATTATTCCGACGTTGCCCAGGCCTATCGCCCCGGCCACGCCGATTACGCCTATGACGCGAAATACGGCTTCCGCGATTATCGCGGCGGCGGGCGCTCGTCCGCGCGCGAGACCGCGGCGCGCGTGGCCGCCGGCGCAGTCGCGCGGGCCGTGATTCCAGGCGTGCGCATCCGCGCCTGGGTCGAGGCGATCGGCGGCGATACGATCGACTACGCCGCATTTGACGACGCCCTGATCGACACCAATCCCTTCTTCTGCCCCGATCCTGCCGCTGCGCTGCGCTGGGAAGCGAAGGTCGATGCCGCACGCAAGGCCGGTTCGTCGCTCGGCGCGGTCGTCGCGTGCGAAGCCACCGGCGTCCCCGCCGGCTGGGGCGCCCCGCTTTATGCCAAGCTCGACAGCGAGCTTGCTGCCGCGGCCATGTCGATCAACGCGGTGAAGGGTGTAGAGATCGGCGACGGCTTCGCAGCCGCGGCGCTGTCGGGCGAAGAGAATGCCGATCCGATGCGACCGGGCGAAAATGGGCCTGAATTCCTCGCAAACCATGCCGGCGGTGTCACTGGCGGTATTTCTACCGGCCAACCGCTGCGCATTCGCGTCGCTTTCAAACCAACCAGTTCCATCCTGACACCAGTCCCGACCATTTCGCGCACGGGAATGCCCACCGAAATCGCGACAAAAGGGCGCCACGACCCCTGCGTCGGCATCCGCGGCGTGCCTGTTGTCGAGGCGATGGTAGCTCTCGTCCTGGCCGATCAGTATCTGCTGCACCGCGCGCAATGCGGCTGAGTCGCCGCACAGGTGACGAACAAAGTTAACTCAGATCAGAAAAGCATAGGGAATCCCCCCGTCAGGGATAAACCGTATGGCAAGGCGAGCCATTTGCAGGTTCAGCCGATGAACCTTTGAGGTTTCGATCTGTTATTATGGGGTCACGGGAAAACACATAGGAGATATCCCATGAAGCCCTTTATGCTGATGGCTGCTGCTGCCCTGGTCCTCCCGGGTGCCGCAATCGCCCAGAGCGCCGGTGGTCAGTCCACCACCCCTTCGACCCAGTCGGCGCCGCAGTCGAGCACTGATCCTTCCTCGACGACGACGGATCCGGCGACCGGCACCTCGGATAGCACCTCGCCTTCCACTGGCGACACGATGAGCCCGAACAGCGGCACGACCACGACCGATCCGTCGGCAACGACCAGCCCGACCGATCCGTCGGCCACGACGCCGACCACCCCGCCGCAGGGGTAATCGGACCGGACCGATAGGTCAGGAAGGCCCGGCAGCATCGCTGTCGGGCCTTTCCGCATGTGGTCCGGGGAACCCGCCACCAAGAGATGCGTCTTTGAAGACAGCCGTAGGAGCAATCCAGTGCCTCTGACCGCTATTCTGTTCATTGGGGCGTTGGGTGGAGCACCAGCGTCGGCGCAGCTCGCCGACACTCTGTCACGACGCCTTGAACCGAACGCGCTAGACCGCGCTGTCCCGCCCCGGCCCATCCGTTCCGCGACGCACGACAGCCTCGTTCATTCGGAACGTCAACGCGCCGAGCAGCAGGCACGCGCCGCCACGTGCGCGCAGCTTCCGCCGTCGTCGACACTGAACGACGGGCCCGCCGGCGTACAACGTGTCGGATCCGGCGTGGCCGCACCGCCAACGCCCCTCACGCCGCCTCCTCCACCACGCTGAACTAAGGGAGCGCCATCATGCGAATCGCCACCGCCACCAGCATCGTGATCCTCGCCTTGTCGACCGCCGCACTTGCCCAGGTCGGCAATCCCGGCATGCAGACGAGCAACAACATGATCATCGGCAATGTCGGCGGGCCGGGCGACACGCCGACGCCGGCACCCGCCAGTGACAGCATGAACACCGCCGACAACATGCTCGACGATTCCGCTTCTCCGCCGCCGAACGAGCCGAAGTGACGGCCTGACGCGAGCGGGCCTCGTTAACCTCGATCTGTGCCGCCGCGAGACGGCAGCAACTTTGGCAACGAAAAAGCTACGGTGATCCGTTACAGGCCTGCTTCGGCATGGTCATGGATCACCGATGAGCACCGTCGCGACGCATCCCCGCGAACGCACCGCCCTGCGCCTCGCGCGGCGGCGTTCGCAGTGGCGCGCCTGGGCGCGAGCGGCTACTATCGCGACGCCGATCGTCCTAATCATCGGCGTGGTGGTCATGGCTGCGTTGCCTTCGCTTATCCCGGCGCAGCGTGAGAGACAAACATCAGCCAACGTTGTTTCGAATTCACAGGACGCGGGCGTGAGTGCGCAGATCGCGTCCCCGGCCCAAGGCGTCACCGGAACGGCTGAATTGCCGCCCGAGCCAAGCGACGGCCGCGCACTGACCGCAAGCGCGGGCGTCGCGGCAGCGCTGCCTTTCTCGATCCGCGGCGCCAGCCCGCTCGATCGCGCTCGCGCCACCGAGTGCCTGACCGCGGCGATTTATTATGAGGCCGCCTCCGAGCCGGACGATGGCCAGCGCGCGGTTGCGCAGGTCGTGCTCAACCGCGTTCGGCACCCCGCCTTCCCCTCCACCGTGTGCGGCGTCGTCTATCAGGGCGCGGACCGGGGTACCGGCTGCCAGTTCAGCTTTGCATGCGACGGTGCATTGGCGCGTGTCCCCTCCCGCACCGGCTGGGCACGGGCCGCGCGCATCGCAGCCGCTTCGCTTGGCGGCTATGTCTTTTCGCCCGTCGGGCTCGCTACCCATTACCACACCTACGCCGTCACGCCGGCGTGGAACCGCACCTTGGTGATGACCGACGCGATTGGCGCCCACTTCTTCCATCGCTGGAAGGGCTTCTGGGGCACGCCGCTCGCCTTCCGCCAACGCTATGTGGGACACGAACCATTGGCAGGGCCGGCGGCCCCGGCCACCATATCCCCGATCATCGCTATCTCGCACCCCGTGCCGGTGGCGCCGGCCGTGGCCCCTGCGCCGCAGATCCGCCCGGAGCATGAGGAAAGCGACACGGCGCTCGCCACACCGTCGGAGAACAAGCTGCCGGAATCGCAGGTGCTTGATCGCTGGAAGGATTCCGGCAAGCCTCTGCGCTAAAGCGAAGTTCTACTCCATCCCAATGCGGATCGCGGCAGCAGCGACGATGGGCGCGCCTACCACCAACAGCAGGCTCACGGCGCCGAGCAACTTCAGGCTGCCTCCACCGCCATCGATCGCGCCAGCGCCAAAGATCAGCAAGGGAATGGCGAGCGGCAGCATCACCAGCCCCGCCACGGCGCCGGCACCGCGCAACCCCGCCGTCAGTGCTGCGGTCGCCACGGCCAGCGCCGCCAGCCCGGGCGTCCCGATCAACAGGCCGGCCTCGACCGCAAGCAACGTGGCGCTGTCGATCCCCAGCAGCGCCGCGGACACCAATGCGGCCATCATCACCGGCGGCGCAAAGACCAGCCAATGGCCGATCATCTTCGCCGCGGCAGTCGCAACGAGCGAGTGGCGACGCACGACCAGCTGGTCGAACACGCCTGCGTCCAGATCCGGCCCGATCAGCCGCTCTACCGGCAGAAGGGCGGCCAGCAGGGCGGCTGCCCAGATGACGCCGCCGCCCACCCGCGCCAGTATGCGAACATCCGGCCCGATCGCGAACGGGAACAGCACCGAGACAAGCAGGAAAAAGCTTACGGTCAACGTGGCGCCGCCGCTCGCGTAACCACGCCGGACCTCGCGCCGCACCAGCGCGATCATGTGTCCACCGATATAAACTGGCTGAGGTCGATCGCCTGCGCACCGGGGACGGCGATCGGCTGATGCGTGGCGACGACCACGATACCGCCCCTCTCACGATGCGCCGCGATTGCCGCCTCCAGCGACTGGGTCGATGCAGCATCAAGCCCCGTGGCGGGCTCATCCAGCAACCAGATCGATGCGCCGCCAGCGATCACCCGCGCCAGCGCGGCACGGCGCCGCTGCCCGGTCGACAACAGCCTGCCCGGCACATCGACAAGCGCGGACAGCCCCACATCGGCGAGCGCCTTCGCCACTCGTCCGCGGGGGTCATTCGCAGCGTCGAACGTCGCCCAGAACCGCAGCGCCGCCGCGAGCGAGCGATCATTGTCGAGGGCACTCGCCTCACCCATCAGCGCCACGCTGCCGCTCGCGGCTACATCACCGGCAAAGGGCGGCAACAGGCCCGCGATTACCCGCAACAGGCTCGATTTGCCGCACCCGTTGGGCCCGCTGATGATCAGCGCGTCCCCTGCGGCAAGCGAGAAGCTGACGTGATCGAACAGCAGGCGCCCGCTGCGACGACAGGCGAGATCGCGTACCTCGAGCCGCGCGCTCAATCGCCCACCGCGTCCTCGAGCGCGTGCATGTCATCATCGCTGAGGCCAAAGTGGTGACCGATCTCGTGAATCGTCACGTGCGCCACCAGATCGTCGAGCCGCACGCCTGTCTCGCACCATTCAGCGAGGATCGCTTGGCGATAGAGGTGTATGCGATCGGGAAGCGCGCCGGATTCGAAGGCGGACTTGTCGCCGATTGGGCGGCCATGATAGACACCGCTCAGGTCAAGCGGATGCTCGATCCCCAGGCTTGCCAGCGTCTCTGCATCCGCCTCCTCCTCGACGATCAGCACGACATCGCCGAGATGCGCGCGAAATTCGGCCGGCAGCCGATCAATGACATGCCGCGCATGGCGCTCGATGGCGTCGAGCGAGGGCGGTTCGCCCGGAAGGTCTTGTCCGCTCATCGCCTTTGGCCATAGGCGTTGAGCTTCACACAGGACAAGCTTGTCTGAAGGGGAGCGCGCGATGGTAGATCAGCTGAGCGAGGCGGAACGCGCCGATGCGCTCGATAGCCTGCCGGACTGGGATTATGACGAAGGTCGCGACGCGATCACGCGCACCATCGTCTTCACCGATTTCGCCGAGGCGTTCGGCTTCATGACGCAGGTCGCGCTAATCGCAGAAAAGGCCGATCATCACCCGGAGTGGACCAACGTCTGGAACCGCGTCGAGATCACGCTGACGACGCATGATGCGGGCGGTTTGTCCGAGCGCGACATCGATCTCGCGGGCGCGATCGATTCGATCCTCGACGGCTGACATGGCGATTTTCCTCACGCTCGCGCTGCAGGCGGCAACGCTTGGCGCCACCAACTACGCCGCCGACGCACCGATGAAGGCGCCCGCGGCGACGCCCAGTTTTGCCGACGAGTTCGACGGTCCCGCCATCGACGAGAGCAAATGGCGCTACGACACGGCGTTCAACGCCAAGGGCTGGTTCAACAACGAACTGCAATATTACGCCGCCGATCGGCCGAAGAATGCGCGGATCGAGGATGGCCATCTGGTGATTGAGGCGCATGCCGAGGTGGCCGAGAAGGCGCAGTTCCCCGACACCGGCGGCCAGCGGTACACCTCCGCAAAGCTCGTGACGCAACAGCGGCACGGCTATGGCTTCTACGAGATACGGGCGAAGCTGCCGTGCGGGCGCGGCAGTTGGCCGGCGATCTGGCTGCTCCCGATCGGCGACAAATGGCCAGACGGCGGCGAGATCGACGTGATGGAGATGGTCGGCTGGGATCCCAACGTGATCCACGCAACCCTCCACACCGAGGCGTTCAACCACGCGAAGGGTACGCAGCGCGGCGCGCAACGCACGGTTCCGGACGCATGCACGACGTCCCACCGTTACCAGCTGGATTGGCAGCCGGACACGATCACCATCGGCATCGATGATCGGGCCGTCATGCGCGTCGCCAATGATCAGCCCGGCGGCAAGGCGGCTTGGCCGTTCACCAAGCCCTATGATCTGATCCTCAACCTGGCCGTGGGCGGTGACTGGGGCGGAAAGCGAGGCGTGGATGACGCCGCCTTCCCGCAGCGGATGACGGTCGACTATGTTCGCTACTGGCAGCGTAAGTGACGACGGATCCTCAGCGCCGGCTGCGGACGCTCGTCATGGCGATGCCGCCGGCAAACGTCAGCAGCGCTAGCGTCAGCAGCACGGCGCCGAAATCCTGCGGCGTCGCGAGCAACCAAGTCAGCAGCGGGCCGAGCAAGGCCGGCAAGGTGTTGGTGAGGTTGAGCAGGCCAAGGTCTCGACCGCGGTGCGCCGGATCCGGCAGCAATTGCATGGCAAAGGCGGCGTGGAGCGTCAGGAACACCGCCGACCCGATCGCGTATGCAGCGAAGCCCAGTGCTGCCCACCGCCAGTCGGCTGCGGCTGCCATCATCACCAGTCCGGCGGAGGCCAGCGTCGCGCCGGCCACCAGCGTCGGCTTGCGCCGACCGAAATGATCCGAGATCCTGCCGGCAGCCACGGCGGCCGGCAGCGACAGGACATAGACGATCGTCAGGAGATGCCCGACGCGCGGCGCAAGATCCTCCGGCTCGGCCTCAGGCACGATACTCTCGAAATAATAGAGCAGGTAAAGCGACAGTGCGTTGCCCGCGACCTGCGCCAATAGCCGCGCCGCCCATGTGACGACCAGATCCCGCCGACGCTGCTCCATCTCGGTCGGCTGCGGCGGAGAAACGATGACCTCGCGCGCTCGTGTCGCCAGCAGCGGGGCTACACAGACGAGGACGGCTGACGCGACGATCGTCAGCCGTTCCGCCTCCGGCAGCAGACGCATCCCAACGAGCGCGGCCGAAACGCCCGAGGCAACCGGCACAGCGGCGGCGAGCAAACCGCCCGCTACGCCCTTTTGCGCGTCCGGCACCTCATCGGCCATAATCGCAAGGAGCGGAGCAAGCAGGGCATTCACCGCCACCTGGAACAGCGTAACGGCAAGGATGATCGCTGCCGACGACGCCGCCGCTGCGACGGCGGCATAGGACAGGACGGTCGCGATCAGCCCGAAGCACAGCCACCGTCGCCTGCCACCGCCGCGCGCGACGCTGCGGTCGCTCAGCCAGCCGAACAGCACGTTCGCCCCGCTCGCGGCGAGCGCGCCGGCAATGATCGTCGCGCTGAACAGGCCGATCCGGGCCTCCCCGGCGAGCGCCTCGATCTTAAGCGGCAGAAGGAGCGTGAGCAGCGGGAGATAAGCGACAACGCCGCCCGTGTAGGCCAGGGCATAAAGCAGCAGAAAGCCCGTCGACCGTGGTCGGTTCTGGCTCGTACGGGCGGGGGAAGCTGGCATGAACTGCCTTGTTGTGCGCCGGCCGGGCAGGTTCGACAACCGCTTCCGAACACAAGCGATTTGCCGCCGGAGTGCCGGTGAAGGACACGGCGACGCGCCCGAGGCTGGACAGCGCCGACATCGCAGGCGATCGCTGTGCGAAAGAACAAGTCGAAGGGGAAGAGGATGGACCTGCAACTCGCCGGAAGGGCAATTTTCGTCGCCGGAGGCAGCCGCGGCATCGGGCTCGGCATCGTCGAGGCGTGCCTGGCGGAAGGCGCCCGCGTTGCGATCACCGCCCGGGGCGTAGAGGCGTTGGCCGCTGCCCACGCGGATCTGGCGAACCGCTATGGTGCCGACAGCATCCGCAGCTTCGCCGGCGACATGACCCTTTCCGCCACGATCGACGAAGCGCTGGCGGAGGCGGAAGCGAGCTTCGGCCCGCTATGGGGTGCGGTCGCCAACGTCGGCCTTCATCCCTGCCCGCCCGGCTTTGATGTCGACGATGCCACGTGGCGCGGCGGCTTCGCCCAGAACCTCGATTCCGCTTTCTTCCTCGCCCGTGCCGCTTTGCGCGGTATGACCCAGCGGCAGGAAGGCGCCGTCCTGATGATCAGCTCGATCGCCGGCCTGGCCGCGAAGGGTACGCCGCTCACTTACGGCACCGCAAAGGCGGCGATGAACCATCTCTCGAAGGAGCTGGCCGTCATCGCGGGGCCGACGGGCGTGCGCGTCAACACCATCGCGCCCGGCAACATCATTTTCCCGGGCGGCGAATGGGAGGAACGCGCCAACGGCCCGCGGGCCGAAAGCTGGCTCCGCTGGATCAAGCGCGAAGTGCCGATGAACCGCTTCGGCCTGCCGGAGGAGATCGGCCGCGTTGCCGCTTTCCTCCTGAGCCCGGTGGCAAGCTTCGTCACTGGCGCCGTGATCCCGGTCGACGGAGGGCAGGACCGATAGCGCGCTGCCTCACATGCGGTGGGCAAGCGCATCCAATGCCGCGAAGATGTGGGCGCGCAGGCTCGGCTCGCGCGTCATCTCCAGCATCGCGCTGAGGCTGGAGCGCGCATCCGCGACGTTCCCGCGCAGCAGTTCCAGCCGCGCGCGCTCCCACCATCCATGGCCATAGGAAGGCGCGATCGTGGTGATGCGGCGATAGACCGTCAGCGCGCGATCCAGATTGCCCGCCCCCTCCGCTCGCGTCGCCTGGTTCATCAGCAGGCGCACCAGCACCGCCCGGTTCGTCATCGGTGCCAGATGCTCGCTCGTCGGGCTCACGCCGGGGCCAAGTGCGCGTTCGAGCAGGGCCGAGAGGTGAGCCGGATCGACGATGACGCCGCCGGCGAAGGCGTCCACCAGTACCGATTCCACGCCGGAACCGATCCGCAACAGGACGTGCCCCGGCGTGTTCAGGACATCCGCGGCCCAACTGAGCCGTCGCGCCGCCGCGACATAGAGGATCGACAGGCTGACCGGCAGACCGCGCCGACGATCGATGACACGGATCAGATCAGCATTGTCGGGATCATCATAGCTCTCCGAATCCCCGACGAAGCCATATTCGTCGGCAATCACCTGAGCGAGGATCGCGGCACGATGCGCCGCCGTCTCCGCGTCGCCGCCCGTGATGACCAGCCGTTCCGTCATCTCCGTGAGCAGATCGACATACGGCGTCAGTGACACGTCGGGGTGATCGAGCTTGGCCAGTTTCAGGGCGTCGGCATCGAGCAGGATCGCTTCATCGTCCAGCAGCCCAAGATGAGCAATTGCGTCTTCCATGATGAGCAGACGTGTGCCGCCCCGACGAGTTCCCGGCCACCCAAAAGACGTTGACGCAGGTTGCGGTGGGCCGGTCGCTAAGTGGCAGGAACTCGTGGCCGCCCAGTGGATTCATCCTGGCAAAAGGAGACGAACGATGTCCGATGACAAGAGCAAGCGGGGCGCCGCTGACCGGCGAACCGTCGCGGCCGGCGAAAGCTACGAAGTCGCCTATTTTGCCGGCAAGCACGGCCTCTCGCAGGAAGTTGCCCGCAAGCTGATCGAGGAGGTCGGCAACGATCGCGCGAAGCTGGACGCCGCGGCCGAAGAACTGACCAAGGTAGGTTGATCGCGGCGCGGCGCGTGAAAATCGCGACATACAACGTGAATGGCGTCAACGGCCGGCTCCCCGTGCTGCTGCGCTGGCTGCAAGAAGCTGCGCCCGACATCGTCGTCCTTCAGGAGCTGAAGGCGCCTGACGAGCGGTTCCCCGCCGCCGCGATCAACGCGGCGGGCTATGAAGCACTATGGCACGGCCAGAAGAGCTGGAACGGCGTCGCGATTCTCTCGCGTGTCGGATCGATCCATGAAACACGGCGTGGCCTCCCGGACGATCCCGACCCGGCACAGAGCCGCTACATCGAGGCCGCCGTTAACGGCATCATCATCGCCGGGCTCTACATGCCCAACGGAAATCCGCGGCCGGGGCCGAAGTTCGATTATAAACTCGCCTGGTTCGATCGTCTGATCGACCATGCCAAGGCGTTACTGGGCACCGATGCACCGATCGTGCTGGCCGGCGATTTCAACGTGATGCCGACCGAGCAGGACGTGTACAAGCCGGAGCGCTGGACGGATGATGCGCTGTTCGTGCCCGACGTACGATCGCGATACGCAGCGTTACTGGCGCAGGGGTGGACGGACGCGGTACGCCATCTCCACCCGACCGACCGCATCTACACCTTCTGGGATTACTTCCGGAACGCGTTCGCGCGCGACGCGGGGCTGCGCATCGATCACCTGCTGCTCAGCCCCGCGATTGTTCCGCGCCTGAGGGCCGCGGGCGTCGATCGAGATGTGCGCAGCTGGGAGAAGACCAGCGACCACGCGCCGACGTGGATTGAGCTTACCTAGCGGGACGAACCTCGCCGTACCCGCGGCATGCTGCTAACGGCAGGCGCCGTGCCACAATATGAGCCTGCCATCGCGATGAACGTCGATCTGTTCGACTTCGACCTCCCGACCGATCGGATCGCCCTTCGCCCTGCGCAGCCGCGTGATTCGGCCCGCCTGCTGGTCCTGGACGGGGCGGCCACGACCGACCGCGTCATGACGGACCTGCCGTCACAGCTGCGGGCCGGTGATCTGCTGGTGTTCAACGATACGCGCGTGATCCCGGCCCAGCTGGAGGGCACGCGCGGCATCGCGCGGGTCGGCGCGACGTTACACAAGCGCGAAGGGCCTCGCCGCTGGCGCGCTTTCGTGCGCAACGCGAAGCGGCTCCGTGACGGTGGCGAGATCGATTTCGGCAATGGAGTCACCGCGGTGGCGGGCGAACGCGCCGCCGATGGCAGCTTCGCGCTCGAGTTCGCCGGCCACGAGCCGGTCGAACTGCTGCTGGAACGCGCCGGCCGTATGCCGCTGCCGCCGTATATCGCTGCCAAACGCCCCACCGATGAACGCGACGCCGACGATTACCAGACGATGTTCGCGCGAGAAGCCGGCGCGGTCGCCGCGCCGACTGCAGCACTTCACTTCACGCCAGCGCTGATGGCTGCGCTCGATAAGGCGGGCATCGGACACGCCACGCTGACGCTTCACGTCGGCGCTGGCACCTTCCTGCCCGTAAAGGCGAACGACACCGCGGATCATGCGATGCATGCCGAATGGGGCCGCATCGACGCCTCGACAGCCGGCCGCCTCAATGCGGTGCGCGCTGCCGGCGGGCGGATCATCGCCGTCGGCACCACGTCGCTTCGCCTGATCGAGAGCGCGACGCGCGAGGACGGCGTGGTTCAGCCGTTCGAAGGCGATACGGCGATCTTCATCACCCCCGGCTACCGCTTCCGCGGCATCGATGGCCTTCTGACCAACTTCCACTTGCCGCGATCGACCCTGTTCATGCTGGTATCGGCGCTGATGGGGCTTGATCGGATGCAGGCGGCCTATGCGCATGCCATTGCCGAGCGCTACCGCTTCTATTCCTACGGCGACGCCTCGCTGCTGCTGCCCTGAAGCTGCCCTTCACCAAAACGGCCGGCGCTCCACTTGGGAACGCCGGCCGTCGCACGGTTCAGATCCTGAGAGCCGAGCGGATCAGCTCGACGCTACTTCCACCGGCACCGCCGTACGGCGCCGACGCGGCTTGGGTGCCGCACCCTGCTCGCCCGCGTCGGAAACACCAATCGACGGCGGGAGGACGCTGGAATCGAGCCCGAGCTGTTCGCCTGCTTCAGGCACAACCTTGCGGGGGCGTCCGCGGCGCTTGGGCGCGGCAGCCGCCTCGTTCAACATGTCACCGTGAGCCGGTTCGCCTTCGTGTCCCATAGTCGGGGCAAACGGCTGAGCCTGAGCTGCCTCGTTCTCGACGGCGCCGGTCCGGTCGTTGCGCGGCTCATTGGCCATCGCGGTCTCGGCACCGCGGGGCTCTGCTGGACGTGCATTGCCGTAGCGAGGCCGCCCGCCCTGTTCGTCACGCTGACGATCGTCACGCTGGCGACTGTCATCGCGCTGACGGTTGTCATCGCGTTGGCGGTTGTCGTCGGCGCGCGGCCGGCGGTCGTCTCGCTGGCGGTCGTCGCGCTGGCGGTAGCCCTCCTGCTGGCGGCCATTGTCGCCCTGGCGGTTGCCGTCGCGATCGCCGCGATCATCACCGCTGCGGCTCTGCTCGTCGGCGCGGATCGGTTCGCCCTCGTCACCAAAGTCGTCGTCGCTGTCGAAATCGGGCTGCTGCCGGCGAGGCTGCTGCTCTTCGTAGCGCCCACGCTGATCCGCCATCACGCGGAAATAATGGTCGGCGAACTGCAGATAATATTCGGTCGTGACGCGATCGCCCTGGCGCTGCGCATCCGATGCCATGTTCTTGTACTTTTCGTACAATTGGCTGGCATTGCCCCGTGCGCGGCTGTCGATCCGATTGCCACTATCACGCGAGCCCTGGCCGCCTCCGCCCTGAGGCCGCTGCTGCCCACCACGACCACGACGGCGGCCGTTCTGACGGTTGTTGATCAAATTACTGTCCTCGTCCTCAAACCTAAACCGGCCATGCTCCCGGGATAATCGGTGCAACATTCCCCGCCCCGGGCGAAGAGCGCGCATAGCGCTTCTCCTCCAAGGCCTGTCCCGGCCGCCGGACTGCAGCGGCTGATGACGAAGGGTGGGCAAACCGCCCAAATTCAACGGATTGTGTTGATTTTGCGTGCCCCTGCCTTCGCCATAGCGGGTGAACACGGTTTCTCAAAGGGAAATATTGTACTCAAATGGCGCGTTTCAAGCAGCAATGGTCAGGCAACGGTCGCGACCGGCAAGATCCGGTCGTGAATGTACAGCCAGTCCCGACGCGGCAAACAATGCGCTGACGGATGCCGCCTGCGTGGCGCCGATCTCGACACAGGCGGCCCCGCCCGGCGCGACCTGGGGGCCGAGCAGCGGGGCCAGGCGACGATAGTCGTCGAGGCCATCCGGGCCGGCATAGAGCGCGCTGGCGGGTTCGTAGCGGGATACTTCGGGCGGCAGCGCCGCGCCGTCCTCGATATAGGGCGGGTTGCACAGGACGAGATCGAACGCCTCGCCCGTCCCTTCCCAGCCGCCAGCCATGATGACGGCGCGGCCCGGCGCGATGCGGGCGGCGTTGTCGGCGGCGATCTCCAGCGCCAGCGGCGACGCATCGATCCCGACGCCAGTCGCGTCCGGCCATTGATCCAGCGCGGCAAGCAGCAGCGCGCCGGAGCCGGTGCCGAGATCGAGGATGCGACGCGGCCCGGGCTTCCCCTCGAAATGATCAACCGCAGCCTCGATCAGCGTCTCGCTGTCGGCCCGCGGGATGAGGACGCCCGGCGCCACGTCGAGGTCGATCGTCCAGAAAGCGCGCGTGCCGGTGATATAGGCGATCGGCTCATGCGCGGCGCGGCGCTCCACCAGATCGGCGAAACCGGGGGGGACCGGCTGATCGCCGAGGGTCAGCAACAGGCGTTCGCGGGTGATGCCAAGCGCGTGGGCGAGCAGCAGCTCGGCATCGAGCCGCGGCGTTTCGGAGAAGCCGAAGCGCGCCGCCGCGGCGTTGAGCGCGGCGCGCGCCTCAGCCATCGAGCGTGGCCAGCCGCTCCGCCTCATCCTCCGCGATCAAGGCGCCGATCAGCTCGTCCATGTCGCCGGCCAAGATTTCGGGCAGGCGATGCAGCGTCAGGTTGATTCGGTGATCGGTCACGCGCCCTTGCGGGAAATTGTAGGTCCGGATCCGCTCCGACCGGTCGCCGCTGCCGACCATCGACTTGCGCGCGCCGGCGCGTTCCGCGTGAAGCCGCTCGCGCTCCATCTCGTAGAGGCGCGTGCGCAGCACCTTCAGCGCCTTGGCCTTGTTCTTGTGCTGCGACTTCTCGTCCTGCTGGATCACCGTCAGCCCGGTCGGGATGTGGACGATGCGCACCGCGGAGTCGGTCGTGTTGACCGACTGGCCGCCCGGGCCCGACGAGCGATAGATGTCGATGCGCAGATCCTTGTCGTCGATCTGCACGTCGACGTCCTCCGCCTCCGGCAGCACCGCCACCGTGGCCGCCGAGGTATGGATCCGCCCGCCGCTTTCGGTGACGGGCACGCGCTGCACGCGGTGGACGCCGCTTTCGAACTTCAGTTTCGCGAACACGCCGGTGCCGGTGACGGAGGCGACCACTTCCTTATAGCCGCCGGCATCGCTTTCCGAGGCGGAGATCAGCTCGACGCGCCAACCCTGGCTCTCGGCATAACGCTGGTACATGCGGAACAGGTCGCCGGCGAACAGCGCAGCTTCGTCGCCGCCGGTGCCGGCGCGCACTTCGAGCATCGCCGAGCGTTCGTCCGCCGCGTCGCGCGGCAGCAGCGCCAGCGCGAGCTTTCGGTCCGCGGCCTCGAGCGCGACCTTGTTCTCGCGCAGTTCTTCCTCGGCCATGGCGCGAAGCTCGGCATCGCCGTCGCCGGTCATGTGCGCGAGGCTTTCGGCCTCCTGCCGCAGCCGGCGCACCTCGGCCGCCGCCTGCGCGACCGGCTCCAGCTCGGCATATTCCTTCGACACCGCGACAAAGCGGTCGCCCGGCAAGTCGCCGGTCGACATCAGTGCGGCGAGTTCGTCCCGCCGCGCCTCGATCTGGCGGATGCGGTCGAGCGAGATGGCGGTCATTGATTGGCTGCGATCACCGGATCGACGATGGCGCGCACCTGATCGATCTCGTCCTGCCCGGCGCCATAGCCGCGCTGCGACACCTGAAGCGCCCCGTCCCGCAACGACAGGCTCATCGTCTGCGAGGGCTTGCGCTTGAGCGCCTTGTCGAACCGCTTGCGCGGGCTGCCCTCGATCGTCGCCTCCGCTGCAACGCCCGCGCGGCGCAGAGCCGCAACTGCCGCGGTCGCCAGAAGCTCAAGCCCGGTGCTTTCCGCGATCACGTTGACCGGGCCGGCGAATTCCGGCTCCTCGAGCAGCATCGCCAGCCGCTCAACGCCAGCTGCCCAGCCGACGCCGGCGGTCGGCTGACCACCAAGGCTTTCGACGAGGCCGTCGTAGCGCCCGCCGGCGAGCACCGTGCCCTGCGCGCCGAGCCGATCGGTGACGAATTCAAACGCGGTGTGGCGATAGTAATCGAGGCCACGGACGAGGCGGTCGTTGCGAGTCCACTTCACGCCCGCCGCATCGAGGCCCGCCGTCACCGCATCGAAGAAGGCGCGTGCCTCCTCGGTCAGGAAATCGTCGATCCCGGGCGCGGCATCGGCGATCGGGCGATCGCGTGGATCCTTCGAATCGAGGATGCGCATCGGATTCTTGTCGAGCCGGGTCAGGCTGTCCTCCGACAGGTCGCCGCGATGCGCCTCGAAATGCGCCACCAAAGCCGCGCGCCAGGCGTCGCGGGTTTCCGCGTCGCCCAAGGTATTGAGCTGAAGCGTCACGCCATCGGCGATGCCGAGTTCGTGGAGCAGCTGATCGGCAAGCGTCAGCAATTCGACGTCCGCCGCCGGTTCGGGCGCACCGAGGATCTCGGCGTCGATCTGGTGGAACTGGCGATAGCGGCCCTTCTGCGGGCGTTCGTAGCGGAACACCGCGCCCGAGGTCGCGACCTTCAGGGGCGCAAACTGCTGCCACCCCTCGGTCAGATAGGCACGCGCAATGCCGGCGGTGAATTCCGGCCGCAGCGTCAGCGAATCGCCGCCGCGATCGGGGAAGGTGTACATTTCCTTCGACACGACATCGGTGGTCTCGCCGATGGAGCGAGCGAACACCTCGGTCGCCTCGAACATCGGGATCTCGACACGCTGGAAGCAATAGAGCTTGCGCACGCGATCGAAGGTGTCGAGCACCTGCGCGAAGCGACGCTGTTCGCTGCCGAAAATGTCCTGCGTGCCGCGCACGCGATTGGGAGTCTGGATACGGGCCATCACGGCCGCATCTAGGCGCGCCTTTCGCGGCGCGCTAGCACCTGAAAGATGACGAGGGCGCACAGCGAGTGGCAGGTCGGCAAGACCATCGCTCCCCCGCGCTTCGTTGCGTTCGCCGCCCTGATGATCGTTGCCGGCACCATTGCCGCGCTGACGGGTGCGGCGGCTGGCCGGGCGCTGATGATCGGTTTCGACGTGGCAAGCGCGCTGTTCCTTCTGTCGCTGTGGCCGCTGCTGGACGACAAGACTGCGGACATGCGGCGAACGGCGGAGGAGAATGACGCCAATCGATCAGCGTTGCTGGTGCTGACGGCGCTGGTGACGGCAGTGATCCTGGCCGCGGTGGCGAGTGAACTCGGCGCCGAGCACGCCGGCAATGACAAGGCCCTGATCATCACCACGCTGGCGGCGACATGGCTGTTCTCGAACACCGCTTATGCGCTGCACTACGCCCATCTGTTCTACACCCAGGATCAGGGCAAGGATGCCGAGGGGCTGGACTTTCCCACCGGCGACGCGCCGGATTACTGGGACTTCATCTATTTCGCCTTCACGCTGGGGATGACGTTCCAGACGGCGGACGTCGCGATCCAGTCCCGCTCGATGCGGCGCGTGGCGATCGGGCACGGCCTGGCCGCCTTCGTCTTCAACCTTGGCGTGGTCGCCTTCACGATCAACATGCTGGGCAATTGAGCTTCGCGGCATTGGCCGCTAGCGAGGCTTTCCATGATCCGTCCTGTTATCGCGAGCGTCCTGCTCGCTTCCGCTGCCGTGGTTTCGGCACAGAACCCCGCCGGCAATTCCGCACCGAAGCCGGCCCCGTTCACCACCACCATCCCCGATCCGGTGGACCAGCCTTATCCCGGCACGATCGTGCTGGATGTGGATGCGACCGACGTGACGCGCGGCATCTTCCGCGTGACCGAGACGATCCCGGTGGCGAAGGCCGGGCCGATGGTGCTGCTGTATCCGGCGTGGCTGCCCGGCAAGCACGGCCCGCGCGGCGAGATCGAGAAATTGTCCGGCCTCGTCATCACCGCTGACGGCAAGAAGCTGCCGTGGACGCGCGACCCCGTCGATGTTTTCGCCTTCCACATCGACGTGCCGGCTGGCGCCAAATCGGTCGAGGCGCGCTTCGAGTTCATCTCCGCGACGAAGCCCGATCAGGGCCGCGTGGCGATGACGCAGGAGATGATGAGCCTGCAGCCCAATTCGGTCAGCCTTTATCCGGCCGGCTGGTTCACCCGGCAGATCCCGGTGAAGATGACGGTGAAGTATCCGGCGGGGTGGACCGCGTCGGGCGCCGTTCCTGCCAAGGTGAACGGATCGACCTATTCCTACGATCGCACCAATTACGAGGTGCTGGTCGATTCGCCCATCCTGGCGGGGCGTTACGGCAAGACCTTCACGCTGACGCCGCGCGTGTCGCTGGCCGTCTATGCTGATACGCCGGCCGAGCTGGCCGCGACCCCGGCGCAGATCGATGCGCACAAGCGGCTGGTGGAACAGGCCGTGAAGGCGTTCGGCAGCCAGCATTACGACAAGTACACGTTCCTGCTGTCGATCAGCGACAGCCTTGGCGGGATCGGCCTGGAACATCACCGGTCGAGCGAGAATGGCGTGCCGCCGGGCTATTTCACCCGCTGGAACGAGGGGCCGGGGCGGCGCAACCTGCTGCCGCACGAATTCACCCACAGCTGGAACGGCAAGTTCCGCCGCGGGGCGGATTCGTGGACGCCCGATTTCCGCACGCCGATGCGCAACTCGCTGCTGTGGGTGTATGAGGGACAGACGCAATTCTGGGGCTATGTCCTCCAGGCGCGCTCGGGCCTCGTCTCGAAGCAGGACACGCTGGACCAGCTCGCCGCGATCGCCGCGCTCTATGACAGCCAGCCGGCGCGGCAGTGGCGCGACCTTCTCGACACCACCAACGATCCGATCATCTCTGCGCGCAAGCCCAAGGGCTGGGCGAGCTGGCAGCGGAGCGAGGATTATTACAACGAGGGCCTGCTCGTCTGGCTGGAAGTGGACGCCAAGCTGCGCGAGCTTTCCGCGGGCAAGAAGTCGATCGATGATTTCGCCCGGGCCTTCTTCGGCGTGCGCGACGGCGACTGGGGCGTGCTGACCTATACGTTCGACGATGTCGTCGCGACGCTGGACAAGATCCAGCCCCATGACTGGCGCGGGCTGCT
Source organism: uncultured Stakelama sp. (assembly GCA_964390515.1). Classification (GTDB taxonomy): domain Bacteria; phylum Pseudomonadota; class Alphaproteobacteria; order Sphingomonadales; family Sphingomonadaceae; genus Sphingomonas. The sequence goes on from CAYMIU010000015.1 coordinate 62,037, forward strand.
GACGCAGCGGCTGACGGAGCATGGCAAGGGCGCGCCGCTCAATGGCTTCGAAGGCAACGGCTACCGGCTGGTCTACACTTCCGAGGCCCCGCCGTCGTTCCGGCATGGCGAGAAGACGCGCAAGGTGACTGACCTCACCTATTCCGGCGGCTTCGTGGTCGGCGCGAACAACGAGGTTACGTCGGTTACCTGGGGATCGCCGGCGTTCGATGCCGGCTTGACGATCGGCACGACGATCGTGTCGGTAAATGGCCTTGGCTATTCGGACGAGCGGATGAAGGCTGCAATCGCCGCGGCAAAGGATAATCCGCAACCGATCCAGTTATGGGTGCGCAAGGGTGACCGTTATCGCCAAGTGGCGCTCGACTGGCACCGCGGGCTGCGCTACCCGCGGCTCGAAAAGATTGGCTCGGGAGAAGCCGGACTGGATCGCTTGCTGTCGCCCAGGTGAGCTTGCGGCGCGTCATCATCGCTAAAACGAAAAGAGGAAGAACATGCGCATCGATATGGTGCCGACGGGGGACAACCCGCCGCACAGCCTGAACGTCATCATCGAAGTGCCGACCGGTGGCGAGCCGGTGAAATATGAGTTCGACAAGGCCAGCGGCGCGCTGTTCGTCGACCGCATCCTGCACACGCCGATGCGCTATCCGGCGAATTACGGCTTCGTGCCGCATACGCTGTCGCCCGATGGCGATCCGCTCGACGCCTTGGTCGTCGCGCGCTCGCCGTTCATCCCGGGCTGCGTCGTGCGTGCCCGGCCGATCGCGGTGCTGAACCTCGAGGACGAGGCCGGCGGCGACGAGAAGCTGGTGTGCGTGCCGGTGGACCAGACCTTCCCTTATTATTCCAAGGTCGGCGAGAAGGACGATCTGCCCGAGATCGTGTTCGAGCAGATCGAGCATTTCTTCACCCACTATAAGGACCTGGAGAAGAAGAAGTGGGTGCGCATCGGCAAGTGGGGCGGCGCTGACGAGGCGCGGCGGATCACGGTCGAGGCGATCGAGCGCTACAACGAAGCGAAGAAGCAGGGCGAAGAGCCGCACGACCATGACGTGCCCGGTCGCGGCTGATACCCGCGACTGACGGGATTGCCCCTCCCCCGCGAGGGAGGGGCGACCCCTTGCCTCAATGTGCGGTGAGCTTCAGCCCCGCAATGCACAGCACCACGCCGAAGATCAGCGCGATGCGCACTGGCGTCGCCGGCTCGCCATAGAAGGCGATGCCCACCAGCACCGTCCCCAGCGCGCCGATGCCGCCCCACACCGCATAAGCGGTGCCCATCGAGATCGAGCGCGAGGCATATTCCAGCAGCGCCATCGACGCCGTCACCGAGGCGAGGAAGCCGGCCGTCCAGCCGAGGTTGCGGAACCCCTCGACATGGCGGAGGCAGGTGGTGAAGCCCACCTCGAACAGGCCGCCGATGACCAGCCAGACCCAGGCCATCAGCGCCGCCCCGCCCGCGAATGTTGAGGAAGTTGAGGCGATCGCACGTTTTTCTCCAACACCGATGATCTTCCCTGCCGACCAGCACAGCTGTGCCACGAGCCGGGGCCTGTAGGACAGGAAGACGTGCGGATCATCCCCCTGTCAGGTCAGCGGCCGGCGAGCGCCTGCAGCGCGGCGCCGGTGACACGCTGCGTCGTCCATTCGTCCTGCGGGACGGCACCCTTCGCGCGGTAGAAATCGAGCGCGGGCGTGTTCCAGTCGAGCACGGTCCATTCCAGCCGCGGGCAATCGCGATCGAGCGCCAGCCCCGCAAGCGCGCGCAGCAGCGCCGCGCCGGCGCCCGAGCCGCGCGCCTCGGGCGTGACATACAGATCCTCCAGCCACAGGCCGCGCCGGCCGGTCCAGGTGGAAAAGGTGTGGAAGAACAGGGCAAAGCCGATGCTCTGCCCGTCGCGCTCGGCGATCAGCGCCTCGGCCGCCGGGGAAGCGCCGAACAGCGCGTCGCGCAGCATCGGTTCGGTCGTCTCGACCGCGTCCGGCTCGCGCTCATAGGCCGCAAGCTCGCGGATGAAGCGCAGCATGGTCGCCGCGTCATCGGGCGTCGCAGGGCGAACGGTGACGGTCAAGCTGTTTGCTCCAGGCTTTGCGCGGCGATGTCGCGGCGGCGCGCGGCATAGACGCAGGCAGCGACGATCACGACCGCGCCGACGAGGGTGAAGGGCGACACGCGTTCGCCGAAAATGAGGAAGCCGAGCACCGCGGCGTACACGAAGGAGGTATATTCGGTCATCGCCAGATAACCCGCCTCGCCATGCGTGTAAGCGAAGGAAAGCATCATCATCGACACGAAGCTGAGCAGCGCGGCGAGCGCAAGCGGCGCCAGCGCGGAGAGCGGCGGGACGACCGCCAGCCACGGCGCGGCGCAGGCGAGCAGCACCAGGATTACCAGCGATTGGAGGCACGCCGTTTCCGCCGGGCGTGCGGCCAGCGACTGCATCCGCGTGAGGATGAGGTTGATCGCGTAGAGCACGGCCGAAGCCAGCACCGCGATCGCCCCCTCGAACGCCTCGGGGCCAAGCGCGGCGCGTGCCTGGCCGACAAAAATGGTGGCGATACCGAGACTTGCCGCGAGCGTCGCGATGATGGTTCGGCGTGAAATCCGCTCCTTCAGCCACCAGGCGGCAAGGATCAGCGCGAGCAGAGGCGCAATATAGGACAAGGCAATTGCCTGTGCCATCGGCACCCGGGCCAGCCCCCAGAAGAACAGAAGTGCCATCGCGCAAGTAACGGCGCCACGTGTGACGTGGAGCGTGAGCGCGCGGCGGCTGGGCCGGCGGTAACCGACGACCCGCCACGCCGCCGCCCCGAGCGCGACATTGCCGAACGAGCGCCACAGCAAGGTGTTGTAGACGCCGAGCGCAAGCACCAGCCCCTTCATCACCGCATCCATGATGGAAAACAGCCCGATTCCGGCGGCGGCGACGGCAAAGGCAACCCCGATCGAGACCGTCCTGTCGGATGCAGCGTCGCTCATCCATCCCCGTTATCGGGCTTCGAAGGCGCTGGCGAGATACTGTGCGCGGCCAGCGGAAGGACCTGACCAACTGACGTGACTTGCGCCGCCCGCGCGCGCCCGGAGCAGCCTTTCGCGCAGCATGGCACCGTTGTCAGGCCAAAACCGTTAAACAGTGCTAAACCAGTTAACGCCAGATGAACGAGTAGTTGTTCTGGGCCCTCCGCAAATAAAGCCGGGTCCAGATTTTAGAACATGATACTCCTTTTTGAACAAAATTTTGACGATTTTCCGCGTAACGGTTGACCCGAGGAATTGTCTTGCTATGGCGACAAAAACGTAAGGAGCGTCGCATGAACGAAGATACCGTTGACACAAATGCGGTCGAGCTGGCCACCGAACTGACGATCGCATGGCTGTCTAATCCCAACACCCGCGCATCGAGCGACGAGGTTCCGGGCTTCCTGCAGAAGATGCATGAGGCCGTCAGCCAGCTTTCGACCACTGGTCAGGCTGTGACGTCCGACGAGCCGGCCAGCGAATATTCGCCGGCGGTTTCCGTGCGCAAGTCGCTTGCCTCGAAGGATCACATCATTTCGATGATCGACGGCAAGCCTTACAAGACGCTGCGCCGCCATCTTGCCGGCCACGGCCTGACCCCGGCCGAATACCGTCAGCGCTACGGCCTGAAGCCGGATTATCCGATGGTCGCAGAGACCTATTCGGAAGCACGCCGCGCGATGGCCAAGAAGATCGGCCTGGGCCGCAAGCCGGGCATGACCCGCAAGGGCGCCGAAGCGGCCGAAACCGGCGCAAAGCGCGGGCGCAAGCCGGCGGCAGCAGCGGCCGGCGACGAATAAGGACCGAGCGGGTCGGGTGGCCGAACTGGTGCCCGATCTGCGAGCTGTGCTCGGCGGCAAGATCCGGGCGCTTGTCGGCTCGGGCGAAGTCGACCTGTCTCGTCCCCCAGGCGATGACGGTCTCTTCGGCCCGGGCTCCGTCGCATGGCGCGTCCATGCCGACTTTTCGGCCATGATGATCGGCGGCGTTTCGGCGCTGCTGCTCCAGATGCTTCATCCACGCGCGCTGGCCGGCGTGTGGGACCATAGCGATTTTCGCCGCGACCGGTTCGGCCGGCTCCGCCGCACCGCGCAGTTCATCTCCGTCACCACCTTCGGCAGCACGCAATCGGCCGAGCGCACGATCGCCAAGGTGCGGTCGATCCACGATCATGTCCACGGCACGCTGCCGGACGGCACGCCTTACGACGCGAACGATCCGGAATTGCTGACCTGGGTGCACGTGGCCGAGGTCGACAGCTTCCTGCGCGCGTGCCTGCGCTATCGCGAGCCGGGAATGACCGGCGAGGACCAGGACCGTTACCTGGCGGAGACCGCCACGATCGCGCGCCGGCTGGGCGCGACCGACGTGCCCGAAACGCGGCGCGACGTTGAGGCTTATTACCGGCACGTGCGCAGCGAGCTTCGCTGCGATGCGCGCACCCGCGACGTGGCGAACGCGCTGCTTGCCGCCGGGCCCGATCCACTGACACGCTCGGCGCTGGCGGTGATCGCGCCGGCAGGGCTCGACTTGCTGCCGGCCTGGGCGGCGACGATGCATGGCCGCGCACCCTCCCCGCTCGCCCGCCCGGCGGTCCGCCTGAGTGCGCGCGGCATGAACGGCGTGCTGCGCTGGGCGTTGAAGCGGCGGTAGTCTCTTGCCGCCGGGTGGCGGCACTTGCTCATTCCGGTAGAAGAAGCGTCACCCCGGCTCGGGGGCCGGGGTGAGGCATCATCGGGCGCGGCTTGGTGCGCTAGATCCGCACCATCTTCAGCATCGGTTCGTGATACCGCGGGCCGGCAGTGCCGCCGCGCGGGGCTGCCTCGTCGAGCGCGGTGAGATCGTCGACGGTCAGCACCACTTCGGGTGCCTTGGCCGAATCCTCCATCGTCGCGCGCCGCTTCGATCCGGGGATCGGCACCACGTCTTCGCCCTGCGCGAGCAGCCAGGCGAGCGCGACCTGCGCGGCGCTGACGCCATGCGCATCGGCGATCCGCTTCACCACCGCCACCGCTTCCATGTTGCGCTCGAAATTGCCCTCGGCGTAGCGCGGGTCATTGAGGCGATAGTCGCCTTCCTTCAGCTGATCGCGCGACGTGATCGAACCGGTGAGGAAGCCGCGGCCGAGCGGGCTGTAGGGGACGAAGCCGATGCCGAGTTCGCGGCAGGTGGGCAGGATCTCTTCCTCCACGTCCCGCTCCCACAGCGAATATTCGCTCTGCAGCGCGGCGATCGGGTGAACCGCGGCGGCGCGGCGGATGGTGCCGACGCCGGCCTCGGACAGGCCGATATGGCGGATCTTCCCTTCCGCCTTCAGCTCTGCGAGCGTGCCGACGACATCCTCGATCGGGACGTTCGGATCGACGCGATGCTGGTAATAAAGGTCGATCGTCTCGATGCCGAGCCGCTGGAGCGATCCTTCGCAGGCACGGCGGATGTTCGACGGCTGCGAATTGATCCCGTAGCTTCCATTGGGGCCGAGGAAGCCGAACTTGGTGGCGATGACCAGCCCGTCGCGCTTGCCCTTGATCGCGCGGCCGAGCAGTTCTTCGTTGAACAGCGGGCCATAGATCTCGGCCGTGTCGAAGAAGGTGATGCCAAGATCGATCGCCCGGTGAATGGTGGCGATGCTTTCGTCATCATTGGCCGTGCCATAGTTCAGCCGGCCGCCTTCCTTGCTGGCCATCGGCATGCAGCCGATGCCGATCGCCGAAACCTTCAGCCCGTCGCCCAGTGTGCGGTATTTCATGGCATATCCTCCAGGATCATGTCCGCCTCGTCAGCCGGCGTCCGCTCGCCGCGCGCGAGCGTCACCGTCGTCGCGATGTCCCACATGACGTTGCCGAGCGTGCGGACAATGTCCGGCATCGTCTCGACCGCGACGAGCAGCCCCAGCGGCACGGTGGGCGCCCCGATCGCGGCGCAGACCGGCGCGACCGAGCTGATGTAGCTGACCGTACCCGGCAGGCTGACCGCGCCGAGCGACATCAGCGCCGCCACCAGCGTGCCGATCGCCATCGTGCCGAACGTCAGCGGCACGCCGAACCAGTGCGCGATATAGATGGCGACCGCGAAGTTCATCGCCGGGCCGGTGGCGCGCAGCAGCGCCACGGCGAGCGGCAGCGTGACGCCGGCCGTCGCCACCGGCACGCCGAGCGAATGGGCGCTCGACAGCATCGCCGGCAGGCTGGCGAGCGAGGATTGCGTCGAGACGGCGACCGCCTGGCTCGGCAGGGCGGCGCGCGAGAAGCGGGCGAGCGACACGCGGCCGCCGAACATCGCCGTCGGATATGCCAGCAGCGAGACGACCACGCCGACCGCCGAGACGATCAGGATATAATGGACGAGCGCGTGGAAGGCGCCGCTGCCGGCGCGTGCGCCGACGACCAGCGCGAGCGCGAAGACGCCAACCGGGCCGATCCACAGGATCCAGCCGATCACCACCAGCATCGTATCGCGCACCGCCGTGAACATGCGCACCAGGAGGGCGCGAAGCTCCGCATCGATGCGCATCAGCGCGAAGGCGAAGATCAGCGCGAAGATGATCATCGAGAGGAAATTGCTCTCCGCCGCCGCACGGACGACATTGTTGGGCACGATGCCGGCGAAGAACTCGCCGAGCGGCGGCACCGGGGGATTGGGCGCAACGCCGGTCAGCGCCTGGCGCAGCGCCGCGCCGGACTGCGCGGGAAGCGGCGCGATCTCCAGGAACACGGGCGTCAGCAGCCCCGCCGCCAGCGCCGAGCCGAACATCACCATGACGTAGAGCAGGACCGCGCGGCCGGCGAGCCGGCCGGCCTGCGCCGCCTCCGCCGTCGCCGCGACGCCCGTCACCAGCAGCGAGAAGACGAGGGGGACGATCGTCATCTGAAGCGCGTTCAGCCACGCCTGGCCGATCGGCTGCGCAACGCTCGCGGTCGGCTCGACCGCGGCGGGTGCGTAGGCGGCAAGGATGATGCCGCCGACCAGCCCGACGATCAGCGCCAGAAGAATACGGGTAGATTGGGACATCAGGCCTTTCACGCTCCTCGTCGCCACGGACTTGTTCCGCGGTGCGCCGTTCGGCAAGAGCCAAACGGTTCTGCGTCACCCCAGGTGCCGCGACAAGTATCGAGCAACCGGAGAAGCGGCTTGGCACGCAAGTATTTCGGCACCGACGGCATCCGCGGCCTGACCAACATCAGCCCGATGACGGCAGAAATGGCGATGAAGGTCGGCATGGCGGCTGGCGCCTATTTCGTGCGCGGCGATCATCGCCACCGCGTCGTGATCGGCAAGGACACGCGCCTGTCGGGCTATATGCTGGAGAATGCGCTGGTCGCCGGCTTCACCGCGGTGGGGATGGACGTGGTGCTGCTCGGCCCGATGCCGACGCCGGCGGTGGCGATGCTGACGCAATCGATGCGCGCCGACATCGGCGTGATGATCTCCGCCAGCCACAATCCGTTCGCCGACAATGGCATCAAGCTGTTCGGGCCGGACGGCTACAAGCTGTCCGACGAAGCGGAAATGGCGATCGAGGCGCTGATCGACGGCGACATCACGCTCGCCGCAGCGGGCGATATCGGCCGCGCACGCCGGGTCGAGGATGCGCGTGGGCGCTATATCCATTTCGCCAAGTCCACCTTCCCGGCCGATGCGCGGCTGGATGGCATGAAGGTGGTGGTCGATTGCGCCAATGGTGCGGCCTATCAGGTCGCACCCGCCGCCTTGTGGGAGCTTGGCGCGGAAGTGGTGGCGATCGGCGTGGAGCCGAACGGCAAGAACATCAACCACCATGTCGGATCGACCGCGCCGCAGACGCTGTCCGAAACCGTCGTGGCGAGCGGCGCGGCGATCGGCATTGCGCTGGACGGGGACGCTGACCGGCTGATCGTGGTCGACGAGCGCGGCCGGATCGTCGACGGGGACCAGCTGATGGCGACCATCGCGACCAGCTTCGCCCGCAGGGGTGCGCTGGCCGGCGGCGGGCTGGTGGCGACCGTGATGTCGAACCTCGGGCTCGAGCGGCATCTCGCCGCGCAGGGGCTCGGGCTGGTGCGCACGTCGGTGGGCGATCGCTACGTCCTCGAAGCGATGCGCGCCCGCGGCTTCAACGTCGGCGGCGAGCAATCGGGGCACATCATCCTGTCCGACTACGGCACCACCGGGGACGGGCTGGTGGCGGCGCTGCAGATCCTGGCCGAGGTGCAGCGCACCGGCGCACCAGCGAGCGAGGTGCTGCACCGGTTCGAGCCGCTGCCGCAGCTGTTGAAGAACGTGAAATATGCCCGCGGCGCCAAGCCACTGGAGGCGGCAAGCGTACGCGAGACCATCGCGGCTGCGGAGGAGGAACTGTCGGGCAGCGGCCGGCTGGTCATCCGCCCTTCCGGCACCGAGCCGGTGATCCGCGTGATGGCGGAAGGCGATGATGCGGCGCAGGTGGAAGCGGTGGTGGACCGCATCTGCGACGCGGTGCGCGCCGCAGCCTGAATCTAGTGAGCCCCCTCCCCTGTTGGGGAGGGGGCAGGCGATCAGTCGCCGGTCACGCGAGCGGGGCCGAGATCGCCCTGGCCGACGGTGTTGCTGGCCATCGCCAGCATCGCGTCGAGGCTTTTCTTCGCCTTGAGGCGCAGATCCTCGTCCATCTCGATCCGCGGTTCGAGATCGCGCAGCGCGACGTAGAGCTTCTCCATCGTGTTGAGCGCCATGTACGGACAGATGTTGCAGTTGCAGTTGCCGTCCGCGCCCGGCGCACCGATGAACGTCTTGCCCGGCAGCGCCTTTTCCATCTGGTGGATGATGTGCGGCTCGGTCGCGACGATCAGCGTGTCGCCCGAGAACTCGCCGGCATAGGCAAGGATGCCGCTGGTCGACCCGACATAATCGGCATGGTCGAGGATCACCGGCGGGCATTCGGGATGCGCGGCGATCGGCGCGTCCGGATGCTGCGCCTTCAGCTTCAACAGCTCGGTTTCGCTGAACGCCTCGTGCACGATGCACACGCCCGGCCACAGGATCAGGTCACGCCCGGTCTTGCGCGCGAGATAGCCGCCGAGGTTGCGATCCGGGCCGAAGATGATCTTCTGGTCCTTCGGGATTTGCGACAGGATCTTTTCCGCCGACGACGAGGTGACGATCACGTCGCTCAATGCCTTCACCGCCGCGGAGCAGTTGATGTAGGTGAGCGCGATCGCATCGGGATGCTGCGCGCGGAAGGCGGCGAACTGCTCGGGCGGGCAGCTGTCCTCCAGCGAGCAGCCGGCATCCATGTCGGGCAGGATCACCGTCTTCTGGGGCGAGAGGATCTTTGCCGTCTCGGCCATGAAGCGCACGCCGCAAAAGGCGATGACATCGGCATCGGTCGCCTGCGCCTTGCGCGAAAGATCGAGGCTGTCGCCGACGAAATCGGCGAGATCCTGGATCTCCGGCTTCTGATAATAATGGGCAAGGATTACCGCGTTACGCTCCTTGCGAAGGCGGTCGATCTCGGCGCGGATATCGACGCCCTTGAGGTTCTGCGGCTGGTCCATGCCGTGCAGATGGCCCGGCAGGCGCGATCGATCAAGCCATCGGCGGGAAAGGCGGATATTCATAAGGCGCGATGGCCGCGCCGGGGGAGCCCCCAACCACCATGCGATAGATGGCGGCGCCCGCCGGGGTGACGGCGATCACGTCCATCACCGCCTGCATGCCAACCAGCACCAGGGCGCCCGCCAGCCAAGCGGGGCGCACCCGCCCGCGCCGTCGCCAGTCATGGAGCGCGCCCACGACCGGAAAGAGCATCATCGCCGCGAAGATGCCCCAGGCGGTGAAGGGGATCATCAACGGTGCGGGCAGCAGCCGGCCGAAAGCGGGGCCCATTATCGCCGTCATGGCGCAGATCACCAGCCGGCGATGCCATTCGGTGCGCCGCCGCCAGGCGATCGCCCACCACAGGAGCGCGGCGAAGGTAAGCACCGCGAGCGTGTTCATGACGATGAAGTACGCCGGCAGGAAGAAGAACGGCACGTGCCCGGCGCGCACCATCGCGACGGTGGTGGAGATGCCGATCACCACCATCAGCGCGGCCCAGCCAGCGCCCAGCCAGCCGAGGCGACGATGACGGCTCACCTGCCCGCCGGCAACGAGCCACGTCTGGAAGACGAAAAAGCCGACCCAGCCCATGAACACCAGCCCGTGCAGATGGACGAGCGGCGGCGCGCCGAAGCTGGAGCGCCCCATGACATATTGCGTGCCGAAGCCGAGGACATTGACGATCGCCATCGCGGCGGCGAGGGCAAAGAAGAACCCCCGATCATCACGAAGTGCAGCACGTGACGGCGCGATGCTGGCCATCGCTAGTCTCCCCTTGCCGAGCGCTTTTACTTAGCACAATCGGGAGGAAGCAAGAAGACGACGTGCATGTCAGCGATCAGCGCGAAATAGCGCGCACAATGAATGGCTTGGTAATTTGGCCATTGCCGATCCACGACTTCGCCATCGGTCGCAGCAAGCACCGACGATCAGGACGCGTTGGCCAGCACTTCCTCGATACTGCGGCTGACGTTCCAGCGCTCCCCGTCATCGGGGCGGCGCTCGCCGGCATAGACCACCTCGACGCGCACCGGCAGGCGAGCAGCGGCAAGCGCGCCGCCGAACAGCCGCTCGATCGCGACCCGGCCGTTCTCGCGCGCCTTGCGGAGGTTCTCGGGATCGCGCGACTTCTCTGCCACCACGTTGCTGGCAGTCATCGCGACCTTGCGCTGAAGCTCCGTCATCGCCTCGCGCGAGACATAGACGCCGGACGTCTGATCCAGCGTGACTTGCGAGTGATCGATGTTGGGCGCGCCGGGCACCACGTCCGGCACCTCGACCAAAAGCACGCGCCGCTCCGGATCGAAGCGGAAATCACTCGCATCGAGCCGCCGCACGTCGACGAAATAATCGACCGAAAAAGGCGCCTTCACCACGCGCGAGGAGTTGAGCCAGCCCCACAGGCGACTGGTGGCACCCGTCGCCTGGACGGTCCCGGTCAGCCGGCTGACGCGAAGGTCAGCGCTGGTGTGGAGCGTCGCGGCGACGACCCGGGCTACGGCGAGGCCGGAATCGTCCGTCGCCACGACATGCCGGTCATTCCACCAGCGATAGCCGGCGACTGTCGCCACGACGATGGCAAAAGCCAGCGCCAGCCCGATCGCGGCGACCGCGATCCCGCGCCCGTCAGGCCGCATCAGTCGCGTGCCACGCTCCATCCGCAGACCGCACCAGGCCACGACGATCGAGATCGATGAGGTGCGCAAGGACCGATCGTTCGGCGGCCGGATAGAGCCTCTTGTCGACCCCGACATACATCTTCTCGACCATCGCGGGGATCGCCGCGGTACCGGCCCTCAGCAGCCGCAGGATCTGGCCTTCACGCTGCTTGCGATGGCCGAGCAGACCACGCACCAGCCGCTGCGGCTTCTCGATCGCCTCGCCATGGCCGGGGTAATAGACCCGGTCCTCGCGCGACATCAGCTTTTCGAGGCTGGCCATGTACGCCGTCATGTCGCCGTCGGGCGGGGAAACGACGCTGGTGGCCCAGCCCATGACGTGGTCGCCGGAGAACAGCGCCTGCGTCTCGCGCAGCGCGAAGGCGAGGTGGTTCGACGTGTGGCCGGGCGTCGCGATCGCCTCCAGCGTCCAGCCGGTGCCGGACACCGTCTCCCCTTCCGCCAGCACGCGATCGGGGGCGTAATCATGATCGAACGACGCGTCCGACCGGGGGCCATCGTCTTCCAGCGCGAAGGGCGCGGCGCCGACGATCGGCGCGCCGGTATCTGCCTTCAGGCGCGCCGCACCGGGGCTGTGATCGCGGTGATGGTGCGTGATGACGATCGCGACTACCGGGCGCCCCGCGACGGCGGCCAGCAGCGCCTGATGATGCGCCTCGTCGGCCGGGCCCGGATCGATGATCGCGACATCGTTGGTGCCGACGATATGCGTCTGCGTTCCGGTGTAGGTGTAGGCCGAAGCATTGGGCGCCAGCACGCGCATGACCAGCGGTTCGAGCTGGATCGGAATACCGGTGGGCGGCTCATCCATGGCGCAGCAGATGGCCGCTCACGCCGCGGATGACAAGCGCAACCGATCAGTTCTCCTCGGCCTCGTCGCCGATCCGCTCCAGTTCCTCGTCCATTTTGGCAAGGGCTCGATCGCGCTCTTCCGCGGACAGGCGATGGCTTTCCGCCAGGCGATGACGTGCGGCAAGCATCGCGTTGCGGGTGGAGGCCAGCGTGATCTGCTTGATCTTTTCGGCGTTCATCGCGGTTGCCATTGCCCGTGCCTCGGCGCGCGCGCTGGTCCGCTCGATCCGGTCGGTGCAGATGGTAATGCGGCGCTTGCCGTCGACCACCTCGTGCACCACCACCGGATGCTCGACATCGCCGTGGCAGCGGGCGGAGCGCACCTCGGGCACGTTGATCGCGACATGCATGTTGGGCGGGGCTGGCGCGGCCGGCGGCTGCGGCGGCTCGGGCGGGACGATCGCGACGGCGGGGGGCGCAGCCGGGGCCGCCGGCTCGGTCGCTGCCGGCGCGGCGGGCGGCTCGGGGGGCAACGGCGCCGGATTGGCCGCGATCCAGGCTTCGGCCTCGGCGCCCTTCATCTCGGTGCGCTTGCCGTCACGCTCGATCACGACGCGCACATCCTGTGCGGGTGCGGCGATCTGCGGAACGACGTCCGGGATGGCGACCTTGGCGGCAGTCTCGACACTGGCACGCATCCGCTCGGCGGCCTGCGTGCCCGATGCGGTGAGGGCAAGCGCCCCTGCCCCGCTGACGGCGATGGCGCCGAGCCCGGCGAGCGTGCGGCCGCGCGAGATGCGGCTCATGCCCAGCATCCGCAGCCGGCCCTTGAGATCGTCGACGGTGTGGAGGTGGCAGGCGGCAGCGATCGCGCCGCCATGCGCCGCCTTCACGATCGCACAGGCATAAGCGTGGCGCGCCCCTTCGCCGAGGCGGGCGAGGACGCGCGCGTCATTGGCCATTTCCTGATCGGCGCGAAAGGCGCGGAAGGCATACCAGGCGAGCGGGTTGAACCAGTGAACCGCAAGCACACCAAGCGCGATCCAGTTCGCGACCAGATCGCCGCGGGCATGGTGGCCAAGCTCGTGCGCCAGCGCCAGCTCCCGCTCGTCCGCATCATAGCGCGCGGCGAAATCGCGCGGGAAGGCGACGTAGCGGCGGGCGATCCCGAAGGCGAGCGGCCCGGCCGCGGCGGCGCTTTCCACCACTCGCACCTTGCCGATTTCGCCCACCAGCGTCGCGCGCGCGAGGAGCCGGCGGCGGAAGCGCGCGTAGCTCGTCAGATGCCAGCCGAGGAACGCCGCCGCCCCCAGGCCCCACAACAGGGCGAGGGTGATACCTGCGGTAAGGCCGGGGAAAGCGGCGGCGCAGTCGGTTGCGGCAGGGACGATGAAGATCGTGACCTGCTGCCCGACCTGCGAAAAAGGCGCGGTAAAGGGCTCGGTGAAGGACGTGCCGAGCGGTGCGGCGACGCTGTCGCGCACGCCCTGCGGCAAGGGCGGCAGAAGGAGCCGAAGGACCGGCAGCGCCCACAGCGCATAGGCGACCGGCGCGCCGAAGCTGCGGCGGACCGGGCCGCGCAGCAGCAGGACCAGCGCGATGAGGATGGCGGAGGCGACGAGCGCCTCGACCGCCCAGGGGACGAGAGCGCTCACCACCGCGCCGCTCATTGCTTGAGTGCCTTCAGCAGGCTCTCGATCTCGGCAATGTCCTGCGCCGACAGTTCGTCCCGCTCCGCGAGATGCGCGACGAGCGGGGTGAGCTTGCCGCCGAACAGCCGGTCGATCAGGCGGCGGGATTCGCCCGCGACATAATCGCTGCGCTCCACCGCCGGGCGGTAGAGATAACGGCGGCCATCCTCTTCATGAGTGATGGCGTTCTTGGCGAGCAGCCGGCCGAGCAACGTCTTGACCGTATTGGCGCTCCAGCCGCGATCGGGATCGACCCGTTCCGCCACCTCCTGCGCGGTGAGCGGGCTATCGTCCCACAGCACCTCCATCACGGCATGTTCGGCATCGCTGATCCGTTCGGCCACGACTCGCTTCTCCTGCAACTACACCCGTAGTCACACTGTTTACGGACGTAGTCAATGGCTGCGCGACGAAGCTGCGGCGAAGCGGCGCGCGCTCATCACGGGCCGGTCACAGGCCGAGCACCTGCTTGGCGATGATGTTGCGCTGGATCTCGTTCGACCCGGCGTAGATCGGCCCGGCGCGCTCGTTCATGTAGCGCAAGGGCGCGAGCGCATGCCACGCCTCGCCCGAGACATAGCCGTCCGCCGGGGGCGTGTGCCCCGGCACCGCGCCGCCCGGCATGGTGGCGTGCGGCTGATACACGAGGCCGCGGTCACCCGCCGCCTCCATCGACAGTTCGGTCAGCGTGCCGGCAAGCTCCGTGCCCATGATCTTCATCATCGAGGACAGCGCGCCGACGCTGCCGTCGTCATTGGCGGCGGAGAGGAGACGAAGCTCCATGATCTCGAGCACGTCGGCCCGCACCCGGGCGCGCGCGAGCTTGGTCGCAAACACCGGATCGTCGATCAGCGGCTGGCCGTCGCCGCCCGTCGTCTCCGCCGCATGGCGCGCAATCGCGTCCGCCCGCGCCTTCAAGGCAGGGGCATAAGCGTTGCCGCCGCGCTCGAACTCGAGGAGATATTTCGCCACGCTCCAGCCGCGGTCGATCTCCCCCATCACGTTCGCCTTGGGCACGCGGACGTCGGTGAAGAACACGGCGTTCTGCACCTGCTCGCCCGACGTCATGGTGAAGGGGCGGACCTCGACGCCCGGCGTCGTCATGTCGATGAGGAGGAAGGTGATGCCCTGTTGCGGGCGGCCTTCCTTCGACGTGCGCACCAGCGCGAAGATCCAGTTCGCCTCGTTCGCGTGGGTGGTCCACACCTTCTGGCCGTTGACGATGAGGTCGTCGCCGTCCTCCACTGCGCTGGTCTGCAGGGAGGCAAGGTCGCTGCCCGAATTGGGCTCCGAATAGCCCTGGCAGAAGAAGATCTCGCCCGACAGGATGCGCGGCAGGAAGAATTGCTGCTGTTCCGGCGTGCCGTATTTCATGATGACATAGGCAACCATGGAGATGCCCATCGGCGACAGGCCGGGCGCACCGGCAGCGATCCGCTCGCGGTTCCAGATATAATGCTGCGCTACCGTCCAGTCGGTGCCGCCATGCTCGGGCGCCCAGTGCGGCGCGGCCCAGCCCTTGGCGACCAGGATCTCCTGCCACTTCATGCTGGCTTCGTGATCGGCGTAGACGCTGGTGGAAAGCTGGCCCGCCCGCTTAAGCTCCGGGGTGAGGCTGGTGGCGAGGAATTCCCGCACTTCCGCCTCGAACGCCTGCTCCTCGGGGCTCCAGTTCAGGTCCATCGCCGCTCTCCTCATGTCCCGCGGGGTTGCACCCCCGTCATCAGGGTCTATGTCGCACGGCGATCTCCATATCCGCAAGGCGAGTGCTCCTGATGGCTGACGAATTCGACTATGACGTTCTCGTGATCGGTGCCGGTCCGGGTGGCTACGTCGCAGCGATCCGCGCGGCGCAGCTGGGCCTGAAGACCGCCTGCGCCGAAAGCCGCGAGACGCTGGGCGGCACCTGCCTCAACGTCGGCTGCATCCCGTCCAAGGCGATGCTGCACGCGAGCGAATATTTCGACGCGGCGGCCAACGGCTCGATGGCGAAGATGGGCGTGAAGGTGACGCCGGAGCTGGACCTCGACGCGATGCACGGCCAGCGCCGCGAGTCGGTGAAGAGCCTGACGGGCGGCATCGAATACCTTTTCAAGAAGAACAAGGTGACGTGGCTGAAAGGCCGCGCCAGCTTCGAGGACGCACACAGTGTCACCGTCGACGGGCAGAAGGTGACGGCGAAGAACATCGTCATCGCAACCGGATCCAGCGTGACCCCGCTGCCGGGCGTGACGATCGACCAGAAGGTGGTGGTCGATTCGACCGGCGCGCTCGAGCTGCCCAAGGTGCCCGAGCACATGGTCGTGATCGGTGGCGGCGTGATCGGGCTGGAGCTTGGCTCGGTGTGGCGGCGCCTCGGCGCGAAGGTGACCTGCGTCGAGTTCCTCGACCAGATCCTGCCGGGCTTCGACGGGGACGTGCGCAAGGAAGCCAACAAGATCTTCAAGAAGCAGGGGATCGAGTTCAAGCTGGGCACCAAGGTGACCAATGTTGCCGTGAACGGCGACAAGGCCACGTTGACCGTTGAGCCGGCCGCTGGCGGCGAGGCATCGACGATCGAGGCGGATTGCGTGCTGGTGTCGATCGGCCGCAAGCCGAACACCGACGGCCTGGGGCTGGAGAAGATCGGCCTCACCCCGAACAACCGCGGCCAGATCGAGACCGACCACGATTTTCGCACCTCGGTTTCGGGTGTCTGGGCGATCGGCGACGTCATTCCGGGGCCGATGCTGGCGCACAAGGCCGAGGACGAGGGCATTGCGGTGGCGGAGAACATCGCTGGCCAGCATGGCGTCGTGAACCACGACGTGATTCCGTCGGTCGTCTACACCTGGCCGGAGATCGCGGGCGTCGGGCTGACCGAGGAAGCCGCCAAGGAGAAGGGCGAGATCAAGGTCGGCAAGTTCCCGATGATGGCGAACAGCCGTGCCAAGACCAACCATGAGCCCGACGGCTTCGTGAAGGTGATCGCGGACGCCAAGACCGACCGCGTGCTGGGCGTGTGGTGCATCGCGAGCGTCGCGGGCACGATGATCGCGCAGGCGGCGCAGGCGATGGAGTTTGGCGCGACCAGCGAGGACATCGCCTACACCTGCCACGCGCACCCGACGCATTCGGAAGCGATCAAGGAAGCCGCGATGGCGGTGCAGGGCAAGCCGATCCACCTCTGATCGGGTCGGCCGCATTCAGCAGCATCTCAAATCACCCCGGGCCCGCGCCCGGGGTGATGTTGCATTTGCCGTGATGGGATCGCCGGCGTTGACGCTCGGCTGCGCATCACGGCATAGGCACACCGCATAAGGGGAGCAGGCGGGCGCACATCCTTGTGCGCAGGCCGTCGTCTCGTTCCTTGTTGCACTGTTGGGCAAGCGGAAGAGAACGAGATGAAGATTGCGGTTTTCGGGCTCGGTTACGTCGGTCTCTCTAACGCGGTGCTGCTGGCGCAGCACAATGAGGTGGCCGCGGTCGACATCACGCCCGAGCGTGTCGCGATGCTCAACTCTCGTCAGTCGCCAATTGTCGACGACGAATTGCAGCACTTCCTCGTCGAAAAGCCGCTGAACCTCACTGCGACGCTCGATCCCGCGGAGGCGCTGGCCGGCGCGGATTACGTCATCGTCGCCACACCGACCAATTACGATGTCGAGACCAACAAGTTCGACACCTCATCGGTCGAGGCGGTGATCTCGACAGCGATCGCGCACAACCGCGATGCGACGATCGTCGTCAAATCCACCATCCCGGTCGGCTTCGTCGATGACGTGCGCCAGCGTCTCGGCACCGATCAGGTCATCTTCAGCCCCGAGTTCCTGCGCGAAGGGCGTGCGCTGCACGACAACCTCCACCCTTCGCGCATCATCGTCGGCGAACAATCCGAACGCGCACGGGTCTTTGCCGATCTGCTGCTTGAGGGCGCGGTGAAGAAGGACGTGAGCATTCTGTTCACCAACGCGCGCGAGGCGGAGGCGATCAAGCTGTTCGCCAACACCTACCTTGCGATGCGCGTCGCCTTCTTCAACGAACTGGACAGCTACGCCATCGCCGGCGGCATGGACACGCGCCAGATCATCGACGGCGTCGGCCTCGATCCGCGCATTGGCACGCACTACAACAATCCCAGCTTCGGCTATGGCGGCTATTGCCTGCCCAAGGACACCAAGCAGCTCCTCGCCAATTATTCCGAGGTACCGCAGAACCTGATCCGCGCGATCGTCGACGCCAATCGCACCCGCAAGGATTTCCTCGCCGACCAGATCATCGCCCGCCGCCCCACGACGGTCGGCGTCTTCCGGTTGGTGATGAAGGCCGGATCGGACAATTTCCGCCAGTCCTCGATCCAGGGCATCATGAAGCGGATCAAGGCCAAGGGCATCAACGTCGTGATCTACGAGCCGGCGATGCAGCAGGAGGAATTCTTCGGCTCGCGCGTGATCCGGGATGTCGCCGAGTTCAAGCAGGCCGCCGACGTCATCATCGCCAACCGCAACGCGGACGAGCTGGCAGACGTCGCCGACAAGGTCTTTACCCGCGATCTGTTCGGTTCGGACTGACGCGTTTCACCAGGCACCGAGTTCTCGGTGGTGCGGCAGGTGCCGTTCACCAGCGAAGCAAGCGCAAGTTCGAGCAATAATCGCAATGTCTCGCGGCAATACTGGCCGTAGCGGCATTTACGGGTTACTCGACCGGCCCAGCAGCCGGAGCGACCCCAGTTGATGATCAAGGTTTCCGAGCAACAGCGCTATAGCGATATCTTCGTCGGCGATGGCGAGATGGCCCGTCTGATGCGCGCGCATGACTGGAGCGCGACGTCGCTCGGCGCACCGGAAACATGGCCCAATGCGCTGAAGGTGGCGCTTCGCCTGCTCCTCACCTCCCGGTTCGAGATGTGGCTGGGCTGGGGCCCGGACATCAATTTCTTCTACAATGACGCGTACCAGCCGACGCTGGGCATCAAGCATCCGAAATCACTGGCCACACCCACCCAGATCCTGTGGGCGGAGATCTGGGACGACATCAAGGATCGCCTCGCCACCGTCTATGAGAAGGGCGAGGCCACCTGGGATCGCGCGCTGCTGCTGCTGCTGGAGCGCAACGGCTACCCCGAGGAAACGTACCACACCTTCTCCTACAGCCCGCTGATCGGCGACAGCGGGAAGGTGGAAGGCGTGTTCTGCGCGGTGTCCGAGGAAACCGACCGCGTGATCAGCGAGCGGCGGCTCGCCTCGCTGCGCGAACTCGCCTCCGCGCTCACGACCGCGCAGGAGAAGGCGGAAGTGGTGGAGGCGGTGCAGACGGGCCTGTCGCGCAACCTCCAGGATCTGCCGTTCAGCCTGGTCTATCTGTTTGGCGACGACCGGGCGCCGCATCTCGCCGCCGCCACGGGCATCGCGCCCGATGATCCCTTGGCGGCGCCTGATCCGTGGCGGGTCGAGCGCCTGCTGAGCGACGGGCGGATCCTGGTCGAGGACGCGCCCTCCGGCACACTGCCGCAGGGCGCGTGGAGCAAGCCGCCGACCAAGGTGGCGATCATCCCGCTTGCCGGGCAGAGCGGGCGGCGCGCGCGCGGTGCGCTGGTGGTGGGGCTCAATCCGTTCCGCCCGGCGGAAGAGCAGTACCTCAGTTTTCTCGAACTGCTGGCGGGGCAGATCGCCGCCGGCCTCGTCCGTGCCGAGATCATGGAACAGCGCACTCGCGAGCGGGACCGGGTGCACGAGCTGTTCCGCCAGGCGCCGAGCTTCATGTGCATCCTCGCCGGCCCGGAACATCGGTTCGAACTGGTCAACGACGCCTATCTGCAGCTCGTCGGCCATCGCGACCTGATCGGCCGCCCGCTGCGCGAGGCGCTGCCGGAGATCACCGGCCAGGGCTATTTCGAGCTGCTCGACAAGGTGAAGACCGAGGGCAAGCCCTTCGTCGGCCGCAACATGCCCGTGATGATCCAGCGCAGTGCGGCCGCCGAGCCGGAGGAGCGGTTCGTTCACCTGGTGTACCAGCCGATCTTCGATACCTCCGGCAAGGTCTCCGGCATCTTCGTCGATGGCTATGACGTCACG
Source organism: uncultured Stakelama sp. (assembly GCA_964390515.1). Taxonomy (GTDB): domain Bacteria; phylum Pseudomonadota; class Alphaproteobacteria; order Sphingomonadales; family Sphingomonadaceae; genus Sphingomonas. Next base: position 81,829 of record CAYMIU010000015.1, read on the forward strand.
CACCAGAAGCGCGCCGAGGACCAGCTGCACCAGCTGAACCAGACGCTGGAGCAGCGCGTCAGCGAGCGGACCGCTGAACTGCGCGAGGCGCTGGACCAGCTGCACCATGAGGCGCGCGAGCGCGAGATCGCCGAGCGGGCGCTGCGCCACTCGCAGAAGCTGGAAGCGCTGGGCAAGCTGACCGGCGGCGTGGCGCATGATTTCAACAACCTGCTTCAGGTGGTCAGCGGCAATCTCCAGCTGCTGGCACGCGACGTTGCCGGGAATGCGCGCGCCGAGCGGCGGGTGGAAAATGCCATGGCGGGCGTCACGCGCGGTGCGAAGCTTGCCTCGCAGCTGCTCGCTTTCGGCCGGCGCCAGCCGCTGGAGCCCAAGGTCGTCAATCTTGGCCGGCTGTTGCGCACGATGGACGATCTGCTGCGCCGCGCGCTCGGCGAGGACGTGGAGATTGAGACGATCGTCTCGGGCGGGCTGTGGAACACGCTGATCGATCCGAGCCAGATCGAGAATGCGATCCTGAACCTTGCCATCAACGCGCGCGACGCGATGGAAAATGGCGGCCGGCTGACGATCGAGGCGAGCAATGCCTTCCTCGACGACGAATATTGCCGCCAGCATGCCGAGGTGTCGCCGGGGCAATATGTCGTCGTCGCGGTGACCGACACCGGCACCGGCATCCCCAAGGAACTGATCGAGCAGGTGTTCGAGCCGTTCTTCAGCACCAAGCCCGAGGGCAAGGGCACCGGGCTCGGCCTGTCGATGGTCCATGGCCTGGTGAAGCAGAGCGGCGGCCACCTGAAGATCTACAGCGAAGTCGGCGAAGGGACGACGATCAAGCTCTACCTGCCGCGCGTGCTGCAGGACGAGGACATGCTGACCGATATCAGCGCGGCCCCGGTGCTGGGCGGGTCGGAGACGATCCTGGTGGTGGAGGACGACGATGGGGTGCGCGAAACCGCGGTCGCGCTGTTGTCGGAGCTTGGCTATCGCGTGCTGAAGGCGCGCGACGCGCTGGGCGGGCTGAACGTGATCGAAAGCGGCATCCCGATCGACCTGCTGTTCACCGACGTGGTGATGCCGGGGCCGCTGCGAAGCCCGGAGCTTGCCCGCAAGGCCAAGGAGCGGCTGCCGAACATCGGCGTGCTCTTCACCTCGGGCTATACCGAGAATGCGATCGTCCACCACGGGCGGCTCGATCCCGGCGTCGAGCTATTGTCCAAGCCCTACACGCGCGAGGCGCTGGCGCGGAAGGTTCGCCATGTGCTGAGCCTGAGCCAGGCGGAGAGCGACGCGCAGCCCGCGTGAGGCGCGCGCCCGCTCAGTCGGCGGCGAGCCAGGCGGCGCAGGCGAGATCCTGCACGATGCTGCCGAGCGACTTGTAGAGCGTCACGTCCGTTGGCGTGACGCGGCCGGGCAGCGTGCCGGCGAACACCGCGCCGATTTCGCCCAGCACGTGATCGTCGCCGATCAGCCCGGCGGCCCTGGCGTTCAGGAACTCCGCGCCCTGAGCCAGCACCCCCGCGCGGTGATCGGCGAAGAAGCGCGATCGCACGACGAGGTCGCCCGCGATCTCCGCCGGGCCAGCGCGGCTCGATCCGACCGCGTTGATATGGGTGCCAGGCGCAACGT
>CAYMIU010000016.1:0-29671 GCA_964390515.1 uncultured Stakelama sp.
CCCCCCCAGGGCAAGCCGATCCTGCTCGGCATCACCAAGGCGTCGCTGCAGACCCGGTCGTTCATCTCGGCCGCGTCGTTCCAGGAGACCACCCGCGTCCTCACCGAGGCGGCGGTCCAGGGCAAGCAGGACACGCTGATGGGCCTGAAGGAAAACGTCATCGTCGGCCGGCTCATCCCGGCAGGCACTGGCGCGGGCATGAACCGCCTGCGCGTTGCGGCTTCCTCGCGCGACGCGGCGCTTCGTGCCCAGCAGAAGAAGCTGGCCGATGCGATGATCGTCGCGCCGTCCAGCGCGGACGAGCTTCGCGCTGCCGAAAAGGCGCGCAGCCCGCGTGAAGACGTCGGCACCGGTGACGATCCGCTCGCCACCGTCGTCCCCTCGGGCGACGGCAGCGACGAGGCAGCCGGCGAGTATCTGAACGACTGATCGTTCGGCTCAGCCTGACACAATCAGCCCCGCCGGAGCGATCCGGCGGGGCTTTTTGTTGGCGATCCTGGCCGGTTGCCACGGGCGAGGCCCTGACTTGGCATTAACCATTTCCGGTTTTTTAACCGCCTGCGGGCCACATGGAATGGCTGGAACCCGATGCGACACCGCGTCGGCAGCACCGGCGGCGCGGAAGGGGCATCATGGCAATCGAAGAGTTCATTGGTTTTACCGGGAAGATGCACGTCGTCGACATTGGCGCCGCGGCGATCGCGGAGATACCGCCGTACAAGAAGCTGCTCGATCGCGGCCTGGCACGGCTCACGGCAGTCGATGGTGATGAGCGACACGCCGAAGGAATTGTGAACGCCTACGGGCCGGACACACAGATCGTCAGCGATATTCTCGCGGACGGCAATCCGGCCAAGCTGTACCTGGCAACACCTGCCAGCGGTATGTCATCGATCCTTGCGCCCAGTGAACGCAATCTCGCTTTCTTCAACGGCTTCACCGACTTCGGGCGGGTCGAAAGTGTGATCGACGTAGATACCCGCCGGCCGGCCGATGTCCCGGCGTTGCAAAACATCGACTATCTTAAGATGGACATTCAAGGGGCCGAACTGGCCGTGCTGAAAAATGCCGGGCAGGCGTTAGACCAGTGCGTCGCCATCCAGCTCGAGGCATCATTCGTTACGCTCTACGAAAACCAGCCGACGTTCGGCGAGGTTGACCTGTGGATGCGCGCGAACGGCTTCCACCCACATTGTTTTGTCGATGTCAAGAGGTGGTCGATTGCGCCTACCATCCGCGACAACAACTTTCGCGTACCGTTCAATCAGTTGCTCGAATGCGACATTGTCTACGTTCGCGGCCTGGTTGACCTGTCGGGTCTGTCGGAGAGGCAATTGCAATCCCTGCTGCTCATTGCACTTTATTGCTATGCCAGCCCCGATCTGGCGATCCACGTTGAACAGGAAATGGAGCGGCGTGACCTCCTCTCACCCGGCTCGCTTCAGGAGCTAATGTCCGGCAGGATGCTGCACGACGCCATGGCCTGAAGGAACGGGCGAGATCTCTCAGATCCCGCCCTTCCACTCGTCCCGCAACAGCCCCCAGATGATGCTGTCGCGTACGCCGATATGGGTTTCCCATTCGGCACGCAGCAGGCCCTCGCGCTGGAAGCCGAGCGCCGTCAGCAGTGCGATCGAGCGGACATTGTCGGGATCGGTATCGGCGAACAACCGCCGCGCGCCCTGCGCGAACAGCAAGTCGATCAGCGCGCTTACCGCTTCACGGGCATAGCCCTGGCCGGAGGCGGCGGCGGAAAGGAGGTAGCCGATCTCCATCACCGCGCGGCGCCGCTCGCCAGCCGCCAGCGTGCCGATCGCGCGACCGCTGGCCTTTTCCACGATCACCCATTGCCGCCACTGATCGCCTGCGTGGGGCGTGACGTAAGCGATCGTCTCCTCCACCGAGACGTGCGGCGGGCTCGACCAGAAGCGCATTACGCGCGGGTCACGATACGCCTCGTACAACGCCGGGGCATCGTCCGCCGTTGGCGCCCGCATGATCAGCCGTTCGCTCTCGAAGGGCTCGGCGCGCATGCCGATCAACCCGCCAGTGCCTCGACCAGTGCCTGCACCTTCTGCTGGCGCCACTGCGGCAGCGGCGCGACCAGCCAATAGCCAAGCCGTGAGGGCCGCGGCTCGCCAATGGCCGTGATGCTGCCGGCGGCAAGATCGCGCGCGGCCAGCAGCTCTGGCACGGTAGCCCGCCCCAGCCCCTGCGCCGCGGCGTCCAGTGCAAGGCCAGCATCGCCCACCTGGATCAGCGGGCTTCCATCCTCGCTGCCGCAGCCGGGCCAGGCGATCATCGCGTCTGCGCCGCCGCCGGCGCGCTCGATCGTCACCATGCCCTCGCTCTCGATTGCCTCGCCCTCGTGCCCGCCGGGGCCATCACCCCAGGTGATCGCGAGATCGAGGTTCGCCTCGGTGAAGTCGGGCGGCGTATCGGCGGCGACGAGCACGAAGCGAAGGTCGCCGTCACCTCGCGCGATCTCGGCCAGGCGCGGCAGCAGCCATTTCTCGGTCAGGTCGCGCGGCGCGGCGATGGTCAGCGACTTGGACGATTGCCCCGCCTGCATCGCGCGCACCGCTTCCTCGAACTGAAGGAAGCCATGACGCAGCGGGCCAAGCCCCGCCTCGCCTTCCGGCGTCAGCTCCAGCCCCTTGGTGGTGCGGCGGAACAGCACGACGCCCAGCGTATCCTCGAGCGCGCGGATCTGCTGGCCGACCGCCGCGGGCGTCACCGCCAGCTCGTCCGCTGCGCGGGTGAAGGACAGATGGCGCGCCGCGGCATCGAGCACGCGCAGGCCGTTCAGCGGAAGATGGGTACGCTTCATGTCCGGCTCACCCCGCCACCGCAGGCGCCGTCAGCGCGAACTTAGGGATCGCCACGTCGAACAGCGCGCCATCCTCGCCGATCATGCGATAGCTGCCCTGCATCGATCCGCTCGGCGTCGCCAGCGGGCAGCCGGAAACGTAATCGTAGCTGGCGCCCGGCGCGATCACCGGCTGCTCGCCGACCACACCCTCCCCTTCCACCGAATGGCGCGCGCCGCGCCCGTCGGTGATGATCCAGTGGCGCGTCAGCAATTGCACCGTCTGCGGCGACTCGTTCTCGATCCGGATGTGATAGGCCCAGAACCATCGCCCGCGCGCCGGCTCCGATTGCTCGGGCAGGTAACTGACGGAAACACGCACCGTTACCCCGCGCGTCGTCTCCGCCGCAGGGAACAGCGCCTTCACAGGTCTACCTTGCGCAAGGCACGATCGAGATCCTCGATTACGTCCGCCGGGTCTTCCAGGCCGACGTTGAGGCGAAGCATCCCCTCGGTCACGCCCATCTCCTCGCGCTTGTCGGGCGCCACGGAATTGTGCGTGGTGGAGGCAGGATGCGTCATCAAAGATCGCGAATCACCGATGTTGTTCGAGATGTCGATCAGCTCCAGCGCATCCAGCAGCCCGTGCGCCTGGGTGCGCCCGCCATCCAGCAGAATGGCGAAGATCGGCCCGGCGGCCTCCATCTGGCTCATCGCCAGTTCGTGCTGCGGGTGGCTCGGCAGGCCGGGGTACAGCACCGTCGGCACACGCCCTTCGAGGAAGGTCGCCACCTTCATCGCGTTTTCGGACTGGCGGCGGATGCGCAGGTCCAGCGTCTCCAGCCCCTTCAGCACCACCCAGGCGTTGAACGCGGACAGCGTCGGCCCGGTGTTGCGCGTGAAGGGCAGCAGCGTGTTGTCGATGAAATCCTTCGTGCCGCAGACGGCGCCGGCCAGCACGCGCCCCTGCCCGTCCATCATCTTGGTGGCGGAATAGGCCGTCACGTCAGCGCCGAACTCCATCGGCCGTTGCAGCGCCGGGGTCGCGAAGGCATTGTCGACCACGCTGGTGATGCCGCGCTCGCGCGCGATGGCGCACACCGCGCGCAGGTCCACCACGTCCATCGTGGGATTGGCCGGCGTTTCGAAGAAGAACACCTTGGTTTCGGGTCGCACCGCATCGATGAACTGCTGCGGATCGCGCGCGTCGACCACGGTGGTCGCGATGCCGAACTTGGGCAGCAACGTATCGACCAGCCAACGGCACGATCCGAACGCGGCGCGACCGGCGACGACATGGTCTCCGGTCTGCAGCTGGCTCAGCAGCACTGCCGTCATCGCGGCCATGCCGCTCGCCATGGTGCGGCACGCCTCGGCGCCTTCGAGCAGGGCGATGCGATGCTCCAGCATCTCGACCGTGGGGTTCTGCAGCCGAGAATAGGTCATCCCCTGCTGCTCGCCGGCGAAGCGCGCCGCAGCATCGCCCGCGCAATCATAGGCATAGCCGGAGGTGAGGAAGATCGCCTCGGACGTCTCGCCGAATTCGGAACGGACGGTGCCGCCGCGGATCGCCCGCGTGGCGAGGCGCCAGGTGTCGGTGATCGAGCGGTCTTGTCCGGTACGGCGTTTCATGGGGCCGCTTTCGGCCATTCGGCACGGGCTTTCAAGGGCGGCGGCCCGTTGCTTACCCCTGTCCTACAAGGACGGGCCCGTGCGAAGGTGCCGCCATCGTCGTCCACGCGCGGGAGGCCCGAAATTCCCTTTCCATATGCGTCAACTTCATGAAGTTCCGCCCCCCCGCATCCTCGGCTAAGCAGATCATGATGCTTCGCCGCCCGCTGCCGCTCGCGATCCTGATCTTCGTGTTCACACAGGCGGTGCTCATGATCCGCCTGTCGGTGCCGCATCAGTTCGTGTTCGACGAGGTGCATTACGTGCCCGCGGCCCGCGCGCTGATCACGCTCGCCGGGCCGATGAACATCGAACATCCGCTGCTGGGCAAATGGCTGATCTCGCTTGGCATCCGGCTGTTCGGCGACACACCGTTCGGCTGGCGTTTCCCGTCCACCGTTGCAGGCAGCGTCACCGTGGTATCGCTGTTCGCCACCGTCTGGCTGATGACGGGGCGCCTTCGCCCCAGCGTCGTGGCAGTGGCGCTGACGCTGCTTGGCTTCACCGTCTACGTCCAGTCGCGGATCGCGATGCTGGACGGGTTCATGCTCGCCTTCCTGATGGCGGCGATCGCCATGGCGGCCTGGACGATGCGGCGCGGCGGCTGGTGGCGCTGGACGCTGGTGGGGGTGCTGCTCGGGTGCGCGGTCGGCTGCAAATGGCTTGCCGCGCCTTATGTGGCCTTCGCCGCGGGCGCGCTGGTCATCCTGAAGCGCGGCGACCCGAACCGCTTCCCGGGCATCCGCCCGCTCCCCGCGGTTGTGCTGCTCGGCGGAGTGTCGGTGCTGACCTACCTCGTCACCTTTGCGCCCGCCTTCTTCTACGCCAGCGAACCGCTGACGCTCGCCAGCCTCATTCCGTTCCAGCTCACCATGTACGAACGGCAGACGCAGGTGCTGCCGCCGCACCTCTATCAGTCGAACTGGTGGACATGGCCGCTGCTGATCCGGCCGATCTGGTATCTCTACGAGCCTGCCGACGGCGCGCAGCGCGGCATCCTGTTCCTCGGCAACCCCGCGGTCATGTGGTCGGGGCTGGTGGCGGTGGCAGCCTGCTGGATCGGCTGGGTGCGCTCCGGTTCGACGCGCCTGTTCGCCGCGGCCTGGCTGTGGACGGGCAGCCTCGCGCTTTGGGCGGTGATCCCAAAGTCGCTCGGTTTCTATTATTATTACTATCCGGCCAGCGTCTTCATCGTCATCGCGATCGTCGCCGCGCTCGATCACTGGCACGAGCGCACGCGCAAATGGGACATGGCGCTGATCGCCGTCGCCGCGGCACTGGCGATCTATTTCTACCCGATCCTCTCCGCCCAGGCCCTGCCCGACGCCGGCGCATTCCGGCGCTGGACCTGGTTCTCGACGTGGGTGTGATCACAGGGGTGTGATCAGTAGCGGCCCCAGGTGAAGCGCGAGGACAAGGCGTAATTCCACACCGCGCCAATCAGCACCCCGGCCATCGCCGATGCCGCCCAGGCGCCATAGCGGAAATCATAAAGGAACGCCGCCACCCCGACGTTTGCCACCGCACCGACCGAGCAGACCAGGCAGAAGGATACCCACCCGTCGAGCAGCTGCCGCCACCCCTTCAACCGCCGGTCACGATAGGTGAGCGCATTGTTGAGGAAGAAGTTGAACGTCATCGCCGCCACCGTCGCGGCGATCTGGCCGGCAAGAAAGCTGACGCCTAGGCCAAGGTACAGCAGGGTCAGCACGCCCATGTGGATGCCGACGCCGATTACCCCGATGGCGGAGAACATCGCGAAGCGCACCGGCACGACATTGCCGAACTTCCGGTCGTACAAGGCGATCAGATATTCCAGCGCCACCACGTGATCGAGCTTCGACTCGCCAACGCTGCGGGTGCGAAAAACATAGGGCAGCTCGAGGAAGCGCAGCGGGCGATCGCCGGCCGCCATGATGTCGAGCAGGATCTTGAAGCCGATGCCGGCAAGCCGCGGCGCAATGGCGCGCAGCAGCTCGGTGCGCATCATGAAGAAGCCGCTCATCGGGTCAGTCAGCCCAACGTCGAGCACGCGCTGCGAGAGCTTGGTGGCGAAGGCGGATTTCGCCACCCGGTCCCGGTCCCACTCCCCCGTGCCGCCACCGTCGACGAAGCGCGAGCCGACCACGATGTCGAGAGTGGGATCGCCCTGCAGTGCGGCGAGCATCGCGGGCAGGATCGTCTCGTCATGCTGGAGGTCACCGTCGATCACCGCGACGGCAGGCGCGGCGGTCGCGCACATCCCCTCGATGCAGGCGGTCGCGAGGCCGCGTCGCCCGATGCGCTGGATCACCCGCACGCGGCGATCGAAACGACCGATCTCGCGTGCCGCGTCCGCTGTGCCGTCCGGGCTGTCGTCGTCGACGAAGATCGCTTCCCAATTGATCCCCGCCAGCGCCTGATCGAGCTTGGCGACGAGCACGGGCACGTTGCCGCGCTCGTTGAACGTCGGGATGACGATCGCGAGGTCGAGCGCGCCGCTCACAGGTGGGCAAGCACCGCGTCGCCCATCGTGCGGGTCGAGCAATCGCCGCCAAGGTCCGCGGTGCGATTGCCCGCTGCCAGCGCCTTCGCAACCGCCACCTCGACGCGATCGGCGGCGTCGGCATGACCCAGCGAGTGGCGCAGCATCATCGCCGCGGACAGGATCGCCGCGCACGGGTTCGCCTTGCCCTGCCCGGCAATGTCCGGTGCGGATCCGTGGATCGGTTCGTACAGGCCCTTGCCCGCCGCATCGAGCGAGGCGGAGGGCAGCAGCCCGATCGAGCCGACGCACATCGATGCCTGGTCGGACAGGATGTCGCCAAACAGGTTGCCGGTGACGATCACGTCGAACTGGCCGGGGTCGCGCACCAGCTGCATCGCGGCATTGTCGACATACATGTGGCTGAGCGTGATGTCGGGATAGTCCTTTGCGGTCTCGATCACCACGTCACGCCACAGCTGCGATGTCTCCAGCACGTTCGCCTTGTCGACCGAGCACAGCCGCCCGCGCCGCCGCTGCGCCGCTTCGAACCCGGCGATCGCGATGCGGCGGACCTCGCCCTCGTCATAGCTCATGACGTCATAGCCCTCGCGCAGGCCTGCGGCGGTGGTGCGCATGCCCTTCTCACCGAAATAGACGTCGCCGTTGAGCTCGCGCACGATCAGCAGGTCGATCGCCCGCGCCACCTCCGGCCGAAGCGCGGAGGCGTCCTCCAGCCCAGCGAACAGCTTTGCCGGGCGCAGGTTTGCGAACAGCGTCAGCTCCTTGCGCAGGCCAAGGATCGCCTGCTCCGGCCGCAGATGGCGGTCGAGCGAATCGCAGCTTGGATCGCCCACCGCGCCGAACAGGATCGCGTCCGCGCGCCGCGCGAGGTCCAGCGTCGCTGGCGGCAGCGGGTGGCCGCTCGCGTGATAGGCCGCGCCACCGACCGGCGCTTCCTCGAACGCCAGATCGAGCGCCAGCGCCTCCAGCACGCGCCGCGCCTCGGCAGTCACTTCCGGGCCGATGCCGTCGCCGGGCAGGATCGCGATCAGGGCCATGTTCAACTCCGCTAAAGGCGCGCGTGCCTTGCCGCCCGCCGCCCCCTCACGCAACTGCTCTCTTCAGCCGATCGAGCAGCCGGTCGCGCGCGGCGAGCGCTTCCGCCCGCCGATCGACCAGCACGTCGCGCGCGAGGAAGCGGCCGGTGATCGCCAGCGCATCGAAAACATCGGGCCAGTCAGGTTCTCCGCCGGCAAGCAGGAACGGCGGCAAGCGCAGCAGCCGATCCTCATAACCCACCGCCGCCGCACGGCTGACCGCGCCGCCGCTCCTGGGGCTGACGAACGCCATCTCCCCGATCGCGCCGCTGGCCACGCACTGTTCGAGATCGAGCCCGAAGCCGAGCTCGGCCAGCACCAGAAGCTCATAGCGCGCAAGCGCCCCGGCCCAGCCGCGCGCCGCCGGTGCCGCCTCCACCGCGTCGAGCAGCCCGCCGAGCGCCGCATGGAGCCGCGGATAAGGCTGCGCCTCCGGAAGCGCCGCGGCGGTGAGCGCAGTCACCCATTCCAGCACCGCCGCCGGCAGCGGCTCGGCATGGAGCGCCGCCAGACTGTGCACCAGTTCGATCGTCAGCGCGGGCAATTGATCCGCAGTACGCGCGCGCCACTCGCCGAGGATCGAGTTCGCCGGCTGAAGGATCGGGCGCATTGCCCGCGAGCGGCCACCTCGCACATAGCCGGCCTGGACACCATCGGAGGGCGTCAGCGCACGAACGATCGCCCCATGCTCGCCATGCGGCCGGATCGCGAGGACGATGGCGGGCGAGGCAAGATGCATGTGGCGATTGTACCGCGTCCATTGCGTCGCGATAGAGCGCGCGGCCGATCAGGCCCGCCGTACGCGCCGCGCCAGATCGCGCAACGCCGGCGTTGCCGCAGCGCGCTTCACCAGCCGCATCGCACCGTCGAACCCGCTCACCAGCGCCACGGCTCCCCGATTGGCGATGGTTGGCCGCAGAAGCAACAGATCGCGGCAGGCGACGCCGCCGCTCGCCATGCCGCGCTTGTGCTGGCCCTCGCCTTCGGTGAAGTCGAACCGCGCGAAGCGATCCGCGAAAAGGTCAACCAGCGCTGCCTCCATCAGCACGCTCCCGGGCGACAGCGCAGCGAATACTGGATCATGGCCGACGTAATCGTAGCGCAGCGTGTCGCCATCGGCGCTGCACCACAGATAAGCTCCGGGGGCGTCGCCGATGTAGAGCAGCCAGGCGCGCACCGCGTCTGCGGCCGCGAGGCTCTGCGTTCGCCGAACGAAGGCAGCATCTCCGGGCAGGCCGGCTGCCATCAGCCGCTCCTGATAGGTCTTCTCGGCGAGTGCCCGCGCAATCGGATGGAAAGCGGCCAACTCTTCCGGCGATCGGAACCGCCGCACGTCGAGCGCGCCGCCGCTCGCTGCCGCGACCTTCTTCGCCTTGCGCTTCAACGTCGAGCGGGCCTGGCCAGAAAGGCCCGCGCGCCACGCCGCCTCGCCGTCCGCGAGATCGACGTAATAGCGCGTGTAGCGCTGGCGCTCGAACTGCAGCCCTGTCCAGCCCAGCCCGGTTCCGGCCGGTAGCGACGTGACGAGGTAACCGTGATGGTCGCCAAGCGGGGGCAGCGAGGGCAACTGTCCGGCGAGGGCGTCGTCCAGGGACAGGCCGACGCGCAGCAGCCGGCGGGGGATCGAGGCGATCGTGCGCGCACCGATTTGCAACCGGAGGGCGCCTGCGCTCATGCGGCGCGCTCCGCCACGAGGTTCGACCATAATTGCTCCGCCTGCCGCCGGCCGCGTCGCAACGCGCTGGCGGGCAGAGGAGCATCGTCACGGTCCAGCGCCAGCGCCGGCTTTTCCGCAAAATGCGTTGTCGGCGCGGTTTCCCGACGCTCCGCCAGCAAGGCGCACAGCCGTTCGAAGCGACGCACATGCACGCGATTTGCGGCCGTCCCCGCACGGTTCGCCAGCTCGAAACTGTGACCCACGATCGTCGTCGAGACATGGTCGTGGGAAATCGCGTGATCCAGCGCCGCACGCATCTCTCCGGCGGACAGCGCACAGATCTGGAAGTTGCGCCACATGGCCGGCCGGTCCTCGATCACCGTCACCGGCACCTCGACCACGCCCCGGCGCGCAACGGGCGCGATGCGCGACGGCGGCAGGCCGATCGCGCTTGGCCAGGGATGATGCGCGCCATTGTGGCTGGAATCGTACTGGATCCCAAGGCTGGCGAGTGCAGAAAGCGTATCGTCGTTGGCGGAATAGCTTCCGCTTCGGAATGCGACCGGCGGCGGCGCGCCAGCCGCGATCAGCAAGTCGCGGGCTTGCGCCAGCAGGTCCCGTTGTTCCTCCGCCTTATGGTCGATCAGTTCGAACGCGCCGTGCGCGCCGCGATCTCCCAGCGCCGCACCGCGCCAATTGGTGTGGAGGTGAAGCTGCACCTCCTGCCCGGCCTCCAGCACGGCCGCTACGATCCGGCGGAAGGGATCAAGGCCGTAGACGAGCGCTGGCATCGGATCGACGAAGAAGGTCGCTTTCAGCTTATGGCGGGCGAGTGCGGCAAGCTGCCAGGCGAGCCCCACCCCGCCCGGCTCGATCGACCGCGCCTCAACGGTCGCCGCATCGTGGCCAGCCGCATGATGACGCCAGGCGAGCTCGGTATCGATGGTGAGGAAAACGCGCAGCATGGCTGCGGGGATAATAGCCGCGGCGTAAAGATTCGGCGAATGATCACCGATGAAAGTGGCCGCCGGATCGCTCCGGCGGCCGCCCGTGATCATGAAGCCTGGTAAACGTCGGCGCTTACATCGTGCCGCTGGAGGCGGCGCCACCCAGGAAGCCGGCAAGCTCCTGCTTCGTCACCGTCGACGACTTGTCGGCATCAGCCTGAGCGAAGGCAGCATCGTTCCACTTCGGATCTGCCGGCTGAGCCGAGGCATTCGGCGCCTTCGCCTTCAGCGCATCCATCCAGGCGGCAAACTCGGTCTTGTCGAGCGTGCCGTTCGAATCCTTGTCGTAGGTGCCAAACTCGCTCTCGACGATCGCCGCCACCTGGTTACCCTGCGCCGCCGGCTGAGCCGCCGTCGGTGCCGCTGTCGTCGCGGGGGTAGCAGTATCCATCGATTCACTTGTGGTCGTACCAGTAGTGGCCGAGGGTGTTGCAGCTGTCGACGGCGTCTGCGTGGTCATGCCGGCGTCCTGCGCTATAACAGGCGTAGCAACAGCCATAGCGGTACCCAGAAGAACATACTTCAACATCTTCACTCTCCGTTGCTTGCTTTTATGAATTGCTGATGAACGGCGCCGGATTACGCGCGCGGCGCCAAGGAACTGGTGAATAATCAACTATCGTCTATTCTGTTCGGTTCCCGACCGGCGATTTGAACGCTTGCCGGGACCCTGCTACCGAGCGCGCGATTTGTCTGGCCCGCGGCAGCCTGGGCGCTACCGCACGGCCGTTGATTTGAGGAAATTCAGATGGTTCCGCGCTATTCCCGGCCCGAAATGACCGCGATCTGGACGCCGGAGGCGCGGTTCCGAATCTGGTTCGAGATCGAGGCTCATGCGACCGAAGCTTTGGCCGAGCTGGGCGTCGTGCCCAAGGAAGCGGCGGACGCGCTCTGGGCTTGGTGGCGGACCAATCCTGCGATCGACGTCGCCGCGATCGACGCGATCGAGGCGGTGACGAAGCATGACGTGATCGCCTTCCTCACCTGGGTGGCGGAGCAGGTCGGCGATCAGGCACGCTTCATGCACCAGGGAATGACAAGCTCCGACGTGCTCGACACCTGCCTGGCGGTACAGCTGGCGCGCGCGTCAGACATCCTGATCGCGGACATGGACGCGCTGCTCGCAGTGCTGCGTCGCCGCGCCGAGGAGCACAAGTTCACTCCTACGATCGGCCGCAGCCACGGCATCCATGCCGAGCCGGTCACCTTCGGGCTGAAGCTTGCCGAGGCCTATGCCGAGTTCAACCGCTGCCGCGCGCGCCTTGTCGCGGCGCGGGCGGAGATCGCGACCTGCGCCATTTCCGGCGCGGTCGGCACCTTCGCCAATGTCGATCCCCGGGTTGAGGCGCATGTCGCCGAAAAGCTCGGCCTCGCGGTGGAGCCGGTGTCGACGCAGGTGATCCCGCGCGATCGCCACGCGATGTTCTTCGCCACGCTTGGCGTGGTCGCGAGCTCGATCGAGCGGCTCGCCGTGGAGGTTCGCCACCTGCAGCGTACCGAAGTGCTGGAAGCGGAAGAATATTTCTCGCCCGGCCAGAAGGGCTCGTCGGCGATGCCGCACAAGCGCAACCCGGTGCTGACCGAGAACCTGACCGGTCTCGCCCGCATGGTGCGCGGCTATGTGACGCCTGCGCTGGAGAATGTGGCGCTCTGGCATGAGCGGGACATCAGCCATTCGTCGGTGGAACGGTACATCGCGCCTGACGCGACGATCACGCTCGATTTCGCGCTCGCGCGGCTCACCGGCGTGATCGACAAGCTGCTGGTCTACCCGGCCCGGATGCAGAAGAACATGGATCGGATGGGCGGGCTGATCCATTCGCAGCGCGTGCTGCTGGCGCTGACGCAGGCCGGCGTCAGCCGCGAGGACGCCTATCGCCTCGTCCAGCGCAACGCGATGAAGGTGTGGGAATCGGACGGCTCATTGTCGCTGAGCGAGTTGCTCAAGGCCGATCCCGAAGTTACCGCGGCGCTCAGCCCCGAAGCGATCGATGCCGAGTTCGATCTCGGCTATCACTACAAGCACGTGGACACGATCTTCGATCGCGTCTTCGGATGATCGGCTGGGCCCGGCGCGTGCCGGGCCCAACGCCATTCCGGCCGATCAGGCCGGGATCTGCTGCGAGATGCAGTGGAAGCTTCCGCCCCCGGTGAGGATCGCGTCCGCCCGCAGGCCGATGACGTGGCGATCGGGGAAGATCGCCTGGAATTCCCGCACCGCCGCCTCGTCGTCAGCCGCGCCATAGACGGGCACGACGACGCTCGCATTGCCGATGTAGAAGTTCATGTAGCTGGCCGGCACGATCTCGCCATCGCGCAGCACACGGCCGGCAGACGGTACCGGCACCACTTCGACGCCAGCGCCGCGCGCACGCTCGGCGGCATTGGCATAGACCTGCCAGTTGGGATCATTCTCCCCGCCGACCGGGATCGCCAGACGCCCCTCGCCAACGAAGCGGGCGAGATTGTCGACGTGGCCATCCGTGTGATCGTTGCGTAGCCCATCGCCGAGCCACAGCACCCGGTTGAAGCCAAGATCCGAATGCAGCCGCGCCTCGATGTCGCTGCGCGACAGGTTCGGGTTGCGGTTCGGGTTCAGCAGGCATTGCTCCGTCGTCACGACGAGGCCGGTGCCGTCGCCGTCGATCGCGCCGCCTTCCAGCACCCAGTGATGACGCTCGATCTGCTTGCCGCGGTGCGCGGCAAGCCGCTGGCCGATGTCATCATCGCCCGGCAGATCGTATTTGCCGCCCCAGCCGTTGAAGAGGAAGCTGTGCGCCACGCGGTCGCCGGCAATGATCGGGCCAGTATCGCGCAGCCAGATGTCACCGAACGGCTCCACCACCACATCGGCGAACGACGCAAGGCGGCGCGCCGCCTCGCCCGCTTCCTCATCGGCAGCGACGAGCAGCACCTGTTCGCCCTTGCCGCCGGCGTGAACCGCGGCAGCGAAGGCCGCGACTTCCTCGCGCGCCTGATCGAGATCCTCCTGCCAAAGCTCGGCATGGCTCGGGAAGCCGATCCACACGGCCTTGTGCGGTGCCCACTCGGGCTTGGGTGCCTGGGTCATTTCGCCTCGCTGCGGGACTTGTCGCGGATCGCCTTGAACTCGGCGGTGGGATACCAGTTCGGCCACGCATCGCCGTCGGCCAGCTGGCGGCCGAGCTGATAATAGATCGTCAGATCCTGCACGGCGCCATCCCAGTTCCAGTTGGGATCATATTCGTCCTTCGGCCCGTGGTAGCGGTTCTTGACGTAATCCTCGCTCGCTGCCTTGCCGGCCAGCACGCCGCCCTTGACCAGCTCGATGCCGCCGCCCGCCGACAGCATCGGCACGCCGAGCTTGGCGAAGCTGAAATGATCGGAGCGATAGTAATGCCCCTTCTCCGGCGTTGCCTCTGCGGCGATCGTCCGGCCCTGTGCCGCAACCAGCGGCTTCACCATGTCCTCAAGCTCCGATTTGCCGGCGCCGGTGATCTCGAAGTCCTTGGTGGCACCGATGACGTTCAGCCCGTCCATGTTGACGCCGCCGACCGTCTTGCCCAGCGGGAACACCGGATTGCGGGCGTAATACTCGGATCCGAGCAGCCCGCTCTCCTCTGCGGTAACCGCAACGAAGGCGACCGAGCGGCGCGCCGGCCCTGCCTTGGCATAAGCCTCCGCCGTGGCGACAAGCCCCGCAATCCCCGATGCGTTGTCGAGCGCGCCGTTGCAGATGTCGTCGCCATCTACGGCATCACAACGGCCAAGATGATCCCAATGCCCCGAATAGAGCACCACCTCGTCCGGCGCCGCGGTGCCCGGCAGCACGCCGACCACGTTCTTCGACTTGCTGCGCTTGATATCGTTCGAGAAGCTGCCGGACAGCTTCAGGCCCAGCGGCACCGCGCGAAAACCCTTCTGCTTGGCGGCGGCGGACAGCTGGTCGAAATTCTTGCCCGCCGCAGCAAACAGCTCCTTCGCCTTGGCAAGCTGGATCCAGCCGACCATCTCGTTCTGGTCCATGTGATTGCCGGGCGCGTCGAGCTTGTACTGCGGGCCCGTCCATGACGACTGGACGACCGACCAGCCATAAGCGGCAGGCTCCGTATCATGGACGATGATCGCACCGGCCGCGCCCTGCCGTGCGGCTTCCTCGAACTTGTAGGTCCAGCGGCCATAATAGGTCATCGCGCGGCCCTCGAACGCCCCCGCGTCCTGACCGGCAGCAGTCGTCTCCCAGTCCGGATCGTTGATCAGGATGACGACCGTCTTTCCCTTCACATCAAGGCCGGCATAATCGTTCCAGCCTTTTTCGGGCGCATTGATGCCATACCCGACGAACACGATCTCGCTGTCCTTCAACGCCACCTTCGGCACGACGCGATACGTGCCCGCGACCATGTCGGTGCGATAGTTGAAGGTGACTGGTGCCTTGCCGCCGGACGCGGTGAACGGCGTCACGTCCCTGGCGGTGATTTCCACCATCGGCACATCCTGCGTCCACTGGCCCTTGTTGCCCGGCTTCAGCCCCGCCGCGGCAAAGCGCTTGACGATATAGTCGATCGTCTTCGCCTCGCCAGCGGTGGTGGGGGCGCGGCCCTCATAAGCGTCTGAGGACAGCTCCTGGGTGACCGACTTCAGCGTCTCGACGGAAATGGCAGGCGCGGTCTGCGCAACGACGGGAAGCGGCAGCGCCGCCAGGGCAAGCAGAACGAAGGAACGCATGGATACTCCGGCAGAATGACTGTCCTGCTGTTTGGCAGCGGCGGTGCAGGTGCGCAAGCGACAGGCTTGGCAGCGACCCCGCTTGCGTTATGCTCGTGAAACAAGGGGGAGTTTTGGGGGATGCATAAGGTTTTGACAGCCGCTCTGTTGAGCGGCGCCATCGCCGTGCCGGCGACAGCCGAGCCGTCGAAGGAAGCCAAGGCGTTCGGCGCGCGCGAGTTCGTGCAGGACATCAGTCTGTCGCCCGACGGCAAGCGCGTGGCCATCGTCGAGGCGAGCAGCGGGCGCGGCACTCGGCTCGTGGTGGGAGATTTCGAAAGCGGTGCGATGACGCCGGTGACGAGCGTGTCGGGCGATCCCGAGCGGTTCGATCGCTGCCACTGGTCAACGAACACCCGGATCGTGTGTCGGATCTACGGCGACACGACGACATTGGGCGTTCTCACCGGCTTTACCCGCCTGATCGCGATCAACGCGGACGGCACGAACCCCAAAATGCTTTCGCAGACGGGATCGTCACGCTCGCTGGGCCCTACGTTGAACGGCGGCAATGTCATCGACTGGACAGGCCAGGGGAAAGAAAGCTCCATTCTGGCGACCCGGTCCCACGTGCCCGAACAAACAACGGGCAGCCGCTTTGGCAGCGACGCGGAGGGTTTGGGCGTCGAAAGCATTGATACCGTCACGCTGACCCGCCGCCCAGTCGAGCCGCCAAAGCCGATGGCGGTGGAGTATATCAGCGATGGCCGAGGCACGGTGCGCGTCATGGGGCTCCTGACCAGCGCGACCGGCGGGTACGTCGGCGAGACGATTGCCTACAGTTATCGGAAGCCAGGCGAACGGACCTGGGAGCGGCTCGGCACGTTTCAGCTCACCCAGACTGCGCGCGCGGGGTTCAATCCCTATGCCGTCGATCCCGATCTTAACGTCGTCTACGGTTTCGACGACAGCGACGGCTTCAAGAAGCTAACGCGCATCTCCCTTGACGGGAGCTTGAGAAAAGAGATCGTCGTTGAGCGACCTGGCATCGATGTCGACGGGCTGATCCAGATCGGCCGTCAACAGCGCGTCGTCGGCGCAAGCTGGGCTGGCGAAGTGCGCGAGTTCACCTTCTTCGATCCCGAGCTGAAGGCGCTCGCCGCGTCGCTCGGGCGCGCCATCCCCAACCTGCCGCAGATCCGGTTCGTCGATGCGAGCGCGGACGAGAAGCAGTTGCTCCTCTCTGCATCAAGCGACGATCATCCGGGCATCTATTACACCTACGACAAGAACACCAAGAAGCTCGAAGAGGTGATGCCTGCGCGGCCTCAGCTCGCGCTGTTCGGCCTCGGCAAGATGAAGCCGATCACGTACCGCGCCGCCGATGGGACGATGATCCCGGGGTATCTGACGCTGCCGGCAAACAGCACGGGGAAGGGGTTGCCCGCGATCGTGATGCCGCATGGCGGGCCGAGCGCGCGCGATGAATGGGGCTTCGATTGGCTGGCGCAGTTCTTCGCCGCACGCGGCTACGCAGTTCTTCAACCCAATTTCCGTGGCTCGTCCGGCTATGGCGAGGCGTGGTTCGAGAAGAACGGCTTCCAGTCCTGGCGCACCGCGATCGGCGACATCAACGACGGCGGAAAGTGGCTGCTGGCGCAGGGCATCGCTGCGCCGGGCAAGATCGCGATCGTCGGCTGGTCATACGGCGGCTATGCGGCACTGCAGTCACCGGCGCTTGATCCGGATCTCTTCAAGGCGATCGTGGCCGTCGCACCAGTCACGGACCTCGAGCAGCTGCGCACGGATTCGCAGATGTACACGAACTTCAAGCTCGTCGATAAATTCATCGGCTCGGGCCCGCACGTGCGCGAGGGGTCACCGGCGCGGCTCGCCGCAGGGATCAAGGCACCGGTCCTGATGTTCCACGGTGATCGGGATCAGAATGTCCGCATCGGGCACTCGCGCCTCATGGCTGATCGGCTGAAGGACGCGGGAAAGAAGGTCGAGCTCATCGAATATAAAGGGCTCGCCCATGCGCTGAACGATTCCGCCGCACGTACCGAGCTGCTCGACAAATCGGATACGTTCCTGCGCACGACGCTGGGGCTGTAGAAACGAAGAAGGGCGGCCCCGCGGGACCGCCCTTCCTTGCGACTGATGGAGGCGCCGGCGGCTGCCGGCGCCGTCAGGATCAGCGGCTGTAGAACTCGACCACGAGGTTCGGTTCCATCTTCACCGGGTACGGCACTTCGTCCAGCGTCGGGACGCGGATGAAGGTGACCTTGGTGGTGCCGTCCTGAACGACATAGTCGGGCACGTCGCGCTCGGCGAGGCTCTGCGCCTCGAGCACCAGCGCCATTTCCTGCGCCTTCTTGCCGATGGTGATTTCGTCGTTCACCGCGCAGCGACGCGACGCGATGTTGCACTTCACGCCGTTCACATAGACGTGGCCGTGGCTGACGAGCTGACGCGCGGCGAAGATCGTCGGGGCGAACTTCGCACGGTACACGATCATGTCGAGGCGACGCTCGAGCAGGCCGATCAGGTTCTGCGAGGTATCGCCCTTCATCCGGGCAGCCTCGTCGTAGCAGTGGCGGAACTGCTTCTCGGTCACGTCGCCGTAATAGCCCTTCAGCTTCTGCTTGGCGCGCAGCTGGATGCCGTAGTCCGACACCTTGCCCTTGCGGCGCTGACCGTGCTGGCCGGGGCCGTATTCACGCTTGTTGACCGGGCTCTTGGGACGACCCCAGATGTTTTCGCCCAAACGGCGATCGAGCTTGTGCTTGGCGCTATGGCGCTTCGACATCGTCTTTCCTTCGATTTGCTAACAACGTTGGCCCCGGTATCGCACCATCCGTGCGGGGCACGGGCAGGCCGCCTGCTTCACCGGGATGCAGGGGCGATCGCGAAGCGGCGCGCCTAGCCGCAGGGCCTCACGGAGTCAAGGTGGCCAAGCTGGTGCTGGACAGCCGAGCGCTGTACCGCCACAGCCGCGCAATGATCCTTCCCGGACAAGAATGCGCCACGATGGCCGAGGTACGCGCAGGCGTGGACCAGGTCGACCGCGAACTGATTGCGCTGCTTCGTCGGCGGTTCGATTACATGGATGCCGCCGCGCGCATCAAGCCGACGCGTGATGCGGTGCGCGACGAAGGGCGCAAGGCACAGGTAATCGCCAATGCCCGCGCCGCCGCGGAAGCCGCCGGACTGCCGGGCGAAGCAATCGCGCAATTGTGGAATGACCTGGTCGAGGCGTCGATCGCCTATGAACTTGCCGAATATGACCGGCGGGTAACCAACTATTAGGCCGTAATCGGCAAAGGATCGGGCGGGAGACAGGGACCGTCCGATGAAGAAACTGCCGTTGATTGCTCCGCATCCGCCACGCCTGTCCAGCATGGTCGAGGCGCTGACGCGCGTCGAGCAATCAGGCATCTTCAGCAACAACGGGCCGGAGCTTCGCGCGTTCGAGGCGGACGCCACGCGGCGCTTGTTCGGCGGGCGCGGTGCCTGCGTTGCGGTGGCGAATGCCACACTGGGCCTCATGATCTCGCTGCGTGATGCGGTGAGCGACGGGCCAGCTGGTCGGTTCGCGATCATGCCGGCGATGACCTTTGCCGCCACTGCCCAAGCTGCCTGGTGGGCCGGGCTGACGCCGCTCGTCTGCGATATCGACGCAGATGATTGGGGCGCGGCGGCCGAGGAGGAAGAACGCCTGCTGGCACGCTACGGGGCGCAGGTCGCCGCGGTCGTGCCCTATGCGACCTTCGGCTACGGCATCGATCTTGATCGCTATCGCTGGCTGTCGCGCCGCCATGGCGTCGCCGTCGTGATCGACGCTGCCGCCTCGCTTGGCACCACCGATGCACAAGGCGTTGGCTTTGGCGCAGGCGCCCCCTTCCCGGTCGTCTTCTCGATGCACGCCACCAAGCCGTTCGCCACCGCGGAGGGCGGCCTCATCCATTGCGCCGATGCCGACCGTATCGAGCGACTGCGCGCGATGGCGAACTTCGGCTTCACGGCGCCGCGCACCGCGACCCTGCCCGGCCTCAACGCGAAGCTGCCGGAGGCTATGGCGGTAGTGGCACAGGCGCGGCTCAATGATTTCGCCCGCGTGGCGCGTCACCGCGATCATCTGGCAATCGCCTATCGCGAGCTGATCGGGGATCGTTATCGCATCCAACCTCGGCAGGCAGGTCGCCAGGCGCTCGGCTTCTTCCCACTGCTGCTGCCGTCCGAGCACACGCACGAGCGGGAAGAGATCATCGCCCGGCTCAGCCGCGAGGGCGTGGGCGCGGGCAAGTACTTCAGCCCGCACCTTGGCGAGCAGCCCTGGGTGCGCAGCGTCGCACAAATCGAGGAGACGCCGGTCGCCGACATGGTCGGCAGCCGCATCCTCTCGCTGCCGCTTTCTGACACCATGACGATCGAGGACGTGGCTAACATCGTCGCGGCGCTGGATCGCGCCGTCGCCCGCCCCTCACGCCGCACCTCGCGCGATGCGCCGCCACCCGTGGCAGAGACATTGATCGTCGGCGGCGGACCGGCCGGCACTGCCATGCTGACCGCGGCCAGCCGCCACGGCCTGCTGCCCGAACTGTCGCGCGGCCTGGTCATCGTCGAGCGTGATCAGGCGATCGGCGGCGGCCAGCTCGGCCGCTATTCGATCACCTCGGACTCTACCGCGCAGACCTTCCT
The DNA here is from genome assembly GCA_964390515.1 of uncultured Stakelama sp. Lineage (GTDB taxonomy): Bacteria > Pseudomonadota > Alphaproteobacteria > Sphingomonadales > Sphingomonadaceae > Sphingomonas. The sequence continues at coordinate 20,096 of CAYMIU010000016.1, forward strand.
GACCGCGATCGAGGGTAATCCCGATCCGGCGATCGCCGCGCTTGCCAACCATCCCGCGACGCTCGCGGTCGCCCGGCATCGGGACTCGCTCGGCGTGCCGCTGGCGGAGGTCGGCCCGCTACTCCGCGCCATCGGTGATCGACTGCATATGACGGTCGAGGCGAATGGCGGGACCGTGCTGACTGGCCAGGAAGTCGTTTCCGCGCGGCGGCAGGACGGCATCTGGCGCGTGCGTATCCGTGATGTGGCAACGCACCGCGATACCGAGCGGCTGGCGCGCAACCTGGTGATCGCCACCGGCGGGCATCAACCGCTCACGCGCCTCGTCGAGCAGCGGTTTGCCGGCGCTCCGCTCGTCGAGCTCGCGGCGGACCGCCTGCTCCAGTCGGACTCCGTCCTTACCCGCGGCGGCTTCGAGATGGTCACCGATCTTCTCTCCGGCAAGCGGGCGCCACGCGTCGCGGTGATCGGCGGCTCGACTAGCGCACTGACGACGGTCGCTCTTCTGTTGCGGGAGCGGCCGGCACTGCCGTTCGGCGCCGGGGCAATCACCCTGCTGCACCGCCGCCCGCTCCGCCCCTTCTATCATTCGGTCGAAGCCGCACACGCAGAAGGCTTCACCGACTTCGGGCCGGACGACATCTGCCCGGTTTCGGGTTTCGTCTATCGCCTCGCCGGCTTCCGCCTCGAAGCGCGCGAACTCGTCCTGCGCATGCTGGGCGTATACGGCCGCGAGCCCGATCCGCGTGTCGCGTCCCACCGCGTGACCGGTGACGATGAAGCGGCACGCGAGATCGTCCGACGCGCCGATATCGTCATCGCCGCCCTCGGCTATCGCCCACGCGCCTTGCCCCTTGAGCAAGCCGACGGTTCTCCCCTGCCGCTTGCCGCCCACAGCGGCGCGCCGATGGTGGACGACCTGTGCCGCGTGCGTGATCCGGGCGGCGCAGCGATCCCCGGCCTCTACGGGATCGGGCTTGCTGCCGGTTTCGTGCCGCACGGGCGCCTTGGCGGCGAGGCGAGCTTCGTCGGCCAGGCCAACGGGCTGTGGCTATGGCAGAACGACGTCGGCATGATGATCGTCGATCAGCTGCTGGCGGATCGGGCAAAGGCGGCGGCGTGAGCGCTGCGCCCGCGATCAGCGTCATCATGGCGGCCTATAACGGCGCCGAGTTGCTGCCCGCGACGCTTGCCTCGCTGCAACGCCAGACGTTTACCGACTTCGAAGTGATCGTGGTCGACGATCGCTCGACCGACAACACGCTCGATGTACTGCGCGCCTGGCCCGACTCGCGCGTTCGCGTGATTGCGCTAGACGAGAATGGCGGGCCGGTGCGCGCGCGCAACCGCGCCTTTGCCGAGGCACGCGGCCGTTACATCGCGGGCCTGGATCAGGACGACCTGTGCCTGCCGAACCGTTTCGCACGCCAGCTGGCCTATCTTGATGCCAACCCCAATGCGGTGCTTGTCGCCACCGCGACCGAAGTACTGGAAGGCGCGCGCCTTCTCCCCTCGCCGCACGTCGCCCATACGACGCCCGGCCTGCTCGGCTGGCTGATCCGGATCGAGAATCCGTTTGTCTGGTCGTCCGTGATGGTGCGGGCCGACGTGGCGCGACGGCTCCAACCCTTCACCCGGCCCGACATTCTCTATGCCGAGGATTTCGATCTCTATCACCGGCTCTCCGCCTATGGCGACATCGCGCGGATCGACGAACCGTTGCTTGCCTATCGCCGCCACGCCGGCGGCGCGTCGCAGCGTTACGAAGGCATCATGCTGGCCAACGCACGGCGCGTGCTCGCGGCAGCCTATATGCCGGTCCTCGGTGACCAGGCAGAACAAGCCGCGGCGCTGGTGGTGGAACATCTGATGCATGGCCAAGCAGTGCCGGACCGGGCGGCGCTTGCCCGTCTTGGCGGCTATCTCGGCCGGCTGCAGGAGGCGTTTCTGGCTGACCGGACCGTTAGCGACGCCGATCTGCGCATGATCCGGTGGGCAACCGCGCGTCGCTGGGCCGCGGTGTCACGCGCCTCCCTGCGCGCCGGCACGGTCACGTTGAGCGACGCGATACGGGTGCGTCCGCCACACCTCGGCCTTGGCCATGCCGGCATCGAGCAATTGCTGTGGGCGCGCCTGATCGGCGGCGCCCGCAGCATCAAGCGACGTTACACCTTGGCGGCGTAGATCATCCGCCCCTGGCCGAGGCGCTGGAACACTTCGGCCAGTTCAGCCTCGCCCACCGCGAAACAACCCTGGCTGCGCCCCAGCCGGCCGTGCTTCGACAGCATGTCGGCATTCGAATACCAGGCGCCATGCACCACGATCGCGCGCGCCAACGCATTGTCGTTGGTGGGATCGAGGCCGATCAGTCGCTGCGAGCGGCCGTGCTTCCCGACATAATAATCGGACGCGAGGAAGGCGCCCTCACACGACGCGTTCGAGCCGTTCTGGTTGGAGAAGCGCTGCAGATACCCGCTATGCGCCGGATCCGAGCCGCTGCCATGCGCGACAAGCTTCGACACGCTCGATCCGTTGACGAGATCGATGAAGTGGAAGCGGCGCTGCGACGAGGGCGCCGAGAAGTCCGCAATGACGATCCGGTCGCGCAGCGCGATGCGGTTGCCATGACGCTCCAGCGCAGCCAGCGCCTTGCGCATCAGATCGGGCGACACGACACGCGGCGAGCTTGGCGTCACCTTTGGTGTCGGACGCACCGGCGCCAGCGAAGAAGAGGGCAACTGTGCCGATCCTGATTCGGTTGCCCGCATGGCGGCCGACACCGCATCCGGCAGCACCATCGCACCGGCGAGCGCGCCGGCCGTCTTGAGCAAGCCGCGTCGAGTCGGCGCCTTTTCACGCATCGTGAGCATTGATCCTGAAGTCCCCATACCCGGTAAGTCTTTCATAACACGGAAATGGTGAACGATCTGCCTGTGCGCGGCTGGTTTGGCCCGATGCTTGCTTTGTTCGGCGTGCAAACCCTTCCGTTCGTCGCATGGCACCAAAACCGACATAGTGCGTTTTATCACTTGACAGCCCCGCAGTGAGGGCTCGGACATCGAGAAAGAGGGACGCAGATGCGCATGATTCGCGCGATGATGGCGGCTGCCCTGACGACGGCAGCCTTTGTTTCGACGCCCAGCCTGGCGCAGACCGCCAATGCCGGAAGCGTCGCGCTGGTGGAGGCCGCTGCCAGCCTGACGCCCGGGAAGTATCTGTGGGAGGAGGATGTGGCCGCCGGCCCGGTCAGCATCCTGATCAGCATTCCGGACCAGAAGGCCTACGTCTATCGCGGTGATACTTTAGTCGCTGTCTCGACCGTCTCGACGGGCAAGGAAGGCAAGGAGACGCCGGTCGGCGTATTCACCATCCTGCAGAAGAAGCAGATGCACCACTCCAACCTCTACGACAACGCGCCGATGCCCTTCATGCAGCGGCTGACATGGGACGGCGTCGCGATCCACGCCGGCAAGAACCCGGGCTTTCCCGCGTCGCACGGCTGCATCCGCGTGCCGACCAGCTTCGCCAAGAAGCTGTTCGCTGCCACCGAAATGGGTGCCACCGTCGAAGTGACGGATATGTCGTACATGGATGGCATGCCGGCACCGCGCAGTGACGCTCAGATGACGGCTGCCGCCAATGCCGCCCCGCCGAAGGATCTCAGCACCTTCCTCGCCAGCAAGTGACAGCGGTGGGAGATCGGCCCCGCAGCCGGACGTTCAGCGTAGCGGAACGTACCGACGCGGGGCCGCCGTGATCACTTCTTCAGCAGTCCGATCTCGATCAGCCGCTCGGTCAAATAATCCTGGGCGCTGATCGGCCTCGGATACCGATCCGGATTCTCGTTCGTGATCGTCTGCGGCAGCGTCTTGATCAGGAAGTCCGGCGCCGGATGCAGGAAGAACGGCATCGAATAGCGTGAGTGGCCGCGACGCTCAGGGGGCGGGTTGACCACGCGGTGCGTCGTCGACGGCAGCACGTGGTTGGTCAACCGCTGCAGCATGTCGCCGACGTTGACGACCATTGCGCCCTCCGGCGGCTTCACCGCCAGCCACTTGCCCGAATCGCGGTCGAGCAATTCGAGGCCCGCCTCTTCTGCCCCGAGGAGCAGCGTGATGAGGTTGATGTCCTCGTGCGCGCCGGCCCGCACGCCTTCCGCATCGACCGGGATCGGCGGATAGTGAAGCAGGCGCAGCACGGAATTGCCGTCCTTCACTGCGGGGTCGAACCAATCGGGCGCCAGACCAAGATGCCGCGCCACCGCAGATAGCAGCTTGTCCCCGGCCGTGTCGAACGCGCTGAACAACTCGACGAACGTGTCCTTGAACCCCTCCGGCTGCGCCGGCCACACGTTGGGCTGCATATCCGCCGCGAAGCGATGCCCGGCGGGCAGTTCGCGCCCGACGTGCCAGAATTCCTTCAGGTCGACGTGCTTGGCGTCCTTGGCGATCTCGGTCTTGAACGGGGTGTAGCCCCGCGCGCCGCCGCCACCCTGGATGAAATAGCCGCGCTTGTCTTCTTCGGGCAATGCGAAGAGTGCCTCGGTCGCCGCCCAGGCGCGGTCGATCAGCGCCTGCGGCACGCCGTGGTCGGCCACTACGGCAAAGCCGAACCGGCGGAAGGAGCCGCCCAGATCGGCCGCGAACCGCTCCGGATCGCGCGCCTGATCGGCGAGGCTAAGCGTCGGCACCTGGGCCAACGGCGAGTCGAGCATTACAGCAGCCTTTGTCGAACTTTATGGATGGCGGGCGTATACGCCGCTCGCCTCAAGCCCGCCAGTCCGGCCCGCGCAAGCACCCCGGCGAGGTCAGCCGATCGTCACCGTCCCCGTCGCACGATCCCCCGCCGGCTTCAGATCGATTCGGAAGCGCTCGCCATCGGTGGTCCCGCGCAGCGTATCGCCCTGCACTTCAACCTTGGTGCCCGCCTTCTCGAACTCGCTGCGCAGCCAGTCGCGCACCGTCTCCAGCTTCGCCGGACTGTCGAACGATAGCCGCACCACGCCCTCCTCATCGCCCTTCGCATTGACGTTCATCGCACCGATCCGGGTGCCGGGGAAAAGGTGGACTCCGCCAATCTCGAAATTGTCGGCGGTGAGATCGAGCTTCGGCAGCTTGATCGATCCCTTGATCAGTGGCGTGTCCAGCGTCACTTCACCGGTGCCGCCATCCACGCGCGCCGCCCCGTTGCCGGCGTCGATCGATACCGCCGTACCCTCCCCATCACGCTGGCCGCATGCACCGAGCATCGCAGCGATGGCGAGCGCCGGAACGATATAGAAGCGCATCTCGACCTCCGTATTATTGGCCTAACACACTAAACCTTCGAGCGGCCCGTCGCAAGCCGCGTGCACCGATGGGCTTTCGCCGGAACCGCCCTGCCCTCACAGCCGTTCGCGCCTTGGTCAGCAGGAGAATGATCATGGGTGGCCATCAAGTGACGAACTTCGGATCGGGCGACGGCGGCCCTTTCGACGAAGACGGCTATGACGAGGCGCAGCGCGCCGAAATCCTGGAAGCGACGCGGGACGGCCCGAGCGACGGGACGATCATCACCGATCTCGATCCGGACGTCGGCCTCGATGACGACGAGGACGATGACGAAGACGATCTGCAGATGCTCGACGGCGAAGTCGCGGAACAGGACGATGATGCAGATCAGGATGAGGACGACATCGACGAGGATGTGGTCCAGGATGAATTCGACGATGGCACCATCGACGAGGACGAGGACATCGACGACGAGGACGATACGGCGCTCAATCCGTAAGCGGCCTGCCGCCAGCGTCGTCGCCGCGGCATGCGTCCTCCTCGCTGCGTCCTGCTCCAAGCAGCCGACCACCGAGGAGGTCGACATCGGTGACGCAGCACGCATGGCGCAAGGCTCGATCGATAGCCAGCAACCCATGCCGATGGCGGACACGCCAGCCGCGCCAGGTCTGGCGAACGCCGGTGCGTCCAACACTATGGACGCCCCGGTGCCCACACCGGCGACGGCAGAATCTCCGGCGCTGGCCGAAGCCGAGCCGGCGGATGACGGCGCCGAGGGAGCGGCACAGGTGCTACGTGATTATTATGGGCTGATCGCGCGCAAGCAGTTCCGCGAGGCCTGGCACCTTTGGGATCGAGACGGCCAAGCATCCGGCATGGCGCCCGAAGCGTTCGCTGCCTCGTTCAACAAGTATCGCAATTTCACCGCGCAGCTTGGCGTGCCGGGCCGGATCGATGCCGGCGCCGGCCAGCGCTATGTCACCATCCCGGTGACGGTGAGCGGCACGCTCCGCGATGGCGCGCCGTTCGCGATGGAAGGTCCGGTGACGCTCCATCGCGTCGCCGACATTGACGGCGCGACGGCGGCGCAGCGCCAATGGCGGATCTACGAGTCCGGTCTGAAGCCCCGCGCGCCTGCGTCAACGACGGGCGACTAGCTGCCGCCTCAGCCGGAGGCTATGTCGCCGCCATGCCGACACTCGCGCTGCTCGTTGTCTCGAACGTCTTCATGACGATCGCCTGGTACTGGCATCTGAAGGGCGGCATGTCGAAGCCGCTCCACATCGTGATCCTGTTGAGCTGGAGCATCGCGCTCATCGAATATTGCTTTGCCGTGCCCGCGAACCGGATTGGTTTCGCCAGCGGCTGGTCGGGCGGGCAGCTCAAGATCGCGCAGGAGGTGATCTCGTTGCTAGTGTTCGGCACCTTCGCGGTGCTGGTGCTCGGCGAACAATTGAGCTGGCGCCACGCGGGCGCTTTCGCCTGCCTGGTCGGTGCGGCCGCCTTCATGTTCGCCGGCCGCAGCTGACCCCCGCCAGCATATCTCAGTCGAGGATGTGCATCCACAGCGGCTCACCGGCGAGACTCTGCGATCCGCGGAGCCGCTCCAGCGCCGCTGCGATATTCGCCTCGGGCGCCTCGTGGGTGACGATCGCGACCAATACCGTGCCGTCCGCCGCCGCGCCGCGCTGGATCAGGCTCTCGATCGAGACGCCGGCATCGCGCATCGCCGCCGCAATCTCGGCCAGCACGCCCACCCGGTCGGCGACCATGAAGCGCAGGTAAGCGCGGCCGCGCCGCGCGTCCGGTGCAGCGGCGGGCGCCGCCACCAGCGACGTTGCGGGCATCGCATATGGCGGGCCGAACTCGCCGCGCGCGATGTCGATCAGATCGGCAACGACTGCGCTTGCGGTCGGGCCGTCTCCGGCCCCCGCGCCCTGGAACAGCAGCCGGCCGACGAAGTTACCGTCCGCCACCACCGCATTGGTCGATCCGGTGACATGCGCCAGCGGATGATCGTGCGGCACCAGATGGGCGTGGACGCGCTGGAACAGCCCGTCCGCGCCGGCCTCCGCCACCCCGACGAGGCGCACGCGATAGCCGAGCGCCGCAGCCTCCGCGATATCGGCGGCGATAACGTGCCGTATCCCGCTCGCAGCCACGTCACCGAAGGCGGGTTTCGTTCCGAACGCGATCGAGGCCAAAATCGAAAGTTTGTGCGCCGCGTCCACGCCGTCGATATCGAACGACGGGTCCGCCTCCGCATAACCCAGCGCCTGTGCCTCGGCGAGCACCTCGGCGAAGTCGCGCCCCTCCGCTTCCATCTTGCTCAGGATGAAGTTGCACGTGCCGTTGAGGATGCCATAGACGCGCGCGATCGCATTCGCGGCCGCACCTTCGCGCAGCCCCTTGATCACCGGGATGCCGCCCGCCACCGCGGCCTCGAACTTGAGCGGCGCGCCGGCGGCTTCGGCGGCTTCGGCAAGCTCAAGCCCGTGATGGGCGAGCATCGCCTTGTTGGCCGTGACCAGCCCCTTGCCAGCGCCGAGCGTCGCGCGCGCCAAGGCGAGCGCGGGGCCATCCGCGCCCCCCACCAGTTCGACCACCACGTCTGCGTCACACCGCGCCAGCGCAGTGGTATCATCGATCCATTCATAGCGGCTGATGTCGACGCCGCGGTCCTTGCTGCGGTCCCTCGCGGACACGGCGACGATCTCGATCGGGCGCCCGGCGCGCCGAGTGATCAGCTCGCGGTTGGTCTCCAGGACGCGGATTACCCCGCCGCCCACCGTGCCCAGCCCAGCCAATGCCACTCGAAATGCGTCCGCCATCTCAATCCCTCATTTGCGCGCGGCTGCGGCCTACGGGCTTGCGGCGGGACTGTCGATACCAAGCCCGGCGGCAATTTTCTTTTGCCATAGCCCGTTCGGGGGATGTGAATATGTCGCGTGCAACGCAATTAGCTCAGGCGACCCAAGCCCATGGTAAAACAGGGGCAACCTGCCCGGCACCGCTTTCGCGTTGCCGGGCATCTTTTTGGGAGCGCCGTCAGCTGCCTCAGGCGGCCTTCGCATATTCCATTTCGCGGGGGTCAGCCACTGGGGCTGCGGCAGCTTCGGACTTGACGATCTCGTGGCGAACCCTGTTGACCCGGGTCGGAAAGGCCAAGCGCGACACCAGAACGACCAGCCCCAGCGCGAGATACGCCACGACCACGCCAACCGGTTGAAGCACAAAGGCGAAACCAAGTGCGAGGCGAAGCCACAGCGGGTTGAAGCCGAAATCCTCGCCAACGGCATTGCAGATGCCGAGCAGATTGTCCTTGGGGCTGGCGAGCGGCTTGCTGTTGGCGGTCATGTTCGTGGCTCCCTTCGTTGGCTGCGGCATCCGCCGCTTTATGCCCCACGCCCTGCAGCCTTCGTGCCAAGACCTATAATGACGCCGTCTCAAATACTTACGAACCGCCTCCGAAGCCCCCTCCAACGCAACATCGTGAACGCCACCATCTCTTGGTGAAACACGCCACTTCATCATCCTCTTGTGCCGCAGCAATAATCTGCAACACCTCCCGTCATGACCAATCCGTCCAAGGCGATGGCCGAACTCACCCTGCGTGGGGTGCTGCTCGGCGGGATCATCACGCTGCTGTTCACAGCAGCGAACGTCTATCTCGGCCTGAAGGTCGGCCTCACCTTCGCCACCTCGATCCCGGCGGCGGTGATCTCGATGGCGATCCTGCGGCATTTCAGCGGATCGACGATCCTCGAGAACAATATCGTGCAGACGATCGCCAGCGCCGCTGGCACGCTGGCGGCGATCATCTTCGTGCTGCCGGGCCTGGTCATCATCGGCTGGTGGCAGGGCTTCCCCTTCCTTCTCACCGCCGGCGTCACCGCGCTGGGCGGTACGCTGGGCGTGATGTTCTCGGTTCCCTTGCGCCGCGCGCTCGTAGTCGAAAGCGACCTTCCCTATCCCGAGGGACGCGCCGCCGCAGAGGTCCTTCATATCGGATCGGGCTCGCGTGAAGGCGCCGCGGAAAGCGCCGCTGGCCTGCGGCTCCTCATCACCGGCAGCCTGGCCTCGGCAGGCTTCGCGATCCTGACGCAGATGCGGCTCGCCGCGGCGGAAGTCTCCACCTGGTTTCGCGTCGGCAGCGGCGCCACTGGCCTGTCCGGCGGCCTCTCCTTCGCGCTGTTCGGCGTCGGTCACCTCGTCGGGCTGTCGGTCGGTCTGGCGCAGCTTGCCGGCCTGATCACTGCCTGGTTCATCCTGCTGCCGATCCTCACCGCGGCTCAGCCAATGGCGG
>CAYMIU010000016.1:29681-83107 GCA_964390515.1 uncultured Stakelama sp.
ATATTGACGACACGATCACGGTCACCAACGCGGGCGACGTCGAAACCTGGGCCGGCAGCGTCTTCCGGCAAGACGTGCGCTTCTTCGGCGCCGGCGTGATCGGCGTCGCCGCGCTGTGGACGTTGCTGCGGATCGCGCGTCCGGTCGTCGGCGGCGTCACCTCCGCGCTTGCTTCCAGCCGCGCCCGCCATGCCGGTGAGGCGCTGGCGATCGAGGAGCAGGATTTGCCGATCGGGATCGTCGGCGGGGTCTCACTCGCGTTGCTGGTGCCGATCGCATGGCTGTTGTGGAGCGTGGCCAGCGTCGGGCCGATCGCCGGATCAGCCGCGATCCTCGTCGCCGGCGCCTTGCTCTTCATCCTCGTCATCGGCGTGATGATCGCCACCGTCACCGGCTATATGGCAGGGCTGATCGGCGCATCGAACTCTCCCGTTTCCGGCATCGGCATCCTGTCGATCATCGCCGCCTCGCTGCTCCTGATCGGGCTGTTCGGCCGCGGCCTGCCGGAAGACACCACAGCGGCATTGGTGGCCTATGCGCTGATCGTCACCGGGATCGTCTTCGGTATCGCGACAATCGCCAACGACAATCTTCAGGATCTGAAGACCGGCCAACTGGTCGGCGCAACGCCGTGGAAGCAGCAGGTGGCGCTGATCATCGGCGTCTTCTTCGGCTCGATCGTCGTGCCGCCGGTGCTCGATCTGCTCAACACTGCCTTCGGTTTCGCCGGAGCACCGGGCGCTGGCCCGAACGCGCTCGCGGCGCCACAGGCAGGCCTCATCTCCTCGCTGGCCAAGGGTGTACTCGGCGGAAGCCTCAACTGGTCGATGCTCGGCTGGGGCGCGGTCGCCGGCGCGATATTCATCATCCTCGACGAACTGCTCGGGAAGGCGGGCAGGTTGCGCCTGCCGCCGCTCGCCGTGGGCATCGCCATCTACCTGCCCATGTCGGTGATCCTGCCGGTCGTGCTCGGCGCGCTGGTCGGCGCTGCCTACGAGCGTTGGGCGGAGCGCACCGACGATCCCGAGCGCACGCGCCGTTTCGGCACGCTGACCGCGACGGGCATGATCGTCGGCGAAAGCCTGTGGGGCGTCGCCTTCGCCGGTATCGTCGCCGCCAGCGGCAGCGATGCGCCGCTGGCGTTGGTCGGCGACGGCTTCCTGCCCGTCGCGCTGATCGGCGGGACGCTGCTGTTCGCGGCGTTGATCGCCTGGCTCTATCGCAACACCCGCCGCGCGGCGCTCACATGAGCGCGAGCAGCTTGTCGATCTCGACGAAGGCGAAGCCGACCGAGCTGTCCGCAATGCCATAAGGCATGAACAGCTTGTTGCCGTGCCGCATCGCGCCGCAGGTATAAACGACGTTCGGCACGTAACCCTCGCGGTCCTGATCGGCGGCGGCCAGGATCGGCTCCTTCGTACGGCCGAGCACCTTGGACGGATCGCGCTTGTCGAGCAGCGCCGCGCCAATCGAATATTTGCGCATCGCGCCGACGCCATGGGTCAGCAGGAGCCAGCCTTCATCCACTTCGATGGGCGGCCCGCAATTGCCGATCTGCACCAGCTCCCACGGATACATCGGGCTCAGGATCAGCTCACCGTCGTCCCAGTGATCCAGCCGATCCGACCGAAGCAGATAAAGGTTCTCGCCATCCTGCCGGCCGATCGAAAGATATTCGCCGCTCACCGTGCGCGGGAACAGGGCGATGCCCTTGTTGCGCGCGGCGGAACCGCTCATCGGCACGAGATCGAACGAGCGGAAATCGCGCGTGCGCATCAGCTCGGACTGGATCTTCGCGCCATTATAGGCGGTGTAGGTGCCGAGCCACTCGACCGAGCCGTCATCGTGCGTGAACTGCACCAGCCGAAGATCCTCCAGCCCCTTCGACTGCGCCTCGGTGATCGGGAAGATGACCGTTCCCGAGAGAGTCGAGTCGCGGTTGCGATGAACCGTCACCGGTCCGCTGGGCGTCTCGTCATTGTCCAAGCCATGAGCGTCCGCGGACGTCGCGAACGGCGGTTCTGGCGCCAGCTTCAGCTGATTCTCGTCGGTAATGATCCCTTCGCGGAAGGCGACGGAGGAGATATGCCCCTCGCCCACCGCCCGCAGGCTCATCAAAATGCGCTGCGATCCCGGCGGCATGCCCGACTGGTCGGGATGCGCAACCGCGCTAGGGTTCATCAGCGCCGCGGCGGCGTAGCTGTATTCGTGGCAGAAATAGGCGCCGATCAGCTGCCGCTTCTCGTCACCGATATCGGCATCCTTCAGCCCGTGCTGGCCTGCGACTTCCTCGAACCGGGTCATGAATACCCGGCGCGTTTGCCAGTGCCTTGCCTCGAAATCCTTCAGCACGACTGCCAGTTGCTCGCTCGCCTGGATCGGCGACATCGCGAGCACTTCCGCCACCATGCGCGCGGCACGGCTCTGCCCCTGTCCGTTCAGCGCGGACCAGGGGATGTGAAACGGGCGAACCACCACACGTGAGGGATCGGCTTGCAGCCGAAGCTGATGATTGAACAGATCCAAGAAAAGCAGCCTCGCGATGGCGTCATTACATCAAAGCGCCGACGCAAACGTTGCTTATGCTACGGCGCGCCGCGCTCCTGCCACGCCTTGGGCCGCTTTTGAAAGCCCCGAAATAGCGCAGCTGGACAATTGCAGCGCCAAAATCGACTCGGCGCCCTGATTGCGATTGAGGCCGGTCGGCATCAGCCCGTCGAAACAGCCACCGTCCTGCGCCGTCGCCAGCGGCAGGTCGAGATCGTTGTGCCCCATGTACCAGCCGTAAGCGCGCATCGCTTCCTCTCGCCACCGCTCGTCGCCGGTCGCGTCGAACGCGGCGCAGCACGCGTCGATCGTCGCCTGGGCCTCCAGCGGCTGCTGGTCGAACGGCAGCGGTTCGGCATACGCGCGACCGAAGCTTTCCGAACCTACCGCACGGAAGCGGCCTTCGGGGTTCTTCTGCTTGCTGATAATCCATTCGAGCGTTTCGAGCCCGCGCTCGACCACGTCGCGGCGACCAAGGGCCATGCCGGCGCGGATCAGCCCTTCGGGCAGGCGGCAATTGTCATAGGCAAGCACCACCTCGAACCACACCCAGTCGGGCCGCCGCGCGGTATCGAGCAGGGCGAGATGCTCGTTCGGGAACCGCTCCAGGATCGAGCGCGCAAGCTGGTGGCCGGGCGACGCCTCGAGCATCGCGGCCGCCCCGAGCATCGCGAACGACTGCGCGCGCGGGCTGCCCAGTTCGAACGCCAGGCTCGCGGTCATGTCGAACATCATCGTCGCCCAGTCGCGATGCTTGCGCGAACGTGCATCCCGCGCAGTCACACCAAGCGCCCACAGCGCACGGCCGTTCGAATCCTCCGAACCCACATCCTCGCACCACGTGCGATCGAAGTTCATGAAGTTGCGGAACCGGCGCTTTTCCGGGTTCCAGGCATATTGGACGAACGACGCGTACACCGTCGTCCACTTGTCGCGCACCGTCTCGTCGAGCCTGTCGATGGCGCTCATCAGGATGAGCGCACGCGCATTGTCGTCGATGCAATAGCCATGGCGGCGATCCGGCACCGAATAGATAGAATGCTGGAGCATGCCGGTCGAATCGCTCATCCGCTCGACCGCCGAGATGTCAGGATCCAGCAGCGTCATCGTCGACGGCGCGGCAATCCGTGCCGGCTTGGTCGCGACGATCTGCTCGATCTCGCCCATCGCCCGCTCCGCGACGCGCGACCAGGTCATCGTCCGCCCGCGATCATAGGCGCGCTGCGACAGCTTGATCCGGCCATCGTCATTGCCCAGCAGATCGTTGATCGCCTGTGCTATCGCCGCCGAATCGCGGAAGTCCACCAGCACGCCGTGCCCGTCCGCCAGGATCTCGGTCGCATGAACATAGGGCGTGGAGATCACCGCCTTGCCGACGCCCACCGCGTAGGAAAGCGTCCCGCTCGTGATTTGCGCCGGGTTGAGATACGGCGTGACATAAAGGTCCGACGCCTGGAGGTAATCGATCAGATCGTCCTGCTCGACGAAGGCATCGATGAACGCGACATTGTGCGCGACACCCTTCGACCGTGCGAGCGCCTTCAGGCTGTCACGATACTTCTCGCCTTCATGCGCCACCAGATTGGGGTGAGTCGCGCCAAGCACGACATAGGTTGCGTCCGGATGCTTCGCGACCACCTCGGGCATCGCTTCGATCACCGTCTCGATACCCTTACCGGGCGCGAGCAGACCGAAGGTGAGGATGACGCGGCGACCTTCCCAGCCGAAGCGCGGTTTGAACGTCGCGGGATCGGCGAACAGGCGATCGGGCACGCCATGGGGAATGTTGACGATCGAGCGCGGGTTCGCGCCATAAACACGGGTCAGGATCTCGCGGCCACGCTCGGCCATCACGATCACCTTCGACGCGCGCCGAAGCAGCCCCTCCATCACCGCACGCTCGTCGGCGCTCGGCCTTTCAAGCACGGTGTGAAGCGTGACGATCAACGGCAGCGTGGTGCGATCGAGCAACGCGAGAATATATTCACCCGCCGCGCCGCCGTAGATGCCGTATTCGTGCTGCACCCAGATCGCTTGGGCACCCGATGCCTCGATCTTGCGCGCGACATCCAGATACGCGCCGCGATCCTGCTGCGGGATCGTTCCGGTGACTTCGGGCGGATAATCGTAGCGGCCGGGATGGTCGTCCATCGCATAGACGTCCACCGCCAGATCCGGATAGCGGCTCTTCAGAGCATTGAACGTGTCGGTCGTGAACGTCGCCAGCCCGCATTTACGGGGCAGGAAATTGCCGATGAGCGCGATATGCACAACGGTGTTCGCTTCGACCGTCTCGTTCATCCTCTGATGCCTTCGCTGTTTACGGACCGCCATTCACAGGGCGTTCACGTTCCGGACAACGGGTAAGGGGCAGGAAGGTTGCGGCCTTTGGTGCACCGCAACAAGATTCTGAAATAAAAGCCGGATCATCCGCGGCCGCGGTACGACGGGACGCCTTGGTCGGGCACCCACAGGTCCGCCGGCGGCGCGCCGGTCTGCCAGAAAACGTCGATCGGGATGCCACCACGCGGATACCAGTAGCCGCCGATACGCAGCCACCGCGGCGCCATTTCCGCCACCAGCCGCTCGCCGATGCCGACGGTGCAATCCTCGTGGAAGGCGGCGTGGTTGCGGAAGCTGCCGAGGAACAGCTTCAGCGACTTCGACTCGACGATCGTCTCGCCCGGCACATAGTCGATGACGATATGGGCGAAATCCGGCTGGCCGGTCACCGGGCACAGCGACGTGAACTCGGGCGTCACGAAGCGAACGAGATAGGCACGGCCCAGGCGGGGATTGGGAACATAGTCCAGCACCGCTTCTTCAGGAGACGAAGGCAGCGCGGAATTCTTGCCGAGGTGGAGTGTCATGCGCCGCCAGATAGGCGCGCCTGTCGCCCCGCGCCAGTTCACTGGTGGCCCCCCTTCGACAACCCGGCACATGGGACTAAAAAGGCAGGCATGGACGCCCTCGCATCGACCGAATGGCTGGCCGCACAAAGCGGCGCGCCCGATCTGCGCATCGCCGACTGCAGCTGGTTCCTACCCACCGAGCATCGCGATGCCGCCGCCGAGTTCCGCGCTGCGCACGTTCCGGGTGCGGTGTTTCTCGGTCTCGCCGAGATCGTCGACACCGCCACCGACGTGCCGATGATGCTGCCCTCACCGGAGAAGTTCGCCAGCCGCATGGGTCGGCTCGGTCTCGGCGATGGCACGCGCATCGTCCTCTACGACAATTCGCCGCACCACACAGCGGCGCGCGGCTGGGCGATGCTGCGCAGCTTCGGGCTGACGGACGTCGCGCTGCTCGATGGCGGCCTTGCAAAGTGGCAGGCGGAAGGCCGCCCGATCGCGACGGGCGATGCGGCGCCGAAGCCGAGGCACGTCACGATACGCGACCGCGGCGCCGGCATCCGTGACCTCGCGCAGATGAAGGCAGCGCTGGCCAGCGGTAGAGAGCAGATCGTCGACGCACGTTCGCCCAGCCGCTTCGCCGGCGCCGAGCCCGAGCCGCGCCCCGGCGTGGAACCCGGCCACATCCCCGGCTCCACCAACCTCCATTACGCCCGCTTCTTCCACGCCGACGGCAGCTGGAAGCGTGGCGCTGATCTGGAGGCGGTGTTCCGCGAGAGCGGCATCGACCTTGATCGTCCGGTCGTCGCCACCTGCGGCTCCGGCGTGACCGCCGCGGTCATCGCCTTCGCCGCGCATCTGCTCGGCCGGGAGGTGCCGATCTACGACGGCAGCTGGGCCGAATGGGGCGCGGATCCCGCCACTCCCAAGGCGCGCGGCGCATGAGCAAGGATCGCGACGCGGCCGACCGCACGATCGGCGACGCAACGCGCGTCGTCGCCGCCGGGCGTCGGCCGGAATGGACGCAGGGCGTGGTCAACCCGCCGGTCTGGCGTGCCTCGACGCATCTCTACGGATCGGTCGCCGAGCTGCGCGCCGCCGGGGGGCGGGACACCCACCACCGCCTGTTTTACGGCCGACGCGGGGCACCGACGCAATGGAGCCTCGCCGATGCGCTGACCGAACTGGAGCCGGGTGCGGAGGCGACCTTCCTGTATCCCTCTGGCGTAGCGGCGATCGCCGCTACGCTTTTGTCCGTCCTGTCGCCGGGTGACGAACTGCTGCTGGTCGATTCGGCCTATGACCCCACCCGCTCCATGGCCGACGGTCTGTTGAAGCGTTTCGGGATCACCACGCGATTCTACGATCCGCTGATCGGCGCCGGCATCGCCGACCTGATCGGCAATCGCACCCGCGCCATCTTCATGGAAAGCCCCGGCAGCCTCACCTTCGAGGTGCAGGACGTTCCGGCGATCGTGGCCGCTGCCAAGGCACGCGGGGTGACGACGATCCTCGACAATACCTGGGCAACGCCGCTCCATTTCCGAGCGATGGAGCATGGCGTCGATCTCTCAATCCTCGCCTGCACCAAATATGTCGTCGGCCATTCCGATGTGATGCTCGGCAGCGTGACGGCGGCACCCTCGCACTGGCGCAAGCTGCGCGAGACGAGCTTCCAGCTAGGGCAAGTGGCAAGCCCGGACGATGCCTGGCTTGGCGCGCGCGGGCTTCGCACGATGGCGGTGCGCCTCGCCCACCATCAGGCAAGCGCGCTTCAGATCGCGCGCTGGCTGGAGACCCGGCCGGAGGTCGACCGCGTGCTCCACCCCGCACTGGATACCTGCCCCGGCCACCAGCTCTTCACGCGCGACTTCCGCGGCTCCAGCGGGCTGTTCTCGTTCGTTCTCGTGGGGGGCGACGAAGCGGCGCGCGCGGCGCTGATCGACGGCCTCGCCCATTTCGGGATCGGCTATTCCTGGGGCGGATTCGAAAGCCTCGCGATACCGGTCGATCCGCAGCGTTATCGCACTGCGACCACGCCCACCTTCGCCGGCCCGCTGGTGCGGCTGCAGATCGGGCTTGAGGATCCCGCCGATCTAATCGCGGACCTCGAAGAAGGGCTGAAGCGCTTCGCCGCAACGCGCGGCTGAGAACCGCATCGTTCAATAGATCCCCGGGCCTCGGCCCGGGGCGTCCCGTCGTGTTTGCTCCGGTGCCGCGGGGCGCGGCATCAGCGCGGCGCGTTTGCGCGGGCGTCCTGGCCGTCGCCTTCCGGTGCCGCGATGATGTCGCGCGTCGTCTGGCCCTTGTCGACAACGTTGGTGTCGGGATCACCGGCGGAGGAGCGGATGCCAGCATCCACCGTATCGCCGCCGGCCGCCTGAACCACCGAGCGCTCGCCGGCGCTCCGCGGCGCGCTGCCGAACAGCGCCTCCAGCGTCTGCGACTGCGCCGAGGTGGCGGACTGCACCCGCGCCGCACCCGGGGTGGGCGGCACCAGCGCGAAATCGGGCGGGATGATCAGCGAGGGCTGACGCGCCACCGCGAATTCGTCGGGACGGTCACGATCGAGGCCGTTGCTCGCGCACCCGGCCAGCGTCACCGCGAGGACTGCGCCCATGACGATCGACTTACGCATTCACATTCTCCGAAGCCATCTTGTCCGGCTTTGCCGTGGGCTTATCGCGGATCAGCAGCGCCCGCGCCAGCAGAATGAGCACCCCGATGGTGATCGCCGCATCCGCCACGTTGAACACCAGGAACGGGCGCCATTCGCCAAAATGCAGATCGGCGAAGTCCACGACATAGCCGAACCGCACGCGATCGACGATATTGCCGAGCGCGCCGCCCAGCACGAGGCCAAGCGCGAGCTTGTCCGCCGCCTTCTCCTCGCGCCACATCCAGAAGGTGACGGCACCGGCGATCGCCGCGGTCATCACGACAAGGCCCCAGCGCGCCAGTTCGCTCTCCGCGCGCAGCAGCCCGAGGCTGACGCCCATGTTCTGCACGAAGCGAAGATCGAAGAACGACACGATCTCGCGCGAGGCGCCCAGAAAATTGATGCCGAGCGGCCCGGTCACCACCCATTTGGTGAGCTGGTCGAGCACGAACACGACTGCCGCGGCGACAAGGCCGGCGACAGGCAGGCTGCGCTTCACGCCGCCACCTCGTCGCCCACCACCCCGGCGCAGCGGCCGCACAGCGCGCTGTCCTCGACAACCTCGGGCAGCAGGCGCCAGCAGCGCCCGCATTTGTGATAATCGGTCCGGCTCACCGTCACCTCATCGCCCGGCGACACCTTCGCCACGATGAACGCCTCGGCCAGCTGATCGACCGGCAGCGGCGTATCGGTGACGGTCACGTCCGCTTCCAGGCTGGAGCGCACGATCTTCTCGCGACGCAGCGGCTCGATCGCCTCGGTCACCCGCTCGCGCAGGCGCCGCACCTCGAGCCAGCGCGCGCTGACGTCCTCGCCCGCTTCCGCCGGCAGTTCGGGCCAGTCGAGGAAATGCACCGAGCTGTCCTCGCTCGGGAAGCGCGATTGCCACACTTCCTCGGCGGTGAAGACCAGCACCGGCGCGGCCCAACGCACCATCGCGTGGAACAGCACGTCGAGCATCGTGCGATACGCCCGGCGCTTCACGTCATCCGGGGCGTCGCAATAAAGCGAATCCTTGCGGATATCGAAGAAGAAGGCCGACAGGTCCTCGTTGGCGAAATCGCTCAGCAGGCGGACGTAGCCGTTGAAGTCGTAATCGGCGATCGCGCGGCGAAGCTGCTGGTCGAGCGCATGGACCAGATGGAGCATATACCGCTCCAGGTCGGGCCACTCGCCCACGGGCAGCTTCTCAGCCTCGTCAAACCCGTCGAGCGCGCCGAGCAGATAGCGGAAGGTGTTGCGCAGCTTGCGATACTGATCCGCGACACCGGCCAGGATCTCCTTGCCGATGCGGTGATCCTCAGTGAAATCGACCGACAGCGCCCACAGCCGAAGGATGTCCGCGCCATAATCGCGCATCAGATCAAGCGGATTGATCGTGTTGCCGAGGCTCTTGGACATTTTCATGCCCTTGGCGTCCATCGTGAAGCCGTGCGTCAGCACCGCATCATAAGGCGCGCGCCCGCGCGTGCCGCAGCTTTCCAGCAGCGAGGACTGGAACCAGCCACGATGCTGGTCGGACCCTTCGAGGTACAGGTCCGCCGGCCATGACAATTCCGGCCAGCGCCCGCTTTCCAGCACGAAGGCGTGGGTGCAGCCCGAATCGAACCACACGTCGAGAATGTCGGTAACCCGCTCGTAATCCGCCGGATCACGCCCCTCGCCAAGGAAGCCAGCCGTCGCCTCGTCGGTCCAGGCATCGACGCCCTTCTCGCGGAAGGCTTCGACGATGCGCGCGTTCACCGCCGGGTCGACCAGCAATTCGCCCGTCGCGCGATGCACGAACAGCGCGATCGGCACGCCCCAGGCGCGCTGCCGGCTGATCACCCAGTCCGGCCGCCCCTCGACCATCGCGCCAATGCGGTTGCGGCCCTTCTCGGGCACGAAGCGAGTCGCGGCGATCGCGGCCACCGCCTTCTGCCGCAGCGTGTCGCCACCCTCGATCGGCTTGTCGACGGCGATGAACCATTGCGGCGTGCAGCGGAAGATCACCTTGGCCTTGGAGCGCCAGGAATGCGGATAGCTGTGCTTGAAATCGTCGCTCGCCGCGACCAGCGCGCCGGCTTCACGCAGGTCGGTGCAGATCGGGCCATCGCTGGCGACGAACTTCTTGTTGATGACGCTGCCCTGCCCGCCGAGCCACAGCCAGTCGGAACGGTACATGCCGCCGGCATCCACCGCGAAGACCGGATCGATGCCATGCGCCTTGCACAGCTCGAAATCGTCCTCGCCATGGTCGGGCGCCATATGGACGAGGCCAGTGCCCGCATCGGTGGTGACGAAATCGCCCGGCAGGAACGGCCGCGGTTTGGCGAAGAAGCCGCCCAGTTCATGCATCGGGTGCCGCGCGACTGCGCCCGCCAGCTTCTCGCCGCTGAACGCCGCCAGCACCGTTACGGTGCCCGCCGCATCGCCGATCTTCACCACCACCGGGTGGCCGATCCGCGTGCCGAAGCTCTCCAGCAGGTCGCGTGCCACCAGCAGCGTGCGCGGCCCTTCGACTATGTCGTCGAAGCGGGCGAGGAGATATTCGACCTCGGAGCCATAGGCGAGCGCCTGGTTCACCGGGATCGTCCACGGCGTCGTGGTCCAGATCACCGCATGGGCGCCAACCAGCTCCGGCGCGTTCGGCGCCTCGGTGATCTCGAACGCGACGTCGATCTGCGTCGACACCACGTCCTCATATTCGACCTCGGCCTCGGCCAGCGCGGTCTTCTCGACCGGGCTCCACATCACCGGCTTTGCGCCGCGATACAGCTGCCCCGTCTCGGCGAACTTCATCAGCTCGGACACGATCGTCGCCTCTGCGGCGAAGTCCATCGTCAGATACGGCTTGTCCCAGTCGCCGTTGACGCCCAGCCGCTTCAGCTGCTCACGCTGCGTATCGACCCATTTCTGGGCATAGGCGCGGCATTCGGCGCGGAATTCCGCCGGCGGCACCTCGTCCTTGTTCAGCTTCTTCTTGCGATATTCTTCCTCGACCTTCCACTCGATCGGCAGGCCGTGGCAATCCCATCCGGGAACGTAGGGCGCGTTCTTCCCCAGCAGCGTCTGGGTGCGCACCACCATGTCCTTCAGGATATGGTTCAGCGCATGGCCGATGTGCATGTCGCCATTGGCATAGGGCGGGCCGTCGTGGAGGATGAACTTCTCACGGTCGGCGCGCTGCTCGCGCAGCCGCTGGTACAGGCCCAGCCGCTGCCACCGCTCGAGAATCGCGGGCTCCTTCTGCGGCAGGCCCGCCTTCATCGGGAAGTCGGTCTTCGGCAGGAAGACAGTGTCGCGCCAATCCTTCTGATCGGTCTCGCGTGCGGTGGTGTTTTCGTCGGCCATAGAGGCTCGCGCCCTTAGCGGAACCGCGGGCTTTCACAAAACCGTTCGTGCGCTTTGCCGCGCGCGACGCTCAGGCGGTGCCCAGCAACGCCCGGGCGCGGCCGCAATCCGCCGCCATCTGCGCCTTCAGCGCGTCGAGGCTATCGAACTTCGCCTCCGGACGCAGGAACTCGATCAGCGCCACCTCAATCGTCTGACCGTAAAGATCGCCCGAAAAATCGAACAGATACGGCTCCAGCAATTCCTTGGGTGGGTCGAAGCTTGGCCGGATGCCGAGGTTCGCCGCGCCGTCATGCCAGCGCCCGTCCGGCAGCTTCACGCGCACGGCATAGATGCCATAGGCCGGCCGCAGGTAGTTGCCGAGATCGACGTTCGCGGTGGGATAGCCGATCTCGCGCCCCAGCTTGTCGCCGTGCCGCACCTCGCCGGCGATGGTGAACGGCCGCGTCAGCAGCCGCGCCGCGTCCGCCGGCCGCCCTTCACGCAGCGCCGCCCGGATTCGGGTGGACGAGACGATCTCCCCGTCCAGCATCACCGCGCCGACCGCATCCGCGCTGAAGCCTTGGGTCGCGCCAAGCGCCGCCAGTGCCGCGACGTCGCCGCTGCGCCCCTTGCCGAAAGTGAAGTCCTCGCCCGTCACCACCCCGCCGACACCCAGCTGGTCGACGAGGTGAGTCGTCACGAATTCCTCGGCGGAAAGCGCCGCCAGGCGTGCGTCGAACTGGAACACCAGCACCGCATCGACGCCGGCATCGCGCATCAACGCCGCGCGCTGCTCCAGCGTCGTCAGCCGGAACCAGGGCGCGTCAGGCGCAAAATAGCGCATCGGATGCGGATCGAAGGTCGCAACCAGCGCCGGCCGCCCCTCTCGCCGCGCGCGCTCGATCGCACGGCCGACGACTGCCTGATGCCCGAGATGGAAGCCATCGTAGTTGCCCAGCGCGACGATCCCGCCACGCAGTTCGGCGGGCAGCGTCGTGCCCGCGTCCAGCCGTATCAACCCCTGCCGCTCCATCGCCGCTGGCGCATAGCGGGCTGTACGTCAGCGCACCAGTGTCACGAAACTATAGGCCGGCCGGTCCCCGTCCGTGGGGTGATCCTCGCGAAAGATCTCGCGCCAGCCGGTGAACGCGGGAACGATCGTGTCCCCATCGGGATCGGCATGAACTTCGGTCAGTTCGATCCGGTCGGCGCGATCGAGGAACAGCGCGAACACGTCTGCGCCCCCGATCACCGCCGCATCCACGCCGGCGAGCGCCAGCGCCGCCTCGGGCGAATGCACGACTTCCGCCCCTTCCGCCTGCCAGCTCGCGTCATGGGTTAACACGATGTGGCGGCGCCCCGGCAGCGGCGCGGGAAAGCTATCGAATGTCTTGCGCCCCATGATCATCGGGCGGCCAATGGTCTGTGCCTTGAACCGCTTCAGGTCAGCCGGCAGCCGCCACGGCAGCCCTCCATCCCGGCCAATCACGCCATTGCGCGCGCGCGCCAGATGGAACGTGATCGTCATCGAACGCTGCGCTCGGCCATCATCGGCGTATTCCCCTGGCACGGCTGCGGCGCGCCGGATTGCAACAGCCAGGCTGCGAGCGTGGCGGTGGCGATGGTGATGACATAGTCCCGCATGGCATCGTCTCCCTAACGATTACGTTTGTAGTCGTCAAGGCTGAACGCCCGCTGAACTCTGCTGCATCTCCTCCGTTCAGACGGCTACCGGCGCCTTGATGTGCGCCTGCGCTTCATAGCCGTGAAGCACGAAATCCTCGTACTCATACTGGTCGATCGCCGGCGGCTTCCGCAAAATCTCAAGCCGAGGCAGCGCGGTCGGCTCGCGCGTCACCTGAAGCCGCGCCTGATCGAGATGGTTGGAATACAGGTGGCAATCGCCCCCGGTCCAGATGAACTCGCCCGGCTCCAGCCCGCATTGCTGCGCCAGCATGTGCGTCAGCAGCGCATAGCTCGCGATGTTGAACGGCACGCCAAGGAAGATGTCCGCCGACCGCTGGTACAGCTGCAGCGACAATCGCCCGTTCGCGACATGGGTCTGGAACAGGCAGTGGCACGGCGCCAGCGCCATGGCGTGGAGGTCGCCCGGATTCCACGCCGTCACGATCTGCCGTCGTGAGGCGGGGTTGGTGCGGATGTCCTCGATCAGCCCCTTGATCTGGTCGATGTGGCGGCCGTCGGCCGTCACCCAGTCGCGCCACTGCTTGCCATAGACCGGACCGAGATCGCCGTTCTCGTCGGCCCATTCGTCCCAGATGCTGACCTTGCGATCCTGCAGCCAGCGCACGTTGGTATCGCCGCGCAGGAACCACAACAGCTCGATGATGATCGATCGCAGGTGCAGCTTCTTGGTGGTCAGCACCGGGAAGCCCTCCGCCAGGTCGAAGCGCATCTGGTGGCCGAACACGCTCAGCGTCCCCGTCCCGGTGCGGTCCATCTGCCGGGCACCCGAATCGAGCACGCGGGCCATGAGGTCGAGGTATTGGCGCATGACGCGACGCTAAATCGATTGGCCCATCGCGCCAAGTGACGAGTCCGGATCGGCGGGGTTCTCTTGCCGCGGCTGGCATCGCCGCCCCACCCCTGTGGCATGCACGGCATCGACCCGGTGATCCTCCCGCACCTCATGGCGATCGCCGCCGGGAAAACCGAGTCGGTCGCCTTTATCTTCCTCAACGAGGCAGGCGCGGCGCTCGGCCTGCATCACATGCCCTCCACCAGCGCCTCGCGCGTCGACGTGTCGCTGCGCACCGTCACCGCACTGGCGATGGCGCATGATTCGCAGGACGTGATGATGGCGCACAATCACCCGTCCGGTGATCCCGAGCCCTCGGCGGAGGATCTGCGCACCACGCGCCGGCTGGCCGCGGCGCTTGACGCTTTAGGGATCCGGCTGGTCGACCATCTCGTGCTGGCCGCCGGTGCCAGCGTCAGCTTCCGCGCGCGCGGCCTGCTGTGACGGCTGCAGACGGCACGACTGGATCGCCTTCGGCTCCGGCCGGGCGCCGCGCGCAGTGAAAGTCGCGAAATAGCCGCCGGCTGACGGCATCGGCTGCATCGCGACAAGCTGATAGCCGACTGCGGCAAACTCGCATTTGAGCAGCTCGGGCGGGGTACCGTGGTCGACCGTGCTGCGGTTCGCATCCACCACCACCACCAGCCCGCCCGGCCGCAGCGACGGCCGCATCCGCCACAGGAATTCGTAGGGCTGCGCGATCTCATGGTACATATGGACCATGAAGATCCGGTCGAAGCTCGCCTCGGGCAGCTTGGGATCGGCCGGCTCGCCCAGCTTGACGCTGACATTGTCCAGCCGCTCCCGCGCAACACGCTCCGCGAGCGCGTCGCGTGTCGCGGGCATGATGTCCTGCGCCAGAACGCGGCCGTTCTCGCCCACCTTTTGCGCCAGGCGGATCGTGTAATAGCCCTCGCCAGCGCCGATATCCGCGACGGTCATGCCGGGCGTGATCTTCGCCAGCGCCATGACGGTGCCCGCCTCGTTCACCCGGTCACGCGCTTCCTCGTTCGACCAGCGCGACGAAACGATATGGGCAACCGGCCGGTCCGCGGCCGGAAACGGGCCTGGGTCCTTCGGCTCTTTCTTGATCAACGGCTCGCCGCCGTCGCAGGCGGCAAGGAACAGCCCGCTCGCCGCGATCAGTGCGATCAGCCCCGCGCGCCGATGCGGCACACCGCGCCGGGGCATGGCTCCGCCCCGCATTCCCCCATAGCGAAGCGTCGTCCCCCGGCTCATCCTTATTCCACGTCCTCCACCTCGACGGCCTCGCCCGTCACGCGCTGCGCGAGCGCGGCGGCCATGAATTCGTCGAGATCCCCGTCAAGCACGTCGCTGGGCGAGGTGGAAGTGGCACCGGTGCGCAGGTCCTTCACCAGCTGGTACGGCTGAAGCACGTAGGAGCGGATCTGGTGGCCCCAGCCGATATCGGTCTTGGTGGCGTTGACGGCGTTCGCCTCTTCCTCCCGCTTGCGCAGCTCATGCTCGTACAGGCGCGCGCGCAGCTGGTTGTACGCCTCGGCCTTGTTCTTGTGCTGCGATCGCTGGTTCTGGCACGCGACCACGATGCCGGTCGGCAAGTGGGTGATGCGCACCGCCGAATCGGTCGTGTTGATGTGCTGCCCGCCTGCACCCGACGCACGATAAGTGTCGATGCGCAGCTCGCTGTCGTTGATCTCGATGTCGATCGAATCGTCGATCACCGGATAGACCCACACGCTGGAAAAGCTGGTGTGGCGGCGAGCCGAGCTGTCGTACGGGCTGATGCGTACCAGCCGGTGAACCCCGCTCTCGACCTTGGCATAGCCATAGGCGTTCTCGCCCTTGATCAGCAGCGTGGCGGATTTGATCCCGGCCTGTTCGCCTGCGTGATAGTCGATCAGTTCCACCTTCATGCCGCGCCGCTCGGCCCAGCGGGTGTACATCCGCTGCAGCATCTCGGCCCAGTCCTGGCTCTCCGTGCCGCCTGCGCCGGCGTTGATCTCGATATAGGTGTCGTTGCCGTCGGCCTCGCCGGCCAGCAGCGCCTTCACCTTGTCCTCGGTCGCCTTGCGCGCGAGTTGCGCGAGGGCCTGGGTGCCCTCCTGCGCCATCTCCTCGTCGCCCTCGGCCTCGGCCATCTCGATCAGCTCGACCGTGTCGGACATTTCGCGCTGGATCGCGCGCGTCGCGGTGATCGCCTCGTCCAGCCGGCGACGCTCGCGCATCACGTCCTGCGCCGCCCTGGGATTCTCCCACAGCGTCGGATCCTCGACACGCGCGTTCAGTTCGTCGAGCCGCCGCACGGCACGATCCCAGTCGAGGAACCGCCGCACCAAAGCCAGCGCCTCGTTGATCGTGTCGACATGGGCCTGCGCTTCAGCGCGCATGGTTATTCTCCGCTTCTGGCGTCAATCCAGCACAAGTCGGGGATCCCCTGCGGCACGAGCAACGCATCAGTGACGGAAGATCCCGGCCTGCGCTGGGATGACGATTTGGTTGGCGGACTTAGGGCCTCAACCACGACGACACAATGCCGCCTGTCATGGCTCTAGTAGATGCCGCCCTCGCGCTGCAGGAAGTCGCTATCGCCTCCCTTCTTCTGCTCGCCGCCGCTGGCCTTTTCGGTCGCCGCGGGCGCCGGGCCGGTGCGTCGCGGCGCGCGGCGCGCCTCGGCCTGCGGCTTGAACGCTTCCCAGATCACCGATGCCTTGGGATCGCTGTCGTTCGGGAAAGTGCCATAGACGGGCCGCCCGCTGGCGCGATCGATCCGCACCATGCGGATGCCGGCGGGCGCGCGGAACGGCAGCACTTCCATCCCCTCATATGCCTTCTGCGCCCATTGCTTGAAGATCGGCGCCGCCAGGGTGCCGCCCTGTGCGTAGCCGCCGAGGTTCACCGGGGAATCGTAACCGATGTAAACGCCGGCCACCATTTGCGGCGTACCGCCGATGAACCACACGTCTTTCGGGCCCGAGTTCGTGCCGGTCTTGCCGAAGATCGGACGGTTGAGGTCGCGCAGCGAGGTCGCGGTGCCGCGCTGGATCACGCCTTCGGCGATGTGCACCATCTGATAAGCGGACATCGCGTCCAGCACCTGGCGGCCGCGCGTTACGGGGCGCGGCATCGGCGTGCCGTCCCACTCCGGCATGTTGCAGCGGTCGCACGGGCGCCAGTTCTCCGGCCAGATCACCTGGCCACGGCGGTTCTGCACGAAATCGATCAGCGACGGCGCATGCCAGCGGCCGTGATTGGCCAGCACCCCATAAGCGTTGACCATCTTCATCACGGTCGTGTCGCCGGCGCCCAGCGCATAGGAGAGGTACGGCTCGTAATCGCCAACCTCGAGATCCTTCATCAGCTTGACGACGTTGCTCATGCCCGTGCTGGCGGCCGCGCGCACCGTCATCAGGTTACGCGATTGCTCGACGCCCCAGCGCATCGTGCGCGGCCCTGCGCCGCGCGAATTGCCGAAGTTGCGGAAGCATTTCTGGCCCAGCCGCGCACCTTGATAGACGCAGAACGGACCGTCGACGATGATCGAGGCGGGCGTCATGCCGTGCTCCAGTGCGGCGGCATAGACGATCGGCTTGATCGTCGATCCGGGCTGCCGCATCGCCTGCGTCGCCCGGTTGAACGACTGGAGCGATGCGTCAAACCCGCCCTGCATCGCGAGGATCCGCCCGCTCTGCGGCTCCTGCACCACGAACCCGCCGGAAATCTTGGGTACCGATCGCAGCGCGAAGCTGCTGCCGCCGGCCGGCGCCACCGCGATGATGTCGCCTTCCTTCAGTGTGCCGAATGCCGGCGTGCCCTTGCCACGCAAGGGCATCTGCGCGGCGGAGCGCGGCAAGGTGCCTTCCGTGCCGTCCGCGAACCCGATCTGCGCCGCGTTCGAGTCCCGCGAAATGACGATCGCCGCGCGCCAGTCGGCATGATCCAGTGCGATGTTGGTGTCGAGCAGCGCACCCTGCCAACGCCCGTCCCTGATCTCGACATGCCGCAGCGGCCCGGAGAAACCGCGTCCGCGGTCGTAGCGGAGCAGGCCGTCGCGAAGCGCCTGTGTCGCTGCGTCCTGCACCTTGCGATCGAGCGAGGTGCGCACCCACAGGCCGCCGGAATAGACGCTGTACGGCCCGTCGCGCGCCGTCTCGCCGAACTTGTTGATCAGCTCGCGGCGTACTTCTTCCACGAAATAACCGCCGACCCGCTCGAACTTGGGCGTACGCCGCGTGATCGCGCCGATCGGCTCGGCCTGCGCCGCCAGCTTCTGCTGCGTGGTGATGAAGCCGTTTTTCTCCATCTCGCCCAGCGCCCAGTTGCGCCGGTCGATCGCGCGCTGGGTGCTGCGGAACGGATCGTAGTTCGCCGGCCCCTTCGGCAGGATCGCAAGATACGCCATCTGCGCGAGATCCAGCTCGCTCAGTTCCTTGTCGAAATAGGCATGCGCCGCCGCCTCGACGCCATAAGCATTACGGCCAAGGAATATCTGGTTGAGGTACAGTTCCAGGATCTGCGGCTTGGTCAGCGTATCCTCGATGCGCCACGCCAGGATCGCCTCGCGCATCTTGCGGGTGGGCGAATATTCGTTGCCGATCAGCAGGTTCTTCGCCACCTGCTGGGTGATCGTCGAGCCGCCGCGCGCGCGCTGGCCACTGCCCAGCTTCGACACATAGTCGATCACCGCACCGGCAAGGCCCGGGTAATCGACGCCGTGATGCTCGAAGAAGGTCTTGTCCTCGGCTGCCAGGAAGGCGTTGACGAGCATCTTTGGATATTCGTTGAACGACAATTCCACGCGCCGTTCGCGGGCGTAGGAGTATATCGGGCCACCATCGATCGCGCGCACGTTGGTGGGCAACGGCGGTTCGTAGGTACGAAGCTGCTCCACCGACGGCAGATCGCGCGTCACGACGTACCAGAAGCCGCCAAAGACGACCATGCCGAGCACGGCAAGCGCCGTCAGCAGCTTCACCCAGCGCCGCCCCCAGATCGGCGCCAGCCGCTCGGCAAGGCCGCCGCTCATGCGGCGCAGCCGCAGCTTGTTCGGTTCGGGAGGTGTCGACGCCATACGCGGCGCCGGTGTTTAGGGAGCAGGCGCAGGGCTGGCAACAACGCTCGGCCAAGCAGTTGCGCGCGGCGGACGCGCTGCCCCTGCTCTCACCGCGCCGCGGTCTGCGTCAACCGCCGCGCGAAATAGACCTCCACTGCCCGCCGAACGCTCTGCGCGACACGTGTGCGCCCCTCGCGGCTGTCGAGGAAGGCGGCATCCTGCAGGTTGGAGATATAGCCGGTCTCGAAGAGGATCGATGGCATGTCCGGCGCCTTCAGCACCAGCAGCGATGCCATGCGGTGGAAATTCTGCTTGGTGGGAATGAGCGGCTTCGCCTCGCGCCCCAGCAGCCGCGCGAACCCGGCGGAGGCGTTCATCGTCTCGCGCTGCGTCAGGTCGATCAGGATCGAGGAGACGTCGTCGCTCTCGTCGAGGTCGACGCCGGCGATGATGTCCGACTTGTTCTCGCGCGAGGCGAGCCGCGCCGCTTCCTTGTCGGAGGCGATGTCGGACAGCGTATAGGCCGTGGCGCCGGATGCGTCGCCCGAACCGACGCTGTCGCAATGGATCGAGATGAACAGGTCCGCCCGCAGCCGCCGCGCGACGCCGAACCGCTCGCGGTGCAGGATGTACCGGTCATCCTCCCGCGTCAGCGCCACGCGCACGCGGCCCGATGCGAGCAGTTCGTCGCGGATCGCCTTGGCGATCTTCAGCGTCACGTCCTTCTCGCGCAGCCCGGTCTCAGGGTTGATCGCGCCCGGATCATTGCCGCCATGGCCGGCATCGATCACCACCAGCGGGCGGCTGTCATCGCCCTGCACGCGCGGCAGCACGCTCTTCTTCGCCGGCGGCACAGGGATCGACACCTTGTACTTCGGCCGCGTCTCGCCCCACCCGAACGGCAGGAAGCTCAACGGAGAGGCATTGCTGGCCGCGGAGAAATGCCGCGCATCCACCTGGCGCAGCGACAGTTCCAGCGTGCGTCCGTCGTCCTCGAACTTGCCCTTCGACACCACCATTGGCTGCGCCAGATCGAGCACCACGCGCGCGCCGTCGCTGCCGCGCCAGCCCTGGCGCACCCGCGTCACATAGCGCGCGCCTTCGTCGGACTGGCCCGGTCGTGCACCATCGATGTCGACCGCGATCCGCTGCGGCCCGTCCAGCACGAAGCTCGATGCACCGCGCACCGCTTCATCGAACCGGATCAGCACGCGGCCGTCCTTGATTTCGACACGCTCGACGGTCGCAGCCCAGCTGGGCGCGGCAAGCATCATGCCAACGGCCGAGGCGAGAATGTACGACACGCGCCGATTATGCCGCGCCGGGAGGTGGCCGGTCCAGCGAAAAGCCATGAAACATACCCTTTTACTCCGGGGCATCCGGCTTATCTGCTGTGTGTCAAACCAGGGTTTCGGCATTCGGTTAACGCCGCATTCGGCATGTTCTTGCCGGTTCGCCGGCAGGGACGTTCCGGTTGCCGAATGACGTTCGAGTTGCTAGGCATCATCTTGATCGGATTGCGCGTTGCCTTGACGCGCCGCCGACCCACCGCCCGTCCGGCCATTTGCGCCGCGCGGCGCAACCAGGTTGACGTTCGCATGTCGCATTTCCCCGCACCGCAGATCCGACCGGCCCTCGCCGGCGGCGCGGATACGGGTTCGGTCCAGGGCGTGCTGCCCGGACGTGCGCGGCGCACGAAGGCACAATTCACCACCATTCGCTTTGCCGGCCACAGGGGGCCGGCAGCGCCTTTTTATCGCGTGGCCCCGCCGTTCGGCGGCGCGAGCCGCGCGCGGAGACCATATAATGACCATGCGCATGCTGATCGACGCACGCCACCGGGAAGAAACCCGCGTGGCCGTCGTCAAGGGAAACCGCATCGAGGAGTTTGATTTCGAGAGTGCCGAGCGCAAGCAGCTCAAGGGGAATATCTATCTCGCCAAGGTAACCCGGGTCGAACCGTCGCTCCAGGCGGCGTTCATCGATTACGGCGGCAACCGCCACGGCTTCCTCGCCTTCTCGGAAATCCATCCCGACTATTACCAGATCCCGAAGGAAGATCGCGAAGCCCTGCTGCGCGAAGAGGCGGAGCATGCCGCCGAGGAAGCGAAGCTGCGCGCCGAACAGGAAGCGCACGAGGACGATGCTGACGACGCGGGCGAAGACGATCTCGAGCGGTTCGAGGATGACGGCGGGATGGATCCCGAAGTCGCCGAGGAGATGGAGGGCGAGGATCGCCCGACCCCTTCGGCCACCGGCATCAACGACGATCAGGTGGAGGCGCTGCGCCAGCGCCGCATGAACCTGCGCCGCCGCTACAAGATTCAGGACGTGATCCGCCGTCGCCAGGTGCTTCTGGTCCAGGTCGTGAAGGAAGAGCGCGGCAACAAGGGTGCGGCGCTGACGACCTATCTGTCGCTCGCCGGCCGCTATTGCGTGCTGATGCCCAACACGTCGCATGGCGGCGGGATCAGCCGGAAGATCAGCAATTCGTCCGATCGCAAGCGGCTGAAGTCGATCATGGCCGAGCTGGAACTGCCGCCCTCGATGGGCTGCATCGTGCGCACCGCCGGCCTCAGCCGAACGCGTACCGAGATCAAGCGCGACTTCGATTACCTCGCCCGCCTGTGGGACGGGATCCGCGAAAAGACGCTGACCAGCGCAGCGCCTGCGCTCATCTATGGCGACAGCGATCTCATCAAGCGCGCGATCCGCGACATCTACAACAAGGACATCGACGAGGTCATCGTCGAGGGCAATGACGGCTATCGCCAGGCGAAGGAATTCATGCGCCTGCTGATGCCCAGCCACGCGAAGCGGGTGAAGCATTACAGCGATCCCATCCCGCTGTTCCAGCGTTGCCATGTCGAGGATCAGCTCGCCGCCATGTACCACCCGGTGGTGCAGCTGAAGTCGGGCGGTTACCTCGTCATCAACCCGACCGAGGCTTTGGTCTCGATCGACATCAACTCCGGCCGGTCGACGCGCGAGCATAATATCGAGCAGACGGCGACCGCGACGAACCTTGAGGCGGCGCAGGAAATCGCGCGCCAGCTGCGCCTGCGCGACATGGCCGGCCTCGTCGTCATCGACTTCATCGACATGGACAACAATTCCAATGTCCGGAAGGTCGAGAAGGCGATGAAGGAGGCGCTGAAGAACGATCGCGCCCGCATCCAGGTCGGCCGCATCTCCAGCTTCGGCCTGATGGAAATGAGCCGCCAGCGCCTGCGCACCGGCGTGCTCGAAGCGTCCACCCGCCCCTGCCCGCATTGCGAAGGCACCGGCCTCGTGCGCACCGCGTCGTCGGCCGGTCTCAGCGCGCTTCGCCTGATCGAGGACGAGGCCGCACGCGGCCGCGGCTCGATCCTGACGCTGCGCGCCAGCGTCGAGGCGGCGGTGTACGTGCTCAACCGCAAGCGCGCCGACATTGCCGAGATCGAGGACCGCTACGGCGTGACGGTCGAGATCCTGCCCGACGGCGAGCAGGAAGGTGCGCGTATGCTGGTCGAGGCGTCCGGCCCGCCGCCCGCTTACCCGCCGAAGTTCGATCCGCCGGTCGAGGAGGTCGAGGACGATCTGGTCGACGAGATCGAGGAAGAAGAGGACGAGATCGTCCTCGCCGACGAGGAAGAGGACGAAGCGCGCGGCGACGAGCCGCGGTCCGAGGAGCATCGCGAGGGCGGCCGTCGCCGTCGTCGCCGCCGCGGTCGTCGCGGTCGCAGCGATGCGGACGCAACGCCGGCCTCGAACGCTGACCTCAGCGAGCCGGAAGATGCGGACGTCATCGACAGCGAATCCGATCAGGACGAAGCCGCCGAGGACACCGTCACCGCGGCCGAAGGTGAGAACGAAGCCGAAGGCGGCCGCCGCCGCCGCAATCGTCGCGGCCGCCGCAATCGTCGCCGCGATGGCAACGGCGAAGACGCGGGCCAGGCAGAAGCTGCGACCGACGCCGCTGACACCGTCGCGGCC
Organism: uncultured Stakelama sp.; assembly: GCA_964390515.1. Lineage (GTDB taxonomy): Bacteria > Pseudomonadota > Alphaproteobacteria > Sphingomonadales > Sphingomonadaceae > Sphingomonas. Next base: position 52,601 of record CAYMIU010000016.1, read on the forward strand.
GAGCCGGTGGTAGAGGTCGCTGCCGGGCCGGCACCGGCGGAAACCGCACCGGTCGAGGCTGCCGAGGCCGCGCCGGCGGAAGCGCCCGCGCCCAAGACACGCCGTCGTCCGCGCGCCAAGGTTGCGGCAGAGGCAGCACCCGCTGCCGAAGCACCGGTGACCGAAGCGGTCGCCGCGCCGGCCGCGATCGAAACGCCTGGCATCGAGGCGATCGCACCGGCTGCGGAGGAAGCACCGGCCAAGCCGAAGCGCACCCGTCGCAAGAAGGCCGACACCGCGGAGGCCGCTCCGGCGCCCGCCGCTGAGCCTGCGGCAGAGGCGGAAGCACCGGCCAAGCCGAAGCGCACCCGCCGCAAGAAGGCCGAGGCACCGGCCGCCGAGGCGCCGGCTGCCGAGGCAGCTGCCATGGTCGCGAACGACGACGCCGAGCCGGCCGCTGCACCTGCAGAAGAGCCCGCGGCCGAGACCACCGAAGCATCGTCGGGCGAAACGCCCCGGCGCGGCTGGTGGCAGCGGACGTTCGGCTGATCGATGAACCTGCGCCGGGCTTCAGCGGCAGTTAAGCCCACTGCCTGCTTGGTCCGGCGCATGGTTTTCAACGACTTGATCCCGGCCATCGCCGCATGACGCGTCGTCGCTCCTCGATCCGGATCGTCGCCGTCGCGGCGGTCGTCAGTCTCGCCTGGGCCCAGCCGGCCCAGGCGCAGTCGATCCTGCGCGACGCCGAAACCGAAGCGCTGCTCACCGACATGACGGCGCCGCTCGTCACCGCCGCGGGCCTGTCGCCCCGCGACGTGAAGGTGGTTCTGGTCAACGACGATTCGATCAACGCCTTCGTCGCCGGCGGCCAGATCGTGTACGTCAATTCGGGCACGCTTCAGGCCGCGAAGACAGCCAATGAAGTACAGGGCGTGATCGCGCACGAGCTTGGCCACATCACCGGCGGCCACGTCTCGCTCTCGGGGCGCGGCTTTCAGGAAGCGACCGGCATCACCTTGCTGTCCGTCGTCCTCGGCATCGCCGCACTGGCCGCCGGCGCTGGCGAGGCCGGCGCGGGCCTTCTCGCCGCCGGCCAGCAGGCAGCGATGGGCAAGTATCTCGCCTTCTCGCGCCAGCAGGAAGCATCCACCGATGCCGCCGGCGTGAAATATCTCAACGGCGCCGGCATCAGCGGCAAGGGGTATTTGAACTTCTTCAAGACGATGCAGCAGCTGGAATATCGCTACGGCATCACCCGGAAGGTCGAGTATATGCTCAGCCATCCGGTGTCGTCGGAGCGTATCGCGGCCATTTCGGAATCGCTGCAGTCGTCGCCCGCCTGGAACAAGCCGCTGAACCAGGACTGGGAAGAAAGGTTCAAGCGCGTCCAGGCGAAGCTCGATGGCTATCTCCTCCCGCCCGCGCAGGCGTTGCAGAAATATCCCGAGAGCAACCAGACCATCTACGGCCATTACGCCCGCGCCTATGCGTATCACCGTGGCGGCTATCCCGACAAAGCCGATGCCGAGGCGGCAGCGCTGGTGACGGCCAAGCCGCACGACCCCTATTTCCTCGAGATCAAGGGCCAGATCCTGCTCGAGGCCGGGAAGCCGAAGGAGGCGCTAAGCCCCTTGCGCGAGGCTACCAATGGCTCTCGCAACAATCCTCTGATCGCCACCACCTTCGGCCATGCGCTGATCGCCACCGAAGATCGCGCCAATTACGACGAGGCGAAGAGCGTGCTGCGCACCGCGGTCGCGCGTGACGATCAGAACCCCTTCGCCTGGGTCCAGCTCGGCACGATCTACGAACTCACCGGTGACAGCGCCCGGGCGGCGCTCGCCACGGCCGAACGCGCCAGCATGATGGGCGATTCGCGCACCGCCGCGCTCAGCGCCCGCGCCGCCATGGCGGGCATCCCGCAGAATACCTCGGACTGGATCCGGGCTCAGGATATCGCAATGACTGCACAGAACGATCTCGACAGCGGTAAGCGCAAGCGTCGATGAACCGCCTACAATTGCTGCTTCTCGTGCTGCTCGGCGCAGCCTTCGGTGCCGGCGGCGTGTGGCTTGGCGAGCGCGTCGCGCCGGCTGACGTTTCGACCACCAACAAGGCGCAGATCGAGCGCATCGTGCACGATTACGTGCTCGCCAATCCGCAGATCATTCCCGAGGCGATGCAAAAGCTGCAGGAGCGGGAAAGCGCGCGCGCGATCGGCGCCGATCGGTCGCGGCTGGAGACGCCCTATCGCGGCGCGGTGATGGGCAACCCGCAGGGAGACGTCACGCTGGTGGAGTTCTTCGACTATAATTGCGGCTATTGCCGCGCCAGCCTTCCCGTGATCGAGGAACTGGTGAAGGCCAATCCCAAGCTTCGCGTCGTCTTTCGCGAGCTACCGATCCTTAGCGACGAAAGCCGCGATGCCGCGCGCGCCTCGCTCGCCGCGGCGGCGCAGGGCAAGTTCAAGGCGTTCCACGATGCGCTTTATGCCGCGGGTCCGCTCACGGCCGAGTCGATCGCCGCGACCGCGCTTCGCACCGGCGTCGACCTTTCCAAGGTGCCGGATGACGCCGATACGGAAATCGCGGGCAACCTGACGCTCGCCGGCAAGCTCGGCCTAACGGGCACGCCGACGTGGGTGGTCGGGGACAAGGTCCTGTCCGGCGCTCAGCCGCTCGATCGGCTGCAGGACGCGATCGCCGCCGCCCGCGCGAAGTGATCGAGGTCCGATCGAAGGGGAGATCAGCCGCCTCCCCTTCCATCAGCGGCAGAATTTCGCCTTGTCGTCCTCAAGGTGCAGGTGGTTGCGGTGGGCGGAATTGTAATTCGGCCCCAGCACCGTACCGAACCGCTTGCAGGCGGAGCCGCTGATCGTCTGCAGGAACCGCCGCACCGCCGGGTCCGGCGAATTCCAGTCCTGAAGGATCGTGATCCGGCGCCCGTCCTTCAGCTGGAACGCGCCGATGTCGATCGCATTGGCGATCGAATGGCCGGATCGCCGCGCCGTGCCCGCGACGTTGCGGCAATTATAGCTTCCCATGCTTTCGATCTTGGCCAGCTCGCTGCCCAGGATCTGGTACGCCGCCGGCCCCACGGCATTGCGCGCCCATTGCGCGTAGGTGCGCGCCTGGCCGCATCGCACCGCGCCGAGGTTCGTCGTCGGCACCCCGATGTCGAGCAGCTTCACCGTGCCGACGATGCCGCAGCCCGGGCCGAACTGCCGATCCGGCAGCGGCTCGAACGCGACACCCAGTTCGCGCAGGTCACGATGGCATTGCGCCGTCTCGCGCGGCGACGGCCCCTCCACCCGCGGCCCGGGGCTGCGCGAATCGCTTCGTTTGGGGGGCTCCGATCGGCCACACGCGGCGAGCATGGCGATGGCGGCCAGCAGGATGACGGTACGCACACTTCCCCCGTTCGCGCCTGCTTGATCATCGTTCCGACGCGTTGATCTTCTATTTCTGCCCTGATTGCAGAAGGAAAGCAGCCCGCCTTGGTGCTCCGCCGAACAGTGTGGTCAGGCAGACGAATCGAGTCCGGCGGCGCTCATCGCGGTTGCCACGTCGGTGAACCGCCTCTAGGGCCGTCGACGGGCCACGCGGTCCCAACGCCGCGCGCGCTCTCTGTAAGGAGAGACAGACATGACTGATACGACCCTCGCCGACGCCACTCTTGCGCCTGCGAAACCCGCCGCTACTCCGGCGCGACCCTATTTTTCCTCGGGTCCCTGCGCAAAGCCGCCGGGCTGGGATGCCGCCAAGCTGGCCGCTGCCACGCTCGGTCGTTCGCACCGCTCCAAGATCGGCAAGCAGCGCCTGCAATATTGCATCGATCTGATGCGCGAGCTGCTGAAGCTGCCTGATACGCACCGCATCGGCATCGTGCCGGGCTCCGATACCGGCGCCTTCGAAATGGCGATGTGGACGATGCTGGGCGCCCGCCCCGTCACCGCGCTCGCCTGGGAGAGCTTCGGCGAAGGCTGGGTGACGGACGCCGTCAAGCAGCTGAAGATCGACCCCACCGTCATCCGCGCCGATTACGGCCAGCTGCCGGATCTCGGCCAGGTCGATTGGTCGAACGACGTGCTGTTCACCTGGAACGGCACCACCAGCGGCGTTCGCGTGCCGAACGGCGACTGGATCGCTGACGATCGCGAGGGGCTGAGCTTCGCCGACGCGACCAGCGGCGTGTTCGCGTACGACCTGCCGTGGGACAAGATCGATGTCGCCACCTTCTCCTGGCAGAAGGTGCTGGGCGGCGAAGGCGCGCATGGCGTGCTGATCCTCGGCCCGCGCGCGGTCGAGCGCCTCGAAACCTACACGCCGGCCTGGCCGCTGCCCAAGGTGTTTCGCCTCGTTTCCAAGGGCAAGCTCGCCGAGGGCGTGTTCAAGGGCGAGACGATCAACACCCCCTCGATGCTGGCGGTCGAAGACGCGATCTTCTCTCTCGAATGGGCAAAGTCGCTGGGCGAGAACGGCCTGATCGCGCGCTCCGATGCGAACGCCAAGGCGCTCGACGAGATCGTCGCCGCACGCGACTGGCTCGGTCATCTCGCGGCGGATCCGGCCTCGCGCTCGACCACCAGCGTCTGCCTGACGGTCGATGCCGACGAAGCGGTGATCAAGAAGATGGTCTCGCTGCTCGAGGCAGAGGGCGCCGCCTATGACATCGGCGGCTATCGCGATGCCCCTCCGGGCCTGCGCATCTGGTGCGGCGCGACGGTGGACACCGCGGACATCGTTGCGCTCGGCCCGTGGCTCGACTGGGCCTACGCAACCGCCAAGGCGGCCTGAGACCACCCACTCCCCTGCGTCACCCCGGGCTCCATCCGGGGTCACGCTTCTTCTCACCGTAGCGCCGCAGATGGCGGGGCCCCGGCTCAAGGCCGGGGCGACGGTGCAGGCAAAGGACTATCCCATGCCCAAAGTTCTTATCAGCGACAAAATGGATCCCAAGGCCGCGCAGATCTTTCGCGAACGCGGCGTGGAAGTGGACGAAATCACCGGCAAGACGCCGGACGAGCTGAAGGCGATCATCGGCCAATATGATGGCCTGGCGATCCGCAGCTCCACGAAAGTCACCAAGGACATCCTCGAGGCGGCGACCAACCTGAAGGTCGTCGGCCGCGCTGGCATCGGCGTCGACAATGTCGACATCCCGGCCGCGTCGGCGAAGGGCGTGGTGGTGATGAACACGCCGTTCGGCAATTCGATCACCACTGCCGAACACGCCATCGCCCTAATGTTCGCGCTGGCGCGTGATCTGCCGGAGGCGGATCGCTCGACCCAGGCGGGCAAGTGGGAAAAGAACCGCTTCATGGGCGTCGAGGTCACCGGCAAGACGCTGGGGCTGATCGGTGCGGGCAACATCGGCTCGATCGTCGCGGATCGCGCGCTCGGGCTGAAGATGAAGGTCGTCGCCTATGATCCGTTCCTCACCGAGGAACGCGCGATCGAGCTTGGCGTGCAGAAGGTAACGCTGGACGAGCTGCTGGCGCGTGCCGACTTCATCACGCTGCACACCCCGCTGACCGATCAGACCCGCAACATCCTGTCGGCCGAGAATCTCGCCAAGACCAAGAAGGGCGTGCGGATCATCAACTGCGCGCGCGGTGGCCTGATCGACGAGGCGGCGCTCAAGGAAGGCCTCGACAGCGGCCACATCGGCGGCGCGGCGCTCGACGTGTTCGTCACCGAGCCGGCCAAGGAAAGCCCGCTGTTCGGCACGCCGAACTTCATCTCCACGCCCCACCTCGGCGCGTCGACCACCGAAGCGCAGGTGAACGTGGCGATTCAGGTCGCCGAGCAGATGGCGGATTATCTCGTGTCGGGCGGCGTCACCAACGCGCTCAACATGCCAAGCCTGACCGCTGAGGAAGCGCCCAAGCTGAAGCCCTACATGAGCCTTGCCGAAAAGCTCGGCAGCCTCGTCGGCCAGCTGGCGCATGGCGCGATCGACCGTATCTCGATCCACATGGAAGGCGCCGCCGCGGAGCTGAACCCCAAGCCGCTGACCAGCGCGGTGCTGAAGGGCTTCCTCGGCACGCAGACCGATACGGTGAACATGGTCAACGCGCCGCTGCTGGCCCGCGAGCGCGGCATGGAGGTGCGCGAGATCCGCACCGAGCGTGAGGGCGATTACCACACGCTGATCCGCGTTTCGGTCCGCACCGCGGATGGCGAGCGTTCGGTCGCCGGCACGCTCTTCGGCGATCAGGCCGCGCGCCTCGTCGAGCTGTTCGGCATCAAGGTCGAGGCCGATCTCACCGGTGCGATGCTCTATGTCGTCAACGAGGACGCACCCGGCTTCATCGGCCGCCTGGGCACGACGCTGGGCGAAGCCGGCGTCAACATCGGCACCTTCCACCTCGGCCGTCGCCAGGCAGGCGGCGAGGCCGTGCTGCTGTTGTCGGTGGACGAGCCGGTAACCGCGGACCTTCTCGCGAAGGTGAAGGCGCTCCCGGGCGTGAAGACTGCGATGGGTCTGAAGTTCTGATCGGTCCCACGGGCTGCTCGGCGGACTGGCAATTCCTGTTGCCATCCGCCGGATAGCCCGTCACCGTCCTGGGCGCGCCATGTACAATGGCGCGTCCATCAGGGGACGTTTGGTGAGCGCGTTGATCTTTGCCGGTGCGATGCTGTTCACGCCGCCAGCGCCGCCCGGTCCCCCTCCGATTGCCCCACTTTCCACAACCATCCCGCCGCATTCCGCGCCATCCGTTGCCATTTTCGCACCAGGAATGGCCGCGATTGCACAGTCTCCCGCGGGCGGCGTCGCGCCAGCAGCGGCTCAGGCACAGACACCCAGTGACAGCGGCGCGCAGTCGGCGCCCCCCGATATCGTCATCACCGGCAAAGCCGAATGGGAAGCGCCCGATCCGCTTGCCGGCATCAACCAGAAGGCGTTCGATGCCACCATGGCAGTCGACAAGGCGGTGATCGGCCCGATCTCGCTCGCCTACAAGAAGACGCTGCCCGAGCCGGTGCGCGACGGGATTCACAACTTCCTCTACAATATGCGCGAACCGGTCGTTTTCCTGAATTTCGTGCTTCAGCTGAAGTTCGGGCGCGCGCTGGAAACGGCCGCGCGCTTCGTCATCAACACCACGGTGGGCGTCGCCGGCCTGTTCGACATCGCGAAGCGCAAGCCGTTCCGGTGGAAGCGCCGCAGCAACGGCTTCACCAACACGCTCGGCTTCTATGGCGTGAAGTCCGGCCCGTTCCTGTTCCTGCCAATCGTCGGCCCGACGACGCCGCGCGATCTGATCGGCGGGGCGATCGACCGGCTCATCTTCCCGTTCATCTATGGCTCGCGGGTCACCAAGCCCGAAATTGCCGTGCCGCTCGGCTTGCTTGGCGTGCTCGATCATCGCGCCGAATTCGACGAGACCCTGCACCAGCTTCATGACGGGCAGGCCGATCCCTATGCCCGCTCGCGCGATTTCTACCTGCAGCGCCGCCAGAACGAGATCGACGAGCTGAAGGGCAAGGCGCCGCGTAACACCAGTCCCATGTCCGAAGCCCCCACCGGGCCGATCGAGGTGCGCAAGCGCTCGTCGGAAATGTCGGCCGAGGAGACAGCTCCCGTCGCCACGCCCCGGATCACACTGCCGCCTGTCGTGCGCACGCTTCCAGAGCCAGTCCAGCCCACAGTGCAGGAACCCGCCACGCCCGGTCCCGTTCTGCCGCAAGGCGCGTAGCCCACGCACCTGCCACACCGGCTGGCGCTCCGCGCAGCGGCTGGGTATGCGCGCCGCCATGACCTATGCCAGCCTGCTGCCCGAGGGGTTTCGCGATCGCCTGCCCCCCCATGCCGATGCCGCCGCGACGGTGGAAGCCCGGGTGCTCGGCGTGGCGCATGGCTATGGCTACGAACGGGTCGATCCGCCGCTCGCTGAATTCGCCGACGGCCTGGGCTCGCGTCTGAAGGACGGCGGCCTTTCCAATGCGGTTCGCTTCGTCGATCCGGTCAGCCAGCGAAACATGGCGATTCGCCCCGATATCACGGCACAGGTGGCGCGCATCGCCGCCACCCGCATGGCGCACCACCCCCGCCCCGTACGCCTCAGCTACGCGGGTTCGGTGCTGAAGCTGCGCGGCGCCGCGCTCCAGCCCGATCGCGAGGCACGCCAGATCGGCTGCGAGCTGATCGGCCTCGATTCGGTCGCCGCCGCCCGCGAAGTGGTGCTCGTCGCCGTGGAGGCGCTGTCTGCCGCCGGCGCGCGCGGTGTTTCGGTGGATTTCACCCTGCCCGATCTGGTCGACACCCTCGCCACCGGCCCGCTGCCGGTCGACCGCGTGGACGAATTGCGCGAACGGCTCGACGCCAAGGATGCCGGCGCCGTGGCGGCGATCGCGCCCGCCTATCTCCCGCTGATCGAAGCGGCCGGCCCGTTCGACGCCGCCATCGCCCGCTTGCGCGCCTTCGACACCACCGGCGCGCTCTCCTCGCGGCTCGACGGGCTCGCCGCCATCGCTTCCGCCGTTGGCGACAAGGCGACCCTCACGCTAGACCCAACCGAACGTCACGGCTTCGAATATCAGACGTGGCTCGGCTTCTCGCTGTTCGCGGAGGGTGCGGCGCGCGAGGTCGGCCGCGGCGGCACCTATATGCTCGTCCACGAAAACGGCGCTGAGGAAACTGCCACCGGCTTCTCCCTCTTCGCCGGCGCGATCGCCCGGGATGGCGCAGCCGAACGACGCCGCCTGTTCCTGCCGCTCGGCACGAAAGACGCGGAGGCAGCGGCGATGCGCGCTGCCGGCTGGGTGACGGTGGCCGCGCTCGAAGCGGGTGACACGCCCGAGAAGCAATTGTGCACGCATCTGTTCGTCGAAGGCGAGGCACGCCCGCTCGGCGATTGACAGCGCACTGCGCCCCCCGCTACCCGCCGCGGCGCATTTCTGGCCCCTCCTGGCTGCCGAGTCCTGTCGAAGGGCGGCCAGGGTCATCCCGGCAGGGGGAGTATCGTATCCATGGCGAATGTAGCGGTGATCGGCGCCCAATGGGGCGACGAGGGCAAAGGCAAGATCGTCGACTGGCTGGCCGAGCGTGCCGACATGGTCGTCCGCTTCCAGGGCGGCCACAATGCCGGCCACACATTGGTCGTGGGCGAAAACGTCTACAAGCTGTCGCTGCTGCCGTCGGGCATCGTGCGTGGCACGCCATCGGTGATCGGCAATGGCGTGGTGCTCGATCCCTGGGCGCTGAAGGCCGAGGTCGAGAAGCTGTCGGGGCAGGGCGTGACGGTGTCGCCGGACACGCTGCGCATCGCCGACACCTGCGCGCTCATCCTCCCCTTCCACCGCGATCTCGACGGGCTGCGCGAGGATGCGAGCGGTGCGGGCAAGATCGGCACCACCCGCCGCGGCATTGGTCCGGCGTATGAGGACAAGGTCGGCCGCCGCGCGCTGCGCGTGTGTGACCTCGCGCATCTCGACGATCTCGATCCGCAGCTCGATCGCCTGACGGCGCATCATGACGCGCTGCGTGCCGGCTTTGGCGAGCCGCCGATCGATCGCGAGCGGTTGCTGACCGACCTGCGCGAGATTGCGGACTTCGTCCTGTCCTTTGCCAAGCCGGTGTGGCGAGACCTGAACCAGGCGCGCGCCGCCGGCCGTCGCATCCTGTTCGAAGGCGCGCAGGGCGTGCTGCTCGACATCGATCACGGCACCTATCCGTTCGTCACCTCGTCCAACACGATTGCCGGCACCGCGGCGGGCGGATCCGGCCTCGGGCCGGGTGCGGTCGGTTTCGTGCTCGGTATCGCCAAGGCGTACACCACGCGCGTCGGATCCGGCCCGTTCCCGACCGAGCTCGACAATGAGACCGGCGAGCGGCTGGGCACGCGCGGGCATGAGTTCGGCACGGTCACCGGCCGCAAGCGCCGTTGCGGCTGGTTCGACGCGGTGCTGGTGCGCCAGTCGGCGGCGGTCAGCGGCATCACCGGCATCGCGCTGACCAAGCTGGACGTGCTCGACGGGTTCGAGACGATCTCGATCTGCACCGGCTACCGCCTGCGCGGCAAGACGCTGGATTATTTCCCGGCGCACGCGGCCGATCAGGCCGCGGTCGAGCCGATCTACGAGACGATGGAAGGCTGGTCGCAGTCGACGGCCGGCGCACGCAGCTGGGCCGACCTGCCGGCGCAGGCGATCAAGTACATCCGCCGCATCGAGGAACTGATCAACTGCCCGGTCACGCTGGTGTCGACCAGCCCGGAGCGTGAGGACACGATCCTGGTTCGCGATCCCTTCGCCGACTGAGCTGATCTAACCTCCCTCTTTGGCGCTTCACGCCGAGAGGGAGGTTTGCCTCCCCGCCCCTTTCCATTACCGCTCCCGCAAAACATCGGGAGAGTAAGATGGGCAAGGTAGTCCGTATCGGCGGCGCAGGCGGGTTCCTGGGGGATAGTTCGGTCGCGGCACCGCAACTGCTGGCGGGCGGCAAGCTCGATTACATGATCCTCGATTATCTCGCCGAAGCGACGATGGCGCCGCTCGGCCAGCTGAAGCAGGTCCGTCCCGATCAGGGCTATGCTCGCGACTTCACCGAATGGGTGTGGAAGGACAACCTGCGCGAGTTCAAGGAGCAGGGCGTCCGCCTCGTCACCAACGCCGGCGGCGTCAATCCCGAGGCTTGCCGCGCCCGGATGGAAGCGATCGCGGCAGAGGCCGGCCTCTCCTTCCGCATCGCGATCGTCACTGGCGATGATCTGATCGCCCGCGTGCCGGACTTCGCGGCAAGCGGCACGACGGAGATGTTCTCCGCCGCCCGCTTCCCCGATCCCAGGAAGGTATGGACCGCCAACGCCTATCTCGGCGGCGGCCCGATCGCCGCGGCGCTTGCCGCCGGTTCCGACGTCGTCATCACTGGCCGGGTCGTGGACAGCGCGCTCACCTTGGGGCCGCTGATGCACGAATTCGGCTGGGGCCCGGACGATCACGATCGCCTGTCGGCGGGGTCACTCGCCGGCCATGTCATCGAATGCGGCGCACAGGCGACTGGCGGCCTGTTCACCGACTGGGAACAAGTGCCGGACTGGGCGCATATCGGCTATCCGATCATCGAATGCCATTCGGACGGCGATTTCATCGTCACCAAGCCGGAAGGCACCGGCGGGCTCGTCTCGCCCGCTGCGGTATCCGAGCAGATCCTCTACGAAGTCGGCGATCCCCAGGCCTATGCCCTGCCTGATGTGGTCTGCGACTTCTCGCAACTGAAGGTCACGGCCGAGGGCGAGCACCGCGTACGTGTCTCCAATGCCAAGGGGTACCCCCCGACCGGCAAGCTCAAGACCTGCGTCACCTATGAGAACGGCCATCGCTTCATTGGCATCATGCCGGTGGTCGGCCGGGACGCCGCCAGGAAGGCGCAGGCGCAGGCCGATGCGGTGCTCACCCGCGCCGGCGAGATGCTCCGCGGCCGCAACCTCCCGCCGCTGCGCGATACCCGCGTCGAGCTGCTCGGCACCGAGGCGAGCTACGGCGCACAGGCCAACCCGGCACTGTCCGCAACGCGCGAAGTGATCGCCCGGATCGGCGCCGAGCATGACGATGCCGAGGCGCTCGGCATCCTGATGCGCGAATTCGATTCGCCCACCACGTCGATGAGCGTAGGCTCCACCGGATGGTTCGGCGCCCGGCCGACGATCAGCCCGGTGGCACAGGTCTTCTCCTTCCTGGTAGACGGCAGCTCGGTCGAGCCGCGCGTCTCGCTCGGCGCGGAGATGCTCTCAGTGCAGAACCCGGCCCCGTTCACGCCCTTCACACCAGACATGATCACGCGTCCCTCCGTGGAGGGTGGCCGGACGGACGAGGAGGATCTGGTCGAAGTGCCGCTCATCGAGGTGGCCTGGGCGCGCTCCGGCGACAAGGGCGACGCGTTCAACGTGGGCGTGATCGCCCGCCGGCCCGAACTCCTCCCGTGGATCCGCGCCGCGCTGACCGAGGACGCCGTGAAAGCCTTCTTCGCGCACGAATTCGAAGGCGCGCCCCATCCCGAGGTACGGCGTTACGAGCTGCCGGGCATGAACGCGATCAACCTCCACTGCATCCAGTCGCTCGGCGGTGGGCAGTTCGCCAGCCTGCGGCTCGATCCGCTCGCCAAGGGCAAGGGGCAGCAGTTGCTGGACATGAAGGTGAAGGTACCGCGTCGCCTCCTCGGCTGACGCACACGGAATACAGGTTCAGCCGCCGCCGAGCGCGCGTTGCCGGCGGCGCTGGACCGAACTGCCGATCCCCATCGCCTCGCGATATTTGGCCACGGTGCGCCGCGCGATGTCGAAGCCCTTGGCGTTCAGCAGTTCGACGATCGTGTCGTCGCTCAGCACCTTGGCGCCTTCGTTGGCGATCAGTGACCGGATCGCACTCTTCACTGCCTCCGCGGACACCGCGTCACCGCCGTCCGCCGACTGGATCGCGGACGTGAAGAAGTATTTCAGTTCGAACAGCCCGCGCGCGCAGCTCAGATACTTGTTCGACGTCACCCGGCTGACGGTCGATTCGTGCATCTCGATCGCATCGGCGACCTGCCGCAGCGTCAGCGGGCGAAGATGCGCGACGCCCTTCAGGAAGAACGCTTCCTGCTGTCGCACGATCTCGGTCGCGACCCGGATGATCGTCTTCTGCCGCTGATCCAGTGCCTTCACCAGCCAGTTGGCGCTGGCCAGCATGTCACCCAGCCACGCCTTCGACGCTTTGTCCTGCGGCCCCGATGACAGTTCCGAATAATAGCGCCGGTTGACCAGCACGCGTGGCAGCGTCGCGCTGTCGAGCTCCACGATCCATCCGGCGCGTGTCCGGCGCACGTGGAGATCGGGCGTCACCGCATGCACTGGCTCTCCACCGTAACGGCAGCCAGGCTTCGGATCATAGCCGCGCAATTCGCGGATCATGTCCGCGAGATCCTCGTCGTCGACCTGACAGATGCGCTTCAGCCGCGCGAAGTCTCCGCGCGCGACAAGATCGAGATTGTCGATCAGCCGCGCCATCGCAGGGTCGTAGCGGTCCGCTTCCTTTGCTTGCAGCGCAATGCATTCCGCGAGATCGCGCGCACCGACGCCAGTCGGATCGAACGTCTGGATCACCGCCAGCACCTGCTCGATCCGCGCCAGCGGCACGCCAAGTCGGTTCGCCACGCCGAGCAGGTTCTCGGTCAGATACCCGGCCTCGTCGATCAGATCGATCAGGTGCTGCGCTACGAACAGGTCAGCGCCAGCCACGACCTCGCCGGCCTGCTGCAACAGATGATCGGCCAGCGAGACGTCGCTCGCCGCGAAGCTGTCGAGGTCCGGAGCATCCTCTCCCGCCCCGCCACTCGCGCCGGTCAGCCCAAGCCCATCACCCGAAACACGGTCACCCGGCCCGTCGTCGAAGCGCTCCGCGGCGATATCGACATCCAGCGATTCGCCCGCGGCCTCGCCGGCCACCACCAGCTCGTCCGCCGGGGCCGGCTCGTCGCGCTTTACCTCCGGCTCACGCTCAATCGCCGGCCCGTCGTCGCTCGGCGGCGCGCTCTCCAGCAGCGGATTTTTCTCGATCTCTTCGGCAATCACGCCCTCGATCTCGAGGTTGGACAGCGTCAGCAGCTTGATCGCCTGCTGCAACTGCGGCGTCATCACCAGCGATTGCGACTGGCGCAGGTCGAGCCGCGGCGCGAGGCTCATGCGCGGCCCCTGTGACGCGCCGCCCCTGTCGCCGCCGGGATGACAAGGAGGAAGGACGCGCTGCGCATGGCGTCAGAGCGAGAAGCTCTCGCCCAGATAGAGCCGGCGCACGTTGGGATCCGCCACCAGATCCGCCGGCGCGCCGCTGAACAGCACGCGGCCGTCGTAAATGATGTAGCCGCGGTCGACGATATCCAGCGTCTCGCGCACATTGTGGTCGGTGATCAGCACGCCGATCCCGCGCCGCTTCAAATCCTTCACCAGATCGCGAATGTCAGCGATCGACAAGGGATCGATGCCGGCGAACGGCTCGTCGAGCAGGATGATCGAGGGATCCGCCGCCAGCGCGCGCGCAATCTCCGCCCGCCGCCGCTCGCCCCCCGACAGGGCCATCGCCGGTGCATCGCGCAGCCGTGTCAGGCCGAACTCCTCGAGCAACTGATCGAGCTTGCGCTTGCGCTCCGCCGGCTCCGGCTCGGCGAGCTCGAGCACGGTCAGGATATTCTTCTCGATCGTCAGCCCGCGGAAAATCGAGGTTTCCTGAGGCAGATAGCCAAGTCCGAGGATCGCGCGACGATACATCGGAAGGCCGGTGATATCCTCGCCATCGAGCATGATCCGCCCCGCGTCCGGCTTCACCAGCCCCATCACGGAATAGAAGCAGGTCGTCTTGCCCGCGCCGTTCGGGCCGAGCAGTCCGACCACTTCACCACGCCCAACCGATACCGAGACGTCGCTCAGCACGATCCGCTTGTCGTAGGACTTGGCGATCGAAATCACCTGCAGCCCGCTCGACGTCGGCGCCTCGTGGATGGCTTCCACTTCGCTCAGGGTCGTCACGTCATCCATTCCTCGCCTCCCCCTCGCAGATCATGGTTATCGGGCCGTTCAGGCAGAACGATTGGCAGGATTCATGCATAAGGGCCACAACATAGGAAAGTCCCGGCGAAACGCTAATTGCGCTTCGGGACGGAGAAGGTGCCCGTCACCCGGCCCGACGGCGCGGTCGTCACATTGCCGCCAGAACCGCTCGAACCGCCGCGCACCGAAGAACCGTCGATCACCGCCCGGCCCGTGTCGAGGTTGATCGTCAGCCGGCCGCCGCGCACCGTATTTCCGCCCTGCGTCAGCGTCACGCCGCCGACCATGGTGATGATACGCTTGTTGAGGTCATAGACCGCATATTGGCTGCGCGCGGTCTGGTCCGGCCGCTTCACGATCACGTTGCCGGACGCGTCGAGTCGCGAGACCTGCGGGTTACCGCCGATCACTTGGCCGGTGTAGATTACCGTCATACGCACCGCGTTCAGCGTCATCTCGCCCTGGCGCACCGCGACATTGCCCGAAAGAACCGCGCGATTCGCCCGGTCCTGCAATTCGATGGTGTCGGCGCCGAAATCGATCGGCGCATTGGAATTGTGGCGCGTCTGGGCGCTCGCACCCGAGGCGATCAGAATGGCGAGGAGGACGGCGCGTTTCATGCGGCGCTATCTCGTACCTCGCGGGTTCACACGCAAGCGCGCATTGCCGCGAAGCGTCACGGTGCGCGCTTCGAGATCCGCATCCAGGCGATCGGCGGTGAACGTCCCTTGCGACACGGTGCCGCTCACTGCGCCTTCGGATTGCAGCCGGCGGCTCTTCAGGTCGACGACGGCGTTATTGGTGTCGAGCGTGTAGCCGTCCGGCCCACGAAAGGCGATCGGGCCGTTCACGTTCATCCGCTCGCTTTCCATGTCGTACCGCCCGCTCGGCGCGGTCAGCTGCGCCGGCCCGTCGGTCAGCCGGATCTGCGCGGCAAGATCATTCAGCTGCACGATCGGCTCGGCGGAACTCTTCTGCACCGCGGATCCCGCATTCAGCGTGAACGGCTGCCCCTTCGCATCGGCGCCGCGATACTGTGCTTTCTGGATCTTCAGCCGCTCCTTGGCGACTTCCACCTTGTTCTTGTCGAGGACGAATGACACGTCGCCCCCCGTCGTCAGCGGCGCCATCACCAGGAACGCCGCGAGCACGCCGATCAGCACCGGCAGCAGCCAGTGGGTAATCCCCACCAGCCGATCGTGCCGGCTGCCGGGCATGGCCCAGCGCTGCCGTGCAGTACGCTCGCGGACGGCAACCTCAGACATGCGCGAAGATATCGGTCTCTGGCCACCCCGCTAGATCGAGTTCGGCCCGATGCGGCAGGAAGTCGAAGCACGCCTGCGCCAGCGCGGTGCGGCCCTCGCGTGCCAGACGGCGATCGAGTTCCTCGCGCAGACGATGAAGATAACGGACGTCGGACGCCGCATATTCGCGCTGCGGCTCGCTCAGTTCCGGGCCGCCCCAGTCCGACGATTGCTGCTGCTTTGAGATATCCTGCCCCAGAAGTTCGCGCACCAACTCCTTCAACCCGTGTCGGTCGGTATAGGTCCGCACCAGCCGCGACGCGATCTTGGTGCAATATACCGGCGCCGCGACGATCCCCATGTAATGGCGGATCGCGGCGATATCGAACCGCCCGAAATGATAGAGTTTCAGCCGCGACGGATCAGCGAGCGCGGCGCGCAGGTTCGGCGCGGCGTAATCGGACCCCGGGTTGAATCGCACCAGATGCTCGTCGCCCTGTCCGTCCGAGATCTGCACCAGGCACAGCCGGTCGCGCGGCGTGATGAGGCCCATCGTCTCGGTATCGACGGCAAGCGGGGCGCCGGGTGCAAACACGTCACCGGGCAAATCTTCTTCGTGGAAAAATACGGCCATGACGCGCCCTAGCGCGCTGTGACGCGCGGCTCAACAAGCGGCAAAATTCCTGCGCCAACTAAGTCGAACATGCGACGGATTGTGCTTTCAACGCGACAGTTCCGCAATGATTAGCGGCGAATACTTTATTTGCGCGACGATTCTGTTCGCGGAGTGCCGCGTAATGCGCTATGACGAGTCTCGTGGCGCATTGGATTTAGCGCCTCGAAGCCTTGCGTGGCCGTCCATCGCGCAAGGCTTGACCGATCGGCGGGACGGAGCGGGAAGACGAACAGGGTTTATGGGTTACGACAAAGGTGGCCGCGGCAATCGTGGCGGGCGCGGACGCGACAAGCGCGATGATCGCGGCTTCGGCGGCGGCGGTGGATACCGCGGCGGCGGTGGTGGAGGCTTCGGCGGCGGCGGTGGATACCGCGGCGGCGGCGGTGGTGGCGGCTTCGGCGGCGGCGGCGGCGGTGGTTTCCGCGGCGGCGGCGGTGGTGGCGGCTTCGGCGGCGGCAATCGTATGCCCCCGCAGGTTGTCGGCGAAGGCACCGGCGTTGTTAAGTTCTTCAACGCGCAGAAGGGCTTCGGCTTTGTCGTTCGCGATGACGGCGGCGAGGACGTGTTCGTTCACATCTCCGCCGTTGAGCAGGCCGGTCTGACCGCGCTTGCCGAGGGCCAGCCACTCGGCTTCACGCTCGTCGATCGCGGCGGCCGTATCTCGGCAACCGACCTCAAGATCGAGGGCGAGCCGCTTCCGGTCACCGACCGTGGCCCGCCGCGCGATGGCGGCTTCGGCGCCCCGGGCGGCGATCGCGGCCCGCGTGCCGGTGGCGCAGGCGGCGCGCCGCAGCGTCAGCTGACTGGCGAGAAGGCGACCGGCACGGTCAAGTTCTTCAACGCCATGAAGGGCTTCGGCTTCATCCAGCGCGACGACGGTCAGCCCGACGCCTTCGTGCACATTTCTGCGGTTGAGCGCGCCGGGATGGCCGGTCTCAACGAAGGCGATCGCCTGTCGTTCGAGATCGAGGTTGACCGGCGCGGCAAGTACGCCGCCGTTAACCTGTCTTCCGCCGGCTAAGCATCAAGCTTCACAGCTAGGAGAGGGTGGGGTCGTCCGGGGAAACCGGGCGGCCCCCTTTCTTTTCACCCGCTCCTTCTTTCAGGCGTCGTGAAATGACGCCCCCAGGTGCGGCATATTTACCCGTCGCTCCGCGTGGCAAAGTCCTTTATTGGCTGTCGAAATGACTGAAACACGAGTTCCAAGCCGCGTCTTTCCGCGCGCGCGCCAGGATGCCGAATCTGCCAAGACGGGCATCTCCACCCCCCAGACCGAAAATCCCGCCTACCGCCTCGCCTTCCAGGACATGGATTTCCTGCTGCGCGAGGATCTGCGGCCGGTCCGCTTCCAGCTTGAACTGCTGAAGCCCGAACTGCTGCTTGAGGAAGCGCATATCGGCTCGACCTTCGTCTTCTACGGCTCTGCACGTATCCCGGAACCGTCAAAGGCGCAGGCCCTGCTCGACATGGCCGATGAAGCGCATCGCCCGGTGGCGGAGCGCCTGGTCGCCAAGTCCAAATATTACGAGATGGCGCGCGAGCTTGCGCGACTGGCCAGCAACTTCCCGCGTGATGAGCAGGGCAAGCGGCAGTTCGTCGTCTGCTCCGGCGGCGGCCCGTCGATCATGGAAGCGGCGAATCGCGGTGCCGCGGACGTTCACGCCGAATCGATTGGCCTCAACATCGTGCTCCCGCACGAGCAGGCGCCCAATCCTTACGTGACGCCGTCTTTGTCGATGCAGTTCCACTATTTCGCGCTGCGCAAGATGCACTTCCTGCTGCGCGCACGTGCGCTCGCCGCCTTCCCCGGCGGGTTCGGCACGTTCGACGAATTGTTCGAGCTGCTGACGCTGATCCAGACCGGCAAGGTCGCGCCGATCCCTGTGCTGCTGTTCGGCCGCGAATTCTGGGAGCGGGTCGTCAACTTCGACGCGCTGGTCGAGGAAGGCGTCATCTCGGAACGCGATCTCGACATCTTCACCTATGTCGAAAGCGCCGCCGAAGGCTGGGCCGTGGTGCAGCGCTTCTACCAGGAGCGCACCGAACGCGAGGCAGCCTCCGCCTAACGCGCCAGGGGGCGTCAGAGCGCCCTTCGCGCCATTGGCGTGAACAGCGACCCAACAGCATGAAAAAGCCGTCTGCGACACTGCTCCAGGGCAGAAACCGCAGACGGCTTTCTTTATTTCCGCTTGAACAGGTCGCGGCCGCCCGAAGCGGCCGCACCTCGCACCTTAGTTGTTCTGCTTCTGCGCCGCCGGATCGACCGAGGGGGCGCCGCTTGCCGGCGTCGCGGTGTTCGCAACCTCACCGGTCTCGCCGCGGATATCCTTCTCCACCGCGTCAACGGCGTTCGCCGCGCCCGGCGCCGCACCGCCCGCACCCTCGACGACATTGCCGCCATCGCCTTCCGGCGCTGCGCCGGCCGCCGGCGCCGCCGGCAGCGGCAGGTTCGAGCCCTGCTGGTTCATGTATACGAGCAGGTTCGCGCGATCCTGCGGGTTCGACAGGCCGGCGAAGGTCATCTTCGTGCCCGGTGCGAACTTGCGCGGGCTCGTCAGCCACGCGTCCATCTTCTCGAAATCCCAGGTCCCGCCGACCTTCTTCAGCGCATCGGTGAAAGCATAGCCGCCCTTGCCCGTGCCGACGGCCTCACCCATCGTGCCCCAGAGGTTCGGGCCGATGCCGTTCGCGCCGCCCTGGTTGATCGTGTGGCAAGCGGCGCACTTCTTGAACACGTCGGCGCCCTTCGCCGGGTCGGCCGTCGGCAGCAGCGTCGCGATCGGCACCGCTGCTGCGGCACCGCCACCAGTCTCCTCGGCGGCTTCGATCGGATAGCCAGACTTCTCGGGTTCACTCGAGTGGAAGATCATGCCGCCGACGATCGACAAGCCGAGCGCAGCCCCGCACGCAGCCAGCACCCAGCCCGCAATCGTGTTGTTCCGATCGTCCATTTTGCGCAGTCGCCCCTGAAACGTTTGGCCGTCCCATAGAAAAGCGTTTCGGCCACGGCAAGCACGCTTGAGGGGGCGCGGCCCCTCGCCTAACGACCCGCGCTAGATCATGGAAAACTTCGCCGCTCCCGCTCGCCCGATCGTCGCTCGCATGGCGGCCGCTGCCGCTCAGGCCCCGCAGCGCGCTGTTTCCTTTCAGGGCGCACCCGGTGCGAACAGCCATGTCGCGGTAACCGAAGCATTTCCCGACGGGCTGCCGCTGCCCTGCTTTTCGTTCGAGGATGCGATCGACGCAGTGAAGCAGGGGCTCGCCGACCATGCGATGATCCCGATCGAGAATTCACTCCATGGCCGGGTTGCGGACATCCACTTTCTGCTGCCCGAATCGGGCCTCGTGATCACCGGCGAGCATTTTCTGCCGATCCGCCACGCCCTGATGGGCACCGGCACGCGGCACGAGGTGCGCGCGGCAATGAGCCATCCGCAGGCACTCGGCCAATGCCGCCATTGGCTGCGCGCGCACGACATCCAGCCCATCGCTTACCCTGACACGGCCGGCGCCGCCGCGGTCGTCGCCGAAAAGGGCGATCCCACGATCGCCGCGCTCGCCCCGCCCGCCGCGGCGGAGATCTATGATCTCAATCTGCTCGCCACCGACATTGCCGACGCCGACCACAACATGACGCGCTTCGTCACCCTGGCGCGCGAAAACCGCCCGATCGCAGGCGACGGCCCGTGGATGACGACCTTCATCTTCGAGGTGAAGAACGTGCCCGCGGCGCTCTACAAGGCGCTTGGCGGCTTCGCGACCAACGGCGTCAACATGACGAAGCTCGAAAGCTATCAGCGTGGCGGCACCTTCGCTGCCACCGACTTCTACGCCGATGTCGAGGGAAAACCGGGCGACGACAGTCTCGATCGCGCCATGGAGGAACTCGGCTTCCACACCAAATGGGTCCGCGTCCTCGGCACGTACCGCCAGGCGCGCAAGCGCGGCTGAGCCGAACGCCAAAGGCCATACCGCGCCCGCTTGCGTCCTGCCCCGCCTGTCGTATCACGAGCGACGAATTTGCTTGGGGGATGATGATGCGGAAGATGTTGCTCGCCGGTGCGGCGTTCACCCTGGCGGCCAGCGCCGGCGCGCAAACGGCGACCCCGCCGCGGCCTGCGAAGAAGCCGCATCAGGTCACCTCGCCCAACGGCGCGCGGACCGACGAATATTATTGGCTGCGTGACGACACCCGGAAGAACCCGGAGATGCTCGCGTACCTGAAGGCAGAGAACGGCTACACCGATGCCGCCCTCGCCGCGCTGAAGCCGCTGCAGGACAGACTGTACCAGGAGACGGTCAGCCATATCAAACAGGACGACACCAGCGTCCCTTATCGCAAGAACGGCTATTGGTATCAGACGCGGTTCGAGACCGGCGCCGACTATCCGATCGTCGAGCGCCGCAAGGGCGAGAAGACCGCGCCGGCCGAGATCATGTTCGATCAGCCGACGATGGCGAAGGGCCACAGCTTCTTCGCGCTGAGCGACTGGCAGGTCAGCCCGGACAATCGCCTGGTCGCCTATGCCGAGGATATTGTCGGCCGCCGCCAGTACACGCTGAAGGTGAAGGACCTCACCACCGGGCAATTGCTCAGCGACACGATCACCAACGTCGAGCCCAACATCGTCTGGGCCGGTGACAACCGCACAATCCTCTATGTCGCAAAGGATCCGACCACGCTGCGCGGCTACAAGGTGATGGCGCACATCCTCGGCAAGCCGGTGGCGCAGGACAAGCTGCTCTACGAGGAAAAGGACGACACCTTCCAGATGGGTATCGCCCGCACCACGGACGATCGCTTTATCTGCGTGTTCGTGCAGTCGACCGTCAGCGATGAGCAGCGCTGCGCCCCTGCCGCGACAGCACCCACCGCGTTCCAGACGATCGCGCCGCGCAAACGTGAGCTGCGTTATTCGGCCGATCACATGGACGGCCGCTGGGTCATCCGCACGAACCTGCGTCACAAGAATTATACGCTGATGACCGCTGCCGACGGCGCCATCGGCGGGGGGACCGCAGCCTGGAAGGATCTGACGCCCGCCAGCGACACCGTCTTCATCGAAAACTTCAAGCCGTTTGCCGGCTTCATCGCGATCGACCAGCGCGAAGGCGGAAATCGCATGATCCGCCTGCTGGATGCCGCGGGCAAGTCGCTCCCCGTAAAGGCGGATGAGCCCGCCTATCGCATGACGCTCGACGTCAACGAGGAGCCCGACACGCCCTGGGTGCGCTACACCTACGGATCGCTCGTTACCCCGACGACCACCTATGAGGTGAATGCGAAGACCGGCGAGCGCCGCGTGCTGAAGGTGGCGCCGGTGCCCGGTTATGATCCGGCCAATTATGTCACGGAGCGGGTCTGGGCGACGGCGCGGGACGGCACCAAGATTCCGGTCAGCCTGGTCTACAAGAAGGGCGTGAAGCGCGACGGCACCGCCCCGCTCTTCCAGTATGCCTATGGCAGCTACGGCATCTCAACCGATCCGGCAGTCGATCCGGGGCGTATCGGGCTGCTCGACCGCGGTGTCGTCTATGCCATCGCGCACATCCGCGGCGGACAGGAAATGGGCCGCCAATGGTATGATGACGGCCATCTGCTGAACAAGAAGAACAGCTTCACCGACTTCATCGACGTGACGCGCTATCTCGTGGCGCAGAAATATGCCGCCAAGGACCGGGTCGCGGCGATGGGTGGTTCGGCCGGCGGCCTGCTGATGGGCGGCGTCGCAAACATGGCGCCGGAGGATTACAAGGTGATCGTCGCTCAGGTGCCGTTCGTCGACGTAGTGACGACGATGCTCGACGCCTCGATCCCGCTCACCACCTTCGAATATGACGAATGGGGCAATCCGGCGCAGAAGCAATATTACGATTATATGCTGAGCTACTCGCCCTATGATCAGGTGGCGGCGAAGAATTATCCGTCGATGTACGTCGGCACCGGCCTGTGGGACAGCCAGGTGCAATATTACGAGCCGGCCAAATGGGTCGCCCGCCTGCGCGAGAAGAAGACCGACAGCAATCCGTTGCTGTTCCGCGTCAACATGGAGGCGGGCCATGGCGGCAAGTCCGGCCGCTTCGAACGCTATCGCCAGAACGCCGAATGGGGGGCGTTCGTGCTGCAGCAGCTGGGCGCCGCGGAATAGCGACGCCGCCTCTGCCATCACCCCGGGGCCGGCCCCGGGGTGATGGCCGGGCATCATCCCTCCGCTGCCCAGCGGGTCAGCAGCGTATGGGCAATGGCGTAGTTCGGCGGCGCCACGAACGGCCCGTCGCCGGCAAGCGCGGCGCGCACCTCGTCACGGGTGAACCATCCCGCCGTTTCCAGCTCATTGTCGTCCAGCGTGATCGCGTCATCGTCGGCGATGCCGATGCAGGCGATCATCAGCTGCGAGGGGAAGGGCCAGGGCTGGCTCGCGACATAGCGCACGCCGGAGACGCTGACGCCGGCCTCCTCCTGAATCTCGCGCGCCACCGCTTCCTCGATCGATTCGCCCGGTTCGAGAAAGCCGGCCAGCGCCGAATACCGCCCTGCCGGCCAGCTCGGCTGGCGGCCCAGCAGCGCGCGGCCGTCATGTTCGGCGATCATGATCACCACCGGGTCGACGCGCGGGAAATGCTCGGTCGCGCAATTGCCGCACTTGCGCCCCCAGCCGGCGCGGAAGGATTCGGTCAGTGTGCCACAATTGGCGCAGAAGCGATGCCGCGCGTTCCAGTCGAGCACCGAACGCGCCATGGCATAGGTCGCGGCCTCGCCCGCCTCCAGCTGATCGAGCGCGCGGAACAGCGCGGGGGAGCGGAGCGGGGGCGCCGGCACGCCCTCGGGTGCGGCGGCGAAGCGCGGCCGCCCCTCATCGAAGCCGAGCAGCACGATATGCGCATCGTCGGGCGCCTCGGTCACCATCGTCCAGCCGAGGCGGCCATCCTCGGTGATCTCGGGATCGTAACCATCGAGCTTCAGCAGCCGCGCGCGCCAGTCGCCCATCGCCGCGGCGAATGCCTCGGCGTCGTTGCGATGGTCCGCGACGCGAGCCAGCTTGCCGCCAGTGAAGCCCGGCATCGTCTCCATCCCGATCACTTGCCGTGCAACCGCATCGAATCGCGCGCGAGCGCTGCAGGCACGCTCTGCCGAAGGCCCCATTTCTCGGCCGGGAAATATTGCACCATGATCGTGCCGCGCATCTTCCGCGCCGGGTCGACCCAGGCGATCGTCCCCGCCGCGCCGCCCCAACCATAGGTGCCCTTCGACGGCCCGCCGTTGGGGGCATCCTCCAGATAGACCGATCCGCCAGCGCCAAAGCCCATCTTGGCGGACATCGCGCCGCCGGTACCTCCGCCGATGCCACCGAAGGCAACGCCCGCCGGCAACAGGTCGGACATCGCCAGCGCCGCCGTCTGGGGCTTCATCACCTGCTTGCCGTTCAGCGTGCCGCCGTTGCTCAGCATGTGAAGGAAGCGGTCATAGTCGCGCGCACTCGAGACGAGGCCTGCGCCGCCATAGGGGAAGCTCGGCGGCTGGAGATAGACCGAGGTCGCGCCCGGGTCGATCGGAGTGCGATTGTCGCCGACGAACACGTAATTGGTCGAAAGCCGCCCCGCCTCGCTCGCCGGAACGCTCCAATAGGTCGACGTCATGCCCAAAGGATCGAGCAGCCGCGTCTGGACGAAGCGGTCGAACGGCATCCCGCTCGCCTTCTCGATCACCGCGCCCATCACGTCGAGGCCGATCGAATAGACCCATTTGGTGCCCGGTTCCGCGATCAGCGGCACGCTCGCGACGCGGTTCGCGAACTCCGCCAGCGTCGCGGGGCGCGTCGTGCGCCCCTTCGCTTCCAGCTGCGTGTTTACCTGCCCCGGCAGGATGCCCAGCCGCTCATATTCCTTCAGCAGCGGCCCCTTGGCGGAGATGTTGTAGCTCAGCCCCGCGGTGTGGGTCAGGAGGTTGCGGATCAGGATCGGGTTCTTCGCCGGCACGCTGTCCAGCGACGTGTCGGGGCTGGTCAGCACCCGCATGTTCGCGAAGCCGGGAATGTATTTGCTGACCGGATCGTCGAGACTGATCTTGCCGTCCTCCACCAGCAGCATCGCGGCGATGCCGGTGATCGGCTTGGTCATCGAATAGATCCGCCACAGGCTGTCGGGCCCCGCAGCGGGCGCGCTGGCGCCGTCCGCGATCTTCCCGGCCGAGACGAATTGCGTGGGGAAATCACCAATGCCGAACGCGCCGACGATGCCGGGCATCTTGTCCGACTGAACCAGGCCATCGAACAGCGCCTGCGTCTCCGTCAGCAGCGGATTGCCGCGTTGCGCGCCGGTTGCGGGTGCGGGTTGCGGGCTGGGCTGTGGGGCAGGCTGGGTCTGCCGGGCGGAGCCGACCCCCGCCGCCAGCGTCACTGCCGCCATTGTTCCGACCAGCCACTTGCCCCGCATCATTCCCTCCCTATTGCCGCCGCCGCTTTGGCGAACACCGTCGGCAAGCCGGCGTCGGCGAGTTCATTCACCGGCCACCATTCGCCATCGGCCGTCGCTGAATGCGCGTCCAGCCGCGCCACGGCAAGCGCCAGTTCCAACGTAAAGTGCGTGAATCCATGGGCGACAATCTGATTTAGCATCACCCAGTCGGCCGCTGCGGGCGCGCCGCCGAGCCCGGGCTGGCTGTCCTCCCACGGCCCGGTCGGCAGCGCCCGCATCCCGCCAAGCAGGCCCTTGGCAGGCCGCCGAACCAGCAGCACTTCCCTTACGCCATCGGCCCGCCCGCGCTCCAGCCAGAAGACCGTGCCGAACCGCGCCGGTCGCGGCTTCTTCGCCGGCTTCACGGGGAAGGCCTCTTCCTCCCCCGCCGCATGCGCCGCGCAATCCTCGGCCAGCGGGCAAAGCAGGCACTTGGGGCGCCTGGGCGTGCAGATCGCCGAGCCCAGATCCATCATGGCTTGCGCAAAGTCGCCCGCCCGCGTGTCCGGCGTCACTGCTTCGGCCGCGGCGCGCACGGCAGGCTTCCCGGCTGCCCGGAACAGCCGCGCGACCACCCGTTTGACATTGGCGTCGATCACCACTGCGCGCCGACCAAAGGCGATCGCCGCCACCGCCGCTGCGGTATAATCGCCCAGCCCCGGCAGCGCCCGCAGCGCCTCCTCGGTATCGGGCAGCGCGCCGCCATGCTCGGTCGCGATCGCCTTGGCGGCTCGCACCAGATTGCGGGCCCGCGCATAATAGCCAAGCCCGGCCCACGCGGCCATCACCTCGGCCTCATCAGCCGCGGCCAGGCTCGCCGCATCCGGCCACCGCGCCACCCACGCCTCGAAGCGCGGGCGCACCGTCGCCACGGTCGTTTGCTGCAGCATCACTTCGGAAAGCCACACGCGATAGGGGTCGGCCCGCTCGCCTGGCGGCGCGCGCCACGGCAGCGTGCGACGATGACGATCGTACCAGTCGAGCAGGGTGAGGGCGATCGAGCGCTTGGCGTCCACGCCCTGGCTATGGCATGGAGCGCCGGATGAGCAAGCGTGCCGGCGCCCCCCCG
The DNA here is from genome assembly GCA_964390515.1 of uncultured Stakelama sp. GTDB lineage: Bacteria > Pseudomonadota > Alphaproteobacteria > Sphingomonadales > Sphingomonadaceae > Sphingomonas. The sequence goes on from CAYMIU010000016.1 coordinate 78,550, forward strand.
AAACAGGAACCCGCGCGGTCGAACCGCTCGCGCCAGGTGGCCGAACTGCTGCCCAGCGTCGGCGGGGCGGCATTCCGGCGCTTCGGCTTCATCCAATCCTCGATCGTCACGCGCTGGCCCGAAATCGTCGGCGAAAAGCTGGCCGCCGCCAGCTCGCCCGAATCGATCAAGTTCCCGATGGGCAAGAAGCAGGACGGCACCCTCACGCTCGTCGCGCGCAGCGCCCATGCGGTGATGATCCAGCATGTCGTGCCCGAGATCATGGAACGGGTGAACCGCTTCTTCGGCTATCCCGCCGTGGCCAAGGTCGCGATCCGCCAGGGCGATGTCGCCCCGCGCCCGAAGCCGCGCGTCGTGCCGGAAGCGCGGCCCGTTCCGGCGGAACTTGGCCACAGCCTGAAGACCATCGCCGATCCCGAACTCAAGGCCGTGCTGGAGGCGCTCGCCGCCGGCATCGGTGCCAGCAGCGGACTGCCAACGATCAGATGAACAAGCTCCTCGCGTTCGCCGCGCCCATGCTCCTTGGTGCGCTCGCCGTCCCCTTCGCCGCGCCCCTCGTCGCCGCCCCGCAAAAGCCGTGGACGGCGGTCGCGACGCCCGCGCCGCAGGGCAGCTATGTCATCGGCAATCCCAAGGCGAAGGTGAAGCTGATCGAGTATGTCAGCTACACCTGCCCGCATTGCGGCCATTTCGCACGCGATTCGGCCGCGGTGTTGAAGGGCAAGATGATCGCTTCCGGCTCGACCAGCCTCGAAGTGCGCAACTCGATCCATGATCGCTACGATCTGATCGCCGCGACGCTCGCGCGCTGCTCGGGCCCGGCCGTGTTTCCCAGGATGCATGAGTTGCTGTACGCGCGGCAGGACGAATGGTTGAACAAGGCCGTCGCGTTCGATGCGGCGAGCGGCCAGTCCCCCGCGGGCAATACGCAGGGCGAAAAGATGCGCACGCTCGCGAACGGCGCCGGCCTTACCGACATCGCGAAGGCCGCCGGCATGACCGACGCGTCTATCAACGCCTGCTTCGCCACCGAGGCGAACCTCGCCAAGACGCTTCAGGTGGCGCAGGCGCTGCAGGGCAAGATAAACTCCACCCCCACCTTCGAACTGAACGGCAAGCTGATCGAGCGTACCGACTGGGCCGCGCTCGAGCCGATGCTGCGCGCTGCCGGCGCGCGCTGATCCGGCCCCGGCCGATGACTGACGTGATCTGAACGGAGTAGAAGAATGAAGCTGCGTACCGCCGCCACCGCCCCCCTCCTCGGGCTCGCGCTCGCGATGCTCGCCGCCTGCGGCGACAACAGCGGCAATTCGACCTCCGCGCCCGCCAATTCGATCGCCGCGACTCCGGCGCCCGCGGGGCAGGACTGGACCCAGGTGGTCAGCAAGACGGCGGACGGCGGCTTCGTCATGGGCAATCCGAACGCCCCGCTGAAGCTCGTCGAATATGGCTCGCGCACCTGCCCCACCTGCGGCAATTTCGGCCGCACCGGCACGCGCCCGCTCGAGGACAATTACATCAAGAGCGGCAAAGTCTCTTACGAGTTCCGCGATTTCCTCGTCCATGCGCCTGACCTTGGCGTTGCGCTGATCGGCCAGTGCGCGGGCGAAGGGCCGTTCTTCGGCATGCTCGAACAGATGTTCGTCGATCAGGACCAGTTCCTCTCGAAGCTCGAGACCGTCCCGGCCGATTTCCAGCAGCGGCTGCAGGGCATGAGCCCGGCGCAACAGGCCACCGCCTGGGTCGAATATCTCGGCGTGATCGACTGGGCAAAGCAGCGCGGCCTCACCGAGCAGCAGGCGCGCCAGTGCCTCGCGGACCCTGCGCGGATCGAGGCGGTGGCCAAGGTCTCCGAAACCGCGATGCGCGACAAGGACGTCACCGGCACGCCGACGTTCATCCTGAACGGCGAGAAGATCAACGCCGCCAGCTGGCCGCAGGTCGAAGAAGCGCTGAAGAACGCCGGCGCCTGACCTGCCATCAGCGGACCGACAAACCCGCTCGACCTGAGCCTGCCGCAAGTCCATGTCGCCGCGCGCCCTGCCCGTGACACGGTCTTCGGCACGCTCGGGGCGAACGGGCGCGCTTTCCACCTCTTGCGCTCGTTCCACAACCGCGTCTTGATATCTCACCCGTGCAGATCAAGCGCCTCCGCCTTTCCGGCTTCAAGAGCTTCGTCGATCCTGCCGATCTGCGCATCGAGCCGGGGCTGACCGGGGTCGTCGGTCCCAACGGCTGCGGCAAGTCCAACCTGCTCGAAGCGCTGCGCTGGACGATGGGCGAGAATAGCGCGAAATCGATGCGCGGCGCCGGCATGGAAGACGTGATCTTCGCCGGCACCGCCACGCGCCCGGCGCGCGACTTCGCTGAAGTATCCCTCCTCGCCGAAGTGAACGGCGCCGAGACCGAAATCGTCCGCCGCATCGAACGCGGCGCTGGCAGCGCCTATCGCATCGACGGCAAGGACGTGCGCGCCAAGGACGTGTCGCTGCTCTTCGCCGATGCCGCGACCGGCGCCCATTCCCCCGCGCTCGTCAGCCAGGGGCGGATCAGCGCGGTGATCGCCGCCAAGCCCACCGACCGCCGCGCCATGCTGGAGGAAGCCGCGGGCATCGCCGGCCTCCACGTCCGCCGCCGTGACGCCGAACAGAAATTGCGCGCGACCGAGGCCAATCTCGAACGGCTCGACGAAGTCATCGCCGATCAGGAAGCACGTGCCGCAGCGCTCCGCCGCCAGGCACGCCAGGCGGAAAGATACCGCCTCCTCTCCACCCAGATCCGCGTCGCCGAGGCGCGCATGATCTTCGCCCGCTGGCGCGAAGCGGCGACCGCCGCCGATCTGGCCAAGGCAGAGGCGATCGCGGCCGAGGCGCGCGTGGCGCAGGCCAATATTCTCCAGCAGCAGGCCGCCACCGTACAGGCGCAGGCCACCGAAACGCTCGCTGCCGCCCGCACCGCCGCGCTCGACGCCCGCGACCGCAGCGGGGAAATCGCGCATCAACTCGCCGCCCTTCGCGCCGAGGAACAGGCCATCAGCCGCCGCCTCGCTGAGCTTGCGCAGGCCGCCGCGCGCATCGCCGACGATCGCAGCCGCGAAGGCGCGCTCGCCCATGACGCCGCCGAGGCGCTCGCCAGGCTCGATACCGAGCGAAAGGCGCTGGAAACCGCCATCGCCAATGCCGCGACCGACCTCCCTGCCCGGGAGGCCGCGCTAGCGGACGCCGAACGCCGCGCCCGCGATGCCGAGGTCGCGCTCGCCCAGGCACTCGCCCGACAGGCCGCCGAGACCGCGGACGCGCGCGTCGCCCATGCCGCCGCCGCTGCCGCACGCACCCGCCTCGATCGCGCCGAGCGTGAAGTGGCACAAGTAGCGCAGCAGCTCGCCGCGCTCGGTGACGCCGCCCCACTGGAGCGCGATCGCGATACCGCCGCTGCCACCCTCGCCGCCGCTCTTCACCAAGCCGAAGCCGCCCGCACCGCTCAGGCCGACGCTGAAGCGGCCGAACGCACCTCCCTCGCCGCGCGAGACGCAGCACAGGCCACCCGCGCCGCCGCCCGCGCCGATCTCGCCGCGCTCGACAGCGAGGCCGCCGCGCTCCGCCGCGCGACCGAGCGCAAGGGCCGCGACCGCCTGCTTGATCACGTCCGCGCCGCCCCCGGCTACGAACGCGCCCTCGCCGCGGCATTGGGCGACGACCTGGAAATCGGCCTCGACCAGCAAGCCGATACTTATTGGTCCGATGCGGCAGCCGACCCCACGACGAGCACCGCGGCCCCCGCCGACCGCCTGATCCACCACGTCACCGCCCCCGCGCGCCTCAGCCCCCGCCTCGCCCACATCATCGTCCTCGACACGGATGATCAGCGCCCGCTCGCGCCCGGCGAACGCCTCGTCACGCGAACCGGCCAGCTGCGCCGCTGGGACGGCTATGTCGCCAGGCAAAGCGGTGCCGCCGCGGCCGAACGCCTCGAACGCCTGAACCGCCTTGCCGCGATCGACGACGCCCTCCCCGCCGCCCGCGATCGCGTGCAGGCCGCAGAGGCCGATCTCGCCCGTGAGGAAGCAACGATCGCCGCCGCCCGCACCGCCGCCCGCACCGCGCGCGAACAGCTCGCCCGCGCCGACGCGACCGCCCGCGAGGCTCGCACCCGGCAGGACCGCGCCGCCGCCCAGATCGAGCGGCTTGTGGGCCTGCGCGCCGATCTCGACGCCCGCGCCGCCCGCACCGCCGCCGCCCGCGACCACGCAACCGCCGCCGCGGCTCTCACGGCGCTTCCCGACACCAGCGCCACCGCGGCCACCGTGACGTCGCTTCAGCACGAGGCCGAGCACCGCCGCACCGCCGTCGCCGAAGCACGCGCCGCCCGCGCCGCCACCGAGCGCGCTGGGGAGGACGCCCGCACTCGTCTCGCCGCCGCTCAGGCCGATGTGAAAAGCTGGCGCGCCCGCGCTGGCGACGCTGCCCGGCGGATCGCCGACATGGGCAAGCGCGAGACGGAGATCGCCGCCGAAACCGCCACCATCATGAACGCCCCCAGAAACGTGGGGAACGTCTTG
>CAYMIU010000017.1:0-82435 GCA_964390515.1 uncultured Stakelama sp.
GGACCCGCAGCCGGTCACCGGTTGCCACGTCGGCAAGCCCGACTTCTTCTTCAGAACCGTCAGGCTGCAAGCGTCGCGCCGTCTTGGGGGCGAGATCCATGAGAGCGCGGATCGCGCGCCCTGTCGCCGCCCTAGCGCGCAGTTCGAGCACTTGCCCGAGCAGCACCAGTGTCACCACGACGCCGGCCGCCTCGTAATAGACGGGAACCATGCTCCCATGCGTGCGGAAGGTCGCTGGGAAGATGCCCGGCGCGAGCGTCGCGACCACGCTATAGAGGAAGGCGGCACCTACGCCGATCGCGATCAGTGTGAACATATTGAGATGGCGGGTACGAAGCGATGTCCACCCCCGCTCGAAAAACGGCCAGCCCGCCCACAGCACGATCGGCGCGGTGAGTGCGAGCTGGACCCAAGGCGAGGCCGCAGGGCTAACCACATGCAGGCCTAACATTTCCGCGAACATCGAGACGACGAGCAGCGGGATCGTGAGCGCGCCCGCCACCCACAGTCGGCGCGTGAAGTCGACCAGCTCAGGGTTGGGAGTATCGTCGAGCGACGGTTCTTCGGGTTCGAGCGCCATGCCGCAGATTGGGCAAGTTCCCGGCCCTTCCTGGCGAATTTGCGGGTGCATCGGGCACGTCCACATCGCCCCCGGCGTCGCCATCGGCTCCGGTTTCGGCTTATCGCTCAGATAGGCGTCAGGATTGGCGACAAACTTGCTCCGGCACCCTGCGCTACAGAAATGATAGGCATGACCAGCGTGCTCGGCATGGTGTGTCGTTTTTGCGGGATCGACCGTCATGCCGCACACCGCGTCGATCACTGCTGCTGCGGCATCGTTGTCCTTACTGCCCGAGCAGCAGCCGCCCGCTTCGGTGTGATGATGTTCGTGCTCGATCTTTGCGGGAGCGGCCGAGCCGCCCCCGCAACAGGATGAGGGCGTGGAGACCGATTCAGGCGCAGGCTTCGAACAGCCGCAACGCCCGGCTTGGGAATGGTAATGAGGGTCGTTCATGGCAAGACTCCTTCGACCCGAGAGCATGTAGGGTATGACACCGTGTTAGGGTCAAGGCCCTGTCGGCACCGCTGGCGTGTATGTTGAATCTACGCGCGGGAGCGGCGTTGCCCTCATATTGCGGGGGCCAGCTCTACACCCTCGACGCCATAAGGGCCGCAGCTTAGGTCTATTACTAGCTCGCCAAACGCGGGCCGGGGGCAATCGGGGACATATGGCAGCGCAGATCGACAGTCTTTCTACTGGCACCGACCATGACGGCCTGGTGCGCCGCTTAATTGCCCGCTGGCGTGACGATCAGGGCGCGACCTATCGGAGCTGGTTTCTTTGGGACGAGCGGTTGAAGAACTTCCGATCAATCCGGCGCGGCATCACCCAGGTTGTCGGCGAGATCGAGCGCGGCACGTTCGGCGTCGCCTACCGCGGATCGTCGCTCGAAACCGTCGTCCATTCCGTCGCCGAGCAGCGGCAAATCTTCAAGGGCGCGGACCATGCGTTCCTCTGGAAGCCGAAGCTCCGCATCCCCGACATTTACGAGAGCCCCGACAATCAGCGCGCGTTCGGCCGCTTGCTCGACGCCTGTTCCTGTTGCGACACGGCCGAGGAGATCATCAGCCATATCCACGCGATCGACCGTTTGAAGATCAAGGGGCTGGGTCCGGCGGTCGCCAACCTCCTCTACTTCCTTCACCCGACGCTGGTGCCGCCCTTCAACACCGCAATCGTTAAGGGCTACAACGCGCTGACGGGGGCGAATGTGAAGCTCGGGAGCTGGGAGCATTTTCTGGCGATGCGGACCGGCATCCTCGATCTCAACGACCGCTTCCGCGAGCTGCTATCGAATGATTTAGGCGCGATCGGCGGTCTGTTGTTCGACATCGGCTCCGATCGCTATCCGGCTCCGCCCCTCGACGTGAGCGGCGCGACGCTGGCGAGCTGGGGGCAGCGGCTTGAGGCGGCGCGCGAGGAAGCGCGCACGCTCAGCAAGGCCGCTCAGCGCGAGGGCGAGAACGAGCGCACCCATACCGAAATCCAGGCATGGCTTCGCGATCTAGGGTTGGCGCTCGGCTATGACGTATGGATCGCCGCAAACGACCGCAGCCGCGCCTTCGACGGATCACCCTTGGGCGCAGGATGCCTTGAGCGCCTGCCCGACACGATCGCGACGTCGAAGGGCGCTGACTCGATCCGGCTGATCGACGTGCTGTGGCTTGAGAAGGCCGGCGATCATGTCGCCGCGGCGTTCGAGGTGGAGCATTCGACCTCGATCTATTCGGGCATCGTCAGGATGCTCGACCTGGCCTTGAGCGGTGGCGACCTTCACGCGACCGCGGGGCTGTTCCTTGTCGCGCCCGACGCGCGCGAGACGGACGTTCGCGCGCAGTTGCAGCGGCCCGCGTTCAGCCGCGTAGCCGACCTCGACATATCCTACCTGCCCTATGGCGAGCTGGAGAAGAACCGGGAGGCCATCGCGCGGTTCGGATCGGGACTGAAAGCGATCAAGGCCGTTTCCAGCAAGCTCGCCTAGCCCGCTCCGCGCAAGGGATGATCCGGAGAGCCGCGTATCCTCTAGCATGTAGAGGAGTGCTGCCGTGACGATGCCATCCCCGGCCCCCTGGCTCGACGCCGTGCTGATCGGGTGGTTCGTGCTGACCGCCCTTTCGGTCGCTTACGTCGCGTGGGATGCCTTCACCCGCAACCCCGAGCTGCGCGTGATGAAATGGGGGTGGCTGTTGGTCACGCTCTATGGTGGCCCGATCATGGCCGCGGCCTATGTCCTGTCCTGCCAGGAGCCGGCGAACGAGCGGCACGAGGATTTCGTTCGACCGCTCTGGAAGCAGGCGTTCGGCTCGGCCATCCATTGCATGGCGGGCGATGCAACCGGCGTCATCGCCGCAGCCGCGATCACCACGGCGCTCGGCCTGCCGATGTGGCAGGACGTGATCGCGGAATATGTGTTCGGCTTCGCGTTCGGACTGCTGATTTTCCAGGCGCTTTTCATGCGCGACATGGCGGGCGGTTCCTATTGGGGCGCGCTTCGCATGTCGTTCATCCCCGAATGGCTGTCGATGAATGCCGTCATGGCCGGCATGATCCCGACGATGGTGGTGTTGATGAGCCGCGACATGGCCGCGATGCACGCCAGCTCGCTCCGCTTTTGGGGCGTCATGTCGCTGGCGACACTCGTCGGGTTCGCAGTCGCCTATCCGATCAACCTTTGGCTGGTTGGCGTGCGCTTGAAGCACGGCATGGGCACGGTGCGCGCGCTGGGGCATGGCGGACACGAAGTCGGCGCGGACCGGCAATCGGCCACGCCGATGCCGGACATGGGACACGACGCAATGGCAGGGATGAGCGGCATGGCGGCCGGCGCGCGCGTGACCGGACCTCAGATCGCCGCGATGACAGTGTTGACGCTCATCATGCTTGGCGCGGGCATCATCGTTGCGACGCTGTTCGGTCGGTGGGCCATGTAACTTGCCGCGAACGACGGAGATCGCGGCAAGGGGTGATCGCGCGGCGCGCGTATCTAGGAACAGGCGGGGGCTCATACGGAGATAATGCGATGCACCAGATCGACCCCGGCATGAAGGCGTGCATGGACGCCTGCCACGAATGCCATGTGACCTGTCTTCACATGGCGATGAACCATTGCCTCGAAATGGGCGGCCAGCACGCCGCGCCCGAGCATATGAAGATCATGGCCGACTGCGCGCAAATTTGCGCGGTTGCGATCGACTTCATGGCGCGCAAGTCCGCCCACCATCAGCATATCTGCCGCGAGTGTGCCGAGATCTGCCGGGCTTGCGCAGCGAGCTGCGAGGCCCTGGGCGGCATGGAGGATTGCGTGGCAGCGTGCCGGAAGTGCGCCGATTCCTGCGATCGGATGGCGGCATAGCGGGGCTTGCGCGGGCGGTCGCCCGCCCGCGCAGCTATCTGCATATCAACGGCCCATGCTCGCGATCACAGCGAACAGCTCGGCCGTGAACTTGGTCAGGAGCTCGGTCGCTGCGCTCCCGAAAATCACCAAACATACGCCTAGCGCGATCAGCTTAGGCACGAAGCTCAGCGTCTGTTCGCTAATCGACGTCGCCGCCTGGATGATGCTGATTATCAGCCCGACGATCATCATCGGCACGAGCAGCACCACGCAGATCAGGCCGGCCACGGCCAGCATCCTCCCCGTCTCGTCGAGCAGGATCGACTGATCCATCAGGCGCGGCCCCGTGAACGGCCGGGGACCGCGAGGGCTCCCCGGCCGCGCATCACATCGCCGATGCAGGCGGCGCGAGCGTCCCGAGCCAGGCGATCAGCCCGAGAACCGCGATGACACAGGCGGTTTCGATCGCCAGACTTGTCCGCAGCGCGCCGAGGGCGCCCTTGTGATCGTCCGCTGCGATCGACCGCTCGAATGCCGGCGTGAGCCGGAAGCGGTTGAGCGAGGCGAGCCCTAGCATGGCGACGAACAGCGCCAGCTTTGCGATCAGGAGCTGACCATAGAGCGTCGCAGGAAGCGTGGCGAGGTTGCCGATCCCGACCAGCATCCAGCCGTTGACCAGGCCGGTGACGAGGATCGTGCCGACCACAACCGTCCCGATCGCGCCGAACCCGTGCAGCGCGCGGTGCGTCAGCCCCAGATGCGCCGCGTCTACGCGCGCCGCGGGTCGGGAGACGAGCAGGAGCAGCCCCAGTAGTGCGCCAACCCAAGCGCCCGAGGCGATCAGATGGAGAATGTCGACGATGAGGTGGACCCAGCCCATCACGGCTTCGTCCATCGCGCCGTGTCCGGTCCACGCCAGCGTTGCGAGTGCCACGGCCGAGCAGAGCGCGACGATGCTCAGCCAGATGCCGCGCCCGCCCGCGACCAGCGCTGCCAGCGCCGCGAGGGCCACCATGACCATGCGCAGCTTCCATGCTGCTCCGATCGCAGAGCCGGTGAGCAGCGCGCCGACTGCTTCACGGTCGATCGGCCAGGCCGGCGTTCCGGCCATTGAGGAGGCCATCAGCACGACCCAGGCGCCTGAAAACAACAGGCTCAGGCCAGCGCTGGCGATGAACCAGGGACGCAGCGCGAGCGCGTCGCCGCGCTCGCGCGCCCGCAGCCCATAAAGGCTGAATGCGGCAAGGCCGAACAGCGCAGCCAGCGTCACGTAGAGCGCGAAGCGGACGCCGATAAGCGACCAGTCCCCCATCGCCTCACTTCACCGCGAAGACGTAGGTTCCTGCGACCTTGTGGGTGTCGGTCGAGACGACATTCCACGCGACGCTATACCGACCCGATGGGAGCGGCGATTTCGGGGTGATGACGAGGGTCCGGCCATCGGACGAGAGCGCGGAGGCGCTGGCCATCTTCATGGCTGCCATGCCGGGCATCGCTGCCATCGTGAGATCGGCCTTGGAGAAGGCTGGCATCAGCTTCTCGCTGAAATGAAGTTCGATACGAGCGGGCTTCGCGACCGTCGCATTGGCGGCCGGCGATGCCGACACCAGCTTAGGATGGGCGTTCGCCGTTCCGGCGAACATGACGAGAGCGGCAGCAGCAGTCAGAACGGATAGGCGGCGCATAGGGGGCCTTTCGACAGGAGGGTTCCTGTCCTTCATTACGCGCCCCGATCGACCACCCCTCACGGATGGATTTGAGGGATGGGCGCGTCGCTTGCGTAATCCATGCTAGAGGGGTGGAGTGAACGACATGGACCTCGACGCAGTATTGATGAGGCTGGCGCAAGCACCCGTGCCCGCGAGCCTTGATGGCATGGAAGATCGCGTGCTGGCGCGGGTCGCCGCACGTCCAGCGGCGCGCGCCGGCTTAGGCGTTGGGGCAATGACGATCGCTGCGGCGCTCGTCATGGGCATCTTCGGTGCCGGTGTGCCCGCGAAGGAAGCCAGCGCGGCTTCGCTATCGCCCTTGGGGCCGGTGTCGCCGCTCGCGCCCTCCACGCTGCTCGTCGGCGTGCAATGAGCGGCCGCATCCGCCTTCTGCTTGGCATTGTCGCGTGCTTCATCGCCGCGATCATCGGTGTGTTCGTGGGGCGGGCGCTACTTCCGCCACGTGCCCAGCCCGGCTCGGAGCTGCACGACGTGCTGCATCATAAGCTGGCGCTGGACGCCAACCAGGAAGCGCGACTTGAAGTGCTGGAGCAGCGTTTCGCCGTGCAGCGGCGCGCATTCGAGCTGGAATTGCGGGCGAACAATGCCCGGCTCGCTGAAGCGATCGAGGCCGAGCATGGCAACGGGCCGCGCGTCGCCGCAGCGGTCGACCAGAGCCACGCCGTCATGGGCGAGCTCCAGAAAGCGACGCTGGCGCACATCTTCGCCATGCGCCAGCTCTTGCGGCCCAATCAGACCGGCCAGTTCGATCAGGCCGTGGTGAAGGCGCTCACCGACGACGCACGTTGAGGTTCGGCGCGTGAGCCTCGACTGGACCACGCTTACGGACGGCGAGCTGGCGACCCTCAGCATCGCCGGGCGCGAAGCCGCCTTCGCCGAGATCATGCGCCGCCATCGGCAGTCAATCTTCCGCATGGTGCGCGCGTGCGTCGGCGAGGCCGACGAGGCGCTGGACCTTCTGCAGGAGACCTTCGTCGCGGCGCATCAGGCCCTGCCCCGCTACGACGGCGATCGATCGATGCGCGCGTGGCTATCGACGATCGCGATCAACAAGTGCCGCGATTGGGGGCGCAAGCGCACCGTGCGGCGCTTTCTGGCGTTCGCCGCACCGATCGGCCCGGAAGCCGAAGCCATTGCAGACGACCAGGTGGCGATCGACGACGCGACGGGCGACCGACAGGAACTCGACCGCGTGACGCGCGCCATTGCGGGCTTGCCGACCGCATTGAAGGAATCCTTGGTGCTGCGCACGATCGAGGGGTTGAGCCAGGCTGAAACCGCGGCAGTGTTGTCGATCAGCGAAAAGGCGGTAGAAACCCGCCTCTATCGCGCGCGATCGAAGTTGCTGGAGCGATTGGGCGGGCGCTGAGGGATAGCGCCCTGAGCTGCGTATCAAGGCTAGAGGGACACTCCCGTTCGAGAGCCTTGAGGACCGTATGAGCCGCACTATCGATCGCCGCCAGATGCTTCGCGGCGCCGCCCTTGCTGGCGGTGGCATGGCGCTGACCGCCTATATGCCCGCGTGGGCGCAGCCTGTCTCGGGCGGGATCGTCAAACCGCTGCCGACCGTCTCGGGCACTGACATCGCGCTGACGATCGACAGTTTCAGACTTCCCGTCGACGGCAAGTCGACGCCCGCAATCGGCGTCAACGGCACGGTGCCGGCCCCTCTCATTCGCTTGAAGGAGGGGCAAAAGGTCCGCCTCTCCGTCACCAACAATCTCGACGAGGACAGTTCGATCCACTGGCATGGGCTGCTCGTGCCGTTCGCGATGGACGGCGTGCCCGGCATCAGCTTCCCCGGCATCAAGGCGCGCTCGACCTTCATCTACGAGTTCCCGATCATCCAGTCGGGCACCTACTGGTATCACAGCCATTCCGGCGAGCAGGAGCAGGGCGGACTTTACGGGCCGATCGTGATCGACCCGGCCGGTGCCGATCCGATCGCGTTCGACCGCGAGCATGTGATCGTGCTGTCCGACCACAGCCAGATGACCGGCGAGCAGATTTTCCGGAAGCTGAAGCAGATGGGCGGCGCCTATTTCAACTATCAGCGGCCGACCCTCGCGGGCTTGCTCGCGGGTCGGGAAATGCCGCTCAAGGACCGGATCGAGTGGGGAAAGATGCGAATGGACCCCGCCGACATCGCCGACGTCACCGGCTCGACCTATACCTTCCTGGTCAACGGCTACGGGCCGTATGACAACTGGACGGGGCTGTTCAAGCCGGGCGAGCGGGTCCGCTTGCGGATCATCAACGCCGCGGCGCAGACCAACTTCAACGTCCGCATCCCCGACCTGCCGATGACCGTCGTGCAGGCCGATGGGCAGAATGTCCGTCCGGTGAAGATCGACGAGTTCCAGATCGGCGTTGCCGAGACGTTCGACGTGATCGTGACGCCCGAGGACCGGGCCTACAGCTTCGTCTCCGAGGCTATCGATCGCTCCGGCATGGGCCGGGCGACGCTCGCCCCGCGTGAGGGGATGGTCGCCCCGGTCCCGCCGCTTCGTCCGCGCACGCTGCTGACCATGACCGATATGGGCATGGACATGGGGAGCATGGGCGGGATGCAGGGCATGTCCGGCATGAAGGACGAGAGCCCGGTCGCCACGCGCGGGCCGGACCCCACCTTGATGCAGAACGCCTCGCGCAATCTTTGGAAGCTGACGGGCTGGAAGGGGCCGACCGATCACGGGACGGTCGCGGCAGGCGCAGCGATGGCGGGCATGTCCGGCATGTCGGGCATGGACCACAGCCAGATGGGCGGCGCTGTAATGCCCGGGATGGACCATAGCCAAATGGCAGCGGGCGGTGCTGGCATGGCCGGCATGGACCATAGTGCCATGTCGGGCGGATCGGGCCAGGCTGGCGGCATGGCCGGGATGGACCACGGGTCGGGTGGCGGCATGAACATGAACATGCGCGACCCGAAGAATGCGCCGGGCGTGAAGATGGGGCCGGGCGTGCAGACCATCTCCCCGATGCCGAAGGACCGTAGCGGTGAACCGCCCCAGGGTCTGGAGGGCCTGGATCACCGCGTCCTCACCTATCGCGACCTCGTTTCGCTCGCGCCCAACCCCGACGTGCGCGCGCCGTCGCGTCAGTTCGAGATCCATCTGACCGGTAACATGGAGCGCTACATGTGGGGCTTCGACGGGCAGAAGCTGAGCGATCCCGCCGACCCCATCCCGTTCCGCAAAGGCGAGCGGGCGCGGGTGACGTTGGTCAACGATACGATGATGCCGCACCCCATCCATCTCCACGGCCATTTCTTCGAGCTGGTGACGGGGCACGGCAATCATGCGCCGCGCAAGCACACCGTCAACGTGCCGCCTGGAGGCAAGATGACCTTTGATCTGACCGCCGATGCACCCGGCGATTGGGCGTTCCACTGTCACAATCTCTACCACATGACCGCAGGCATGATGCGCGTCGTCACCGTTCGCCCGTTCGCGGGAGAGGCGGCATGAACCGGCTGACCGCGGCGCTCGCCGCCGCCACCATGCTCGGCATCGCCGGTCCTGTCGCCGCTCAGTCGATGCAGGGCATGGATCATTCGGCAATGCCGGGCATGACCATGCCGATGCCTGCGAAAAAGAAGCCGGTGGTGAAGCCCACGGCCAAAGGCAAGCCGGCCAAGACTAGGTCAGCTCCTGCGAGGCGACCATCAGCTTCGACGACGAAACGCCGCGCCGCGCCAACGGCCGGCATGAATGGTATGGATCACGGGACCATGCCGGGCATGGATCACTCGTCTATGCCCGGCATGGACCATGCGGCTCCGCAGGGCTCACAGCAGGGCATGGAAGCCATGCCGGGGATGCAGATGCCCGGAAACGGCCAAACGGTCCCTCAGGGCTCCCAGCAGCCGATGCAGGGCATGGACCATTCGGCGATGCCGGGGATGACCATGCCAGCCGACCAGCACAGCGGCCACGACATGCAGGGCATGTCGGGAATGGCCGGAATGCCAGGCATGGCGGCCGATGGGGTGCAGCAGACTGGCACCGCGCTTCCCGCAGGAAACGCCCCCGCCCCGCCCCTGCCGACCGACCATGCGGCCGACAGCGTTTACGGCGCGGACGCGATGGCGATGGGTCGCCATCACCTTCAGCAGCATCACGGCGGTCAAAACTTCAGCCAGGTGCTATTGAACCTCGCTGAGTATCAATTCCGCAACGGTCGTGACGGCTATCGCTGGGATGGCGAGGCGTGGTTCGGGGGTGACATCAACCGCCTCTTCATCAAGTCTGAGGGCGAGGGAGCCTTCCGCGAGGGCATCGAGAGCGCCGAGGTGCAGGCGCTCTATAGCCGGACCATTGGCCCTTATTTCAATCTACAAGCGGGTGTCCGCCAGGATTTGGGGCCGTCCCCGAAACGCACCTATGCGACCGTCGGGCTGGAGGGGCTGGCACCGGGCTTCTTCGAGCTAGAGGGCGCGGTATTCCTGTCCAACAAGGGCGACCTGCTAGGGCGGCTTGAGGGCTATTACGACCAGCGCATCACCCAGCGGCTGATCCTGCAACCGCGCGCCGAGCTCAATTTCGCTGCGCAGGACGTGCCGGAAAACCGGATCGGATCGGGCCTATCCAACGCCGAGCTTGGATTGCGGCTGCGTTATGAGATCCGGCGCGAGTTCGCCCCCTATGTCGGCGTGTCATGGGATCGCCGCTTCGGCGACACCGCCCGCTACGCGCGCGCCGATGGGGATCGCGCAACGTCCAAGAGCATCGTCGCCGGCGTTCGTGTCTGGTTCTGATCGATGGAGGAACAGATGGCTCAAGACGGCAGGCGCTCGATAAGGCAGCACTTCCCGAGCCTGCCGTTCGTAGGCGCCCTGGCGATCGTCCTGGCGCTGGGCGCAGCCGCGTTTATCTACCTTGGCGTGTATAACATCGCGGCCGACGAACCGCACACGCCGGCGGTCTATTCAATGCTCGAACGCCTGCGCGATCGGTCGATTGAGGCACGCGCGCGCGGCATAACACCCCCGGCCGATCTGGCATCGGCGCAGCGCGTGTCAGTCGGCGCGGGCCTTTACGGAGAAATGTGTTCCGGTTGCCATCTCGGCCCCGGCGTCGAGAAATCCGAGATGAGCCAGGGCCTCTATCCACAGGCGCCGGAACTCGCGCGCGCTCAAGATCTCACCCCCGCCCAGCAATTCTGGATCATCAAGCACGGGGTGAAGCTCAGCGCCATGCCGGCATGGGGCAAGACGCATCCCGACCCCCTAATTTGGAATATGGTCGCGTTCGTCCGCAAGCTCCCCGGCATGACGCCCGAACAGTATAAGGCACTGGTCGCGAGCGCCCCGGCCGATCACGACGAGATGATGAAGGACATGCCGGGTATGAAGTGACCCCGGCGACGAGGTTGAGGGAGGAGTGGTTCTGAAAAGCGCGAAACTGAGGCTGCATCTACTCGCGAGCCGCACGCACAAATGGCTCGCGATCATCATCGGCGCGCAGCTCCTGCTATGGTTCGCAAGCGGCGCCCTGATGAGCTTCCTGCCGATCGATCGGGTGCATGGCGATCACCTCGTTGACCGCAAAGCCGCGGCGCCCCTTCCCCGCGGCAGCACGTTCGCCCCACCATCGGCGATCGTAGGCGCAGCAGATGCGCCCATCGAGGCCATCACCTATCGCATGTGGCTTGGCCGCCCGGTCGCCGAGGTCGCGACAGCCAAGGGAACGCGCCTGTTCGACGCCGCGACGGGCCAAGCGCTGCCAGCACCAACGGCTCGTGAGGCCGAGGAGATCGCGCGTTTGGCATGGCGTGGCGGTGCTCGACCAGCGGCGAAGGTAGAGCGGATCGAGCGCGCCAGCCCCGAATATCGCGGCACGCTCCCCGCCTGGCGCGTCGCGTTCGCCGACCTCGATTCCACCCGCGTCTTTGTCGCGGCCGACACCGGTCGGATCTCGGCTGTCCGAACCGGCACTTGGCGGCTCTACGACTTCTTCTGGGGCCTTCACATCATGGATTGGACGAATCACGAGAACTTCAACACGCCCTGGCTGCTCGCCTTCGCGATCGGTGGGCTTGCGCTTTGGTTAGGGGGGGCAGTGCTTCTCTACATGCGATGGCCCAAAACGCGGCGTCGCAACATCGTGATCGAGGCATAATATACGCGGCTCAGGAGCGTAGCCCTCGGAAATAAAGTCCTGTTTCCTGACAATTTCTCGCGCGTTCTAGCACCCCGGGTGAGGGATAGCCGCCTCGCACGCGTAGAAGTCTTAGAACCCAGGGAGATCAATAATGCGCTTCGCACCAACATTCGCAGCTTTGGCGCTGCTCGCCACGCCCGCCCTCGCGCAGCAGAGCGGCGGAATGCAGGGCATGAACCACGGTCAGATGGCCGGCATGAACCACGACGACATGGCGGGCATGATGGCCGGCAATCCCTACGGCCAGGCCGAGATGGACATGCATCAGAAGATGATGGCGGCCAAGCAGGGCGACGCGGCCGAAATGTGGACGCGCAAGATGATCGAGCATCACCGAGGCGCCATCGCCATGTCGCGCGTTGCGGTGCGTGACGCGCGCGACGCCGAGACCAAGCGCATGGCGCAGATGACGATCACGAAACAGGAAAAGGATATTGCCGAGCTGCAGGCGTGGCTCAGCAAGCACGGCAAGCGCCCGCAATAAGGGAGCGCTGCCCCGCCCTGTCGATCCCCCTACCCCCCGGCAGGGCGGGGATTTCCTTTTAGGAGCTGATGATGAAGAATGGTGTTCGTGGCGCCGTCGCCGCCTTGCTAATGACCATCCCAGCGGTCGCATCGGCCGCGGCCGACATCGCCATGCACCGCGATCCGGGTTGCGGCTGTTGCGAGAAATGGGCGGCGCAGGTGCGTCAGCAGTTCGGCCGCAAGGTCCAGATCATCGACGATGATCGCCGTGAGGTGCTGCAGCGTAAGATCGGCCTGCCCGCTGACCTCGCGTCCTGCCATACCGCGATCATCGACGGCATGGCGTTTGAGGGACATGTCCCGATCGCGGACATGAAGCGCGCGCTGGCCCAGCATCCTAAAGGCGTGCGCGGCTTGGCCGTGGCCGGAATGCCGATGGGCTCACCGGGCATGGAGGTGCCCGGCATGAGAACCCAGCCCTATGACGTCATTGCGTTCGGTGCCGCTGGCCGGCGTGTCTTTGCTAGCCACGGCGCCTAAACGACAGGTTGTCTTGTGAGCGGCAAATCTTCCCCGGCGCTTCATGCCGGCACTACGGCACCCGGCAAACCACCCGTATTGACCTCGGCGTTGACAATTGGGATAGTATCCGGGTGTTGAAAGCTCGTCTTTCTCTCTTGCTTCTTGTTGGAGCGTTGCTTGGCCTTTTGGGCCAAGGAATTGCGTATGCGGCCGGCCCATCGCTCTCACCCAAGATGGCGATGAGCCATGTCACCCCATCCCGCATGGATTGCGCGGGTATGGCGACCCCGGATCCGTCATCGGAACACCCATGCAAAGGACTGACGCTGGCGTGTATCGCCCAAATGGGATGCGTTGTTCCCATGACGTTTGAGGAGCCGGCAAGAGTGCTGAAGCGCTCGATCGCATCTCAAATCGTTATCTGGCCTGCCAGCCGGGCACTTGCCGGCCTCAACGTCGCTCCCGAGCCCGAACCGCCTACCGTTTGATCGAGTCAAGCCGTGTCAGGCTGCAGCCGTTCGCCGGTTGCGGCTCTGCCGATTTTAAATCTCGATCAAATTGGAAAGTGACATGAAAACGTTCATCTTGGCGGTATTTGCCGCTAGCCTCGCCGCGTCGGCAGCGACGGCGGCCACATCTGAAAATAAAAGCAATGGTCATTGGGAGTGGCGTTCCAATTACCAGCCGGGCCCGCGGGCGCCGCTTCAAGCCCCACGTCGCGTATGGGTTACGGACGTTCCCCAGTCGAGCGCCTGCGTGTGCCCGATGATGGAACGCGGTCGCGACGCCTGCATGTCAATGAAGGGCGGCCAGTCAACTTAAGCTGGCGAGCCTGAACAGGTGCCGGGCTCCGATCAACCATTTGGAGCCCGGCCATCATTATGACATGAAGGGACTAGAGGGATGCGCGCATCCATGATGCTCGCGGTCGCCGCGCTCACGACGAGCGCCGCGCACGCGCAGACACTTACCTATGACCAAGCGCTGCGCGATGCGGTTGCCAACGCCCCGGGAGCGGTTGCCGGTCGCGCGGGGGTCAGCGCCGCCCAAGCCGATGCACGTGCGGCGGGAAGCCTTCCGGACCCCCGTGTGTCGATCGGAATCGAGAATTATCCTGTCTCTGGGCCACCCGCCTTCTCCCTATCCAGAGACGACATGACGATGGGGCGTGTCGGTTTCCAACAGGACCTACCCAACCTTGCCAAGCGTCATGCCGCGCAAGCGCAGGCACGCGCCGTGATCGCAACGGCAGAAGCATCGCAAGCGACCAAGCTCCGGGAGGTGCGATTGGGAGCGGGGCAGGCATGGATCGACCTTGCTTATGCCGAGCGTCGACTAGCTGCCCTCGACACCGTTCTGCTATTCCTTCGATCTCTCCCTTCCGCTGCGCGGGCCGCCGTGACGACCGGTTCGGTCCGCCCTGGTCAGACACTGACGACCGATCAGGAGATCGCGGCACTCGACGACCGCCGCGACGAGTTGATGGCCGCCGTTGCGCGCGCCCGCGCGATGCTGGCTCGCTGGACCGGCGTATCGGCGCCCGAGATTGCCGGCGATATGCCCGCGATCGATCTGGCTCCGGCGCGGCTGCGGGACGCGCTCAGCCTTCACTCCGACATGGTTCTCGCCGAGGCCGGTATTCAGCGCGCCCAGGCCGACGTGGATGCGGCGCGAGCGGAGAAGCGACCCGATTGGGGGGTAGAGGTAGCTTATCAACGCCGTGACCCCCGGTATGGCGACATGGTGTCGGCGGGAGTTTCGATGAGCCTGCCGCTGTTCGCTCGATCGCGTCAGAACCCGCGCATCGAAGCCCGCAAATCCGCACAGGCGCAGGCCGAGGCCGCGCGCGAAGAAACCCGGCGCACATTGGCAGCCGATCTGGAGGCCGCGCTGGCGGACCACCAAATGCATCACAGCCAATGGCAGCGCGCGCGCGACGTGCTCCTTCCGCTCGCTCGGAAGCGAGCCGATCTGGAGATAGCGAGCTACTCTGCCGGTCGCGCGAGTCTTGCGGATGCCATCGAAGCCAAGACCGCGCTCGCCGACGCCGAGCTGACCGTGCTCGACCGTGAGGCGCTCGTCGCCGCAGACTCTGTCCGCCTCACCATTACCTTCGGGAGCGCCGATCGATGAGCGACACTACCATTACCCGCGCCCGCCTTGTCACCGCGGTAAGCGCGCTGGTGCTGGTCGCAGGGGGCGTGGGCTTCGGGCTCGCGAAACTTGGCACGTCCTCGGCTGCCGATCAAACGGCATCCCCAGCCCCGCAGAAGAAGATCCTCTACTGGTATGATCCGATGATCCCGGGGGAGCGGCACGACGGCCCGGGTCTCTCGTCGATGAGGATGAAACTGATCCCCCGCTATGCCGACGAGGGCGCAGGCGGTAGCGCCGCACCGGGCGTAGCGATCGATCCGGCCAGCCTCCAGCGGCTCGGCGCGCGGATCGTCACGGTCGAACGCGGATCGTTGTCAAACTCGGCCTCGGCAACCGGCAGCATCGAGTTCAATGACCGCAACGTTGCGGTCGTGCAGGCACGCAGCGGCGGCTTCGTTCAGCGCGTCTATGCGCGCGCGCCAGGCGATGTCGTGCCGGCAGGCGCCCCGCTCGCCGATATCCTTGTGCCCGAATGGGCGGGCGCGCAGGCGGAGTATCTCGCCGTGCGCCGCACCGGGGATGCCGGGCTCACGCGGGCGGCACGAGAGCGCCTGTTGCTTCTCGGGATGCCCGCCGGATCGATTGCATCGGCGGAGTGGCGCGGCCGACCGCAAGGTGTGACGACGATCAGCACGCCCGTGGGGGGCGTCATCAAGACGCTCGGCGTCCGACAGGGGATGACGGTCGCGCAAGGACAGACACTGGCGGAGGTGAACGGCCTCGCCACCGTGTGGCTGAACGCGGCTGTCCCTGAGGCCCTCGCAGGAAACCTGCGGATCGGCACGCCCGTCATCGCCACGCTGGCGGCTTTCCCGGGCGAAAGCTTCAGGGGCCGCATCGCTGCGATCCTGCCCCAGGCCGAGGCAGCGAGCCGCACGCTCACAATCCGCGTCGAGCTCCCCAACCGTGCCGGCCGGTTGCGCCCCGGTATGTTCGCCAGCGTGGCGCTCGACCAGGGGAGCCGCGATGCACTCCTTGTTCCGAGTGAGGCCGTGATCCGGACCGGCCGGCGCACACTCGTCATGTTGGCAGGGCCGGGTGGACGCTTTCGACCCGCCGAGGTTCGCACTGGCGCAGAAGGCGGCGGCAAAACCGAGATAGTCGCCGGCCTGACCGAGGGTGAGAAGGTTGTCGCGTCGGGCCAGTTCCTGATCGACTCCGAAGCGAGCCTCGCTGGCCTCGATGCGCGTCCGATTGGTGTCGAAGCGTCACCCGCAACAAAGCCGGCCGTGAAACCCACCGCGTCGATCTACGAGACGGTCGGCAGCATCGAGGCGATCGATCGCAGTTCCGTCACCCTGTCCCATCAGCCCGTTCCGGCGATCGGCTGGCCGGCCATGACAATGACGTTCCGCGTCGCCGATCCCGCGTTGGTGCGTGGGTATCGCAAGGGTGAGCGGGTGCGGTTCGGCTTTGATCAACCCGCCGATGGTCCAACGCTGCGCCGCATGACGCGCGAGGCTGGGCGATGATTGCCGCGATCATCCGCTGGTCGGTCGCGAACCGCTTCCTCGTCGTCCTGGCGGCCATCGCGCTCGCCATGGCCGGGGTGTTCGCAATGCGTGCCACCCCCGTCGATGCGCTCCCCGACCTGTCCGACACGCAGGTCATCATCCGCACGAGCTGGCCGGGCCAAGCCCCGCAGATCGTCGAGAACCAGGTGACGTATCCGCTCACCACGACGATGCTGTCCGTGCCTGGCGCGAAAACCGTGCGCGGCTATTCGTTCTTCGGCGACAGCTACGTCTATGTCCTCTTCGAGGATGGGACCGACCTCTATTGGGCGCGCTCACGCGTGCTGGAGTATCTGAGCCAGGTGCAGGGACGGCTTCCCCAAGGCGCGCAGGCCGCGCTGGGTCCTGATGCGACGGGGGTCGGCTGGGTCTATGAATACACGCTGTTGGACCGCACCGGCCGCCGTGACCTGTCGCAGCTCCGATCCTTGCAGGACTGGTTCCTACGTTATGAACTGAAAACGCTGCCCGGCGTTGCGGAGGTGGCGAGCATCGGCGGAATGGTGAAGCAATATCAGGTGCTGCTCGACCCGACGCGGCTCGCCGCATTCGGTGTCACGCACACTCAGGCCGTCGATGCCATTCGCCGCGCCAATCAGGAGGCCGGCGGGTCCGTCCTCGAGCTGGGCGAAGCCGAATATATGGTGCGCGCGTCAGGTTACTTGCGCACCGTCGACGATTTCCGCGCGATCCCGCTCAAGGTCGCCGGTGCCGGCGTCCCCGTTACCTTGGGCGACGTCGCGTCGATCCAGATCGGCCCCGAGATGCGCCGCGGCATCGCCGAGCTGAACGGCGAAGGCGAGGTCGCGGGCGGAGTCGTCATCCTGCGTCAGGGCAAGAATGCACGGCAGACGATCGAAGCCGTCAAGGCCAAGCTCGCGGAACTGAAAGCGAGCCTTCCCCCCGGCGTCGAGATCGTCACCACCTATGACCGCTCGCAATTGATCGACCGCGCGGTGGAGAATTTGACGGGCAAGCTGATCGAGGAGTTCGTCGTCGTCGCGATCATCTGCGGGTTGTTTCTGTGGCATGTCCGGTCTGCGCTGGTCGCGATCGTCACCTTGCCTCTGGGGGTGCTCGCGGCCTTGCTCGTCATGCGTGTGCAGGGGGTGAACGCCAACATCATGTCTTTGGGCGGTATCGCCATCGCGATCGGCGCGATGGTCGATGCCGCGATCGTGATGATCGAGAACGCGCACAAGCGGATCGAGCGATGGGAACACGACCATCCGGGCGTGGCGCTGGCGGGCGAGGAACGCTGGCGCGTCATCACCGAGGCCGCGGCCGAGGTCGGGCCGGCGCTGTTCTTCAGCCTCGTCATCATCACGCTGTCGTTCGTGCCGGTGTTCACGCTCGAAGCGCAGGAGGGACGGCTGTTCGCCCCGCTCGCCTTCACCAAGAGCTATGCGATGGCGGCAGCGGCGATCCTGTCGGTAACGCTCGTGCCGGTCCTGATGGGATGGCTGATCCGGGGACGCATTCCGGCCGAGAACGACAACATTATCAACCGCGTGCTCACCCGTGCCTATCGCCCGGCGCTCGACCGCGTGTTGGCGCGGCCTTGGGCGGCGATCGGCATCGCCGCCCTGGTACTGGCGACGACGGCATGGCCGCTGACCCGATTGGGTGGCGAGTTCATCCCGACGATGGATGAGGGCGATCTGCTCTACATGCCGTCCGCGCTTCCCGGCCTTTCGGCCGCGAGCGCCTCGGCCCTGCTCCAGCGCACAGACCGGCTGATAAAAACCGTTCCCGAGGTCAAAACCGTGTTCGGCAAAGCCGGACGCGCCGAGACCGCGACCGACCCGGCACCGCTCGAGATGTTCGAGACGACCATCCAATTCAAGCCGCGCGATCAATGGCGCGCGGGGATGACGCCGGCAAAGCTGGTGGAGGAGCTGGACCGCACAGTGCGCGTGCCCGGCCTCACGAACGTATGGGTGCCTCCGATCCGCAATCGGATCGATATGCTCGCGACCGGCATCAAGAGTCCCATCGGGGTGAAAGTGTCGGGGTCCAACCTCTCCGAGCTGGACCGCATCGCCGGCAGCATCGAACGTGTCGCCAGGACCGTGCCGGGCGTCAGCTCGGCATTGGCAGAACGGTTGACCGGAGGCCGCTATGTCGATGTCGATATCGATCGGGTGACCGCGGGGCGCTACGGTCTCAACATCGCCGATGTGCAGGAGATTGTGTCCGGCGCGATCGGCGGCGAGACGATCGGCCAGACGGTGGAGGGCCTTGCCCGCTACCCGATCAGCGTCCGCTACCCCCGCGAGCTGCGTGACAGTCTGGAGGGACTGCGAACTCTCCCAATCGTCACCGCATCGGGTCAGCAGATCACACTCGGCACCGTCGCATCCGTGTCGATCGCGGAAGGTCCACCGATGCTCAAGACGGAAAATGGTCGACTCTCGACATGGGTCTATGTCGACGTGCGCGGGCGCGACCTGGCCTCCACGGTCGCCGATCTGCGCCGTGCTGTTGGCAAAGATGTTCGGCTCAGCCCCGGCGTCTCGATCGCCTATTCCGGACAATTCGAGTATCTGCAGCGTGCCGAGGCTCGGTTGATGCTCGTCGTGCCGGCGACACTCGCGATCATCTTCCTTCTCCTCTACCTTACCTTCGGTCGCCTCGACGAGGCGGCGCTTATCATGGGCACACTGCCCTTCGCGCTGACCGGCGGCATCTGGACATTATGGCTGCTCGGCTATGCGCAATCGGTCGCCACAGGTGTCGGGTTCATCGCGCTCGCCGGCGTGTCGGCGGAGTTCGGCGTCGTCATGCTGATCTACCTGAAACACGCATTGGCCGAGCGCGGGCCGTCACCGTCGGGCGAGCAAGTATCGGAAGCGATCAGGGAGGGCGCGCTGTTGCGGGTACGTCCCAAGGCGATGACCGTCGCTGTCATCGTCGCCGGGCTGTTCCCCGTGCTGATCGGGCATGGCGCCGGATCGGAGGTGATGAGCCGGATCGCCGCGCCGATGATCGGTGGAATGCTGACCGCCCCTTTCCTCTCCATGTTCATCCTGCCAGCCGCCTACTTGCTCTTGCGGCGGCGAGCTTCAACCCGCCCCGAAAGGAAGATCTGATGAAAGCCACTTTCTCCATGCGCGCCGCATTCATGCTACTAGTCACGCCGATCGCAGCGAGCGCTCTTGCTCAAGGCAGCAGGCCGGCTGCATCGGCTGTAAAATCCGGCAGCGGATCGGGGACGATCACTGCCGTCGACGCGAAAGGTGGAACCGTAACCATCAAGCACGGCCCGATCCCGACGATCGGCTGGCCCGCAATGACGATGACCTTCCGGGCATCCCCCCCGACCCTGCTCAAGGGACTGCGGTCGGGGCAGCGGGTCGCATTCACCGCCAAGGCGAAGGGTATGACGGCAGAAGTTACGGCGATCAGCCCGCATTGACGACGCGTGCCGACCTTCGCGTCAGTGCGCCATCGCCAGCACGGGCGGCGCAGCGATCATCCACAGCGCCATCGCGACCATCATCAGGTTTTCGGTGAGCGAGATGAAGCCGAGCGGCACGTTGCTGTCCCCGCCCACGCACGCGCATTTCAGCTCACGCTTGTCGATGTAGACGGCCTTGAACACCGACACCGCGCCGATCGTACCGATAACGAGCGCGACGGGCACCGACAGCCAGGTCAACGCGCCGGCTGCCATCAGGACGCCCGCCGCTCCTTCCGCGTAGGGATAGACATAGGAATAGGGCACCCAGCGCTTCGCGAGCAGATCGTAGTTGAGGAACATGCTCGAGAAGCTCTCGACGTTCTGGAGCTTGAGCATCGCCAGAGCGCACATCGAGAACGCGATGAACCATTCACCCGCCCGCACCGTGAAGGGCGTGCCGAGTACCGCATAGCTGGCGGCGAGCGCCATCAGCGCCGTCATCGCGAACACGGCAATCACCGGGCGATAGGTGACGGCCTTGGGGTCGCGGACCATCTTGCCGAAGAAGCGGCGCAGATCGTCATAGCCGCCGACCCGCTCCCCGGCGATAAAGATCTGCGGGGTCGTCTTGACGCCGTGCTTCGCCTTGAAAGCGTCGGTTTCTTCCCGCGTCATCAGCCAATGGTCATCGACCGCATAGCCTTCCCGGCGCAGAAGATCCTTCGCCTTCAGCCCGAAAGGGCAGGTATGTTCCGGCATCACCATCCGGTAGATCGTCGCCTGTTTGGCGGGGGCGCTCGCCATGCCGCTTCTCCAATATCCTCGCCCCGCCTATATAGGGTCCGTACCATAGTACGGAGTCAAGGCATGACCGGCATGACGATCGCGGCGCTCGCGCGCGAGGGCGGCGTCGGCGTCGAAACGGTGCGCTACTATCAGCGTCGCGGTTTGCTGGACGAGCCAGACCGGCCGACCGGGGCTGGCGCCGGAGGCGGCATCCGGCGCTACGGCACCGATGACGCCCGCCGCCTTCGCTTCATCCGCTCGGCGCAGGCAGCCGGTTTCACGCTCGAGCAGATCGGTGAGCTTCTGGCGCTGGATGCGACCGACGATCGCGCGCGTGCGCGCCAGCTCGCCCATGAGCAGATGGCGGCGCTGGATGCGAAGATCGCCGAGCTTGAACAGGCGCGTGCTTCGCTGCGTCGGCTTGCCAGCGAGTGCGGCTCGGGATCGGCAGGGCCGTGCCCAATCCTGACAGCGTTCGATTCACCGACTGAGTGATCTTTGATTAGCTCCCAGGCGGTCAGCAGGAGATTTCGGATCAGGCAAATAGATCGCCGATCGCACGCATACGGAAGGCGTTGATCCACCGACGTCGGCGATGCTCGCTGGCGTCGTGGCGCATGTGGCACCGCTGGCAGAGTGCAGCGAGGTTGCGTGGTCGGTTATCGCTCGGATCATGGTTCAGATGCGCGCTAGCAAGAACCACGCGCGTGATCCGCACTTGTGAAGGTGGATCAATGCCGACGAAGCCAGGTTGCGCGCATAAGAGGGCGTCGGGCGGCGGCAGGCGGCGAACGCACCTGCCCTGCCCGTTGCGCCACCTGCTTATGTCCTCATCCCACCAAACACCATCGCCCAGATGCAGCACATGACGACCATGCGGGCGCTGACAATGTTCGCAGCGTCCTTTGGCGCGGCCAAACCGGATGAAGGCAGATAGTTCACGCCAGTCAATCGGGTAGAGCCAGCGATGTTCACGCGCGATTGGCATAACAATTCTATGATTCAGTATCGTGGAGAACGAAAGCAGAAAACAGCAGTGACTCAACTTATCCATTACGGCTAGGTCACTAAGCGATTAGCTGACTTGGCTACTCAAGGAATGGTGTCAAAACCGTTCGGTTGTGACACTGGTTAGGAAGCCGAGCGATCAGCTGCCAAGCATTTTTCCGTCAATCTCCTGACCATAATAGTCCCCTTTGGGGTGAAACTGCTTACGTGCGCTCTCGACAGTCCCGGTCTGCCGCGGATCGCGGGGTCGCTCGCGACTATCGACATAGGCGGCGACATCCCACGCCTGCTGATCCGTCAGCGTGTTGCCCTCACCATAAGGCATGTTGGCCTTGATGAACCCGGCAGCCGACGCCAGCCCGGTCATGCCCGCACCCCAATTGTAGGAGCGCGCTCCCCACAGCGGCGGGATAGTATAGCTGCCGTCCGGGTTCGCCTGCCCTTGGCCGTTCGCACCGTGGCATGATGCGCACTGGCCGGCGAACACAATCGCGCCGCGAACCGGATCGTGCCCGATCGGGGTTGTGGCGAGCTTTATGAACCCGCGACCGGGCAGCGGCTTGCCGGATGGCGCGCCGGTCGCGAGCCAGGCGAAATAGCTCTGGAGATCGCGGTAGATATCGTCGCCATAGGGCGGCGGGGCGCCGGCTTTCGAGGCGGGCGCGTTCATCGAGTAGAGGAAGCAGTCGCGGATGCGATCCTCCATCGTGTTCACCCGGCCGTTCTTCGCGCGATAAGCTGGGTAGCTGACCCAGGCCGCCCACATCGGGGACGCATCGGCCTTCCGCCCGGCATCGAGGTGACAGTTGCTGCACGTCAGGCCGTTGCCGACGTACTGGCCGGCATGAGCCGCGCTCGCGGTGAAGATCAGTCGACCGCGCCGGATCGCGTCGCCGTCCGGCCCGGCGGGGATGGTGCTTTCCGCCGGTGGCGAAAAGGCGGCGTCCGCTGCTACCTCGACGGGTGCCTGCACGGGCGCGTCAGACTGCCCTACCTTGTAGGTGACGACGAGGACGAGCAGCGCGGCGGTAATGGCGAAGATGATACGCTGGGCATCGCCATCATCACCGGGCGTTGGCGGCGTTGGTTCGGTCATTTGCCCGCGCCGAAGTGGTTGAGCGGCACCTTGAGGAACGCTGTGCCGCACGCCTCCGGCTCCGGCAGGCGACCGCCGCGGATGTTCACCTGGAGCGCGGCAAGCATCAGGTCCGGCAGCGGCAGGGTTGCGTCGCGCTTCTCGCGGGTGGCGACGAACTCGGCCTCACCGATGCCGTTGTGCACATGGATGTTGTCACGACGCTGGTCCGCCACGGTCGATCGTCCAAAGACTTCGCGCCCGTCCTTGCCGTAGTCGTGGCCGACATAGGTCGCGGTGCTGGGCGGCAGTTCGAGGATCGCCCGGATCGAGCGCCACAGCGCGCGCGCGTTGCCGCCTGGAAAGTCAGCCCGACTGGTGCCGCTGTCGGGCACCATCAGCGTGTCGTGGACGAACGCCGCGTCGCCGACGACGTAGGTGATCGAGGCGAGCGTGTGGCCGGGCGACAGCATGACGTGCGCGTCGAGCGAGCCGATCCTGAACTGCTCGCCATCGGCGAACAGGCGATCCCACTGGCTACCATCGACGGGCAGGTCGGGCAGGCAGTAGATGTCCTGCCAGAGCTTCTGCACCTCCACGACCTTGGTGCCGATCGCGGTTTTGCCCCCTGTCTTTTCCGCGAGATACGGCGCGGCCGAGAAGTGATCGGCATGGGGATGGGTATCGAGCACCCATTCCACAGTAAGTCCCTTGGCGCGGACATATTCGAGGATCATATCGGCATTGTCGGTTGCGGTCGCACCGGCACGGGGATCGAAGTCGAGGACCGGATCGATAATCGCGGCGGTCTTCGTGGCTTCGTCGACCACGACATACTGGAAGCTGCCGGTGCGCTCGTCATGGAGCGACGCAACCGTCATGCCCTTGTGATTATACTCGATCATGTTTCGTATCCTCTCGCATCGTCAGCTTTCTTCCCGCGCACGCGCGAACAGCCGTTGGAAATC
Source organism: uncultured Stakelama sp. (assembly GCA_964390515.1). Classification (GTDB taxonomy): domain Bacteria; phylum Pseudomonadota; class Alphaproteobacteria; order Sphingomonadales; family Sphingomonadaceae; genus Sphingomonas. Next base: position 23,689 of record CAYMIU010000017.1, read on the forward strand.
GCTGGCGTCGATCGCGCCCATCACCAGCATGGGACCGGCAAGATAACCCGGGGTGCCCGCCAGTCCGATCGAATAGGCTTCCTGTCCGTTCGCCCGCAGGCGGGCTGCGACAGCGTCCGCGTGGGCGGCAAGCCAGGTCATCGCGCGCAGCCAATCGCCGCCAGCGCGCATCACGACGTCCCGCAACACGTCGTCGTCGATCGTGCGGCTGTCCGTCATCAACGCACGATGGACGGTCGGGTAAACTCCCTGTTCGGCGCACGCGAGCGCCACGCTTGCGGCACGTTCGGATGGCGGACCGAAGATGGGCCAATCCTTGTAGATGACCCGCACCTTGCCGTCGCGTTGCACAGCCTCTTCCAGGGCGGAAAATCCATGACGGCAGGCCGGGCAACGATAGTCGGTGAACACGGCAAGCCGGAGCGTAGCATCGGCAGGTCCGTCCTCGGGCGAGCCGTTACCGGCAAGGATCAGGTCGGCGGTCGGCCCGACGTCGCGCCCGATCGGGGCGGTACGCCGTAGAACCTGCCCGACTGCCCAACCACCCACGACCACCGCGCCCAAGCCGGCAAGCTGTCTCCGATTGAGCGGCCCGGGCATGGTCAGCGCGCCGCTGGTTTTTTGCGCGCTTCCGCGACGAGACGACGCAACGTCGGGAGATCGACAGCACCGGCGACGACCTGCGAGCCGACGATCAGCGCTGGTGTTCCGTTGAAACCGATCGCCTGGGCGATGCTATCGGTGCGCGTAAGCAGCGCGTCGATTTCGGCGCCACGGTTCTTCAAATCGCGTTGCAGACGGGGCCAGTCGACCTTGGCTTTGGCAGCCGCTGCCTTGACGCCCGCGCTGTCGAGCCGCGCCGGCGAGGTCATCAGGGCCTCGTGAAAGGCGGCATGCCTGCCCTGCCATTGGCTCGCGACAGCCGCGCGTGACGCCTCACGCGAGGCAGGTCCGAAGATCGGCCAGTCCCGGTACACGACCCGTACCTTCGGGTCGGAGCGAAGCAGGGCGTTCAGCACCGGCTCCATGCGACGGCAATAGGGGCAGTTATAGTCGAAAAACTCGACAACCGTGACGTCGTAGGTCCTGCCGGCGCGCTTGGGAGCCACGGGATCGTCAACGACCGCCTTGCGCGACAGATCGGGCTGCTGGGCCATGAGAGGCGTGATCGGCGCGGCGAAGGCAAGCGCGGCCAGGAGGCCCCGAGACAACAGGTTGCGACGATTCATCGGTGTTTCCTTGCTAATTCGATTCCATCGGCGAGCGCAGCGCGTGACAATTCACCGAGCTGGAGCTGTACGATCGTGCCGTCGCCCGCAACGAAGGCCGTTGCGGGATACCCCGCCACCTTCAGGGCTTGAGAAAGGCCACGATCGGGGTCGAGCGCGACATGGCGCGCTCCGATATTTTCACGGCCGAGAAAACCGCTGACGATCGCTTGCGCCTCGCCCTGATCGGCAAGAAGGATCGGGACCTCGCCAGGGCGCGACGCAACCGCATCGAGCATCGGCAGCTCACGCCGACACGGACCGCACCATGTCGCCCACAGGTTGACCACGAAGGGCCTGCCACGGAAGCGATCGAGTGGAAGCGGCGCGCCGGACGGGGTTGTCAGGTTGAGATGATAGGGGAACGGGCCGTAGGTCACGGGAGGGATCAGCGCCTGAAGCGAGAACCAGAGGCCACCCGCAACAGCCAACGCTCCCCAGCCTGCCGCCAGCGCGCTTGAGCGGCCAAGCCGGATCGCCAGCATCGCCGCAGCGCCCAGAAGCCCTGCAACGGGGGAAAAGCCACCCTGCCACACGGCAAGGATGGACAGCGGAGCGCCGGTGTAGCTCGACCAATGCGCTGCGACGTAACCGATCCGTGCCGTGACCAGTCCAGCGACGATGGCGCTGGTGGAGACCGTCGATACGCGAGGGAAGCGGAACCGACCGGCCAGTGTCGTGAGGCCAAGGAACACGACGATGCACAGCACGGCAAGCCCGCGATCGACGGCCAGCATCAGCGGCCCGATGGCAATCGCACCCGCCATCAGAGAAACGCGGCCGCGCTTTTCCAGAGCATGTAGGCCGCCACCACGAAGATCAGGACGGCGAAGACCGTGGTGAGCGTGCCGCCCGTACCGAGGCGCTTCGCGATGCGCGTGCCGATCAAGCCGCCGACAACTCCACCGGCGATGAACACGAAAGCCAGCGGCCAGTCCACCAGACCCGAAAATGCGTAATTGGCGGCCGTCGTCAGCCCGAACGCGGTGACGGCGATCAATGACGTGCCGACGGCGTTCAGGATCGGCATGCCCGTCGATCCGATCAGGCCGGGGACGATCAGAAAGCCCCCGCCGATGCCGAAGAAGCCCGAGAACAGACCGGTGCCGAGGCCGTAGCCCAGCACCTTCGGCGCCTTTTCCCGGTTGCACTCCGCCCCCGGGTTGCCCGTGTCACCGCGCCCGCGCAGCATCAGGACGCCGACGACGACCATGACCAGTGCGAACAGGAACAGGAGCTTGCCGCCGTCGACGGCCTTGCCCGCGGTAGAGCCGAACAGGGCGCCGATGACGCCGGCGGTCGCATACATGCCGCCACAGCGCCATTTGACGTTATGCGCCCTTGCATGGCCGATCAGCCCCGTGGCGGCGTTAGCCGCGACGGCGAACGCGCTCGTGCCGATGGCGAGATGGGCGTCGGGCACGCGCACCAGATAGACCATGAGTGGGACGGCGAGGATCGAGCCGCCCCCGCCGACAAGCCCGAGGGTAAAGCCCACCAGGCTGCCGGATAACGCACCCAGCAGATACTGGATCGGTTCGAGGGTCATGCCGCTTTGCCGATCTTATGCGGAGCCGCCATCCATTCATGGCCTTTCAGCATGCCTTGCCAGTAAATCGGGGGCAGCATCCGCTCCTTCAGGAACCAGGCAGCGCGCGTCGGGCGCGTGCCGTTCAGCAGCCACGACGGAAAGCTGGGGAGCAGTTTTCCACCATAGCCGAACTCGGCGAGGACGATCTTGCCGCGCTCGACGGTGAGCGGGCACGACCCATAGCCGTCATAGTCGACAACAGGAGGCTTGCCTTCGAGTGCGGCGAGCGCGTTGACCGCCACCACGGGTGCCTGCTTGCGGGCTGCCGCAGCCGTCTTCGCATTGCTCGTCCCCGCAGCATCGCCCAAGGCAAAGACGTTGTCGTATCGCTTGTGGCGCAGCGTCGCCTCATCGACCTCGACGAAGCCGTTTGCCGCCGCGAGCGAACTTTTGGCAACGACGTCATGCGACACCTGCGGCGGCACGACGTGGAGCATGTCGAACCCGCGCTCGATCCGCTCGCTGACACCGTTCTGCTTGCGCTCGAAGGTGGCAATACGCCGATCGGCGTCGACCGCGACGAGGTTGGATTCGAGCTTGAGGTTGATCCTATACTTCTCGACATATTCCATCAGCGCAGGGACATAGGTCGCGACGCCGAACAGCGCCGCACCGGCGTTGTGAAATTCGACGTCGATCGCGGGGAGAACACCGCGTTCGCGCCAGATGTCGCAGGACAGGTACATCGCCTTTTGAGGCGCGCCGGCGCACTTGATCGGCATCGGCGGTTGCGAGAACAGCGCGCGTCCCCGCTGCAATTCCTGGACAAGCTGGTAGGTGTAGGGCGCCAGATCGTAGCGGTAGTTGGACGTGACCCCGTTGCGGCCCAACGCTTCGGTAAGCCCCGCGATCTTCTCCCACGCCAAACGCAGGCCGGGGGCGACGATCAGGACACGATAGGCGATCGTATCCCCGTCGCCCAGGGTGATCGCCTGACGCTCGGGGTCGATGGTGATCGCCGGCAGCCGGATCCATTCGACGCCCTTGGGCATGACATCGGCTTCGGCCTTGCGGGTCTGTTCGGGGGTGAAAACGCCTGCCCCGACTAACGTCCAACCGGGCTGGTAATAATGGTCCCGGGCCGCATCGACGACCGCGATCGACACCTTGGCGTTACGTTTCAGGATGCTGGCGGCGGTTGCGATGCCCGCAGCTCCGCCTCCGATGATGACGATGTCGTAGGTCATTTGCCGGTTCTTTCGGACCGGCGAGCGAGCGCCGGCTTCAGATCGGCCAGGTCGTACCCGGCTGCCTTGGCCTGACCGACGATCGTTTCGGGATCGGCATGACTCGCCTCCGCCAGCGCCCATAGGGTAGCCGCCCGCGTGCCGCTTCGGCAGAAGCCGAGCGTCGGTCCCGGCAGCGCAGTCAGCGCTTCCTTCATCCGGTCCGCATCGGCATCGGTCGCCTTGCCCGGCACGATCGGGACATGGGCGAACGCAAGGCCGTGTTCTTCGGCGATCCGGGCCATCTCGTGTGCGCTCGGCTGTCCCTGCTCCTCGCCATTTGGCCGGCTCGAAACGATCGAGCGAAACCCCGCCTGTGCGGCGGCAGCGACATCATCCCGGGTGAGCTGGGGAGCAGCCGAGAAGGACGGTGTGATCTTCTTGAAGGCCATGTAATGTCTCCTGTCCGGTCACGCCGAACGGCGTGGGATGAGTGCGAAGCGGTGGATGGCTGCGCCGAGCGCCATTGCAGCGGTGAAGAGCAGCGCGGGGGCAGGCTGGATCGCGAGCGCGGCGATGGCGGGGCCGGGGCACAGGCCGACAAGGCCCCAGCCTATGCCGAACAGGGCGGCACCGCCGAGGAGGCGCGCGTCGATCGGCGACGTGGCCGGCGTATGGAATTGCTCCGCGACGATCGGCGTAGAGCGTCCACGCACGATGAGCCAGGCTATCGCCATCGGCAGGATCGCTCCCGCCATGACGAATGCCAGGGTCGGGTCCCAGGCACCGGCGACGTCGAGAAACGCCCGTACCCGCGCAGGATCGATCATGCCGGACACGGCGAGGCCGGCGCCGAACAGCGTGCCGCTGACGAGCGAAAGAAGGCTCTGGCGCATCACGATACCACTCCCGCGAGACGCATGAGGGTCACGGTGGCGATGCCGGTCGCCATGAACGTGCCGGTCGCGACGATGGACCGCGGCGACAGGCGCGACAGGCCGCAGACGCCGTGACCGCTGGTGCACCCCGCGCCGAGCCGCGTCCCGATCCCGACGATCAGCCCGGCGACGGCGATCAGCCCGAGCGACGTCGGGAAGCGAGCTTCCACATTCACATTGGCTGCGGTCAGCGCCGCGCCCAGGGGCAGCCCCGCCGTGAAAAGCAAGGCCATCATCCAAGGCGCTCCCCCTTCAGAGAGAGCGAGGACACGCGCGAACATGCCGCTGACCCCGGCGATGCGGCCGTTGCCCAGCAACATGATCGCCGCAGCGAACCCGATCATCAGGCCGCCGATGAAGCCGGCAAGCGGCATGGCATGGGGAAATCCGGGCATCACAGCGTATCCAGTGGAATCTTGAGGTAGCGGGTGCCGTTGACTTCCGGCTCCGGCAGATGGCCGCCGCGCATATTGACCTGCACCGATGGCAGGATGAGCTTGGGCATCGACAAGGTGGCGTCCCGACTGGTGCGCATCGCGACGAAGTTGTCTTCGTCCACCCCCTCATGAACGTGGACGTTGCCGACGCGCTGCGCGCCCACGGTCGTCTCCCAGACATACCGGTCGCGCCCCGCAGCCTTGTAGTCGTGGCACAGGAACAGCCGCGTCTCGTCGGGCAACTGCATCAGTCGACGGATCGAGCGGAATAGCTGGCGCGCATCACCACCGGGGAAGTCTGCGCGTGCGGTGCCGTAGTCCGGCATGAACAGGGTATCGCCGGTGAAGACTGCGTCGCCGATGACATAGGCCATATCGGCGGGGGTGTGCCCCGGCACATGCAGCGCGATGGCCTCGATGTCGCCGATCGTAAAACGGTCGCCATCGTCGAACAGGTGGTCGAACTCGGAGCCGTCCCGTTCGAAGTCGGTGCCGGCGTTGAAAATCTTGCCGAAGACGTTCTGCACGCGAATGATGTCGCGGCCGATCGCGAGCTGACCGCCCAGCGCCTTTTGCAGATAGGGCGCCGCAGACAGGTGGTCGGCATGAGCATGGGTTTCGAGCAGCCAGTCGACCGAAAGGCCGTGCTCCCGCACATAAGCGATTACCGCATCCGCCGACGCCGTATTGGTGCGACCGGCCGCAGCGTCGAAGTTCAGGACACTGTCAACGATCGCCGCCTTTCGCGTGGCGGGGTCCCAGACGACGTAGGTCGCGGTGTTGGTCGGCTCGTCGAAGAACGAGTGAACGACCGGCGCTACCGCCGCCTTCGCACGTTCAATCTGCGCAACTGCCTCATTCAACGCCGATTCCACGATCGCCTCCAATTATTGATTTCATGGTTTATGTAGTTGTGTAATCCGCTTGCGTCAACGGGCTGCCCGTGCCATCTGAAAAGCATGGAAACGATGGATGCAGACGTACCGCGCTCGTTGCGCATCGGGGACGCGGCCCCGAATTTCACCGCCCGCACGACGCAGGGCGCGATGTCGCTCGATCAGTATCGTGGTCGTTGGGTCGTGTTCTTTTCGCACCCGGCTGATTTCACGCCGGTCTGCACCAGCGAGTTCGTGGCCCTGGCGAAGGCCGCACCGCAATTCGAGGAGCTCGACTGCGCCTTGCTCGGGCTGTCGGTTGACAGCCTGTATTCGCATGTCGCCTGGTTGCGCGCGATCAAGGATGTCTTCGGTGTAGAGGTGCCGTTCCCGGTCGTGGAAGACCCGTCGATGGCGGTGGGTTACGCCTATGGCATGCTTGACGAACAGGCCGGCGACGCCTCGGCCGTGCGCGCGACCTATTTCATCGATCCTGAGGGCATCATCCGTGCGCTCAACTGGTATCCGATGAACGTCGGGCGATCGGTCGACGAGATGCTCCGCACGGTGAGGGCATTGCAGCGATCGGCCGATGGGCAGGCCTATACGCCGGCCGACTGGCAGCCGGGTGACGACGTCCTGCTCCCGCCCGCCTTGCCGTGCAGCGCCGGTGCCGACTGGTTTCATCAGTTGAAGGCCGATCGATGACGGCGATCCATCAATCCCGCGCGATCGCCGATGCGGCGGTCGAAAAGCTGCGCGTGTTCGCTCAACCCCAGCGCCTCATGATCCTGTCCTATCTGCTGGGCGGTGAGCGGCAGGTTGCGGACATAGAGGCTGCGACCGGCGTGACCCAGCCGGCCCTCAGCCAGCAGCTTGCCGAGCTGCGCCGCGCCGAGCTGGTGAAGACGAGACGCGAGGCAAAGCAGGTCCATTACCGGCTCGCCGATGACGCAGCCGCAATGTGCGTGCGCACGCTCGAGGCGATATTCGGCGCCGATGATCTAGCCGTGCATGAGGCAGCGCCCGCTTCCCGACCGTCGCGAGCGCGCGGGGCGTCGGCTGCCACGCGGCCGCAAAATATAGGCGCAGCCGTATTTGCGAGGGTCGGATAATCATTCCGGTTTCGAAAGGACAAACCAGATGCGGCTTCCCGCTATCGCAGTTGCAGGATGCTTGGCCGTCATGAGCAGTGCCGGGTCAGCAGGCGTCACCGCGCAACAACCCGTGATTGCCGGCTATGGCAGGATCACGCCGGTAGAAGGCGCGGTTGAGCGGCCGGACCACTCGCTGCGATATCGTGTGCTGTTCAGTGTGACGAAGGCGGCGTCATCTCCCGACAAGGTCAATCCCTCGCTGGAGAAGGTCGCACGCTTCCTGAACCTGCTCGGGGCGGACGGCGTGCGGCCGGCACAGGGAGATGTGATCGTGATCGTCCACGGGCCGGCGACACCGATTATTGCCGATGATGAGGCATATGCGACGAAAACCGGTGCCACGACGAACCCCAATCTTGCCTTGATAGCGGCGCTAAGGCGGGCAGGCGTGTCCGTTCGAGTGTGCAGCCAGGCTTTAGTCGGGAATGGGATCGCTCCGGTCACGGTCGATAAGGCTATCGAAGTCGATGTCTCGGCTCTCACCACAATGGCGACATTGCAGATACGTGGTTGGGCGCTGATCCCTGACTGATCGTACCGAACTTCCTGTTTTATCATTCCAGTCCGTAACGCGGCCGGTGTCACAACCGTCCGGTTGTGACACCTGCGTAGCACCCCAGCTTTTCCGCGGGTCTACAGGTGTCGGAACCCCGTGTCAGAATGGCAGGTTGGAAGCGACTATGCGCGATTATCCTGCGGTGATACCCAGGATGCCGCTCTGCTGCTCCACGCGGAGACCAATCCGCGGTGGGGTTCGGTCTGCCACGACCCGCAGGTAAAACATGTACGGTACTCAACTAGTCTTCTGCGGCTGAGCGGCCCTTGAGCGGTGGAGCGCGGTCACGCGCTTGACGTGGGCGATGCTGCACCCGGCGAGCTCCGCGGTCTTCGCGATGCTCATGCCCGCCTCGCGCAGACCTACGATGCGCCGGTGGTGGGCGAGGTCCGGCTTGCGGCCGGTGTACCGCCCCGCCCGCTTGGCAATCTCGATGCCCTCGCGTTGCCGCTCGCGCCGGGTCTCGTAGTCATCCCGCGCCGTCTGCAGCGCGACCCGCAGCAGCATGTCCTGCACCGCCTCCAGCACGATGCGCGCCACGCCTGCGCTATCAGCTACCAAGTCCGACAGGTCCACAATGCCCGGCACCGCCAGCCGAGCCCCCCTGCCCCGGATAGCATCCACCAGCAGTTCCGCTTCCTGCAGAGGCAGGCGGCTGATGCGGTCGATCTTCTCGGCCACCACCACCTCGCCCGGCTGCAGGTCCGCCACCATGCGCAGCAGCTCCGGCCGGTCCGGTCGCGCGCCCGACGCCTTCTCCCGGTATACGGCCGCGACATAAAAGCCGGCCGCCCGCGCACCAGCCACAATGCTCTCCTGCCGCGTCAGGTCCTGCTCGTCCGTGCTTACCCGCAAATACACCCGCGCCGCCCTAACCTCGCTGCCTGCCACCTGCTCATCACTCCTACTTGGCGTTGTTGGGTATACCCTTGTGAGCCAATCATGCAGCAGGCGGCTCAGAACGGCAAGTGCCGGTCCTACGGAGCCTAGCTAAGCAGACCGGGTCTAAGTAGCTGCTCCATTATTGATGAACGATATTTCGGTGACCAGCCGTGCATCGATCCCTCCCTGCACGCTGGCGTCCGACGTTGCCCTCCGGTATAAAGCCGTTGGACAGGTCAGAGCAGCGGGATTGGTGCAGATGGAAGCACAGAGGGTCAAAATCGTGGACGGTGGTAAGCTCGTGATCCCGGCGGCAATGCGCCGTGAGCTCGGGATCACCACGGGTGACACCGTTCTCGTCGATGTGGACGATGGCGAATTGCGGGTACGTTCCGTACCTAAGGCACTTGAGCGTGCTCGCGCCATCCTGCGCAAGTATGTGCCCGAAGGCGTCGGCTTGGCTGACGAGCTGATCGCGGAGCGTCGGCGTGAGGCGGAGCGTGAGTAGCAAAGTCGTACTCGACGCCTCCGCCCTGCTCTGTCTTCTGAACGATGAACCCGGGGCGGATAGGGTAGTCGACGTCCTGACCCGCAGCATCATCGGAACAGCCAACCTCGCAGAGGTCGTCTCCAAGCTACGGGACCGGGGATTGCCGCTCGACGAGGTGCGTGAGGCGCTTGGCGGGCTGCATCTTGATGTCCGGCCGCTCACTCCTGCCCAGGCACTCATAGTAGGCGACCTCCGGCCAGCCACGAAGGCGCTCGGTCTTTCTCTCGGCGATCGGACGTGCCTTGCTTTGGCGATCGACCTGCAAGCCGAGATGCTCACAACGGACGGGCCACTTGCGAGTGCCGATGTAGGCATCACCATCACCAACGTGCGCCCTCTGGCAGAGTAGTCGCACGTTCGTGCTTTTAGGTACGGCACTCTGCTGGCGGGGACTCCCATGACTACCGCTCCGACACCGGTGCGCGACACAATTCTGATCACGCACGCCAATCCTGAGGACAATTGCTTCGCCCGGTGGCTTGCCGGGCGCCTAACCACGGCCGGATACAAGGTCTGGGTCGACGTTCGCGCGCTTCGGGGTGGCGACGATTTCTGGGACAAGATCGAGCACGTGCTGCGGCACGAGGCCATCAAGCAGATCGTCGTGGTGTCCGAGCATATCGGCAAGCAAGGCGTAAAGAAGGAGCTCGCTCTCGGCGACGTCATGCGTCGCAAGCTCGGCGACGCGGAGTTCATGATTCCGATCCGGATTGCCGACGTGGATTTCGGCGATTTCCCAACAGAGATCCTCCGCCAGAACGCACACAATGCGTTCCCTAATTGGGCGGCCTGTCTTCAGCCCCTGCTCGAAACGCTCGACACCTCACGTGTGCTGAAGGTCGAGCATCCGGACGCCGAGCAGCTTGCGATGATCGTTGCTGCCCAAGAGGACGGTCGAAAGCTGGTCACTCCAAATCCCGAGACGCTTTACAGCAACTGGTTCGAACTCCGGGCGAGGCCCGACGTCTGGATCCTGGAGGCGAAGGGAACGACTGCGCAGCTGGAAGCCTGGAGCCAGTTTACGCGTGTTCCCCATGTGCTTCACGAGGGAGGCGCCATCGCCTTCTGCGGACCCGATGCTATCGAGCGTCTCGACAACGGCGCTCCGCCTTTGAAGGCGCGCGCCAGCTTGCCATTCAACGGCGTGATCGACGGTACCTATAGCCGCCACTTCGGTGAGCGTTCCAATGCACGGCGGATCGCCGTCAATTTGATGCGTCAGCACTGGGACCTGGCCATGCATCGTCTCGGGCTACTTCCTGTCGATTTCGCCTCGGGCGCCCGAGGCCGCTTCTTCCCCGACGGACTCATCGACGGAAGAGTGAAGCTGACGCTGAGCGATGGACATCGGGTCGACCGTGTCCTGAGCGGCAAGTTCAAGGATCGGCGCTGGCACCTGTGCCTTGTCGCTCAACCCAAGCTCTGGCCGGATGCTCTCTTCCGGGTCCATGCCAATGTTGCGGTGACGACCGACGGCCGAACCCCGCTCCCGGGTGAACAGCTGCAGCGCATCCGATTGCGCCTCACGCGGTCCTGGTTCAATGACAAATGGCGCGACATGCTGCTCGCCGCGATGGGCTGGCTTGCCGAAGGTGAAGCGGCACTAGACATTGCCGCGTCCGGTGAGCGCCTCACCGTCGCTAGCTTACCGATGAGCTTCGACTTTCCAGTCAGCTTCGCCGCGGAAGAAGACCGCCGAGCCGAGGAAGACGACGGAGGCCAGATAACTCTGTCAGAGGACTTCGAAACGGCCTTTGACCGGGATGAGATACCGGAGGAGGCCGACGCATGAGCATCCTCACGCACCGCATCGCCGAGCCTTTGCTCGAGTTCGGTCACGGGCAGCAGATGGAAGCGCCAAAAGATGGGCTCTTCCTCTTCGGGCCACTCGAGGGTCCCGATGGCCGCTCCCAGGTACGCCTGGGCGTCATCGGGACGGAGAGCGGTGTCGGCCTATCCCGCCGCTGGTTAGAGCGGATCAGCCTGCATATACCCGGCAAGGTCGATGCAAAGGGCAAGCCCGTCCTATGGGCACCCGCATGGCCAGGGTTCGAGGCCTGCTTCGGCATCGTACTGCCAACCCGCGGCATGGTCGAGCTAGCGCTCAAGAGCGGCGACATCGATCATTGCATCAAGAAGAACAATCGCGCCGACGCGGTTCGTTCCACGGTGCTGCTGTTCGCCGACGCGATCCGCGCGCACATCCGCGCCGAGGAGCGCCGTCCCGACGTCTGGCTCGTTGTCGTTCCGGACGTCGTCTATCGCTATGGACGCCCCCAGGTCGCACCACCGCCCAAGGACGAGCGCACCCCCTCCGACATCACGAGCTTCAAGGACGCCAAACGCTTCTTCCAGATGGGCGGCGACCTGTTCCCCGACACGGTGCGGGATGCCGAAACTTACCTGTTCTCGAACAATTTCCACCACCAGCTGAAAGCCGAGTTGCTGCAGGACGGCGTCGTCCTCCAGCTGATCCTCGAAAGCACGCTGGTCGACCGCAACCTCAACATAGCCAACGACCGCCGACGCGGCCTTCAGGACGAGGCCACGGTTGCCTGGAACTTCTGCACCACGCTCTACTTCAAGATGGACGCGAAGCCTTGGGCCTTAGCCCATGTCCGGCCTGGCGTGTGCTACGTCGGACTGGTGTTCAAGAACGACGACACGCCTGCGGCAACGGGCGAGGCCTGTTGCGCCGCGCAGATGTTCCTCAACTCAGGCGACGGCCTTGTCTTCCGCGGCGCCCTCGGCCCTTGGTATTCCGACGAGCGCAAAGAGTATCATCTGTCGAGGAGCGCGGCGGCGAATTTGATGACCTCGGTGGTCGAGGGCTATAAGCTCAAGCACGGCAAGCCACCGAACCAGCTGTTCATCCATGGGCGTCACCGCTTTTCCGACGATGAGTGGGACGGCTTTTGCAGCGCAGTACCCACTGAAACACAGCTGGTAGGAGTCAGGATCAAGCAGCTCGATGACGTTCGGCTGTTCCGCCCCTCCGCGTCGACACCGGTCCTGCGCGGCACGGCCCTTACCGTGGGTGACTGGTCAGGTTACCTTTGGGCGCGGGGGTTCGTACCCCGGCTGGCAGGTTATCAAGGGTTCGAGACACCCAAGCCGCTCACCGTCGACGTGACGCATGGCGAAGGGGACATCGTAGAGGTGCTCGGCGACATCCTTGCGCTCACCAAGGTCAACTACAACGCCTGCGATTTCGCGAGCGCCCTGCCCGTGACGCTCAAGTTCGCGGACCGGGTGGGTGAGATCCTGATGGCATCGCCCCATACCGTTACCGCACCGCCGCTGCCGTTTCGGCACTACATCTGATGCCATGAGCGCCGACTAACGCCGATGTGGGTTCGATCCTAAGGCGAAGATGGTGACGTCCAGTTCAGGCACAAATCCACTATTTCGGGAGCTTGCCGCCGGGCAGATGCCGTCCACCATTTAAGGAAAACCTACAGGTGGCAAACCGGCGCTGACAGTCCATCGAACTGCGGCACCGATCTTGCACGACCCAAGTCCCGACCAAGCCGAGCCCGAGCCCGTCACGCTGCCGGCGCTGGCGCCCGACGCCGCGATGCTTGCCGTGCTCCACGAGGATCTCGAACGCGCGGCCGCCTACAAGAAAGCCGCGCGCGCCGCCGCGACCCATCGCGCCTATAACTCCGACTGGATCATCTACACCGACTGGTGTCGCACGCGCGGCCTCGTAGCGATGCCGGCACATCCGGAACAGATTGCCGCGTTCGTCGCGAACCAGGCCGCGTCCGGTCTTAAGCCAAGCACCATCGAACGGCGCGTGGCCGCGATCGGCCACCATCATCGCACAAGCAACTATCCAGCGCCGGCCGCGCACCCGGAAGCGGGCGGCCTGCGCGAGGCGCTTGCCGGCATCCGCAACGAAAAGCGGGCCAAGAAAACCCGCAAGGAGCCCGCAGACGCCACCGCGCTCCGCGACATGCTGGCGCAGATCAAGGGCGATGGCCTGCGCGCCCGTCGCGATCGTGCCGCGCTCGCGATCGGCATGGCCGCCGCGTTGCGCCGTTCCGAGCTGGTGGCGTTGACGCTCGAGAATGTCGGCATCCTCGACCACGGGATCGAACTCTACCTCGGCACCACCAAAACGGACCAAGCCGGCGAAGGCACGACGATCGCGATCCCCGAAGGCACCCGGCTGCGCCCGAAGGCGCTGCTGCTCGAATGGATCAGCGCCGTGCGGGTGCTGGAGGCCGAAGTTGTCCGCACGCCCGCGCAGGAAGCGACGGTCCCGCTGTTCCGCCGCCTCACCCGCAGCGACCAACTTACCGGCGAGCCGATGTCCGACAAGGCAGTCGCGCGCTTGGTCAAGCGCTATGCCGGTGCCGCCGGCTACGACGCCGCCAAATTCTCCGGTCACTCGCTGCGCGCGGGGTTCCTGACCGAAGCAGCCAGTCAGGGCGCGACGATCTTCAAGATGCAGGAGGTCAGCCGCCACAAGACGGTGCAAGTCCTCTCGGACTATGTCCGCTCGGCCGACCGGTTCCGCGACCATGCCGGCCAGCGGTTTCTCTGATCCAGAGCGCCGCCGCTCGCGACAGCCGGCCTCATGAGCAGGCAGTGATGCTACGACTGATCTAGCGCAGGGCGGGGCAGCCGCGCCCTCCTTACCCTCACGTAGCCTTGGCGGCGGGTGCGGCCATCAGGATCGCGCCCAACGCTGAAAGGAAATCGGAAAAGTGTCCCTGGAGCGCGCTGCTCCCATGGCGGGACTTCGCGACAAGGGCCTGATTCATGCAGCTCATCCCCGTCATCCTTTCCGGCGGCGCAGGGACGAGACTGTGGCCACTCTCCACAGAGCAGACGCCGAAGCAGTTCCTTCCACTGGCAGGCGAAGAAAGCCTCCTTCAGCAGACGGCTTTGCGCGCCAGGAGCATCGCGCAAGCAAGCTCCCCCGTCGTCGTCGCCAGCCAGGACCATGAGCGGCAGATCCTCCGAGAGCTCGAAGCGGTGGGATGCCCACCCTCCCGGCTGCTCCTCGAGCCGATCGGGCGCAACACCGCCCCCGCCCTCGCCATGGCGGCGCTCGAATGCACGGACGAGAACGCGTTGTTGCTGGTCATGCCGAGCGATCATGTGATCAGGGACGTGGAGTCCTTCGGCGAAGCCGTGCATCGGGCTCTTCCCCTGGCCCAGGATGGCTGGCTGGTGACGTTCGGCATCACTCCAGACCGCCCCGCGACCGGTTATGGCTATATCCACATGGGAGAGCCGCTCTCCGGCGAGATTTGCCGGGTGAACCGGTTTGTCGAGAAGCCGGAGGCGGCACGCGCGGAACGCATGCTTGCCGATGGCCGATATGTTTGGAACGCAGGCATCTTCCTCCTCCGCTCGGACCGCCTCATTGAGGAACTCTCGGTTCACGCGCCGGGGCTTCTCGGATCGGTTCGCAAGGCTTTGGCGACCGCCGATCGCGAGGGCAATCGAGTGATTCCCGATAGAGCCGCCTTCGCGTCCGTGGAGGCGAAATCGATCGACTATGTCGTGATGGAGCACGCCGCGCGCATGGCGGTGGTCCCCGTCGAGGTGGGATGGTCCGACATCGGGAGCTGGGATGCGCTTCATGAGATCGAAGCGCAGGACGACAGCGCAAATGCGCTGCACGGCGATGTCCTAGCGCTGGAAAGCCACGGGTGCCTTATTCGGACGAGCGGGCCGCGAGTTGCCGCGCTGGGCGTGTCCGATCTCGTCATCGTTGCCACGGATGACGTCGTGCTGGTGATCCCGCGGGAGCGTGCCCAGGAGGTACGACGACTGGTGCAACGCGCCAGTCAAGCGACGCCTCCGCCACCGCGACGACCGCAGCGAACCGCCGCCCTGTCGATCGCCACGCCCGCCGCCTCGTGAGCAGGAAAAGGGATCGGCGACACGGATCTCGAAGACGCCCGGAATGGAGAGTAAGATGAACGGCTATGCTCTGACGCCGCCGGTTCGCCACATCGCGCTGATCGGCAATTTCCCTCCTCGACGCTGCGGCATCGCGACTTTCACCGCCGATCTGCACGACGCGCTGCGCCAGATATCGCCCGACGCCAGTCTCTCCACTGTCGCGATGAACGATCCTGGGACGCGGCACCGCTACCCGGAGGAAGTAGGCTACGAGATCGCGCAGGACGATCCCGACGCCTACCTGGCGGCTGCGGACCACCTCAATGCGCTCAATCCGGACGTCATCTGCGTTCAGCATGAATTCGGCATCTTCGGTGGGAAGGCAGGCGGCTACTTGCTGCCGATGCTCGAGAGGCTTCGGGCGCCGGTCGTGACGACGCTTCACACGGTGCTGACGCAGCCCGACCCGGATCAACGACGGGTGATGCGCGCTCTCGCCGAGCGGTCATCCCGCCTGGTCGTCATGACCGAGATGGGCCGAACGATTCTTACCCGTGACATGGAGGTGGCGGCCGGCAAGATCGCCGTGATCCCGCATGGCATCCCCGATCTGCCCTTCCTGGACCCAGCCTTCCACAAGCACCGCTTCGGGCTCGACGGCCATCGCGTCATCCTGACCTTCGGCCTGCTTTCCCCAAACAAGGGCATCGAGGTGATGATCGAAGCGCTTTATCGCCTCGTGAAGGACCATCCAGATCTCGTATACATCGTCCTCGGCGCGACGCACCCTCATCTGGCGGCGCGCGAGGGCGAACGCTACCGCGACGAGCTGGCAAGTCGCGTCCGCCGCCTCGGTCTCGAGAGCCATGTGCGCTTCGTGAACGAGTATGTCGACGCGCCGACCTTGCAGGCGTGGCTCTCGGCCTGCGACATCTATGTGACGCCCTATCTCTCCGAGGCGCAGATCACGAGCGGAACGCTCGCCTACGCTGTCGGCTTGGGCAAGGCGGTGATCTCTACCCCCTATTGGCACGCGCAGGAGTTGCTCGCCGGGCGTCGCGGTCAGCTGGTCCCCTTCGGTTCGCCCGAGGCGCTCGCCGGATCCGTGGGCGCCGTTCTGTCCAACAGGAACCTTCGCGACGAGATGCGGCGCAACGCTTATCAAGCCGGCCGTGACATGATCTGGCCTGTGGTGGCGGAGCGCTATACGACGCTTTTTCAGCGGGCGCGCATCGAGGTCTTTGGTAAGCCGGGCGTCGTGCAGCTCCATGCCTCCAAGTCGAAGCCGCCGAAGCCAAGCCTCAGCGCCGTGGCGCGGCTGACCGATGGGTGCGGTATGCTGCAGCACAGTCGGTCCACCGTCCCCGACCGGCGCCATGGCTATTGCCTCGATGATAACGCCCGCGCGCTGATGCTCGCCACGCAGTTCGAAGCAGAGCGAATCGAGGCCAAGCGCGCGCTTGCCCTGGCGCCTACCTACGCCTCGTTCGTCGACCTTGCCTGGAACGAGCAGTCACAGCGCTTTCGCAACTTCATGGCTTTCAACCGGAACTGGCTCGAACAGGAAGGCTCGCAGGACAGCTTCGGCCGCGCTGTCTGGGCGATCGGCCGTACGGCCGAGCTCACCCGCAATCACGGTCTCAAGCTCTGGGCGACGGCGCTCGCAGACAAGGTGATCCCGGCAAGCGCATTCCTCACCAGCCCCCGCGCCCGCGCCTTCGCCATTCTCGGCCTAGCAGCGCATCTCAGCGTGTACCCGGGCCACCGACCGGCAAGGCTTCAACTTGAATCGTTCGCCGGGGAGCTGCTCGACCTGCTTCGTACAGTAAGGCGGGACGCCTGGACGTGGTTCGAGCCGGTCCTTGCCTATGACAATGCCCGCCTGCCGGAAGCACTGCTGCTGGCGAGTACCGTTCTCGGTCGCACGGACATGCGACAGGACGCCCTGGAGGCGCTGGACTGGCTCCGGCGCCAGCAGACCGCTCCGGAAGGCCATTTCCGGCCGGTCGGCACCCAAAGCTTCGGCGCGGCCTTTCAACCGCCGCGTGCCTTCGATCAGCAGCCGCTCGAGGCCTGGGCGACGATCGATGCCTGCACGCTCGCATTCGCGCAGGACGGCGATCGCCGATGGCGGGACCATGCCGAAGCCGCGTTTGCCTGGTATCTTGGCGCAAATGATCTCGGCGTCCGGATCGCGAGCCCCGATGGCGGTTGCTACGATGGCCTGCAGGTGGATCGGGTGAACCTCAACCAAGGCGCAGAATCCATCCTCGCCTTCCAGTTTGCCGCCCTGGCGATCGCGCGCTTGCGCAACGAGGCGGCCGCGTTGGACACAAGCGAGGAGCGCCAGGTGGCCGCGTCCGGAGGCAAGGCATGCCGCTGATCCAATCCAGCCTGCACCTCCTTCCGAACCCTTCCAGAGTGGTCGTCCGGCCCTTGCAAATCGCGTCGGAGCCGCGGCACCTCAATCCTGTCGATAATGAGCGGATGCGCCGGATCATCGCTGCCGTGCGGGCGATGGACGGCCGCACGACCCAAGCGGAGCTTGCCCTCGTGCTCGCGGATTTCGAGAGCCGGCACCGTGAGATTCGCAAGGTTTTCGAAGAGCGATACGATCAGGTCGCGACCGACATTGGTCTCACCGGTTCGTTAGACCGTTCGCAGCGGCAGCTTATCGGCGCCTATTTTTGCCATGAATATTCGTTCGGTGCCGCTGCTGTCATGAACCCGAGCATCGTGCCTCATCCTGACCAGACGGGGCTCCCGCATGGCGCATTGCGCTTCATCCTGTCCCTGCGCGCCGTCGGCGAGGGGCACATCTCATCGGTGACGTTCCGCCAAGGCATCGTCCTTCCAGACGGCTCGCTCGAACTCGAGCCGGAACCGGATCTTGCAGTCGCCGCCAAAGCCGAGAGCCACGACGATGGCAGAGTCGTCTTTCGCCGCCATGACTGCAGCAACCGTCTCGACGAGATGGTGCTGTTTCCATTCACGCCCGCGCAGCGCAACGGCTTGGAGGACCTACGCCTCGTACGGTTCGAGCAGGATGATGGCGGCTTTACCTATTACGGTACCTATACCGCCTACAGCGGCAAGGCGATCTCCTCGGAAATCCTCGAGACCCGCGATTTTGAGACGTTCGAGCTTCGTCCGCTCCAAGGCAGCGCCGCACGCAACAAGGGCATGGCGCTCTTCCCGCGTAGTTTCGACGGAGACTATTTGATGATCGGCAGGCAGGATGGCGAAAGCCTTTATCTGCTGCGCTCCTCCGATCTCAATCGCTGGGAGCATGGCGAACTTCTTGCCCGCCCCGAATATGCCTGGGAGCTCATTCAGATCGGCAACTGCGGATCACCTATTGAGCTGGAAGAAGGGTGGCTGGTGCTCACCCACGGCGTCGGCGCCATGCGCAAATATTCCATCGGGGCGCTGCTGCTCGATCGGGATGACCCCAGCCGCGTTATCGGCCGAACAGCAGTGCCGCTCCTCTCGCCCTCGGATGAAGCACGCGAAGGCTATGTTCCCAACGTCGTCTACACCTGCGGGGCGTTGGCGCACGCCGGCCGCCTGATCATGCCGTATGGCGTGGCGGACAGTTCCGTGAGCTTCGCGTCGATGGACCTGGCGGAATTGCTGGCGATGCTGTCGCCGCCAGCTGGCGCCCGGTCCCCACTCGCCCAGGATGTGGAGCCGATCCGGGACCGAACGGACGCGTGATCCTTCGCTCTGACGGGGCAGCGGACGTCAGTCGTGCACCAGCAGGCACTTGCCTAATGCAGCGTCGTGTCGGTCTCGACGTCCGCCTCCGCGATGACATACTCGTCCCCCTCCCCCGCGAAGAACATCGTGACGCGTTCTTCCTCGTTGTCTGGAGGCGGCCGATCGGGGAAATGTTCAGCCCAGGCGCCGTTCACGTAGGACAAAAGGGTGGACCAGGCGATTGCATGGTTCGGGTGCGTCGACAGGAAGACCTTACCGAGGTGCTCGATCATCAGGACGACAACGGACATACGCCTACTCCGCCACCTTGACTCGCGAGAACATCTGCAAAGACGAGGTCGCAGAGAGAGGATCAGACCATCAACGGCTTCCGGCTGGGTCGGAAGTGTGAATGCGTGACAAAATCTGTTCCACTTCGAAGAGATCGCCCGACGTCTCGACACCAGGTCCGCAGAGACGAATGATCATCCGCCCCTCGACTACCTTGCTTCCTATTCGAGGTGCAGATCCGAGGCCAAAATGAACGCCTGGCTTGTCGAGCACATGCTGATAGAGCCGCCAGTAACGGCGCCATTCGGCCGCGCTTCCGCTCGTCGAAACGGTCATATGGCCGGATCGGAGCGGCACATACGACACATCGCGGCTTAACTGCGCGCGTTCGATCGCAAAGCAGCGCGCCCCTCGGCCTGCAGCGACTTGCGCCGCTTTCCTCAGCAAGCCCGTCCGCACCGACCGGTCAGGCCAGCGAGTCGGGGCGAGGATTGCGATTTCATAGCTCGGCCGATCGCCGCTGCCGACCTCGCGGACTTCGAAAGTCGGGAGCTGGGGCTCGCTTTTCGCAGGCGCCGGGTCGACATGCGCGGCCGAGACGAGGGCGAGCACGCCGCACCACCAGTTGCCCCTTGTGGACCGGGCCGAGCGCCGCAGCAGCCGGCCAAAGCTCTGCCGTGTTCCGGGGGCGTCAGCGGCGGAGGCGAACCGTATCATCGGATCCGCCTCCTCGCTCAGCTCGCCCTTGAAATCACGACGCGCGCGGGCCGCACAAGCCGGCTTGCAACCCTGTATCCGGGCTGGAGGGTCTCCAGGACCAGGCCATCACCGGTCTCGTCATCAGATCGCGATGAGATCGCATCGTGGATGTTGGGGTCGAACGCCTCGCCCGTACCGGGGCATATTCGCTCGACGCCAACCTTGACCAGCGCATCGAGGAACGCGCGACTGGTCGCCCGGAGCCCGTTTAACAGGGCATCGACACTCGGCCGGGTTCCTTCCTCCGTCCGGCTGGCCGCCTCGATGGCGAGATCGAGGCTGTCGAGAGCGGGAACGATCTTCGAGACTAGGTCTGCAATGCCGGTTTCGCGCCCCTCGGCACGCGCGCGATCGGCTCGCTTTCTGGCATTCTCGGCATCGGCCAGCGCACGCAGGAGCCGCTCCCGCAGCTCGTCGGCTTCCGATGCGGCCGCCTGCTTGGACTCGGGCTTCTCCACCCCTTGCTCCTGCGGCTCCGGAGACTGCCCTCCTTCAGCGATGTCGTCCTGGTTCATTTGACCGAGCCTTCATTCATCCGTGCAAGCGGCAGGCGCCACTTCACCAAACAGTGATCAGCGGAACGGACCGGATCACTTCTTCGCGTCGTCCGCCTCCTCGAACTCGGCATCCACAATCCCGTCGTCAGCCGACGATGTGCTGCCCGGCTCGGAGCGCTGGGCGCTGGCGACCTTCTGCGTCGCAGACTGCAGATCCTCGCCGCGCGCGCGGATGTCCTCGATCTGGTCGCCCTGCATGGCCGTCTTCAGGTTCGAAACCGCCTCTTCGACGGCTTGCCGATCCGCGGCCGCAACGCGATCTCCTGCATCCGCAAGCGTCTTTTCGGAGAGGAAGATCAGAGCGTCGGACTGGTTCTTCGCTTCCGCCAATTCGCGCCGCTTCCTGTCCTCGCTGGCATGCTCTTCGGCATCCCTGACCGCACGCTTGATGTCCTCTTCGCTCAGTCCGCCCGACGACTGGATGGTGATCTTCTGCTCGCGCCCGGTCCCCTTGTCTGTCGCGGAAACGTTCACGATGCCGTTTGCATCGATATCGAACGTCACCTCGATCTGCGGCACGCCTCGGGGCGCGGGTGCGATGTTCTCGAGATTGAACTGGCCGAGGAGCTTGTTGTCCTCGGCCATTTCCCGCTCGCCCTGGAAGACCCTGATGGTCACAGCGGGCTGGTTGTCCTCCGCCGTCGAGAAGGTCTGGCTCTTCTTCGTAGGTATTGTCGTGTTCCGGTCGATGAGCTTGGTCATCACGCCGCCGAGCGTCTCGATGCCCAACGACAATGGCGTGACGTCGAGGAGCAGCACGTCCTCGACCTGGCCCTTCAGCACGCCCGCCTGGATCGCTGCGCCGAGTGCCACGACCTCGTCAGGGTTGACGCCCTGGTGCGGCTCGCGCCCGAAGATGGTCTTCACCGCCTCGACGACCTTCGGCATGCGGGTCATCCCGCCGACCAGCACGACTTCGTCGAGCTGATCGGCCTTGAGCCCTGCATCCTCCAGCGCCGCCTTGCACGGCCCCACGGTGCGGGAGATGAGGTCATCGACCAGCGCCTCGAGCTTGGCGCGCGTTAGGCTGATGTCGAGATGCTTCGGACCGGATTGATCCGCGGTAATGAAGGGCAGGTTGACACTCGTCTGTGATGCCGAGCTGAGCTCGATCTTCGCTTTCTCGGCCGCCTCTTTCAGCCGCTGGAGCGCGAGCCGGTCTTGGCGCAGATCGATGCCCTGCTCCTTGCGGAACTCGTCCGCCAGAAAGTCGATGATCCGCTTGTCGAAATCCTCGCCGCCGAGAAAGGTGTCGCCGTTGGTCGACTTCACTTCGAACACGCCATCGCCGAGTTCGAGAATGGACACGTCGAAAGTGCCGCCGCCAAGATCATAGACCGCGATCGTGCCTGCCTTCTTCTTTTCGAGCCCGTAGGCAAGGGCGGCAGCCGTTGGCTCATTGATGATGCGCAGAACCTCGAGACCGGCGATGGTCCCAGCATCCTTGGTCGCCTGCCGCTGGGCGTCGTTGAAATAGGCCGGAACGGTGATGACGGCTTCGGTGACCGGCTCGCCCAGATATTTCTCGGCAGTCTCCTTCATCTTGCGCAGGATGTGCGCAGAAATCTCGCTGGGGCTCGACTTCTTTCCGTTCACCTCGACCCAGGCGTCACCATTGGCGCCGGGAACGATCTTGTAGGGGACCATGCCCTTGTCCTTCTGGACGATGGGGTCATCGTAGCGGCGCCCGATCAGGCGCTTGATCGCAAAGAGGGTCTGCTCCGGATTGGTAATGGCCTGACGCTTCGCGGCGGCACCGACCAGCACCTCGCCATCAGGGCGGAAGGCCACCATGGATGGGGTGGTCCGGGCACCTTCGGCATTCTCGATGACCTTGGGCTCCTTGCCCTCCATCACCGCGACGCATGAATTGGTGGTGCCGAGATCGATGCCGATTGCTTTCGCCATGCCAGCCTCCAAGGATAAATCGAACGCCGACGATGGACAGTATCCTGCAGGTGAGTCCTGACCTGGATCAGTTGCCGCGAACCCTCGCCTCTGCAGACCGCCGGCGTGCGCGCACTCGTCTACTTCCCGTCAGCAGACTTTGGATCTGACGAGCTTTCGCTCGATCAAGCTTCCTCGCGAGCTACGACCGCGCGCGCGGCGGCACTGGGACGGCGCGCGGCGGCGCGCTGAACGCGCAACAGTCCTCAGTGCCCTACCTGCCGAACGGCCGCGGAATAGGGGATCGGCGTCCAGGCGTAACCGACGCCGGCACGCACGACATGTCCCAGGCCCGGGAAGGAGACATGGGGCGCTGCCACGAGCTCGTGGGTACCGGCAAGCTCCGCCAGGGCGGCCGTCCTCGTCTTTGCCGCCCGCGCTTCGTCGGCGTCAAAATCGATTGTGATGTCGGGTCGCGGCAGCTGAATCTCGGCCGCGTGGATGATGTCGCCGACCACGCGTAAGCGATTCCCGCGGCTCTCGATCTCGAAGAAACTGTGCCCGGGCGTGTGGCCGGGTGCGGCGGTCGCACGAATGCCGGGAAACAACTCCGCCGGCGCGGTGAAGGTACGGATACGACCCGCTGCGTAATAGGGTGCAAGGGCCGCACGCCCCTCTTCGAACATCTTGCTGTGACTGGCTTTTGCCCGTGCCTTAGCCACGTCGCTCAGCCAATATTCGAGCTCCTGCTTAGCGAGGTAGATCTCGGCGTTCGGAAAGACTCGACGACCGTCCACGGTCAGGCCACCCGAATGGTCACCGTGAACATGCGTCAGGAGCACCGCGTCGATCGACTCCGGCGAATAGCCTGCTTCCTTCAGCATGGCTGGGAGACGCCCGCAGCAGTCGCCAAACAACCCTCCCGCGCCTGCCTCGATCAGGATACGGCGCTCGCCCGTGTCGATCAGGAAGCTGTTGATCGAAGTTTCGCGGTCGAGCGGCTCGCCGGCAGCGCGAAAGATCTCGGCCAGTTCCCCACGGCTGATGCCATGGAGCAGGTCGGCGAAAGGCACCGGCGTGGTGCCGTCCGTCAAAACGGTGATCTCAAAATCGCCAAGCATCACCCGATAGAAACCGGGCGCCTGCGCTGCTGACCGCTCTACCCTCGCCGCATGTGCCGGCTCTGCCGAAACTGACAGGGGCAAAATTGCTGCTGCGATAGCAGGCAAGACCTTGGTCAACGATTTCACCTCGAAGCCTCCTTTCGTCGTCGTGCGCCGCACCGCCAGCGAGTGGGCGCCTTGCACGCTAGGAGGTGTTGCCGTACAGCCCACTCAGCAAGTACATACCGTGAGGTAAGTAATGGAGAATTCGCGTGCCTTCCGCGAACTGCAGTGCGACGTGTTCCTTGCTGATTGCCCGGCACGGAAGGTACTGGCGCTCTTGGCTGAAAAATGGACGCTGCTCGTTATCCACGCGCTTAGCGAGCGTTCGTATCGCACCGCCGAGCTGCGTCGGCGCATCGGCGGCGTATCGGAGAAGATGCTGATCCAGGCCCTGCGTCGCCTCGAGGAGTGTGGCTTGGTGGCGCGCACCAGCTACCCTGAGGTACCACCGCGGGTCGAATATGCACTCACCTCGCTGGGCTACACCCTCAGCAGCGTCGTGCGCGAGCTCGATCGCTGGATCGAGACGCACGCCTTTGAGATTGAAGACTGGGTCCAGCGGTCAGGCAGAGCAGCCTGATCGACTGGTGCACGCGCATCGGGTCGACGTCGGTACGCGTGCACAGCTCCGCCCCCTCTCAGACCCCCATCGTCGCGCGCGGATTCTCGTCATGACGCTGAGCCCAGGTGCGGGCGAACTCCTCGAGCTCGGCGTCTCCGGAAGGCAGATGCACCATCAGGCGGACCAACTGATTGCCGCGTGAACCGTCCCGCCGGTGGAACCCCTTGCCCTTGATCCGTAGCGTGCGGCCCGAGCTCGATCCCTTAGGGATCGTCAGCAACACCGGTCCGTCGACGGTCGGGACCCGCACCTTGGCGCCGAGCACGGCTTCGTCCCAGCGCACCGGCAGGTCCAGCAATACATCGTCGCCTTCGCGCGTAAAGAAACGGTGCGGCTGAATTTCGAGGATGACGATCGCATCGCCAGCGCCTCCGGGACCATCCTCACCCTGCCCGCGAAGACGCAGCTGGGTGCCGGACTCGAACCCTGCCGGCAGCTTGAGGTCGACAGCCTTCCCACCCCCCAGGTCGATATGCTGCGGTCGCAGCGCCGCGGCATCCTCGAAGCTGACATTCAACCGGTAGGCGACGTCCGCTCCGCGGGGGCGATACGACCCGTGCCGGCGCGCTCCACCCGCAGTGTCCCCGCGGCCGAACAAGTCGCCGAAGATGCTGGCGAAGTCGGCCTCGTCTCCGCTAAATTCGAAGGTTGTCGCGCCGCCATCGGCGCCCGCCCGGAACCCGCCGCGCCGGGCGAAAGGACCGGCGCCATCGAAATCGGAGAAGCCGAAGGGAGCCTTCGGATTGCCGTCCTCGTCGATCTCGCCGCGATCGTAGCGCGCTCGTTTGTCCTTGTCGGTGAGCAGGTCGTAGGCTGCGGTCACGGCACCGAAGCGTTCCGCCGCCCCGGGCTTATCCGCGTTACGGTCGGGATGATACTCCTTGGCGAGCTTGCGATATGCCTTCTTGATCGTGGCATCGTCGGCATCGCGCGGGACGTTCAGGGTTTGGTATGGATCCGCCATTCTATTCAGTCCCTGTCCCGGCCCCTCATCGCCTGCGATCGCCCCGCGCTGCAGATGAGATGGCAAATCGATCCGTCAGAATCATCCGTTCGTCCCAAGCCCCCGCAGCTACCATCCGAGCTAGACCGACCCACCATCGTCTGGCGGGCTCAACGGCCTAGCCACAGCGTCAGAGCATGAAGAATGCTCTTCGTCTCCTGCACGTCGCGAACGGCGACTGCATCGACTCCGACGGTGACTGCCGGATAGTCGTTGCCACCCGGGAAAATCGAATCGCCCAGGAAAACCATGTCTTCCAAAGGAACGCCGCTCTCCGCGGCGAGCTTGCGAAGCCCGAAACCTTTGTCGATTCCTGCCCGGGTGATGTCTATCGAGGTGGTGCCTCCGATATTGACCGACCATTCTGTCAGGGTCCGCCTCAACATCTCCTGGAGCTGTAGCCGCTTGAGCCGATCCGGATCCCAGGCCTCCTTGGCCTCGAGCGGCGCCTTCTGCCCAATCCCTGAATAGGTGATCTGCGTGCCGCGGTCCTCGATCCGGGGGCCCCATGCGGGATCGCGATCGAGCCCGGCAGCCTTGATCGCCCGATCTAGCTCCTTGAGTATGTGGGCCTTCTCGGCCGGGGTGATTGCCTCCGAATAGGCTTGGCGCCACTCTCCGGCGAACCGGAAAAGCTTCGCTCCCGCCGTCGGCAGGATCCACAGCCGCCCCCCCTCGGCACCCGGCGGCAGCCGATCGACGACCTGCTTCTTGAACTGAGGCCAGTCGCCCCCGGAAATCACCGCCACCTGCGCGAAGGACAAGAGCGCGGCAAGCAGCCCGGCTACCTCGTCATCGAGCGGGGCCTTGCTCTCGGCCAACGTGCCGTCGAGATCGAACGCCATCAGCTGCTTCACGCTGCCACCGTCCCAAGTGCCTCGACATCGCGCTCGCCTCGTGCGGTCATCGGGTTCGGCTCACCACATAGGCTGTTCCGTCGGCGCGGACGATAATGAGGTGGTATGACTTGTCCTCGCACTGCGCGCGCCAGACCGGCCCGTCCTTCTCGTCAGGCAGCCGCTCGGCTTGAATGACGTTCTGGCACGGAAGGCCGGCATCTCGGATCGCTCGGAAAAGCACGGCCTTCCGCGATGCCTCGTTGAGGTTGATCACCGCCTGCTGATAATTGTTTATCCCGTCGCTCGTGGCGGTCTGGCCGGCGGCAGGCTGTTCGGCCTTCTGCGTTCCGCATCCAGCGAGTGCGACGCACAAGGCGGTCGCGGCGAGGAACCGACGCATCGATCGTTCTCCCCTGCTCAATGGGCCAGCAGCAGCGGCTTCGGGGACCGCAGCAACATCTCGCGCGTGACCCCACCAAGGATACGTTCGCGAATGCGCGAATGCCCATAGGCGCCGAGAACCGCGAAGCTCGACCGCGAGTCGATGATGACGTTCAGCAGTTCCTCTCCCACGCTGAGCTCACCGCGGGGCACCGAGAGCAACTCCGATTGGATGCCATGATGCGAGAGATAGGAGGCGGCGCCGGCGGCGGGAAACTCGGGAGCGTCGTCCCCGATCGTCACGATCTGGACGCGCGCCGCCCGGCTCAGGAGCGGAACCGCGAAACGTAGCGCCTGCGCCGCCTCGAACGAAGCGTTCCACGCGACAAGCGCAGTTCCCTCGAGATCAAGCGTTCCGTTGTCATAAGGCACCGAGAGAATCGGAGCGCGCGAATGGACTGCGACATCGCCGACGAGGTCGAGTTCCGCGTCCCAGCCGCCTTCGTCGCTTTCGAGATGACTGAGGATGATCACGTCGCTCAGCCGCGATTGATCGAGAAGCACCGTCCCGGGAGAACCAGCTCCGCGTACCCAGTCGAAGGCCACGCCCTCGTCGCGCAGTCTGGCCTCCACGGCCGCGCGCGTGGCATCCTGTCGCTTCTCGTGCTCCGTGAAGAGCCTCACCGATGGGTAAACCCCGCCGAAGGGGTCGGCCATTGCGTAGGCCGACAGCGGCGCAGCCTGCGTGCCCGTCAGGTGAAGGTCGAATGCCCGGGCAAGCTGGACTGCCGCGTCAAGCCGCGCGTCCCCGCCCCTGTCCTCGGCCACGTGGAGCAATCCTGTTTTCATCTACCGATCCTTTCGATTGCGTGGTCGGCCGAAAGGCAATGGCCGCAGCAGCAGAAGGGTAAGCAGCGGAAGGATCGCGGACGCTGACATAGGTCAGACGCGGCGCCCGCCGATCGCTGCCGCCCGTCGGAGCGTGGACTGCGGAGGTCAGCTCACTCGTCGAGGAGCGCGCGGAGCATCCAGGCCGCCTTTTCGTGAACCGCCACGCGTTGCGTCGCGAGATCAGCGGTCGCCTGGTCGCCCGCTTCATCGGCCACAGGAAAGAGGCTGCGAGCCGATCGGGCAGTCGCCTCGTGACCCTCGGCCAGGATCCTGATCATGGCCTCGGCCTTCGGGGGCGTCTCGGGCGCATCGGCAAGAGAGCTGAGCCTGGCGAACTGCGCATAGGACCCCGGCGCCGGCTCACCAAGAGAGCGTATCCTCTCCGCAATCGGATCAACGGCGTTCCACAATTCGGTGTATTGCGCCATGAACATCGCATGCAGGCTGTTGAACATCGGCCCCGAGACGTTCCAGTGAAAGTTATGCGTCGTCAGATAGAGGGTGTAGGTGTCCGCCAACAAGCGGGCCAAGCCGCCGGTAACCTCTTTCCTCTTTGCCTCGTCGATTCCGATATTCATGGCCATTCGAATTGTCCTGCAAATGGCGCCGCCTCCGCGGTCACTATTCCGCCGATGCGGTCGCAGCTCCTATGCCATCCTC
The DNA here is from genome assembly GCA_964390515.1 of uncultured Stakelama sp. Lineage (GTDB taxonomy): Bacteria > Pseudomonadota > Alphaproteobacteria > Sphingomonadales > Sphingomonadaceae > Sphingomonas. The sequence goes on from CAYMIU010000017.1 coordinate 51,729, forward strand.
GGCCACGTGCGCGCCTGAGGTCGCGCCAACTCTAGCCCGCGAAGCGCGCGGCAAACTGACCCAGATCAGACGTGCACGCCAATGTCGCTGCTCGGGGAACGCCTGCCCTTTGATGTCCCCGATTTCGGCTGACGTGGGTCAGCGCGCGGGCTCGACTCGCAGAATAGGTGAACCGCGGCGGAGTACCGACTGGGCTTGGATGCCCGTAGCAGACAGGAGGATCCGAGATGGTTTCACTTTTCCGCACTGACGCCACGATCAAGAAGGACGTGGAGAGCGAGATCCAATACGATCCGTCGATCCAGCATGAAGACACGATCGCCGTCGCCGTGAAGGACGGCATCGTGACGCTGAGCGGCGTCACCAAGAGCTACATGGACTCGTATTATGCCGAGAAGGCGGCGAAGCGGGTTTCGGGGGTGAAGGCCGTCGCCAACGAGATTCAGGTCAAGCTCTCGACCGAGCGCCTCGATCCCGAAATTGCCGAGGAGGCGGTCAAGTCGCTGAAGCGCGAGCTGCCCAGCAGCGCCGACAAGATCAAGATCGTCGTCAAGAGCGGCTGGCTCACGCTCGAGGGCCACGTGGAATGGAACTTCCAGAAGGAATGGGCAGAACGCGCCGTCCGATCGATCGCCGGCGTGAAGGGCGTTACCAACACGATCACGGTCCAGCCCAGGGTCAACCCAGGCGACGTCAAGAAGAAGATCGAGGATGCGCTCGTGCGCAGCGCGCAGGTCGACGCGCAGCGCGTCCAGGTCGAGGTCGACGGCAGCAAGATCACGCTCAAGGGCACCGTGAGGACCTGGGCGGAGCGCCAGGAAGCTGAGCGGTCGGCTTGGTCTGCGCCCGGCGTGTCGAGCGTCGACAATCAGATCAGGATCCTGCCCTGATGCAATCGGCGGGGATGGCTTTGGCTATCCCCGCCTTCGCCGACTGCGCAGCATCGACCTGCACGTACCGATCGCCGACCGGCGTAACCTTGCCGACGGATTTGAGCGAGGGCCGGTCAGGTCGGCGGGAAGGTCGCGTCGATGATCGTCCCACTTGGCAACTGGCAGCGGCCTTGGCCACCGCCAGCCATGCCTGCGCCGGGCCGCATCAGCCGGAAATGGCACCGCATCTGCCCGTCCGGCCCGCCTAGGTTGGCCAGGACTCTTCCGCTATAATGGGTAAGCGTGCTCTGGGTAGGGCCCCAATAGGCCCAGCCGCGCCACCTCCACCGGTTGCCCCACCCGGTCCACAGCGGGCCGAGCTCTTCGACGGTTGTCTCGCTCGTGATCTGGAAGAACGGGCCTGCATAGGTTCCGCCCGTGCTTAGGTTAGCGGTCATCGTGCCCGATCGAGCACCACTCGATTTCCACACGAACGTCGCTGTCGTCGACCCGCCCCTCGAAACACCGATGCCGGACCCCGTGGTGGTGCACCCGGCTATGCCAAGAAGCATTGCGGGCAGGAGAGCAGCCCTGATTCCCTTCATCTTCACCTCAACCTCTTGCTCTATGCGTTTGATCGTCGCCCCTTCATCGATGGTCGCCGCGCTCCACTGGGCTACCGACCTCCTGCGGCCGAGCCACGTCGAGCGGCGATCTCGGGTTAGTCGCAAGGGCAATCCGGGCTCTGATCTATCTCAGCCCACCACCGGGCGACCGGGCTAGGTTGAGTCGGCGACATCAGAGCGGTTCGTCGCGCCATTCCTCGCGAAGACGGACCACGTTGCCAGCAAGGAGCCCTCAACTTGGATAGAAACGCAGGCACACTGGACCCCCAGCCAAGTCGACTGGAACAGCTCAGCACCGACTTCGCGGCGCTGGCGCCCAAGCTTCCGGACGGCCCGGAAAAGCAGGCTCTATCGCTGCTCCACGGCATGATTCAGGAATTGTGGCGCTCCGCCGGCTCGGCCCGCCCTGCCTTCGAGGCACCGGCCGGCGCGACTCTGGATGATCTGAAAAGCCTCCACGAGCACGCGCCCGCGATGGAGGGAGATGCGATCAATTCTCCTCTCAGCGTGGGAGCGAAGGCGCCAGAGTTCGCCCTGCTGGACGCTAACGGCCGGGAAGTCACCCTCTCATCCTATGCGGGACGGGCAATCGTCCTCGTCTTCTATCCGCTCGACTGGAGCCCGGGCTGCAGCAAGCAGTTGGACCTTTATCAGCAGGAATGGAGCGAGTTCGAGAAGCGCGACGTGGAGATCGTCGGGATTTCCGTAGATAGCCTTTACAGCCACGGCGCCTGGGCCGCCGCCCGCGGACTCTCGATGCCTCTCCTCGCGGATTTCAATCCCAAGGGAGAAGTCGCGCGCCGCTATAACGTATGGCGCGACGCTGATGGCTTTTCCGAGCGCGCGCTCTACATTATCGATGGAGAGGGCGTCATCCGTTACGCCCACGTCTCGCCGAAGCTCCAGCATGTTCCCGACATCTATGAGCTCTTCGCCAAGCTCGACGAGATTGTTGGAACGCCAGCAACTGGGGGACGCGAATAATGGCGTCCGCGTATCGAGCACGCGGCTCGGCTGCCGCTCCGATCGTCATCTATGGAAGCCGTTGGTGCGGCATCACCATGATGGTCCGGCGGTATCTCGATCGAGCCGGGATCCCGTATCGCTTCGTCGACTGGGAAGCCCATCCGGAAGTGCGGTCGGAGCTCGAATGGCTGGCCGGAGGCAGGCTAGCCAGTCCGACGATCAAGCTCGGGGGACAGGTTCTCGTGCAGCCCTCGATGCGCGAACTCGAATGGGCGCTGGCCCGCGCCGGATACCGTTAGCTTTAGGAATACGGCTCGCACTGGCCACTCGCCCCCCCCGGCCGGCGAGCCGTCGCACCGGGCAGCGTGATGCTATCACTCCGCCCGTCACGCTGTCCGGTGCCCTTCCCCACCAACAAATCTACGGCGCGCCCGTATTTCATGGGCGACTGGGCATGATGCCGCGGCCGCCACACGAATGGTTACCTCCAAACGCCCGAGGTACGACCGAACCGGCTCAGGGTTAGATCGGGGCCCGTTCTGATTTCTCGGGCGCGCCGGGCCGCCAGGCCCGTGCGGATCAAGTGGCGAGCCACGGATCGGGTTGGATAGTGGCAAGGGGCAACTCGTCCAGCGTCTTCTTCAGCTCGATTTCGTGCACGTGCACGTTGAGAGCTCCTGACTTCCGCATGATCTGCTGAGCCTTTTCCTCCGCGGCGGCATCGCGCGCTCGAACGAAGACGACCAATCCCCCCCCACGCAAATCGCGTTCCAAATCCTCTGCGCCAACTCCCCCAAGGATTGCGCTGCGGACGACCTTCGCAATTCCCGCTCCGGCCGCGCCGCCGGCGGCCGTAGCGGCAAGCACCGCTGCGAGTGCGCCGCCGGATGCCACGACCGGCAAAGCTGCCCCGAGCGCGGCAAGCGAGATCAACGTCCCGAACACCAGACCCGTGACCGTCGTCCCTTCATCGCGCGTTACGAGCTCGCGTCGTGGCAGCTCAGGTATCTCGGCCAGGTGGATGGGATCAGCATAGATCGCTGGCAGCTTCTTTAGGACCGCCTCACGGCTCGCCATCAGGTCGATATCGCTCTTGTCGAAGCCCGCGGCGCTGAGTGCGACGACCATGCTCTCGAGCAGTTCGAGATTGTGCACGGTGCCGACGACTTCCCGAGCCCGGACGGTTTGGACAATGCTCTGCTCCGACTCTTGCGGCACGCTGCGCTCCACTGATGACCGAAATACTCCACGTCTCCCCGGTCGCCGCTCGAAACGCCCTGATGTAAATCAGCCGTTGCTCCGCACTGCTCCCGCGTTCTTGGCGCTCGGGCCCGAGAGCGAAAAAAGTCACCCAAGCGGCTTCACGCCGTCTTGAACACGACTTCACCAGTACTAGCTAAATTGTGCCGGGTGCCTCTGCGGGCCCGGCAGGACAAGAGGGCGTCGGCTCTCTCTCCGACGCCTCAGATGTCCAAATTGCTCACAAGGAGGATTTGGCGATGAGAGCAGCGAATTATCTAGATCTGGCGCCCTATCGGCGCTCTACCGTCGGCTTCGACCGGCTTCTCGACCTGATGAACAATGCCGCGCCAGATGCGGCCGAGCCCTACCCGCCGTTCGACATCGAAAGGCGCGCAGACGGCACCTATCGCATTTCGGTCGCAGTTCCCGGCTTCCGACCGGACGAACTGGAAGTGGTGGCGCAACAGAACATGCTCACCGTCAGCGGAAGCAAAGCCGGGGGAGAACCCCAGGCCACGTACCTGCATCAAGGCATCTCCACACGCTCCTTCGAGCGTCGTTTCCCGCTCGCCGACTTCGTCATCGTGCAGTCGGCCGCACTGGAGAACGGGCTTCTGACCATCACGCTGAAGCGTGAGGTGCCCGAGGCGATGAAGCCACGCAAACTCGACATCGCCACCACCGCCCAGCCGGCATCCACGACCGAGAAGGACCAAGCCCAGGCCCAGGCTTGAGAGATTGCGCGCTATCGACAAGCCGGTGGCGCGCACTTGAAAGGAGACGTTTTATGATTGGGCGACTCGCGAAGGCCCGCGCGGCAGCGTCTGCCCGCTTAAGGGCGAGGCTTGCCCGCGTTTCGCGCCGTCAGCTGCGCTCAGGGCCGCTGATCGCCCATGAAGAGGTCAGGTCCGGCCGCAACTCGCAGGATGACCGCTCGTGGCTCCGCTACCTGAGCGCGCTTCCGGAGGACGCGCGGGCCGTCCTCGAGCCGCTCCCAACGGCGACGAACCAGGGCGGGCGGGCGCGGAAGGGGCAGTGGAGGCTCAGTTTCCCGCAAAGGAGAAGCCGTTTGTAGATTGGCTGATGGGGTGGACCGGTGGTGAGGATCCTTTGGTTCAGGTCGACCTTCGCTTTCCCACCCGCGAGGCGGCAGAGCGATATTGCGAGCGATTGAACTTGCCCTACGACGTGCATGAGCCTCCGCGCGCTCGTACCGAGCCGGTCAATAAGCAGCGCTTCCAGCTCGAAGACGCGCCGATCGCGGGGTGGCCCGACGCCACCTTGGCGCAGGACCGCTCCTGACATTGTATCGGCGCGGCGTCCGGGGAGGACGCTCGGCACCGCACTGGAACTTAGGTGCTGAACCGCTCGGCCCACCCTCTCAGCGTGCCTAGATCAGTGACGCCAGCCTGGCGCGCGACGACATTGCCATTCTTAAAGGCGAGCAACGCGGGGATCCCCTGGACGCCGTACTCGGAGGCGATGTCGGGGTTTGCGTCGACAGCGACCTTGATGAAGCGCGCCTTCGGTTCGAGCATGCGCGCCGCCTGTTCGAAGATCGGCGTCATCGCCCGGCAAGGGCCGCACCAGGCCGCCCAGAAGTCGACGATCACCGGCAGGTCCGAATTGCGAATATGCTTGCGCGCGCTCGCCGCGTCGAGGGCGGCAGGGGTGCCCTCGAACAGCTTCTGATGACAACGCCCGCATTTGGCGACGAGCGGCTCACGGTCGGCGGGCACCGCGTTAGTGGCATCGCAATGGGGGCAGACGACCCGACGCTTTTCGGCCATCGATGAATCCTCGTTCGCTGCAGGTCATCGCGGCAGCGCGCGGCCGCCGCGATGGGCCCTTTCATGCAGCCTGCGCCTCGGCAGGCCTTGATACCTGGGTTGAGAATGTCAGCTCGCTGTCGCCTTCATCGATGGTGACGGTCGAGCCATCCGGCACCTCGCCCCGCAGGAGGAGGTCCGCCAGGGGATCCTGAAGATATCGCTGAATCGCGCGCTTCAGCGGACGCGCGCCATAGACCGGGTCGTATCCCACACGGCCGAGCCAGGCACGCGCGCGCTCGGTGAGGTCGAGCGTGATCTTGCGGTCCTTGAGGAGGTTCTGGACGCGCGCGACCTGAATGTCGACGATGGGACCCATGTCGGCCTGGCCGAGGCGGTGGAACAGGATGATCTCGTCCAGCCGGTTAAGGAATTCCGGCCGGAAATGCGCGCGCACCACCTCCATCACCTGCGGCTCGACGCTCTCGACCGTCTCCCCTTCCGCCAGGTTCGAAAGATACTGGCTGCCGAGATTGGACGTGAGGATGATCAGCGTATTCTTGAAATCGACCGTGCGGCCCTGTCCGTCCGTCAGCCGGCCATCGTCGAGAACCTGGAGGAGCACGTTGAAGACGTCGTTGTGCGCCTTTTCCACCTCGTCGAAGAGGATCACCTGATAGGGCCGCCGCCGCACCGCCTCAGTCAGCACGCCGCCTTCCTCATAGCCGACATAGCCCGGCGGGGCGCCGATCAGCCGCGCGACCGAGTGCTTCTCCATGAACTCCGACATGTCGATTCGGACCATCGCGCTGTCGTCATCGAACAGGAAGCCGGCAAGCGCCTTGGTGAGCTCGGTCTTGCCGACGCCGGTCGGGCCGAGGAACAGGAACGAGCCCATCGGCCGGTCCGGATCCTGCAGGCCCGCGCGGGCACGGCGGATCGCGCGGCTGACCGCCGTGACCGCCTGCCGCTGGCCGATGACCCGTTTGCCGAGCGCCTCCTCCATATGGATCAACTTTTCGCGCTCGCCCTCGAGCATCTTGTCCACCGGGATGCCCGTCCAGCGCGAGACGACCGCCGCGATGTCCTGGGCGGTGACCTCCTCGCGCAGCATCGCGCCCTGGCTCGCCGTCTGAGCGTCGGCCAGCTGCTTCTCCAAACCCGGTATGACGCCATAGCTCAGCTCGCCAGCGCGGCCGAGGTCGCCGCGTCGCTGCGCCTGGTCAAGCTCGAGGCGAGCCTGATCGAGCTGCTCCTTGAGCTTGGCCTCGGCCTGGATCTTCTCCCGCTCCGCCTGCCAGCGCTGTGTAAGCTCCGCCGACTGCTGCTCGAGCTGCGCGAGATCATGCTCGAGGTGGGTCAGGCGATCCTTGGATGCGGCATCCGACTCCTTCCTGAGCGCTTCCCGCTCGATCTTCAGCTGGATGATGCGCCGGTCGAGCGTCTCGATCTCTTCCGGCTTGGATTCGACCTCCATGCGGATCCGGCTTGCCGCCTCATCCATCAGGTCGATCGCCTTGTCGGGCAGGAACCGGTCCGTGATGTAGCGGTTGGAGAGCGTCGCCGCCGCGACGATCGCCCCATCCGTGATCCGCACGCCGTGGTGCAGCTCGTATTTCTCCTTGAGACCGCGGAGGATGGAGATCGTGTCCTCCACCGTTGGCTCGCCGACGAACACGGGCTGGAACCGGCGCTGGAGCGCCGCGTCCTTCTCGACATATTTGCGGTATTCGTCGAGCGTGGTCGCGCCGATGCAGTGCAGCTCACCGCGGGCAAGCGCGGGCTTCAGCAGGTTGCCCGCGTCCATCGCACCTTCCGTCTTACCCGCGCCGATCAGCGTGTGCATCTCGTCTATGAAGAGGATGATGTCGCCCTCGGCCCCCTTCACTTCGTCGAGCACGCCCTTGAGTCGCTCCTCGAACTCGCCGCGATACTTCGCACCGGCGATGAGCGCCCCCATGTCGAGCGCCATCAGCTTGCGATCCTTGAGCGTGTCGGGAACGTCGCCATTGGCGATGCGGAGCGCCAACCCTTCCACGATCGCGGTCTTGCCCACGCCGGGATCGCCGATGAGCACGGGGTTGTTCTTGGTCCGACGCGCCAGAATCTGAACCGTTCGTCGGATCTCCTCATCCCGGCCGATGACCGGATCGAGCTTCCCGTCCCTGGCGGCCTGGGTGAGGTCGCGGGCGAACTTCTTCAGCGCATCGTAGCGGTCCTCGGCGCTTGCCGTGTCGGCGGCGCGCCCGCCGCGGAGCTGGTTGATCGCTTCGTTCAGCGCCTCCGCCTTCACGCCCGCTCGCGCCAGCGCCTTGCCAGCCGCCGCACCTGCCGCAAGGGTGAGCGCCAGCAGCAACCGCTCGACGGTCACATAGCTGTCCCCGGCCTTCTGGGCGATCTGCTCGGCTTGATCGAGGAGGCGGACGGCATCGTTGTCGAGCCCAGGAGGCTGGGACGCCCCGCTTCCGGTGACCGAGGGCAGCTTGGCCAGCGCAGCGTCGACCTCGCTGGTCGCCAGGTCCGGATTGCCGCCGGCGGCGCGGATCAGGCCGGCTGCCATGCCCTGCTCGTCCTCGAGCAGGGCTTTGAGGATATGCTCCGGCGTGATGCGCTGATGATTGAGCCGGATTGCGACGGTCTGCGCGGACTGGAGAAAGCCCTTCGCGCGGTCCGTATACTTCTCAAGGTTCATTCCGATTCCTCCTGTTCGACAAACAGAGCCGGCGGAAGTGCGGAGCGAGCGGAGGCCTCGCGCGCGGACTTTCCGTCGGCGCATCGATCGGCAGGTCGCGTCCGATTGCGATCGGAGCAAGCATCAGCCGCCTCGTCCAACACGCAAGGAGAGGAGAAGTGCCGCGCGCCAGTCCTCCTCTCCTCGCCACTTCTCAGGGCTTCCCGGAGAGCTCGATGCCGACGAACCGCGGTGGCACCGAGCCGCGCTTCACCAATAGAAGCACCTGCTTGCGTCCCGCCTTCCTCGCTGCGGCGATCAAGCTCACCGCCTCCTGTGCGGTCCGCACAGCCTGCTGGTTGATCGACAGGATGATGTCGCCCTCGCTCAGCCCTTTCGCCGCGGCGTCGCTGGAAGGATCGACCTGCACGATGACGAGACCCTGGGTTCCAGGATCGACCCGCAGTTCGCTCGCGAGCGCGGGCGTGAGCGGCCGGACGGAAAGGCCCAGCCCGGCGGAGGCGCTCGCCTTCCCTTCACCATCGTCGTCGAGGTCGAATTCTTCGTCCTCGCCGTTGAGGCTCGCTTCGGCCGGCCGCTCGGCAACCACAGCCGTGAGCGTTTTCCTACCACCTTCGCGAAGCACCTCGAGCGTTACTCGCGAGCCGACGGGAGCGGCTGCGACGAGCCTGGCTACCGAGTTCTCCGGCGTGATCTCAGTCCCATTCACGCGCAAGATGACATCGCCCTGCTGCAAGCCCGCACGCGCCGCCGGCAGGTTCGGCTGCACTTCCGCGACGATTTCGCCGCGGTCCTTCTGCAAGCCCAGCGCGGCAGCGACATCCTCGGTGACAGGCTGAAGCAGGAGGCCGAGATAGCCACGGCGGACGCGACCGCCGGCTCTCAACGTGTCGACGACCGGCTTTGCGATCTCGGCCGGGATCGCGAAGCCGAGCCCGACATTGCCCCCGGTGGGAGAAATGATCGCGGTGTTGATCCCTATCACATTGCCCTGCATGTCGAAGAGCGGGCCGCCGGAATTGCCGGAGTTGATCGAGGCATCGGTCTGGATGAAGCTGTCATAAGGCCCTGAGCGAAGGTCCCGATGAAGGGCGGACACGATTCCGGCCGTCACCGTGCCGCCAAGGCCATAGGGATTCCCGATTGCCAGGACCCAGTCGCCGGTGCGCGCGCCCGGCGAGTCACCAAAGCGCACGAAGGGCAAGTTATTGGCTTCGATTTTGAGGACAGCGAGGTCTGAGGCTTCGTCACGCCCGACCACGCGAGCCGGATATTCCTGCCCGCCGGTCAGCGTGACCTTGATCGCTTGGACCTGCACGCCCGCGCCGCGGCCCGCCACAACGTGGTTGTTCGTGACGACGTAGCCATCTGCTGAAATGAGGAATCCGGATCCGAGCGACGTCGCGTTACGGGGAGCGGGTGGCCGGCCCAGCTCCGGAAAGGGAAACAGGCCGCCGAACGGAAGGCCGCCTGGAAAGTCGGGCATTCTCCGCGCCCTGACACGCGACGTCGTCGAGATGTTCACGACAGCCGGCGAGAGACGGGCCGCAAGATCGGCGAAGCTCGGGGGCGCCCCACGCGCCGACTCCAGGCGACCGGAACCGTCCGCATTGAGCGGTGCCGTCTGGGCGTGACTACGCGTGTCGCAGGCGACCGCTAGCAACAACGCTGGAACGAAAACGAACCTCCGCATCCAGGATCTCCTGTCGATCAGCTCGATCAGCCTTCCGGCGAGCCGATCGAGCACCAAAGACCTGGGCAAGCTAAGCGTGCCGGCTCGGCGAAACGCTGATCTTTGTCAGTGCTCGGAAAATGGGCGAGCCCCGGCATCTTCTCCACGATTCCCGGCATTTCGCCGCCATGCGTCTTCGCAAAAAGCTTACTGAGCCGGCCCCGCACGAGAGACGCCGCGAAGCGAGCCGATCCAGCGACAAAGTTCGAAGCTATCGGCTCCAGAACAGATCGGGCTGGCACTTTGCTTTCGCTAAGACGATGCCGAGCGGCATCTGCGACTCCGCACCCTCATCCAGGGCCCGTTGGACGACTTCCAGCTTATCCCGGCCGCTGCCGGATATCAGCAGTCGCTTTGCCGAGAGAATGGCGCTCAGCGTCAACGTCACTCTTGGCACCGGTGCCTCGGCCGGAAGCGGCACGGGCCTGACGCCCGCGATGCGCCTCCAGTCAGGATAACGCATCGCGACGGGAAGGTCGGGTCCCGGGAGGAGCGAGGCAACATGACCGTCCAGGCCGAAGCCAAGCCAGACCAGATCCAGCGGCCAAGCCAGGTCCGAAAGCCTCAGCTCGGCTGCGTCTGCCGCCGCGGCAGGATCATCGAATGGTGGTCTTGCGAGAGGGATGAGCTGTGCTTGCCCCGCCGCGAAATATCTCTCCAGCAGACCAAAGTTGGACAGCCGGTCGCCCGGCGGCACGAGGCGGTCGTCGGTGGGGATGACCGTGACCCCACGCCACCCGCTCGCGCGCGGGGCAAGGAATTCGAAGGCGCGTGCAGGCGACCTGCCACCTGGAAAGGCGACGAAGGCGGCGCCTTCCGTATTCAGACGATCGGTGATGATGCCCGACACCTCTCGGACCAGGCTCTCGGCCAAATGCTCCGGAGTGGCAAACCCATGCCATAGCGGCTCAGGCACACCAAGGACTTCCGACTCCTCCGGCACTTAGCGGCGTCGCCAGTGGCGCTTGTACCAGTACCGGTGATAGGGATAGGGCCTGTAGAGCCAGTGGCCCCCGTACCATACCCAGGGATCATACCACGGCGGCGCCACATAGACGTGCGGATAGACGGGTGGCGGATAGAAAGGCTCGGGCGCTGCCTTGACCACGAACCCGGGCGGACAGTCGGGGCTGGCGTTCCTCGCGATGGCGCTGCCCGCGACCGCGCCTGCACCCGCGCCAAGGACGGTGGCCGGGGCTCTATCGTAGCGACCAGCGAGCCCTGAACCAGCAAGCGCTCCAATCAGCCCGCCGATCACCGCGCCTGCAGCGACGTTGCTTCGGCGATCGGCAATACAGTTTTCTGCCGCCCACCGTTCGGCTTCGCGGCTGTAGCGATCGTCCTCCTCGCGCTCGCGGTCCGACTGCACGAACCGGCCAGGAGGCGGCTTGTAGCCAGGCGGCGGCGGTACGTTGTACTGCTCGCTGCGGCCTTCGGTTGGGCTTGAAGACGAAGCGGTGGAAGTCTGCGCAATCGCGGGATTCCCGCAGGCGAGAAGTAATGTCAGGATTGTGGCGCAGCGAACCGGGCTAGCAGGCATTTCAAGGCCCATCCTTGGAGAAGCCCACCGAGGCGGGATCATCGGCTTCGCTATGCGCAGCACCTCTGTCCGGCACTGATCTAGCTCACTTCAACAAGCCATTTTCGGTTCGATCGCGAGCCCGCTTCAGGACTGCCGGTCCACTTCAAGATCAGCTGATGAGCGCCTCGTGCACCGCTCGGCCCGAGTAGGCGACGAGAAGATCGCACGAGCCGGTGAAGTTGACGCCGGCATCGCCAGCGACGATCCACACGCCGCCGGGCTCAATCGGCTCCGATCCGACGACGGCTTCGCCCCGGAGGGGTATCAGCCAGACCGGCTCGCCTCGCCGCGGCGCCAGAATGCCGGAACAAGCGTCGGCCCATCGTTCCACCACGAACGGCCCTCCGGCGGCGAGCACGCGCCTGCCCCGCGCCAGTTCGAATGGGGCGAATGGAGCCTCGTAGGGCGCCGGATGGGCAGCCTCCACCGCCTGGTCCAGATGAAGCTCGCGGTTGCTACCATAGTCATAGAGCCGATAGGTGACGTCCACATTCTGCTGAATCTCGATCAGGCTGAGCCCGGCGCCTATGGCGTGGATCGTGCCTGCCGGCGCGTACCAGAAGTCACCCGCTCTAACCGGCTTCCAATCGAGCAGCGCCACGATCGAGCCGTCGTTGGCCGCGGCGCGCAGCCGGTCTTTCGTAATCGGCTCGCGCAATCCCATGGCAATGCTCGCCCCTGGCTCCGCCTCGAGGATATGCCAGGCTTCGCTCTTGCCCCGGGGGAGCCCATGCGCCATCGCGGTGGTGTCATCAGGATGAACCTGGACAGAGAGCCGCTCGCTTGTGAACAAGTGCTTGACCAGCAGCTCTGGCTCCCCAAGGCCGCTCCCGCGCGGAACCTCGAACCAGATTTCGCCGATGGGCTCCTCGCCCGCGCTTACGTCGTCGAACCCAGGTCCAAGTGACCGCCGGCCCCAGGGCTTTCTGACCGTTCTTGTCACCAAGCGGAAAACCGGCAAGGCGTTCCCTCCCCTTCTAGAAGTTCGAGCGGCAGTGGCGGGCGTAATGGAGCCCTCTGAGGAAGCCGCGCCGCGCATAGCCCGCGTCGATTGCGGCATTCAGGCGCCGCTGCGCCGGAGCGGCGCCTGTTATCTCCCGGACGATGCCGCGGAAGGGGATCAAGGCATTGACCACGGACCTGCCGCCGGCTTCGGCTATTTTCCCGGCCCGATTTTCTCGTCTTTGGCGTGCAGTGGTGAAATCAGGGCCCAGGACGTTGCTCAGTTCCTTGATCGCCTCTGTGAGCGCGCTGCAGGTTCCAAGCTTCTCCACGCCATATGGATCCTCTGCGGCCTTGAGGAGCACCGGTGGAATCTCGGTCCTGGCGACACCCACATCGTGGGCGGGCTGCACGACAATCTTGCCCGCGCGATCCAACACCTCGCCGACCGGCTGCTGAGGCTTCCGGTCCTGCGCAAGCGCGCCCGCACCGCTGACCGTAAGCGCAATCAGAAGTGCTGATCTGAGCAGGCCAAGGGGCAAGGTGTGCGGCACGCAGGCGGCTCCAGGGATGGCGCGTCGGCGGCGCCAAAAAACGTGGTGCTGTGTAAACGGTGAAGCCGTCTGGCTGGCTGACCCATGTCAGTCGGAGGGCTGCGACGGCCGTCACCCTGCGGTACCGCCTAGTCCATCGCGGCCAGCAGAGCATCAAGACTCAAGGTCGAAAAGGCAGTGAAGCTGTCCGCGACGCCATATGGGAGCAATATGTCGTTCCCGCTCAGCAGCGCGCCGCAGCTATAGACGACGTTCGGAACGTAGCCGTATCGCTCCTCCGGGGACGGGCGCAGCAGTGGCCGACGTGTGCGAGCGATCACATGGCTGGGATCCGATCGATCGAGAAGGCACGCACCGATACAATATTCCCGCATCGCTCCCACGCCGTGCGTGAAGACGAGCCATCCATCGGAAGTTTCGATCGGCGATCCACAGTTGCCGAGTTGCGTGAACTCCCATGTCCATTGCGGCTTTACGATCCTGATGCCGCCATCCCAATGATGCAAGTTTTCGGACAGTAGAAGCCAAATATTCTCATTGTCGTGCCGGCCGAGCATCGCGTAACGGCCCTCGATCAGGCGGGGAAACAGCGCCATTCCCTTCGAGGCGGCGATCGGTCCCTCGAGCCGGTGCATCTTGAAGTCGATGAAGTTTCGGGTGGCGAGCAGCTCCTGGGCGATTCCTCGTCCCCCGACCGCCGTGTACGTCCCTGCAAACAGTGTCGACCCGTCCTCCATTTCGAGGCTGGTGAGCCGAAGATCCTCAATGCCGCCGCGCTGCCGCTCGAGGATCGGGAACAGGACGGTCTCTGAGAGGTCGCGGCTGTCCTCGCAATGAAGATGCACAGCAGCATCATCGTTTTCGGGATATTCGATTCGGGGCGTGGCGGCCAGCGGGCTCGCCGCATCTAGGACGATGTCTCTCCCGGGCTGCCAGGTGCCCGTTCTGAAGGCGATGGACGAAAGATGCCCTTCGCCGATCGCCCGCAGCGATAGGACGAACCGCAGCGCGCCTGGCGGACAACCCGACTGATCCGGATGCCTGACGATGCTCGGGTTGAACAGGGCAGCCGACTGGTAGGCATATTCCTCGCTGAAATAGGCGCCGATCAGCTTTGCGCGAGCGCCACTTGCCGAGAAGCCCCCGCGGAGCAGCTCTCTGGCGTTCTCGTAGCGCTGGAGAAAGACCTTCTCCACGTCGCGGTGACGGCCGCAGAGAACGCTCAGCAGCCGTGCGTACTCGACCGCCAATTCATCCTCAGGCAGGCCGAGGATCCGCCCGACGATGCGCTCGGCCCGGGTCTGACCCCGCTCCAAGGCATTCGGCGAGTCGCCGGGCATGAACGTTCGTATAACCGTTCTTCGATGGTCGGGTTTGATGAAGTGCGGACCTCGCACGGTCGGAACGTCCGCACTCATCGTCCTAAGTTTCCCCTCGTTCCCGACCGGCGGAACCGTCGAACCTGCGCGCGTCCGCGCCTGCCGCACTGTTTGGAGAGCGCAAACTCACTTCTTCTCCGCAGGCTGACTCGACTCCGTTGCCTTCTTGAAGCGCTCGCGGATCTTGTCGAAGATGCTGGTCGCCGCGCCCTTGTTCTTGGTGCCGTCCTCGATCTCGTCGACCGTCTTCAGCAGGTCCTTCATTTCGTCCTTGGTCGCATAGCCGAGCGCCTGACCGAGCCGGAGCTGCTCGCGCGCAGTGGTCAGCAGTCGCTGAATCCTCGCCTCGTCTCCGGCGCCCCGCTGTGCGTTCGCGGCCAGCTTGCGCGCCTCTTCGATCGCCGCGCTTGCCCGCGTCAGCGGGAGCGGGTGGATCACGTCGCGGATCACGATCGTGCTGAGCGCCGCTTCGAGCGCCGCCTTCGCTTCATCGAGCTTGTTCTGCGCGACCAGGACCGCGGCCGCCTTGATCGCGTCCGGGTAGGTCGCGAGCGGGAGATTGCTGACCCGCACGACGGTCTCGCTCGCCAGCCCGTCGATGAGATGGCGTGCTTCCTGCAACCGCCCATCCTCGAGCGCGTCCTCGGCCGATTTCCGCAGCGCGTTCACGGCGTCCACCGAACCCAGGACGTCGTAGCTGACGACGCTGACGTCGACCGGGGCGAGAGCAAGGTTAGGGTTGCGCGCGAGCACGATTTCCAGCTTGCCCGTCGCGCGCTCGAGAGCGGCGGTCGCGGCCTTGGCATCCTTCTTGTCGAGCGCGGCGAGAGCATTCTCCGTCTCCTGCAGCGCCGAAACGGCGTCCTGGAGCAGCTCTTCGCGATCGACCGGCGGGGCCGGCGTCGCCTGCGCGGTGGCGTTGTTCGCCGCCGTGGTCGTGTTCTCGGCGGCCTGGTTGTCGGCGTCCTGCTTGGAACAGCCCGCCGTCAAGATGAGGGCGGAGGCTGCGGTCGCGGCGAAAAGACTGCGTTTCATGATCTTCCCTTTGGTTGTTGAGGATACGGGCTCATTGGTCGGGAGCGGGCAGCGCCAGCGGCCGCCTCAGCTTGATGAGGTGATTCGTTCCGTCGCGATCGATCACCGCGATCGCCGCAACGCCATCGCCGGATTCTTCGACATAGATCGACTGCGGGTGGCGGATCATGTGATCCAGCCCCTCGAGCGTCACACCGACCAAGTCATCCTTGTGGTCATAGAAGATTCCGGTGATCGGCAGGTATTGCGCTTCGATCTGATCGCCGAGTTCGAGCGATGCGACTTCGATTTCGGCTCGAAGCCCGGTCAGGCCGCGGGACACGCGGTTTAGATATTGAGGCCATTCCGCCTTAGGAACGACGTTCACGGTTCGACTCCTTCACAAAGGGCGAGGGACCGCTCGCCGGGGTTTCTCGTCGAGAAAGGATATCGGCCGTCCCGCATCGAGCCCCCGGTCCGCGGGGCGCGGTTTGCCGCAGCGCTTCCTCCGGAAGAGCTGCGAATTGGGGATTGCCTTGGAAGGTCCGGGGCCAATTTCCCGAGCCGCTTCCCAACGTCTTGAACATCGGATCTTGATCCACCCGGCTGCCCGCTAGCGGGGCCAGCGAGGGCGGCGAGATCGCGATCTTGGCCGATATCCAGCTCAACGCGCTCATCGATATTCTCCAGGGAGCGCCTAGAATTGCAGGCCCGGCCCTCTGCCGCCCTGACATAGCTCAGCTTTCTGCCGGTCGAACTGTGACACGACTCGGCCATTGAGATTGCCCTAACCCGTGACATATGTTACGCTCAGTGACATGTGGAACGGCTTACTAGCTCATACGAGACGGAGACGCCCGCGATGAATCGCGGGCGAAAGGTCGTTCCTCCGCCTCTAGGAAATGGCTTCAACTCCAAACTCATCATGTTGAAGGACCGCCAGGAACTCCCTGCGCGGCCCGAGTCGGATGGCCTCTACTGGATCCTCTCCGGCGCCATCCAAACCAGCATCATCTCCGAGGATGGTCGCCGGTGGATCGGCGGCTTCTACCTGCCGGGGGAATTCATCCTGCTCGAACGCGACGAGGTGCGCAGCCAGTTCGCCCAGGCCCTGTGCCCGACCTCGCTCATCATGACGGATCGCAGCGTGCTCGAGGGCCTGTCGCAGTTCGATCACTTCACATGCGCCACGATCACGACCTGGTTTCTGCGCACCTATCGGGTCGCGCTCCGCACCGGTTTCCTGCTCGGGCGGTCGAATGCCATGGAGCGGCTGGCGTTCTTTCTTCTCGATCTCATGCAGAGGCTGGAAGGGCGCCGCCACTTCCATCTGCTCATGTCCAGAGCCGACATCGGCGACCATCTCGGGCTAACCAGCGAGACTGTGACGCGGACCTTCACCCTGCTCCAGCGGCATAATTATGTGCAGGTGAATGGCCGCAACCTTGAAATCCTGGATCCGATCGGGCTTGCGCGTCTGGCGGCGGCGGTGGTCACGACCTGACGGGGCCGCACCCAAGGCAGCCACCGGTGTGACATGTGGGCCCACCTCTGCTATAGCGCACTGGCTATGCGAACGGGGTCGGACTACGAATGAACTTCATACCGTGTGAAGACTGCGCGCTTCGCCGGTTGGCGCTGTTCAAGAAGTTTACAGCGCCCGAGCTCAGCTTTGTGCGCGCCCTCAAAAATAATCAGATCGATGTTCCTGCGCGCCGCGTGATCATCGAGCCTGGGCGGTTCGCCGGAAAGCTGTACACGCTGTATGCGGGATGGGCATATCGCTACAAGCTTACACCAACCGGGCAACGACAGATCATCGACATTCTGCTGCCGGGTAGCCTGATCGGTCTCCAACAGTTGATGCTGGGCGATTCGGAGAGCGGTGTCGAAAGCCTAACCCCCGTGACGCTGTGCGTGTTGACAGGGCGCAGTATCGACGAGCTGTTTCAGCGGCACAGCCACCTCTCCGAGGCGATGGTCTTCGCGCTCATGGAGGACCAGCGCCGCGCCGATCGCCGCATGGCGCTTGTCGCGAAGCAGAATGGCGCTGAACGCCTAGCCTACTTCCTCCTTGAGCTTGTAGATCGCCTCGTTGCGTTGGACCTCGGGCAAGATGCGATGTCGTATTTCCCGCTTCAGCGTCGCCATCTGGCTGACCTCCTCGGCTTATCTGAAACCCATGTCAGCCGCTCGATGCAGGAACTTCGCCGCGGCGATCTGGCAGCGATCGCAGCGAACTCGCTCGTGATCCGCAACCGGCAGCTCATGATCAACCTTTCGGGCTATACACTGTCGACTCGGGAGCACCCTCGCCTTCTGCTCTGATCATGTGTGATATGCCGTTGCCGGGAGTGGGACAGCTTCACCAGAACCGTCGCAATCGCTTGATTGGCTCCGCCCGTGGGCATGCAGCCCACGGGCGGGCACCGTCACGCCTGACTCGAATTAACGGCGATGCGGCGGACGCTCTCGGCGGCAGACGCCGACTTCGGGACCGTGACGGTGAGAACGCCGTTCTTGAACGTGGCGCTTGCCTTGTCCTGCTCGATACCCTTGGGAAGGCCGATGCGGCGCTCGAAGCGCCCGTAGCTCCGCTCGGAGTAACCCCGGTCCTTGTCCTCGACCTCCGACTTCTTCTCGCCACGGAGCGTGAGGACGCCTTCCTCGACGATCACTTCCACGTCCTTTTCGTCGAGTCCGGGGAGTTCGGCCGTGACGCGGATTTCCTTGTCGGTTTCAGCAAGCTCGACGCTCGGCGCGAGGAGCCCTCGCTCGACGCCGGCAAGCGCCGGCACGCCGAAGCCACGGAAGACATCTTCGAACAGGCGGTTCACTTCCCTGTGCAGCGAGAGCACCGGGTCGCTCGCAGCGCCCGCGGCGCTGACCTGAGCAGGAACCTTGTTCTCCTGACGGCTCCAGGGGATCAGATCACGAATGGACATGGCATCTAACTCCTTCTTCGAACAGCGTCATCGCGGAGCCGCCGACATGCCTGGCACGCTGACTAAAAGCTGGGTGGCCGCTCGCCTCAGGCTGAGCGCGCCGGTGCGTGATTGCGCCGTTTCGCCAGCTAAGGCACAAAACTCTCCACGCTACTTTGGTACTTCCAGTCATTCCGCCGAGGCGGCCGGTGGCGAGCTTCATCGGTAAGCGCTCCGGGCCGGCTAACACTGATTTAGCTCAGCCCCCGATTGGCGCCGGTCGCGATATGCTCCGGCATGGCATGGCGACCGAAGCTTGGCATCCGGCGACCGAAGGAGTGGTCATGGACATCACGACTGTGTTGAGCAGCCCGGCCGATCGGGTCGTTCGCGAAACCGACATGCTGATGCGTGGAATGGCGCACGACTTGGACAACATGCTGGCGGTGATCGCCTCCGGTCTGGTCTCGATCGAGCGCGGAGCGGATCAGCAGCAGCTGGCACGCCTCGTAGCCGGAATGAAGCACGCGATCCGGAATGCCGCCGCCCTGGCCGACGATATCGCGGAGCTCAGCACCGATCGCGGCGTTACGACCGAGCGGGTTTCGGTTGAAGCGCTGATCCGCGGGCTGGAGGCGCGGGCCAGCACCATTCTGGGAGACGGCGTGGACTTTCGGACAGAGATCGCGCGTGACCTCTGGCCGGTCCGCGTCCTCCCCAATTATCTCCAGTTTGCGCTCTTCAATCTTCTGGCGAACGCCGCCGACGCGATGCCAAAAGGTGGCGTGCTGGTCCTGCGAGCCTTCAACACGTTCCGAAGCACGGCGAGCCCTGTAGGCGCAGCGGGCGACTTCGTTCGGCTTGAAATGATCGATTCCGGTGAAGGAATCGCGCCCGACGTTCTGACCCGCGTTTTCGATCCGTTCTTCACGACGAGGCAGTCGCTCAAGAGAACCGGACTCGGGTTGGGCCAGGTCCGAAGGTTCGCGACCCAATTTGGCGGTGATATCGCGGTCGAGAGCGACGAAGGCGCTGGAACCCGAGTCATCCTGCACCTGCCGCGAGCAGCCCCGGGCAGGTCCTGACCCGATATCACCGCCAAAGAACGCGGCCGCCCTTCCCGTCGCAGCCGCGCTGCGGCCGCGTGTCACGACTCCTGCCGCGCCTGCCCTGGTCAGGCAATCAGGCGGTTCCACGACCCGTACTGCGCTGACACCTCGCCTCTCCGGAGGGCGAGACCGATCAACGCAAGACCTAGCAGCACATCATATGCCGCATGCAGAGCCTCTGCGCCGAAGGCAAATGGCGTGACACAGAGCGCCGCGCCAATGGGGATGAGCAGGAAGCGGACGGACCGCGCGACCTCGGCGGCGGCTATCGAGATCACGGTCAGCGCCAGTGATCCGAGCAGATGATCCCAATTCGCGATCGGCGGCGTCGCGCCGAATGTAACCCGCGTGAACAAGAGCGATGCCGCCAGCGCGCCCGCAATGGCCAGGTTCCAGGGCAGGCTCACGCCACCGATCGCCACGTCCTTCATGATCGCTCGGGCCGGTCGGTCGAACTCGTCAGGCACATCACCGGCCCCGCCCTCGTCCGTGTCTCCGAACAGGAAGACCCGAAGCACATTCTTGCCTGCCCGTGCACGGCGGCGCAGGAACTGGCCGACCGCCACCAGTTCGTCCAGCGAGTAGGGTATCTGGATCAGCATCGCCGCGGCGCCGATCAGCGCCAGCGTGCTCCAGGTGCCGATCCAGATCGGCTGGATGATGATGAAGAAGATCGAGACAATCCCGAGCGGGGCGATCATCAGTCCGAACAGAAGCACGAGCCACGGCATGGTCCGCCAGCGCGCACGCGACCCGACGATTCCCGTGAGGATCTCGAGGCCGTAGGTGTAGCCGCCGAGCGCGGCATCGGAAACAGGCCATGCTTCCGAGACTTCGCTGGTGATGATCTCCTCGGTGCCGTTGCGCGGGTCTTCGACGCTTCCCTGGAAAAAGGGCTCCCAGACGTCGGACACATAGCCGAGCTGATATGCTGCGAGGTAACGGGAGACGTAGAGGCCGATCAGTGCGAGGGCGATGATCGGGATGCGCTGGGTCCAGCTCGAGGGATTATACGTCCACCCCTGAGGCACCTGCGGACCGGCCACTCGCGCCAGGGGTGACGGCCCCACTTCGGGCTTTGTCCCAACGGCAAAGCCGAAGATCAACATACCCACCAGCGTGTCGGAAAGGTATGCTGTTGGATTGTCGGTCCAAAAGACAAACGGCGCTGCCATCACGACAGCGCCTATCGCTGCCGATATCCATCGCGCCCAGGGCGCGTGCCAGCTCAGCGACAGCGATGCGAAGACGATCAGCAGCACCCCGGAGACGATCTCAGTCCAGCGGAGCAGAGGCTCGACCACGCCGATCAGCGGCGGCTGAGTGAGCAACCAGGTTCCGAGCATGAGGTTCACGAAATGCGCCCAGCGCGTCTCGGAATGCTCCCTCCGGTAGCGCTCGTCGCTCGCCCGCCTGACCTCCTCAGGATGTTTGCCCAGCGCGGCGGCCTCGGCAAGATCGTGCGGCGGCCGGAGACCGTTTCTCTTGTACCAAGCCAGAGGATCGCGCTTCAGCGCCGCGATCATCTTCGGGAGCTCATCCTTGAGGCGATGATGGGGTCGCCAGCCCAGCAGTCTCTCGGCGCGACCGATATCCAGCGCGTAATGGTCGTCCGCAAGCCGGATCATGAAGGGCTTGATGAACGGCTTCTCACCCTCGTCGATTGCGTCGGGGACGACGGGCTCGAGCTTATCCTGAGCCCAGACACCGACTGCCGCCACCGGCTTTGGTACTCGCAACGTCGGCCAGTCCTCGATGCCGTGGATGAGATATCCGATCTCGTCTTGCAGCGCATCATACCCTAGCGCTTCGGGTTCGCCGATCAGGATCTCCGCATCGGGCGGCAGCGTGTCCCGGCGTTGAACGGCGAGCCGGACCGCTTCGACAAGATCCTCTCGATGGACCATGGACTGGCCCACTAGCGGCGAGCCCGAGTAGAAGAAGCTCTCGAATTCGCGTTCGTAGATCCGCGCTATCTGATTGGAGAGCGTGGGCACTGCCGACTCCTCGTCGTACACGCCGGCGAAGCGCAAGATCGCATATGGGATGGAACCGTGTTCTTCGCGGATTACCTCTTCGGCCAGCGCCTTCGACTTCGGATAGGCCCAACGGGGATCGATCGGCCAGCTCTCGTCGATTTGTTCGCCCGGCGCGCACGGCGCGTGTACGAGCATCGTGCTCGAATAGACGAACTGTTCGACTTCGAAGTCCTGCAACGCTCGCAGGAGCCGGCGCGTGCCCTCTACATTGACCGACCGGTAGAGCGGATGTTCCTTGCCCGTGAAGTCGAAGTAGGCAGCGAGGTGGATCACCGACGCCACGCGTCCACCATGGCGCGCGCGGATCTGCGCCAGGGCCTCGAGCACAGATTGGTCCGAAGCAAGATCGACCTTGATCACCGGGAAGGTCAGCGCCTCTGCTTTGAGATCGAGGCCGACGATCCGGTAATCCGCTGAAAGCACAGCCGCCACCGAACGTCCAAGATTGCCCGTTGCGCCGGTGATGATGACAAGTGGCTTATCCATGTGTGCTCACCCCGATCTGTCTCGTGTTGGCCTCACGGCCCGCCGACCTGATCCCAACCGCGACGCAGGCGCATGGCGCGAGCACATCTGCCGCACGAGCTGAGCTTCGGGGCGACGCAAGGCGCCGAGCCCGAGCGCCCACCTGGCCCTTTCAGCCGACATGCACGGCGGCACTAGCTACGCCATTCCACCCTTCGTCTGGGCATCACCTGGATTCGAAGGTCCGGCGCGCAGCTCATACCTTAACTTTCGTCGACCTCGTCCTGAGCTATGTCAGGGCCACGCCACCTTGCCGGTGGGAAGCTCGCTCCTTCCAGGAGGTGATTATGTGCGAGCTGATCTCAACGGGCGCGGCTGGCGTCATCCGGAAGCGGCAGCAGCGGTTCGTGTACGAGGACGCCGGCCCGCCGGCATGAGGCGGCACCGTGCGCAACGCGCCAAGTGGTCTCCCAGCCCAGCATGCTGATCGACCAGACGCCCGTGGACCGAACCGAGCCGATCGCCTCCCACACAACTTTAGCCTCTCTGGACCTCGACACAGAATGGGTCGGGAGGCACGCCCCGGCCAGGGCGTCCGTCCCGCGGCCGCGATGCCGGGATCGGATTACGTCGCGCAACCCGGCTTCCTTATCGCCAAGGGCGATGAGGTGAACCTGGGCGTCGCTCTCGAGTGGCTGGCCGTCGCAGCGCCTTGGGCGATCCGGATCGGCGCATTGATCGTTGTTCCCTTCCGACGGTCGCCGGCCGCGACGCAAAGCTGGCTGCTCCTCTTCTTCGTGGCGCCGTGGCTCGGCCTCGTCCTCTATCTGGCGATCGGCCGGCCATACCACCCTCGATGGCGTCGCCAGCGCGTCGCGCAACTCTGGCCGATCATCGACCGGGCGGTTTCCTGCATCGACCGGGTCGCCCGGCCGGCCGAGCTGCCGCTCGTCCAAGCTTCAGCGGCTTCCCTCGTGAGCGGGATTGGCCGCATGCCGCTCTTACAAGGCAATGAGGTCGATTTCCTGACGGACTACGACGCAACGATCGATCTCCTCGTTGAGGACATCGGACACGCCGACGACCATGTCCACCTTCTCTTCTACATCTTCGCCGCGGACCCCACCGGCCAGAAGGTGATTGCTGCGCTGCGACAGGCCGCGCTGCGCGGCGTCAAGTGCAGGGTGCTCGTCGATGCGATCGGATCGCGCACGTGGGCCGCCCGCATCGAGCGGGAGCTGCGGCCCGCAGGCGTCGAAGTTCACGAGATCCTGCCGATTCGGGTGCTTGGCCGCACCACACGCTTCGACCTGCGCAATCACCGCAAGATCGCCGTAATCGACGGACGCATCGGTTACACCGGCTCGCAGAACATCATCGACGCCGATCATGGATGGGGCTGGCCAAACCGGGAGGTAATGGCCCGCGTTCGAGGGCCGGTTGTCGGCGAATTGCAGGCGGTCTTCGTGGCGGACTGGTTCCTCGAGACGGAGAAGGAACTTGCCGATGGGCATCTCTACCCTCCGGCGGACGATGCGGGCAGCAGCGTCGGGCAAGTTCTGCCGAGCGGGCCCGATCTCGAGCATGGGGGCATCGACGAGCTTTTCGTTGCGCTGATTCACTCGGCTCGAGAGCGTGTCCTGATCTCCACTCCCTACTTCGTCCCGAGCGAGCCCCTCCTGCAAGCGTTGCAGGTGGCGATCCTCAAGGGAGCCGAGGTCCATCTGCTCTTGTCCGGCCGCTCAGATCATCCGCTCGTTCACCTCGCCCAGCAGTCCTATTATTCCGAGCTGCTCGCCGCAGGAGCAAGAATCCATCTTTTCCAGCCGGGCTTTCTCCACGCCAAGCATATGAGCATCGACGAGACCGTCGCCGTCGTCGGATCGAGCAATGTCGACATGCGCTCGTTCGCGCTCAATTCCGAGATCAGCCTCGTACTGTATGATCGGGACGCTACGCTCGCCTTGCGGCGCATCGAGGACGCGCGCCTCGAGCAAAGCATCCGGCTGATGCCGAGCGACTGGGAGTCGCGCAATCTCGTGCGCAAGTGCGCGGAGAATGTCGCGCGACTGTTCAGTCCTTTGCTGTGAGCTCGCATCAACTCGGTCGGGGCAAACCGAGACCTCTTTTCCGGCAGAACGACTATGCACCATAACGCTCCGCTCATCACCACGATCGTCGCCGGCCTCGTTGTCGCTTTCATTGCTGGAACGCTCGCTCACCGGCTCAAGATATCGCCGATCGCCGGCTATCTGCTGGCGGGTCTCGCAGTCGGACCCTCCACGCCCGGCTTCGCTGCTGATCCCGAGCTCGCCGCCCAGCTTGCCGAGATCGGAGTGATCCTCCTGATGTTCGGCGTCGGCCTGCACTTCTCGTTGCGAGACCTGCTTTCGGTGAAGAACGTGGCCATACCCGGGGCCCTGATCCAAATCACTGTCGCAACGCTTCTCGGAATGGGGCTGGCGTGGACGCTGGGTTGGCGCATGGGCGAGGGCTTCGTCTTCGGCCTCGCGCTATCCGTCGCGAGCACCGTCGTCCTGGTTCGGGCACTGCAGGTCCACAACCTGGTGCAAACCGACAGAGGCCGCATCGCCGTCGGATGGCTCGTCGTCGAGGACCTCGTGATGGTTCTGGCGCTTGTGCTGCTGCCCTCCGTCGCGGCCATCCTCAATGGCACGGCGGCGAACGCCGGCGCAGCTGCCGCGAGCGCCGTCGCGAGCACCTTCTTGAAGGTGGCGGGCTTCATCGCAGTCATGCTTCTGGTGGGCCGGCGCGCCATGCCTGCAATGCTGCACTGGGTCGCAGACACGGGCTCCCGCGAGCTGTTCCGCCTCGCGGTGCTCGCCATCGCATTAGGAGTTGCCTTCGGCGCCGCGTTCCTTTTCGACGTCTCGTTTGCTCTCGGTGCATTCTTCGCGGGCATGATCCTCGGCGAGACGCAGCTCAGTCGGTTGGCAACCGAGGAAATTTTGCCCTTCCGCGACGCCTTCGCCGTCTTGTTCTTCGTTTCCGCGGGTATGCTGTTCGACCCAGCCGTCGTTGTCGAACAACCGGCGGCCCTGCTCGCCACCCTCGCCATCATCCTAGTGGGCAAGTCGGCCGCAGCCTATGCGATCGTGCGTTCGTTCCGCTATCCGGACCAGACCGCGCTCACGATCTCGGCAAGCCTGGCGCAGATCGGCGAGTTTTCGTTCATCCTCGCCGGCCTTGGCGTCAGCTACGGGATTCTCCCGCCTGACGGCCGGGATCTCATCCTCGCTGCCGCCATCATCTCGATCTTCCTCAACCCGCTTCTATTCTCATTCGCGACCAGTAGAGGCACGCTCTCCCTCCGCACCATCGTGGCGGCGCGCGGATCGTCGGAAAGTCAGGAAAGCGAGCAGAGCCCACCCCCGGGCCATGTTGTACTCGTGGGCTTTGGCCGCGTGGGGCGGATCATCGCCGACATTCTCGGAGCGTCGGGTTATGCGCTGACGGTGATCGAGGACCGCAGAGATGCGGCAAAGGCGGCAGAATCGTCCGGCCTCCGGGTCATCTTCGGCAACGCCACGGAGATTTCCGCGCTCAAGCAAGCCGACATCGCAAGCGCATCGAAGCTGCTGATCGCGATTCCGGAAGGGTTCGAAGCCGCTATCATCGCGAAGCGCGCGCGGAGGCTGAACCCGGATCTACGGATCATCGCGCGGGCGCACTCGGAACCGGAGGTCGAGCAGCTGCAGGCAATGGGGGCCGACGAGATCGTGATGGCGGAAAGGGAAGCTGCGGCGCGGATGGCGGCGCTGGCGAGCGAAGCAGGAGAGGAGGAGGGCGAAGGGCTGGTTCGTCTGGCGGACAGCTGACCGGCGATCGTCGTCTATTCCTTAGCCATGTCCTGGGAGGACCCACGAGTCTGACCGTCCGGAGTGCATACCCCAGCCAGTTCAGTGCGACATCAGGATCGGCCGGTCGGCCGAAGCGAGGATTGTTCGTGTGGCGCCACCGAGCATGAACTCGCGAAATCGCGAATGGCCGTAGGCGCCCATCACCAAAATGCCCGCCCCTGAGCGCCGGCAGAACTCGAGGAGCTCCGTCCCGGCATTCGCGCTTTCTGCATGGTGCTCGATCAATTCGGGCTGGATGCCGTGAGCCTTTAGATGCCGTTCGAGGAAGGCTTGCAGATCTGCCTTCAGCGACTTGTCCCCAGTGATCGTCACCACTTTGACCGACTTGGCGAGGACGCAGATCGGAAGCGCGTCTGCCACCGCTCTGGCGGCGGCATGACCACCATCCCATCCGATCACGACCGCATCGAGGTCGAGTAACGGCAATCGATCATTGGGCCGGAAGCAGCAGCACCGGCCGGCCGGCATCGAACGCAAGCTCTTCTGCGATGGCCTCCGAAGAGCCGAAGCTCGGAACAATGGTAAGGTCGAAGACCCTTGAATGCGGCGCGATTTGCAAGGCGCTTAACACGGCCTTGCAGTGAACGGGTAACAGCTCTCCCTGTGCAGCCGGCGGAACGATCGCGCGGTATCGCTCCTCGACATGCCGGCAATTCTCGCTGCTCTTCGCGTTCTCGCCAGCGATGATCGCGCTGGCACCCACGAGCCGATCAGCGAGGAAGTTAGAGACCGGCGGAAGCTCGACCTTGCAGATCACTCCCGAGAGCCGCGCGCCGAACCTATTCGCCAACGCCGCCGCCGCCTCAATGAAACGATCCGGCGTCGGCTTGGGATACGTCGTCAGCTGAAGCAAGAGGTCGCGATACGCCATCGAGAAGCTCCATTAGCGGGATATACAGACTGCGGACCCTCGATGAATCATACGGGTCGCAGCGCTCGAAGTTCGGGATTGAGCCTGACACGGATCGCCCGAACGCGAGCGAGCGCTTCGGCCGGAGGAACCCCCAGGGCGATGAACGTCTGAGCCGCCAGACCAAGTCCTGCAGCCTGGCTCTCAGGAAAAATGTGGGTGGCGCCCGCCTTCACGAGCGGCCTGAGCCCCCGGTCGTCGCTGGTGCTGACGAGGACGGGGACCGCAGGGTTGAGCTGCCGCACATGCCGGACAAGCTCCTCCAGCCGAGCCTCGCTGTTCAGAAGGCAGACCACGACTCCTGCGTCCTCGACGCCGGCAGCCTCCAGGACGCCGTAGCGGGTGGCATCACCGAAGATGACCGGATGTCCCTCACGCTGTGCGATCCGAAGCCGATCCACGTCTCGCTCGATCGCGATGTAAGGAACGCCGCTGGCTTTCAGCACCTTGCCGACGAGGCGCCCCACAGGCCCACAGCCTGCCAGGACGACGTGGTTCCGCAGATTTCCTTGCGCCCCCCCGATCATCCCCTCGGGATCGCCCGCGATCTCAGGCGTGGCGATGACCTCGGTCACGATACGCCGATTGAACTGGATCAGGAAAGGGGCGAGGAAAATGCTGACCGCGGTTCCGGCCATTGCAGGTTGCGCCACCTCCTCCGGCAGCAGGCCGCCGCCAATCGCCTGCATCAGGATGAGCAGCGAGATCTCGCCACCATGGGCAAGGATGAGGGCTGTGCGCAACGCCGAGCTGCGCTCGGCGCCGCTTAGCCGAACGAGGGCGAAGACGATAGCGAACTTCACAAGGACGAGCACGAGCAGCGCACCGGCCGTGGCCACGGGTTCGGTCACAACGATGGACCAGTCCACGCTCATGCCGATGGTGAGGAAGAAGAGGCCGAGGAAAAGGTCGCGCAGCGGACGGAGCTCGTCTGCAAGGTGATGGCGGTAGTTGCTCTCCGCAACGACCATGCCGACGATGAAGGCGGCAACCGCCAGCGAAAGCCCGATCGACTCTGCAATCAGCGCGACGCCCGCGACGAGCGCGAGCCCGGCCAGCATCAGCGGCTCGTTCGAGCGCGATCGAGCGACCCAGTCGAAAAGCCGGCCGATCGTCCGGCGGGCGAGAAGTGCCACCCCGGCAAAGATGACCACCGCGGCGCCAAGGCGCAGCAGCAGCGGAGCGAGGTCGTGCTCAGCACCGGAGGCCATCGCACCGACGAGCAATAGCGCCGGCAGTGCAGCCAGATCCTGAAACAGCAGGATCCCGGTCGTCGTGATGCCGTGCGCCGTTGTGACTTCCTCCTGATCGAGCAGCTGCTTGTGGATGATCGCGCTCGACGAATGCGCCAGCGCAAATCCCAGTATCAGCGATGCGGTCAGGGAGAGCCCTGCCAGGAGAGCGGCGCCTGCAACCAACAAAGCGGTAACGCTCACCTGAAGCAGGCCAACAACGAAGACCAAACGCCGCGCCGCGACGATGCGCGGCCAGGAGAACTCGAAGCCGATGATGAACATCAGCGCGGCGATGCCGAGCTCGCCCAGAAAACGGGTGCCCTCGTTCGCGGCGACCAGATGCAGCCCGTATGGGCCGACGAGCGCGCCCGCAAAAAGATAGCCAGCGATCGACGAAAGCCGCAGCCTCGTGAAGAGGGCGACGAACGCCAAAGACGCAAGGATGAGGATCACGGCATCGGCGAGAAGGTGGTGAACCAATCGCGTAGGCCTCTCGCCTGATCATACTGCTTTCGAGCTCGCGAAGATCGAAGAGTCGCGAGGATCCTCTAGAGCGTCCAGCCGGGCGGATCGCTCGCCGGAAACGATTCGATGATCGCCTCGTCGACAGGGTCCAGATCGTCGGCCCCTGCTTCTTCCTCGATCATATCCTCGCCGGCCTCTGTTTCCGGCTTTTCGTCTTCGGCACGTTCGTCTGGTGCCTTGGGAGTCGGCATCGTCTTTCTCCTGCAGCAAAGCCGCGCCGCGGCTAAAGGGCGGGCCGTTCAACTGGGTATTCTCTCCATCGTGCGAGAGGGAGAACTGATTCAGATCAGCCAGTCGATGTTTTGCGGTGTGGGGATGCACCGAGCGGCTCTCGCCGCCCGGTGCTTTTCCGCGGGCGCCTCCAGGTGAGCACCGGCTCCCGCGGCCCGCGGCGGATTCAGGCCCGCCGAAGCTTGAAGCCAAGCCCCAGGAGGACCACGCCGGCGAAGATCGCGTACGAGCCGATCACCCACGCGGCCGACGGCAAGGTTGTGAGGGGATCGAGGACCAGCAGGATGATGATCACGATCCCGAGAACGACCGAGAGGGCACCTGAGAGCCCCATCAACCACTCGCCGCTGATCTCCTTGCGCAAGCTCGTTGCGGCGACGATCTCGAGGGCGCCGGTCACAATCGCCCAGATCGCCAGCATGACCAGCGTGACGAGAGCGTAGCCGACGGTCATGACCTCGGGCATCAGCACGAACAGAACCGCAGTCGCGATGCCGATGATCCCGCGGATCACATAGGCCCACCAGCGCTCCTCTTTACGCCGCGCACCGCGCACCGCCGCGACCATGGAAAGGATTCCATCGGCACCGGCGTAGGCCGCGAATACCATCGCAAAGGCGAACAGGGCGCTGAGCGGAAACAGGAAGGAAACGACGCCAAGCGCCAGCGCGAGGATACCGCGAAAGACAATCCATCCCCAGTTGCGGCGCAATGTCCCCAACATCGGGTGGCTGACCGCTTCGGGCTCGTCGGAAACGGCATTGATCTTAACTCCAACCACGAAAGCCTCCCTTTCTACCGCCCGATAGGACGGCGACGCGACGTCGCTATGCTCGCTGACGCTCCCCCATGAGGTTCAGCAGCAGCTGGAACAGGTTGATGAGATCCAGATAAAGGGACAGCGCCCCCATCACGGCCAGCTTCTCGCCGGATTCGGTGCCCGCATAGGCGAAGTATTGACTCTTCAATCGCTGGCTGTCCCAGGCGGTCAGGCCGGTGAAAACCAGCACGCCGATGATCGAAACGGCGAACTGCAGCGTGTCGGAGGCGAGGAACAGGTTGATCAGGCTCGCGATGACGACGCCGACAAGCCCGACCATGAGAAAGGTCGACCAGCGCGAGAGGTCGACATTGGTCGTATAGCCCCACAAGCACATGGTCGCGAACAGGGCGGCGGCCGAGAAGAACGCCAGCGCGATGCTGGTGCCGGTGAACACGAGGAAAATGCTGGCCAGCGACAGTCCCATGATGGCTGCGAATGAATAGAAAGCGACCCGCGCAGCGTTGGTGCTCATCTGCTCGACGCGGAAGGAGAAGAACAGGACGAAGGCGAGCGGCGCCAGGATCACGACCCATTTGAGGGGCGTGTTGAAGATCGGTTGATAGAGAGCTGGGGTGCTGGCGACGAGGAAGGCGACAAGCCCGGTAAGGACCAGTCCCAGGGCCATCGTGCGATAGATGCCAAGCATGTAACGGCGAAGACCGGCGTCGTAAGCCACCGCTCGCCGGGAGGCGCCGTGCAAATCCGCGCCGGAACTTTCAAATGGCGTGTTCATCTGCAAATCTCCAACGGAAGGTGCAGCGATCGAGGAAGCACGTGCCGTTCCGGCCTTGCGCGCCTTCCCGACAGGGCCTGGAAACCGTTCGAAGCGTTCCGAACCTATAAAGGCTCGACGAGCGCTGCACAGCGCCCGCGTCCGCGATCGGCAAAGGCCATTGCGCGACCCACCTATGGAGCACTGAACCAAGCGAGATCACGGGCTGTCCGTCCTTGCCGAAGTCTTCCGGTCCTCTTGGGCAGTCCCGTAGCGAATCGGCCGCAATGGCCTACTGATCTACATCACCTCGTCGCCGCGACTCTCGAGGCAATGTCCGCTCGTGCGCTGCGCGACCGCGCATGCGCATTGGCACTCGCATGGGTGAAGCGCCAGGAAAGTGCGGCAGATCTCTTGATGGTCGAAAATCGTCTTCCTAGCTCTGCCGAAACCGACCGTTCCCCGCGAACGGGAGGGTCATCA
>CAYMIU010000018.1:0-77252 GCA_964390515.1 uncultured Stakelama sp.
CAGGGGATCACGTTGGCGCTGGCGGCTGCCGGGGCAGCATTTGGCCAGCAGGTGGAACAGGATCAGTCGCTGCCGGACAATACGGGGCTCAACATCCCGCAGAACCTGCAGATCTTCGGGAAAGTCGACCCGAACGTCCGCAAGGCGACCGCGATCGTCAACGACAATGTCATCACGGGCACCGATGTCGACCAGCGCGTGGGCCTGATCAAGGCCGCCAACAACGCCAAGCTGACCGACGAGGAAGCCGATCGCCTGAAGCTGCAGGTGCTGCGCCAGTTGATCGACGAGGTGCTGCAGATCCAGCAGGCGAAGACGGCGGATGTTACGATCAGCCCGCAGGAGCTGTCGCAAAGCTTCGAGCGGATCGCGAAGAATTTCGGTCGCACACCCGACGAGTTTCGCAAGTTCCTGATTTCCGAAGGCTCCTCCGAACGGTCCATTCTGCGGCAGATCGAGGCGGAGCTCGCCTGGCAACGCTATTTGCGCCGTCGCGTCGAACCGTTCGTCAACGTCGGAGAGGAAGAGGTGAAGGCGATCCTGGATCGTCTGGAGGCGGCCAAGGGGACGGAGGAGTTCCACCTCAACGAGATTTATCTGTCGGCGACGCCAGACCAGACCGAGCAGGTCTACGCCAATGCGCGCCAGTTGATCGGCGAGATCCAGAAGGGCCAGGCACCGTTCGGTTATTTCGCGCGCAACTTCTCCGAAGCGTCGACACGCGGCGTGAACGGCGACCTTGGCTGGGTTCGTGCGGCGCAGCTTCCCCCGGAGCTCGCAACCGCAGCGGCGCAGATGCAGGTCGGCCAGGTGATCGGCCCGATCCAGGTGCCGGGCGGCTTCTCGGTCCTGTACCTCGTCGACAAGCGGCAGGTGCTGATGGCGAACGCGCGTGACGCGAAGCTCAGCCTGAAGCAGATGACGATCAAGTTCCCGCCGGGTACCACCCAGGCACAGGCGTCGAAGCGCACCGCCGATTTCGCCAAGACGGTGTCCACACTGCAGGGCTGCGGTACGGTCGAGAAGGTAGCCGCGAACATCAACGCCGAGGTGGTGCAGAATGACGCCATCCGCGTGCGTGACCTGCCCGCCCCGCTGCAGGACATCATGCTCCAGTTGCAGGTCGGCCAGGCCACCCCGCCGTTCGGCAATCCCAGCGAGGGCGTACGAACGCTGGTGCTATGCGGACGCGACGACGTTTCCGGCGGTCAGTTGCCCGGCGCGGAGCAGATCCAGAACCAGCTGGAGCAGCAGCGGGTGAACCTGCGCGCGCAGCAGGCGTTGCGTGATCTGCGGCGCGACGCCGTGGTGGAGTATCGCTGAGATCACCGTGACTGAACCTTTGGCCGTCTCGATCGGCGATCCTGCGGGGATCGGCCCGGAGATCATCGCAAAGGCCTGGGCCGCGCGCGAGGCGGCTGAACTGCCGCCCTTCTTTGCCGTCGGCGACGCGCGGGCGATCGAGCGGGTATGGGATGGGCCGATCGCCAGGATCGACGATCTCACGGCGGTGGCGGGCGCCTTTCCCGATGCCCTTCCCATGCTGACCGTCGAGGACGCTGGCGAGATCGTACCGGGCTATCCGGACGTGGAGGGCGCGCGCTGTGCACTTCAGTCGCTCGAAGTGGCGGCCGGGCTGGCGCGGTCTGGCGCCGCGCGCGCGCTGGTGACCGGACCGGTGTCCAAGGCCCAATTGTACGAGATCGGCTTCACCCACCCGGGGCAGACCGAATTCGTCGCGGAACGCTGCGGCGTCGCGCCGGAAAATGCGGTGATGATGCTGGCCGGTCCGACGCTCCGCGTGGTGCCGATGACGACGCACGTTCCGCTGGCGCAGGTATCGTCGCTGCTGTCGATCGAACTGATCGTGGCCAAGGCCCAGGCGACGGCGCGCGGGCTGAAACGCAACTTCGGCATCATGGAGCCGCGGCTGGCCTTTGCCGGGTTCAACCCGCACGCCGGCGAATCCGGCGCGATCGGGCGAGAGGAGATCGAGATCATCGAGCCGGCGATCTCCCTCCTGCGCGAGGAAGGCATCGATGCGGTCGGGCCGTTCGCGGCTGACACCCTGTTCCATGCCCGGGCGCGGGCGAACTACGATGCAGTGCTGTGCTGCTATCACGATCAGGCGCTGGTGCCGCTGAAGACGCTCCACTTTGACGAAGGCGTGAACATCACGCTGGGCCTGCCGATCGTGCGCACTTCGCCGGATCACGGCACGGCGTTCAACCTTGCCGGCGAGAACAGGGCGGAACCGGGCGCGATGATCGCCGCCATCAGGATGGCCGGGGAAGCAGCGTCGCAGCGCGCGGCCTCCGCCATATCGTGACGCAGCTTCCGCCGCTGCGCGAGGTGATCGCGCGGCATGGATTGAGCGCCTCCAAGGCGCTTGGCCAGAACTTCCTGTTCGACGCGCAGCTGCTGGCCCGCATCGCCCGGATCCCGGGGGATCTCACCGATGCCGAAGTGCTGGAGATCGGCCCCGGCCCCGGGGGCCTGACGCGCGCCCTGCTGGGAGCCGGCGCGCGGGTGACGGCGATCGAACGCGACCGGCGCTGCATCCCTGCACTTGCGGAGCTCAGCGAGGCCTTCCCCGGACAACTCAAGGTGATCGAGGGCGACGCGCTGGCCATCGACCCGCGGACGTTGTTCGAGGGGAAACCGCACGTTGCGGCGAACCTGCCGTACAATATCGGCACTGCTCTGCTCGTCGGGTGGCTATCGGCATCCTGGCTGCCGTGGTGGCAATCGCTGACGCTGATGTTCCAGCGCGAGGTCGCCGACCGGATCGTGGCTGCGCCGGGAAGCGACGCCTATGGCCGGCTGGCCGTTCTGTCGCAGTGGCGCAGCACGGCGCGGATCGCGATGCCGGTGCATCGATCCGCCTTTACGCCGCCGCCCAAGGTGATGTCGGCCGTCGTCCACATAGAGCCGATCGCCGAGCCCGAAGGGGTGAAACTCGCGAAGCTGGAGGCGCTGACCGCGGGCGCCTTCGGACAGCGGCGCAAGATGCTGCGCCAGAGCCTGCGCAGCGTTCCCGGTGCGATCGAGGCGCTGGAAGCGGAAGGCATCGATCCGACCCGCCGGGCGGAGACGGTGAGCGTCCCCGAGTTCGTGGCGCTCGCCCGGCGCCTCAGCGCCTGAGCCAGCCCGGACGGGTTATTCCTTCGCGGTGGTCGGCTTTGCCGGAACGACCTGCGCCGTCGTGACCGGCGGGCCCTTGGCGATGACGGCGGCAAGCTCGTTAGCCTGTGGGCACGTCGTCTTGCAGAGCGCCTTGACGCGCGCGAGGTTCTCCTTCGCCCGGGTGACCGCACCCTTGGCGACAAGCGCCTCGCCTTGCCCCTTCAGCGCATTGATGTCGTTGGGCTCAAGCACCAGAGCCTCGCGATACAGCCGGATCGCCTTGCCAGGAAGGCCGCGAGCCTCCGCCACTTCGGCGAGGACGATGAACGCCTGACGATTGCGCGGATCGACCGCCACCGCGGTTTCGAGAAGGTCGGTCGCGCCGTCGAGATCGCCGGATGCCTTGGCGGCCTTGCCCTGCTGCAGCAGGGCCAACGACTTGGTGTCGATCTGATCGTCCGGGCGCTGGCCGTGCAGCGAGGTCGAGATCGAGACCATCGTGAGAGCGGCGGCCACGGCGACGGAGGTATAGCGCATCAAGGGCTCCAGGTTCGGCACGACCCTATCCGATTAGCATGGGGCCAGAAGGCGCGCGACGAAAAAACCATCGGTTCCATCGTGTTCCGGGGTGAGCCGAAGGCCCTGTCCACGCGGGCGACCGAAGCGGAGTCGAACCGGCTCGGCGCGCCAGCCGGCATGGCGGGACAGGAACGCGTCGACCTGCGCGGCACCTTCATCGTCAAGCAGCGAGCAGACGACATAGACGAGCGCGCCGCCGGGCCGAACGAGCGGCGCTGCGACATCGAGAACCTGCGCCTGCATCGCGGCATAGCGTGCCAGCCGCGCCGGGGTGAGGCGCCAGCGTGCTTCGGGGTTGCGCCGCCAGGTGCCGGTGCCAGAGCAAGGCGCGTCGACGAACACCACGTCGGTTGCTGCCGCGAGATCCGACAGAGCCGAGGCTTCCTTGCCAGGATCGAGCAGCCGAGTCTCGGCGATGGCGAGGCCAGCGCGCTGTGCCCGCGGTGCAAGTCGCGACAGGCGCGCGCGATCGATATCGCAGGCGATGATCCGCCCCTGCCCCGCAATTTGGTCACCCAGCGCCAGCGTCTTGCCGCCGGCGCCCGCGCACAGATCGACTATCGTCATTCCGGGCGCAGCCTGGGCAGCAAGCGAGACTGCCTGGCTGCCGGCGTCCTGCACCTCCACCTGACCAGCGAAGCCGGTGACATCAGTGCCGGCGGGCAAGCGCAATGCGTGTCCCAGCCCATCGATAGGTTCGGCACCAGGGATCGATGACGCGACCAATTTGGCGTCCACGTCTCGCCGGACGCGAACGTCCAGCGGGGCGCGATCGACCAGGGCGGGCCACTCGTCTTCTGGAACACCGGAGGCGATCAGCCGCTCGGCTAGCCAGCCCGGTACGATGCCGGGGGATGCTGTGGCTTCGTCGGGGCGGATGGGCGCCGGGCCATGGGCGGAACCGTCGAAGGTTCTGGCCAGATCGGGATCACGCGAGGCGAGCAGCAGCACGGCAGCACGCCCGCTGGGTGGCACCTCCCCGCAGGCGCGGATCGCGGCATAGACGAGTTCTCGGACCGCGCGCCTATCCTTCGACCCTGCGTAGCGGCGGGTGGAGAAGTAGCGCGTGATCAGCGTGTCCGCAGCCGCGCCGCCCTGACGGGCTGCGTCGATGATCGCGTCCAGCAGCTCGATTGCCGCCTCGGTCCGTGCGGCCGGGTTCATCGACCGTCAGCGCGTCGGATAATTCGGTGCCTCACGGGTGATCGTCACGTCATGGACGTGGCTTTCCTTGAGACCCGCGCCTGTGATGCGAACGAAGTCCGCGCGTCCCTGCAGGTCCGCGATGGTAGCCGAGCCGGTGTATCCCATCGCCGCCTTGATGCCGCCGACGAGCTGGTGGATCACCTCGCGGGCCGGGCCCTTGTACGGCACCTGACCCTCGATACCTTCCGGCACCAGCTTCAGCTGATCCTTGATGTCGCCCTGAAAATATCGATCGGCCGAGCCGCGGCCCATCGCGCCGACGCTGCCCATGCCGCGATACGATTTGTAGGCGCGGCCCTGATAGAGGAACGTTTCGCCCGGCGCTTCTTCCGTCCCCGCCAGGAGCGAGCCGACCATGCAGGTGGCCGCGCCAGCAGCGAGCGCCTTGGCGAGATCGCCGGAGGTGCGCAGGCCGCCGTCGGCGATCACCGGGACGCCACTTTCGCGCGCGGCCTCGGCGCAGTCCATGACGGCAGTGAGCTGCGGCACGCCGACACCCGCGACGACGCGCGTGGTGCAGATCGAGCCCGGCCCGATGCCGACCTTGATGCCATCGGCGCCGGCATCGATCAGCGCGCGGGTGGCAGCGCCGGTCGCGACGTTGCCGGCGATGACCTGCACCGAATTCGACAGCTTCTTCACGCGCTCGACGGCGCGGGCGACGTCGCGGTTATGGCCATGGGCGGTATCGAT
Organism: uncultured Stakelama sp.; assembly: GCA_964390515.1. Taxonomy (GTDB): domain Bacteria; phylum Pseudomonadota; class Alphaproteobacteria; order Sphingomonadales; family Sphingomonadaceae; genus Sphingomonas. Next base: position 5,605 of record CAYMIU010000018.1, read on the forward strand.
CACGACGATGTCGCATTCCGCGTCGACCAGCGCCTCGGTCCGCTCGAACCCCTTGTCGCCCACCGTGGTCGCGGCAGCGACGCGCAGGCGACCCGCGGCGTCCTTCGTCGCGTCGGGGTAAGTGACTGCCTTTTCAATATCCTTGACGGTGATGAGGCCGACGCAGCGATATTCGTCGTCGACCACGATCAGCTTCTCGATCCGGCGCTGGTGAAGGAGGCGACGCGCCTCTTCCTGGCCGACTCCGATGCGCACCGTGGCGAGATTGTCCCGCGTCATCAACTCGGCGACGGGCTGGCGCGGGTTTTCGGCAAAGCGCACGTCGCGGTTGGTGAGGATGCCGACGAGCTTCCCGTTCGTTTCGACCACTGGGATGCCGCTGATCCGATGCTGCGCCATCAACGCCTGTGCCTCCGCCAGCGTCGAGTGCGGCGTGATGGTGATCGGGTTGACGACCATGCCGCTTTCGAACCGCTTCACCTGGCGCACCGCGGCGACCTGCTCGTCGACCGTAAGGTTGCGGTGGAGCACGCCCATGCCACCGAGCTGCGCCATGACGATCGCCATGTCCGCTTCCGTGACGGTATCCATTGCCGAGGACAGGATCGGGATGTTGAGCGCGATATCGCGGGTCACCCGCGTCCGCGTGTCGGCGCCACTAGGCAGCACCTCGGAAGCGGCGGGGACGAGCAGAACGTCGTCAAAGGTGAGGCCGAGGCGAATATCCATGAGGTGCCGTGTCCGTGTCGCGCAGGAAGTGGCGCGCCATGTAACCGCAGCGACGGCAATCCGCTAGGCCCCCCTGCCCCCGCCTGCTACGCTTCGGCAATCGCGTAGAGCCATCACATCCGGAGAGGACTTCTTCCATGGCGTTGACCGCCGCCACGCTAATCCTTGCCCTGGTGCTCTTCTATCTGATGGCGAGCATCAAGATCGTCCGCCAGGGCTATCAATATACGATCGAGCATTTCGGCCGCTACACGACCACGGCGTCGCCCGGTTTCAACTTCTATCCTGCCTTCTTCTACCGCGTGGGCCGGCGGGTGAACATGATGGAGCAGGTGATCGACATTCCGGGGCAGGAGATCATTACCAAGGACAATGCGATGATCTCCACCGACGGGGTGGTGTTCTTCCAGGTGCTGGACGCGGCGAAGGCGGCGTATGAAGTATCCGACATGCACGTCGCGCTGCTTCAGCTGACGACGACCAACCTTCGTACCGTGATGGGATCGATGGATCTCGACGAGACCTTGTCGAAGCGCGACGAGATCAATGCGCGGCTGCTGAGCGTCGTAGATCATGCGACGACGCCATGGGGCGTGAAGATCACCCGCGTCGAAATAAAGGACATCCGCCCGCCGGCCGACATCGTCAACGCGATGGGCCGCCAGATGAAGGCGGAGCGTGAGAAGCGGGCGAACATCCTCGAGGCGGAAGGGACGCGGGCGTCCGAGATCCTGCGCGCCGAGGGCCAGAAGCAGGCGCGAATCCTTGAGGCCGAGGGGCGCCGCGAGTCGGCGTTTCGTGACGCCGAGGCACGCGAGCGCGGCGCAGAGGCCGAGGCGAGGGCGACCCAGGTGGTGTCCGATGCGATCCAGGCCGGCGGCACGCAGAGCCTCAACTATTTCATCGCGCAGAAGTATGTCGAGGCGGTGGGCAAGTTCGCGACCAGCCCCAATTCCAAGACAATCCTGTTCCCGGTCGAGGCGACCCAGTTGATCGGCACGCTGGGCGGGATCGGTGAGCTGGCGAAAAGCGCGCTGGGCGAGGCTGCGGCAGGGCCAAATGCCCCTGGCGTAACGCCGCAGGTGCCGCGCGTGCGGGAGCCGAAGCCGCAATGACGCCGCTGCTCTGGCTGGCAGCTGCCGTGGTGCTGGGCATCGCGGAACTGCTGGTGCCGGGTGTATTCCTGATCTTCCTCGCCATTGCGGCGGCAGTGGTCGGTGTTGCGCTGCTGGCGCTGCCCGACCTGCCGCTGGCCGCCCAACTCGGCGCCTTTGCCGTATGGAGCGTTGTGACCGTGCTGATCGGGCGGCGCTGGTATGTCGATTATCCCGTCGAGACGAGCGATCCGCTGCTGAACGATCGGGCAGCACGGATGGTCGGCGAGATCGTCACCGTCTCGGTTCCGATCGTCGCCGGCTCCGGCAGGGTACGCGTGGGCGACAGCGAGTGGCCGGCGGCTGGACCGGATGCGGAGGCGGGAACGCGGATGCGGGTGGTGAAGGTGACGGGTGGCATCGTGTCGGTAGAGCCGCTGTAGCGCCGCGGCGTAGGCTTACAGCACCGCCGCTGTTGCCGGCTCGCTACCGGTTCCCCGGTCCTCCGCGATCACCCGGCGGCGCGGCAAAGCCTCCGGCATTTCGTCGCGGATGAAGGCGAGCATCTTTTCGCGCATCTCGCAGCGAAGATCGAAGGCAGTGGGCGCATCCCTTGCGGTCGCGAGTGCGCGGACCTCGATCGCATCGGGCTTCGTATCCGTGACCTGAAGCGCGAAGCCGCGTCCGTCCCAATGTGGGCTGCTGCGAACGACCTCTTCGTACTTCGTGCGTAGCCGGGCGATGTCAGCCGTGGGGTCCAGCCAGAAGAAAGCGCTGCCGAGCAGTTGGCTGGTGTTCCGCGTCCAGTTCTGGAACGGCATTTCGAGGAAGCGCGAGACGGGTACGATCAGTCGCCGCTCATCCCACAGGGCCACGACAACATAGGTGAGGCGGATCTCCTCCACCCGGCCCCACTCGCCCTCGATGATCAGCACGTCGTCGATCCGCACCGGCTCGGTGAAGGCTAGCTGCACGCCGGCGATAAGATTCTTGAGCGCTGGCTGTGCCGCCGCGCCGACCGCAAGACCGGCAAGGCCGGCGGACGCCATCAGCGTAATGCCGATGCTGCGGATGCTGGGAATTGAGAGCAGCATCAGCGCGATCGTCAGGACACCGATGCCGATAACGACGATCCGCCCCAGGATCGCCGCCCGCGTCCGGCGCCGACGGGCGCGCAGATTATCCGCGACCGAGATGTCGTAGCGGATCTCGACGCCGCGGACATAGACGCGGACGATCGTGATCAGCAGCCAGCCGATCAGGCCTGGCACGATCAGGCCGGCAGCGAGCTGCCACAGCTCGTTGCCCCATCTAGGAAGCTCCAGAAAACGCCGCGCGGCGGCGAGCGCGATGGCGACCGCGATCCAGCGCAGCGGACGGCGCGATAGTGCCAGCGCGACATCGTCCATCGAGTCGGGCGTACGGGCGGCAATACGCGTCGCGATCGCGTGCGTGACCGCGTGAAGCAGAAGCGCGACCATGATGGCCGCCGCGACGATTGCCATGTTCGTGATCGCCGCTGGCACTTCCCAACGGCTCACGTCGCGCCAGTCAAAGTTCATGAGCGCTCAAAGACGGGAGCCGGCGCGCTGGTTCCGCGCGCCGGCTTCCGGATCAGGCAGGCTGAGCCACCTTAGGTGCCGAGTCGCGCACGCCCTGATCGACGTGATCCGCGAACTGGGCGAAATTGTCGTTGAACAAGTCGACGAGCTTCGCGGCCGTTGCGTCATAGGCCGCCTTGTCGGCCCAGGTCTCGCGCGGATCGAGGATCGATGCGTCAACGCCCGGTACTGACACGGGCACGCGGAAGCCGAAGTTCGGATCCGTGCGGAACTCGACGTCGTTGAGACTGCCATCCAGCGCCGCGTTCAGCAGGCCGCGCGTCGCCTTGATCGGCATGCGATGGCCGACGCCGTACTTGCCGCCCGTCCAGCCGGTGTTGACCAGCCAGCAATCGACACCGCCCTTGGCGATCCGCTCCTTGAGGAGGTTGCCATAGACTGACGGGTGGCGCGGCATGAAGGGCGCGCCGAAGCAGGTGGAGAAGGTCGCATCCGGCTCGGTCACGCCGATCTCGGTCCCCGCGACGCGCGCCGTGTAACCGGACAGAAAGTGGTACATTGCCTGGTCCGGCGTCAGCTTCGCGATCGGCGGCAGGACACCATAGGCGTCGGCGGTGAGGAAGATGATGTTCTTCGGGACGCCGCCCATGTTCTCCTTCGACGAATTCGGGATGAAGTCGATCGGATAAGCGCCGCGGCTGTTTTCCGCGAGGCTGGCGTCGTCGAGGTCGAGCGTACGGGTCACCTGATCCATGACGACGTTCTCGAGCACCGTGCCGAACCGCTTGGTCGTCGCGAAAATCTCCGGCTCGGCATCGGGCGAGAGACGGATCATCTTGGCGTAGCAGCCGCCTTCGAAGTTGAAGACCGCGGTGTCGGACCAGCCATGCTCGTCGTCACCGATGAGCGTGCGGCTTGCGTCAGCCGACAGCGTCGTCTTGCCGGTGCCCGACAGGCCGAAGAACACGGCGGTGGAGCCGTCCGCGCCCATGTTGGCCGAGCAGTGCATCGGCATCACGCCGGTTGGCGGGAGGAGATAGTTGAGGAGGCCGAAGACCGACTTCTTCATCTCCCCTGCGTACTTGGTGCCGCCGATCAGGATCAGCTTCTCGGTGAAGTTGACCGCGATCACCGTCTCGCTGCGGCAGCCATGGCGCGCGGGATCGGCGCGGAAGCTCGGCAGGTCGATGATCGTGTAGTCAGCGACGAAGCTCTTGAGCTCGCTCTCTTCCGGGCGAACCAGCATCGTGCGGATGAAGAGATTGTGCCACGCGAGTTCGTTGATCACGCGGACGCGGACGCGGTGGCCGGGCTGCGACCCGCCAAACAGATCCTGGACGAACAGATCTTCCTTCTCGCGCAGGCAGGTGAGGAAATCTTCCTTCAGCGCGGCGAAATGCGCCGGCTCCATTGCCTTGTTCGACTTGCCCCACCAGACGGTGTCTTGCGTCTCGGCATCCTTGACGATGAACTTGTCCTGCGCCGAGCGACCGGTGTGCGGGCCAGTTTCCACGACCAGCGGGCCGTCCGCCGACAGCTTCCCCTCGCCTCGCGCCACGGCCGCCTCAACCAGGCGCGCGGTGACGAGATTCCAGTGGAGCGTCGCGCGGGTCTCGATCCCCTGCGTCTCAAGGCCTGCATCGGGAATTCGATCGCTCACTTATTGTCCCCTAAGTTCTGTGGTTCTCACCTCGCACGAATGCGACTTGACGGATCGCATATCGGCGGGGTGCCACCTCGTCAAACACCCACGGCATTGAGCGCGCCCCGGCTTTGGACTACCCCCGCCCCATGACGGCAACGATCGCGCTCGTCGACGACGACCGCAACATCCTGACCTCCGTGTCCATCGCGCTGCAGGCCGAAGGGTTTCTGACACGCGTCTATTCGGATGGCGAGACAGCCCTGAAGGCGCTCACCGAAAACCCGTCCGATCTGGCGATATTCGACATCAAGATGCCGCGGATGGACGGGCTGGAGCTGCTGCGGCGGCTGCGGGAGCGCAGTCGCATCCCGGTAATCTTCCTGACCAGCAAGGATGATGAATTGGACGAGGCATTGGGCCTCGCGATGGGTGCGGACGATTATATCGCCAAGCCATTCAGCCAGCGGCTGCTGATCGCGCGGATCCGGGCGATCCTGCGGCGCTCGGAGCTGAACCATGCCGCTGACCCGGGACAGGCAGAAGCCAGTCCGCCGCTCGAACGTGGGCGGCTTACGATGGACCCGGCGCGTCACCGTGTGACGTGGAAGGGCGCCGCCGTCACGCTGACGGTGACGGAATTCCTGATCCTGGAGACGCTGGCGCAGCGGCCGGGAATCGTAAAGACGCGCAACCAGCTGATGGACGCCGCCTATCAGGACGACATTTACGTCGACGATCGAACGATCGACTCCCACATCAAACGGGTGAGGCGCAAGTTCCGGGAGGTCGATCCGGAGTTCGACTCGATCGAGACCCTGTATGGTGCCGGATATCGCTTCTCCGAGGAGTGAGGGCTCCGACCTCACGCTTCGCTGGTCGGGCCGGGTCTCGCTCACGCGGCGCATCCTCGCGGTCAACATTTTCGCCCTGCTGCTGCTGGCGGGCGGCTTTTTTTATCTCGACTCGTACCGCACCCGGATCCTCGACAATCGCGCCGCACAGGCGATGCGCGAAGCGCGGCTGATTGCGGAAGCACTGCAAGCCGTTCCCCCGGAGGCGCGCGACGCGCTGATCCCGCGGATGGCGCGCGACAGCGGGACCCGCGTGAGGCTCTATGACCCGAACGGCGGGCTGATCAGCGACAGCAGGACGCTGGGTGAGCGCAACTTCGTACTTCGCGATCCGGACAAGGACGGGCTGGACCAGAAAGCGGCACGGTTCCTGGATGCGGTGATCGACACGGTCGTTGGCGCTGCGCGCCCGCCGCTGTACCGCGAACGACGCAACGGATTGATCTGGCCCGACGTAAACGAAGTTCGCGCCGGAGGTACATCGAGCACCGTCTGGCGCGCTCCGGACCGGACGCCGGTGATCACCGCCGCCGCGGCGCTGGAGCGGTTCGGATCCGTGGTGCTGACGACGGTGAACGCGCGGGACATCACGCAGACGGTGCGTGTCGAACGATTCCGGCTGAGCGTCGTGCTGCTGGTCGTGGCCGTCGTATCGATCCTGCTGTCGCTCTTCTTGGCGCGCACGATCGTCAGGCCGCTGCGACGGCTCGCCCGCGCAGCGGTCCGTGTTCGGCTGGGCCGGGCGCGTGAGGTGGTGGTGCCACGCCTACCGGAACGCGGTGACGAGATCGGGATGCTCGCGCGGGCACTGTCCGACATGAGCCTGGCGCTGCGCGCGCGGATTGACGCCACGGAAGCTTTCGCCGCCGACGTCACGCACGAGTTGAAGAACCCCCTCGCTTCGCTCCGTTCCGCGGTGGACGGACTCGGCAGTGTCCGCGATCCGGTCCTGCAGGAGCGGCTGCTCGCCATCGTGCGGGACGATGTTGTCCGGCTCGATCGCTTGATCAGTGACATTTCGGAAGCCTCCCGGCTCGATGCGCAATTGAGCCGCGCCAAGTTCGAGCCGGTGGACGTCGGCCAGATGCTTGAGGGTCTGCTGCGTCAGCGTGAGGAGCGCGGTGTGGAACGCGGGGTGCGGCTTCGCTTCGACCGCGACCAGCAGCTTCCGATGATCGTTCCCGGCGAGGGAGCACGGCTGGAACGCGTGTTCGAGAATTTGCTGGATAACGCCATCTCCTTCTCGCCTGACGGCGGCCTCATTTCGGTGGCAGCGATCCGGCGCGGCAGCATGCTTGAGCTTCGGTTCGAGGATGAGGGCCCAGGCGTCCCGCCGGAGGCGCGCGAGGCAGTGTTCCGGCGCTTTCACTCGATCCGTCGGACCGACGAAGTGTTTGGCCAGCATTCCGGACTGGGGCTGGCGATTGCGCGGACGATCGTCGAAGGGCATCAGGGCACCATCGACGTCGAATCACGCGAGGATCGGCTGAGCGGTGCGCGCTTCGTGGTACGTCTGCCGCTGAGCGATCGAGGTTAGGCAAGGCCGGAGTTGAAGCGTTGGATGGGCGCGAAACGATTCATGCCTCGACGGTGGCGATCGAGGGCCGCGGGGTGATGATCCTTGGCGCTTCGGGTGCGGGTAAATCGGACCTGGCGTTGCGGCTGATCGATCGCGGTGCAACGCTGGTAGCTGACGATTATACCGATCTGTCGCGAGACGGCGACACGTTGATTGCGTGGGCACCGGCAACGATCGCCGGACGGATCGAGGTGCGCGGGCTGGGTGTCATCGAGACGCACCATGTGGACGATGTGCCGGTGGCGCTCGCCGTTGACCTGGGCGCAGACGTGCCGAGAATGCCGGAACCCTCCGCCATTACCGTCGCAGGTGTTGCCGTTCGCCGAGTCGCGCTCGACCCACGCCCTGCCTCCGCGCCGATCTTGGTGGAACTCGCGCTTCGGCACGTACTGCCATGAACCGGCTTCCGGACATCCTTCTCGTCACCGGGCTCTCTGGGGCGGGCAAATCCACCGTGTTGAAAACGCTGGAGGATCTCGGCTGGGAGGTGGTCGACAATCTTCCTTTGTCGCTCCTCGATCGCTTGCTGCGCGCGGAACCGGGGACGCGCGAGGGGCCGGTGCGCCCGCTGGCAATCGGCAGTGGCGCGACGACGCGCGATTTCGTGCCGGATACGATCATCGAGCAGGTCGAGCGAACCCGTGCCGGGGGGAAACAGGAGATCAGCGCGCTGTTCCTCGACTGCGCGCCGGACGAACTCGCCCGCCGCTATGACGAGACTAGGCGACGCCATCCGTTGGCTCTGGATCGACCAGCGCGTGAAGGGATCGAGCAGGAACGTGCGCTGCTCGAACCGCTGCGTCGCTGGTCACCGCGCCTGATCGACACCAGCCGCTACAATGCCTCGGAACTGGCGCAGCGAATCCGCGCCGATTATTCGCGCCCCGGCCTCGGGGAGCCGACCATCTCCGTCTGCTCGTTCGGCTTCGCCCGCGGGCTGCCGCCCGACGCGGACCTCGTCTTCGACATGCGGTTCCTGCGCAATCCGCATTGGGATCCTGAGCTTCGGCCAGGCACCGGGCTGGATGCCGACGTTGCTGCCTATGTCGCAGATGATCCTTCCTACGAGGAGGTGATCGGCAAGATCGAAGACCTGTTGCTGTCCGTCTTGCCCCGCTATCGGGCGGAGGGAAAATCGTATATAAACATCGCTTTCGGCTGTACCGGCGGGAGACATCGTTCAGTGCATGTTGCCGAACGAGTCGCGGCACGGTTGCGCGCGGCGGGATTTTCGCCCACCGTCGTACATCGTGATCTCGCGGCAGTGCCGCACGATGCGCTCGAGGGACGGCCTGACGGGCAATGAGTGAATTGACGACGCAAATGATCGGGCTGGTGCTCGTGACGCATGGCCGTTTGGCCGACGAATTCGTGACCGCGATGGAGCATGTCGTTGGCCCGCAGCAGCAGGTACGCACAGTCGCAATCGGGCCGGACGACGACATGGAAGCGCGCCGCGCCGACATTCGCGCCGCGATCGCGGAGGTGGATGCTGGCCGCGGCGTGATCGTGCTGACCGATCTGTTCGGCGGCACACCATCGAACCTTGCCATCTCGCTGATGGAGCGCGGACGGGTGGAAGTGATCGCAGGTATCAACCTGCCGATGCTGATCCGTCTCGAATCCGCACGGCGCAAGTTGGGCGTCGCTGCGGCCGTTGCTGCTGCGCGCGAGGCAGGCCGGAAGTATATCTCCGTCGCGTCCGAAGTGCTGGGCGTGGGCGAGGCTGCTGCGTGACGGTATCGCGCGAGGTGCTGATCGCCAACAGGCGCGGTCTTCATGCGCGGGCGAGCGCCAAGTTCGTGACATTGGCGACCCAGCAGCCGATCCCGGTGCAGGTGTCCAAAGGCGGATCCGCCGTGACCGGCACGTCGATCATGGGGCTGATGATGCTTGGCGCGGCGAAGGGCGACACGATCACGATCAGCGCGCAGGGCGATGGTGCCGACGCGGTAGTGGCGACGATGTGCGAGCTCGTCGAGGCCAAGTTCGGCGAAGACTGAGGGCCCATGCCCCGTACGATCACCGCCTTCTCCAATCCGCTCGTGAAGCGCGTGCAGGCGCTGCGCGACAAGCGACACCGGCGCGAGGAAGGCCTGTTCCTCGCGGAGGGACTGCGTATTCTGACGGAAGCGCGCGAGACCGGACGTGTGCCGCAATTCCTGTTCTTTGCCGCGGCGAGCGCGCGGCATCCGCTGGTGCAGGCGCTGGTCGACGCCGTCGAAGCGAGCGGCGGGGAAGCGATCGAGACGAGCGAGGCGATCCTCTCCAAATTGTCGGGGAAGGACAACCCGCAAGCGGTGGTCGGCGCATTCGAGACGTTCGATACCTCGCTCGAGGCGCTGGACCGCTCGTCGAGCCCGATCTGGCTGGTGGCGGAGCGACTGCGCGATCCCGGCAATCTCGGCACGATTCTCCGCACCGGCGATGCGGTGGGCGCCGGTGGCCTCATCCTGATCGGCGACAGTGTCGATCCCTTCTCGACCGAGGCGGTTCGCGCGAGTATGGGCGCGTTGTTCACGGTGCCGCTGGTACGCACGACGTGGGACGTGTTTCAGCCGTGGCTGCGGAGCGGCGCGGGCCAGCTTGTCGGACTGAGCCTTCGCACCGACAATCACTATCGAAGCGCGCCGTATGTGGCGCCGACGTTCCTTTTCACCGGCAACGAGGCCCAGGGCCTGCCGCCGGCGTTGGAAGATGCCTGCGATCTGCTGGTGAAGATGCCGATGCTCGGTAAGGCGGACAGCCTGAACGCTGCTGTCGCGACCGCGGTGATGGCCTATGAGGTGCTGGCCCATCACCGGCCGGCCGAGGGATGTTGATATGATCAATCCTGCCGATTTGCCCTATCGACCCTGCGTGGGCGTGATGCTCCTCAATCGTGCGGGTCAGGTGTTCGTCGGGCAGCGGCTCGATACGACGCTGGAGGCCTGGCAGATGCCGCAGGGCGGGATCGACCCGGGTGAAGAACCGCTGGCGACCGCCATCCGCGAACTCGGCGAGGAAACCGGCATCATCCCCGATCACGTCGAACTGGTGGCGAAAGCACCGGGTGAATTTCGCTATGACCTGCCCCCCGAACTCATCGGCAAGGTCTGGAAGGGCCAATATCGCGGCCAGATCCAGCGCTGGTTCCTGTTCCGCTTCACGGGCACGGATGCCGACATTCACATCCAGACCGCCCATCCGGAATTTCGCGCGTGGCGTTGGGCCGATCCCAAGGATCTTCCGGCCTTGATCGTGCCGTTCAAGCGGGATCTCTATCGCGAGGTGCTCGCCGCCTTTTCGGCTCATCTTGGCTGAGCCACGCCCCGCCCCCATGGGCTTCATCGGCGCGGCCGGATTTCATAACTGACGGACGTGCGGCTGGCTTTGCTCCTTCTTGCTCCTTTCGTGCCGGCAGAAGAGGCGATGGTGGCCCCTGCCGAGCCTGCCGACATACCTGCGCCGATCCGCGCCATGCTGGAAGCGGCAATCGCGTCCGGCAATGAGGGCGAGGTGACCACGATCGTCAAATATGCCCGCACCGCTGATCCGGCGAGCGGCGACGCCGTGCTGCGCCTCGCGAACGACTGGCGAAGCGCCCGTGCGCGTGAGCGACAAACGCGGATCCAGCGGGCCGGGCTTCTCGACCTGTGGAGCGGGCGCGCAGAGATCGGCGGGTTCATCAACACCGGCAATTCGGAAACGGCCGGTGTGATCGGGATCCTCGATCTGACGCGCGAAGGGCTGGACTGGCGGCACAAGTTGCGTGCGCAGGGCGATTATCAGCGCAGCCTCGGCGTCACGACGCGCGAGCAATATCTCTTCGCTTACGAGCCCAACTGGAAGATCGATGCCCGCCGCTACGTCTACGGCGCGGCGCAGTTCGAGAGCGACCGCTTCCTGGGCTACAACCAGCGTTATTCCGCATCGGCGGGTGCAGGATACAGCCCGATCAAGACATCAGCGGTGTCGCTGAACCTCGAACTCGGGCCGGCCTTCCGACACACGGAATTTACCGACGACACGGTGGAGAGCAGCCTCGCCGCGCGTGGCAACCTTGATCTCGACCTGAAGCTGTCGCCGGGCCTGACGTTCACGCAGGATGCGTCGGCCTATCTGCAGCGGTATAACTCGACCGTCAGCAGCTCGACCGCGCTGGCGGCGCGGCTGATCGGGCCGCTATCGGCGCGGGTCAGCTACACCGTGCAATATGAAAGCATGCCGCCGCTGGGGCGCGTGTCGACCGACACCACCAGCCGCGCTTCGCTTGTCTATACCTTCTGAACGCGTGGCGCTGCGGCTCAGCGCAGCCCGCCGGCCAGCAGCTTGTGCAGCTTGGAATGGAGACCGTCGTTCGCGGCGAGGAACTCGTTGCGCTCGAGCGCACGGTCACCGCCGCGGAAATCGGTGACGAAGCCGCCCGCCTCCTTCACCAGCAACATGCCGGCCGCGACGTCCCAGATCTTGAGATCGGATTCCCAATAGCCATCGAAACGGCCGGCCGCGACCCAGGCAAGATCGAGCGCGGCTGAGCCCAGGCGGCGGATGCCGGCGACCTGCGGCGCGATCGAGCCGAAGATACGGGTCCACTGCGCGAAATCGCCATGGCCCATGAAGGGAATGCCGGTGGCGATCAGCGACTCGGTGAGCTCACGACGCGACGAGACGCGCAGGCGCTGGTCCTGCAACCAGGCACCGCGGCCCTTTTCGGCCCAGAAGCTCTCGTCGGTAAGCGGCTGATAGATCAGCGCGGTCGTGATCTCGCGCTTGCCGCTCGGCATCGGCTCCTCCACCGCAATCGACATCGCGAAATGCGGGATGCCGTGGAGGAAGTTCGACGTGCCATCGAGCGGATCGATGATGAAGCGCGGCTTCGACGGGTCGCCGGCGACCTCGCCGCGCTCCTCCATGATGAAGCCCCAGTCCGGCCGTGCCTTGGACAGTTCCTCGTACAGCGTCTGTTCGGCGCGGCGATCGGCCATCGACACGAAATCGGCCGGGCCCTTGCGGCTGACCTGGAGGTGCTGAACCTCGTTGAAGTCGCGGCGCAGGCGCGGCGCTGCCTTGCGGGCGGCGCGCTCGATGACGGTGAAGAGGCCGGAATGGGCTGGCATTTTCTTGAAACCTTATCCCTTCGGATCGCCGAAGGGGTTGGGTGGAAGGGCAACGAAACGGTTCGGCTGGATCGGGCACCCGCCGGAGCACGGGCCCTCCCCTGCCCCTCCAGCAGGTGAACGGGGTTCAGTCCGCGCGGCGGACGTACGTCTGTTCGTAAACATCGACGACGATGCGGGTTCCGCTGCCGATATGCGGCGGCACCATCACGCGCACGCCATTGTCGAGGATCGCGGGCTTGTAGCTGGACGAGGCAGTCTGCCCCTTTACCACGGCGTCAGCTTCAACGATCGTCGCCTCGATCGTGTCGGGCAGCTGAACGCTGATCGCTTCCTCGTCATAGAGTTCCATGACGACGTCCATGCCATCCTGCAGGAAGGCAGCAGCATCGCCCAGAAGATCGCGCGGCAGCGAGACCTGATCGTAGGTCTCCTTGTCCATGAACACGAGGTTCTCGCCCTCGGCGAACAGGAACTGGAAGTCCTTGGTGTCGAGGCGGACGCGCTCTACCGTTTCGGCCGAGCGGAAGCGCACGTTGTTCTTGCGGCCATCGCGCAGGTTCTTGAGTTCGACCTGCATATAGGCGCCGCCCTTGCCGGGCTGGGTGTGCTGGATCTTCACCGCACGCCAGATACCACCTTCATATTCGATGATGTTGCCGGGACGGATGTCCACGCCGCTGATCTTCATATTTGTACCTGCTGGAAAGAGCGTTGGGCGCGTCTAACGATCATGACCCTTCCCGGCAAGCAGTGGGTAAGGGTTCACCGGCTCGCCTTCATGCCACTGATCACCGGGCGCCATGCGGCTGACCCCGAAGTGGAGGTGGGTATTGCCCGCGCCCGCATTCCCGGTGTCGCCGACAAAGCCCAGCAGCGTGCCTGGCCTGACGGTCATCCCTTCGTGCATCCCGGGCGCGTAGCTCGCGAGGTGCGCATAATAATAGCTCCAGCGGCGATCGGGGGAGCGGACGTAGAGCGTTGTACCGCCGGCGTCGCTCTGGAACAGCTTCTCCACCTGGCCGGCGGCAGCGGCGCGGACGGGGGTGCCGCCGGGCGACATGATGTCGATCGCCTCGTGCGTCCGGCTGCCACCCGAACGGCTGTCACCCCAGGTGTCGCTCAGCTGATCGGCGGAGACGCCCGCCACCGGGATCGCCAGCGCGCCGCTCGCTCTGTGCGGCTCACTCACCGGTTCCGCCGCCGGGGCGGAGGGGCGCGGGCGGGACGGGTCGAAGGAGAGCATCGAGGCGAAGGCGATCGCCGCCAGGACGATGAGCGCGAGGATCGATCCGCCGAGCCTCGTCATTTCACGCCTGGAAGATCACCGGCGTGCCGGACTTCACCATCAGCGCGACTCGCGCGGCATCCCAGTTGGTGAGGCGCACGCAGCCATTGCTTTCGGTGCGGCCGATCTTCTCCGGATCCGGGGTGCCGTGGATCCCGTAATGCTCACGGCTGAGATCGATCCACACCACGCCGACCGGGTTGTTCGGCCCCGGCGGGATGATCTGCGGCTTCTTGTCGTTGCTGACCTTCTTCAGGATCTTGGGGTTCATCTTCCAATCGGGATTGGGAGAGACGTGAAGCACCTTCCAGTTGCCGAGCGGCAGCGGATCGCTGGAGGAACCGATCGTGGCGCTGTACTGGCCGATCAGCTGGCCGCCATCATTATAGACGCGCAGCACCTTGTCCGACTTGTCGACGACGATCTTCGCCGCCTGTGGCACGGCTGCGTCGACGTTGAGCTGAGCCAACGTCTGACGCCAGGCGGGCGTCGCGTCGGAGGGATAGTCACGCGACGTGGGCAGCGCATTCGGCAGGACGATCTTCTGCCCGGGCACGAGGCGGATGCCGGGGTTCAGCTCCTGGATCACCGCCGGCGTGGTGTGGAACATCTCCGCCAGCTTCTCCATCGAACTGGTGTAGGCCATGCCGTCGAGCTTCGCCTGATCGGCATAATCCTTGGGGATCGACTGGACGAACGGGCCCTGGAGCGCGCGCTGGTCGAGCGTCATCGTCACCGTGGGGCGAGCGGCGCGATAAGGGTAGAGCGCGCGGAGCGTCGCGGCATCCGCCTTGCCGGTGATCGGCAGACCACGCGACTGCTGGAAGCCCTTCAGCGCATTGACCAGCGAGATACCGCCGCGACCATCTAGCACGCCCGGCCCAAAGCCAAGCTTGTCGAGGATCACCTGAACATGGAGCGTCGAGCGATCGAGGGGCGGCTTGGCCGGCGTTGCTGTCGCCGCTGGCTGCCCCTGCTGGGCACCGGCACCGGCTGCGACACCGGCCAAACCGAGGGAGAGGATGGCGGCGGCGGCAATTGGCTTCATCGTTGATCCTCACTGATACGCTGCGCCAGACAACGGCTTGATCGGCCGGTTGTTTCCACAGCGTATCGAGGGATCTTCAGCGAAGGACCTCCTGGAAGGCGCGGACGGCTGCTGCTTCGTCTCCGCCCCACACGGCGTGACTCACGGCGAGAAAATCGGCCCCAGCGGCGACCAGCGGGGGCGCGTTGGCCGGCGTGATCCCGCCGATGGCAACGCAGGGCAGCTCGAACACGGTCGACCACCAGGAGAGGATCACCGGTTCGGGGTGATGCTTCACCTCCTTCGTCGTGGTGGGATAGAAACTGCCGAAAGCGACATAATCGGCGCCCGCCTCGCCAGCCTCCATCGCGAGGTGGCGACTGTCATGACAAGTGACGCCGATCTGCACCTCCGGCCCGAGCACCGCGCGCGCCTCGCGCGGGTCGCCATCCTCCTGGCCGAGATGCACGCCATCGGCACCGAGCCGCTTGGCCAGCGAGATGCTATCGTTGACGATGAACGCCACCTCCCGATCGGCGCAGATGCGCTGCAACGGCTCGGCCAGGGCGGCAGCCTCGTGCTGGTTCACGTCCTTCACGCGGAACTGCAAAGCGGCGACCGGGCCGGCATCCAGCGCGCGCGCCAGTCGATCGGGGAACGCGCCCGACACGTCGAGCGGCGAGATCAGATAGAGCTGGCAGGGCGGGCGGCGGATGTCGCGCGTGAACGCGGCAGCGAAGTCAGGGTCGAGAGGCCCGAGAGGATCGTCGATCATGCGCATTGCGGTAGCGCCAGGAACCGGCGCGTGGAAGCGCCCTGATGCAGCGCGAATGTTGAGGAAGTTGAGGCTCTGGCGCGTTTTTTGCGATCCGCGAATGTTGAGGAAGTTGAGGCGATGGCGCATTTTTCACGCCCCCCGAATGTTGAGGAAGTTGAAGCGCCGGGACAGCACAGAAGGTGGTACGGCAAGGAGACTCGGGGAAGGACATGGCACGATTGTGCCAGCCGTGGCAGATGTAGGACAGCGCTTACGGCAGCGCGGCAGCCTCGCGGGACAAACCGCTGCAACCGAAAGGCTTTGTCGTTCGTCCTGTCCTGAGTAGCGTAGTTGCGTAGGAGCATGTTGATGACCGCAAGACTGCTCCTGGCGATGGGGCCAGCCATGGTGCTGGCGGCATGCACCACCCCCAATGCGCCGATGGTGGCGACGACGTCGCAGCCCCAGAGCATCGGCACTCCCTCGCCGGGCCCAGCCGCAACCGGCCTGCCCGCGATGATGGCGGCGGCGGCGACGGCCACCAACCCGTCTGTCGGGGGCGCGAAGATGATCGGCACGCGCACGATCGCGGAAAATTGCGCGGCGGCACCCAACCTTCGCCAGCTGGCGCGCGCGCTGGATGCAGGGGGTGGCCGTGCCGCGCTGTCGGCAACAGGGCCGATCACGGTATTTGCCCCTTCCGACGAAGCGTTCGGCCGGCTCGCGCCCGGGGCGGTCGAGCAGCTACTGGCGCCGGCCAATCGCCCCGCGCTGACCAAGGTGCTGAACTATCACGTGGTGCCGGGTGCGATCACACTCGCCGATCTGCGCGCGCGGATCGATGCGGGTGGCGGACGGACGCAACTGACGACGCTGGATGGCGAGCCGCTGCTTGCCGCGCGTGACGGGGATGCCGTGGCGCTGACCGACGTCAACGGCAACAAGAGCTATGTCGAGACGCCGGACGTCCAGCAGGTGAACGGCGTGATCCATGTGGTGAACGGACTTCTGGTGCCGCGGCTGGGCTGAATGCCTGCCTATCGTGAGCAGTAGCGCTAGGCTTTCCGATCCCATCGGCTGGCGGCGGCATCGTCCGCCGCACGCGGCTCGACCCAGCGGCGCTCGCTTCCCACCGTCTCGCGCTTCCAGAAGGGCGCGTCGGTCTTCAACCGGTCGATGAGATAGGCACAGGCCTCGAGCGCCGCCGCGCGGTGATCGGCGCAGGCAGCGACGAATACGATACGCTCGCCCGGCTGCATCGGGCCGACGCGGTGGACGATCGTTGCGGCGTGTAGCGACCAGCGGGTGATCGCCTCGTCGGCCAGCTTCTCCAGCGCCTTCTCCGTCGCGGCGGGATAATGTTCGAGATGAAGCTCGCTGACACCATCGTCGGCGCGGACCAGGCCGGTGAAGGTGGCGACTGCCCCGCCCTGCTCCGCCGTCGCCATCTCCACGGCGATGTCGATCGGATCGGGCGAGACGATGACGCGGATCATCCGCCGGTCACCGGAGGAAAGATCGCAATCTCGCGTGCGCCGGCGATCGGGGTGTCGAGCGGGACGAAGGTCTGATCGACCGCCGCGCGCAGGCGGGCGCGGTCGGCGAACGCCTCGGCATGGCCATGGCTCTGGCCGGCGAGCCAATGGACCAAATCAGCGACGGTGGTGACGCTGACGGGCGGCGACACTTCTTCCTCCGCGGTGCCGATGCGTTCGCGAACCCAGGCGAAATAGACCAGCCGCATGGTCAATCCATGTGCTTCAGGCCGACGCGCAGATAATCCCAGCCGGTGATGACGGTGAGCCCGGCGGCACCCCACAGACAGGCAAGGCCGACGATCCGGATCCACTCGACCGCAGGGAGCGCCCCGGCAAGGATCAGCGCACCGAAGGCGACGAGCTGAAGCGTCGTCTTCCACTTGGCGAGGCGCGAGACGGGGAGCGAGACCTGCAACCCGGCGAGGAATTCGCGCAGGCCCGAGACCGCAATCTCTCGCAGCAGGATGATGAGCGCCGCGATGATGTGAACGCCGTTGATGACGGCGATATCGTCGTGCCGGGTGCCGACCAGCATCAGGATCACCGCGGCGACCATGATCTTGTCCGCGATCGGATCGAGGAACACGCCGAGCTTCGACACGGTGCCCTGCGCGCGGGCGAGGTAGCCGTCGAAATAATCGGTGATGCCCATCAGGCAGTACAGCACGAAGGCGATCCCGAACCCGAATTCCCACCGCGGCCACCAAAGGAAGGCGACCAGCGCCGGGACCGCGACGATCCGGGAGAGCGACAGCAGGTTGGGAAGGGTCAGCACGACAGATGACTTAGCCCTCCGGGCGGCGTGCGCAAGCCCGCCCGCGCGATGCCCGCGGGGTTGGCATCGCATACGGGCACAAGCTATGTGCGCGCCAACTCTGCCACTGTCGGGCGATTTTCCGTTATGATCAACGCCCTCGGGCTTCTGAAGCGACGGCGTTTCCTGCCGCTTTTTACCACCCAGTTCCTCGGCGCATTCAACGACAACCTGTTCAAGACGGCCATGGTGCTGTTCGCGACCTACGAGATCTTCGCGGACCCGCAGCAGGAGAGCTTCTTCAACGCGCTGGCCGCAGCGCTGTTCATCCTCCCGTTCTTCCTGCTGTCGGCCCTGGCCGGGCAATTGGCGGATTCGAACGACAAGGCGAAGATCATCCGCATCGTGAAGATCGCGGAGTTCGCGATCATGGCGCTTGGCTGCGGCGGGCTGCTGCTGGCGCGCGCGGGGCAAGTGACGTTGCCCGTCGTCATGATGCTGGGCGCGGTCGTCGGCCTCGGTATCCACTCCACCTTCTTCGGCCCGATCAAATACGCGATCCTGCCGCAGCATCTGGAGGAGGAGGACGTGCTTGGCGGCACGGGGCTGGTGGAAGCCGGCACGTACCTGTCGATCCTGCTCGGCACGATCATGGCCGGGTTCATCTATCACTCGATCCCGCTCGTCACCGGCGTACTCTTCATCGTCGCCGTGCTCGGCTACGTCACGGCGCGGATGGTGCCCCCGGCCCCGCCGCTCGGCCCGCCGCTGAAGCTCGACCTCAACCCGTTCCGCGCCTCGTGGAAGCTGATCAGCGCGACCATGCATATTCCGCGGCTGTTCCTGGCGATCTGCGCGATCAGCTTCTTCTGGACGATCGGGTCGGTGCTGGTGGTGATCTTCCCGCCGCTGGTGAAGAACGTGCTGACCGCGGACGCGAGCGTCGCCAGCCTGGTGCTGGGCATCTTTTCGATCGGGGTCGCGATCGGCTCGGTCGTCATCAACCTGATGCTGCGCGGGCATATCTCGGCGCGCTATTCGCCGGCCTCGGTGATCGCGATGGGCGTGGCAGTGGTCGGCTTCTGGTTCGTCGTGACCGGCTGGGAAGCGGCGCCTGCGGGGACGCTGTACGACATTCCTGCCTTCATCACCCATCCGGGCGCGCCGCTGGTGCTGCTGGCGCTGCTGTTCGTGGCGATCTTCGGCGGCATGTTCGTGGTGCCGCTCTACGCCTTCCTCACCACCACGGTGACCAAGGACCAGACGGCCCGCACGGTGGCGGCGAACAATGTGGTGAACGCCGGGGCGATGACGATCGGCTCCGTCTCGGTCGCTGCGGTCACCGCGCTTGGCGCGACGCCAACGCAGCTGCTGCTGCTGGTCGCCGCCATGTGCCTCGTCTCGGCGTGGATCGCACAGCGGCTTCACCGCGCGTGCGATTGAGCGGCGCTTACATGATGAGCGTGTAGAAGCAGACGAAGAAGGCGGTGAAGCTGAGGACGAAGAGCTTGAGATCCTGATCGTCGTCACGCGCCTTCCGCTTGGCGGTAGCGGGCGGCGGCAGCGAGCGACGAAGGGGATGACGGGCGGCTTCGTTCGTGGTCACGAGCGTTCGGTTCATGGTGACCGGGTTAACGATTTGTTTACCAATTCGCCCAGTGGCTTTTACGCCGGCCGCTGTCCGACGATGGCACAGCCGGCGGGGCCGAGGGGAGGCAAAGGGAGAGAAGAATGCCGCTCTACGAGTTCCGCGGGCAGCGCCCGACCTGCCACGAGAGCACCTGGGTCGCGCCGAGCGCCGATATCGTCGGCGACGTCCGCCTCGCGGAGGATACCAGCGTCTGGTTCGGCGCCGTTATCCGCGGCGACAATACGACCATCCCGATCGGCGCGCGCAGCAACGTGCAGGAAGGGGCGATGCTTCACTCCGATCCGGGCTCCCCGCTTTACGTGGGTGAGGATTGCACGATCGGGCATCACGCGATCCTGCACGGCTGCACCATCGGCAACCGGGTGCTGATCGGCATGGGCGCGACCGTGCTGAACAATGCGGTGATCCCGGACGATTGCATCGTCGGCGCGAACGCGCTCGTCACCGAGGGGAAAACCTTCCCGCCCGGCAGCCTGATCGTCGGCAGCCCCGCGCGCGCGGTGCGCGAGCTGGACGAGCGGGCGATCGCCGGGCTGAAGGTGTCAGCGGCGCATTATGTGGAGAATGCGCGCGCCGCCGCGACCGGGCTGAAGCGGATCGAGTGAGCCGCGACGGCGCACGCGGCTTTCAACGCGCGGTGAGCTGGATGCCGCTTGCGGGCAACGTGCCGGCCAGGAGCGCGGCGCGTTGCGGCTCGGCGGCGGCGACCGTCTCCGTGACGCAATCCTTGATCAGCCGGCGCTGATGAGGCTCGTACGGCATCGGCGCTGCGCAGACTTCCTTCGCGGCGCGGTGAAGCCGGCGATCGAGCCGGGCGAGCCCCCCCTCGGTGCCGAGCGACAGATCGGTCGTGGAAACCACCCGTTGAACCGGCGCAGCATCGGCCGATTGAGCGTAAGCAGAAGGCATGGCGAGAAACCCCGCGGCAATCGCCGCGAGCGGAAGCAGGATCTTCATGTCAGGCACTCCGTCTGGTCGGAGAACAGCTAGCAGCTGCCCATGACCCGAATATAACGATGCGTTTCGACGGCAACGAACACTGTTCCTGGTGGCCCGTTCTGCGATAATGCAGAACAATGGAGGACTGGGACGACCTTCGGCACTTCCTGGCCGTGGCCGAGACGGGCAGCACGCTCGCCGCCGCGCGCACGTTACGCGTCAGCCAGACGACCTGCGCCCGCCGGGTCGCGGCGCTGGAGGCGCGGCTTGACCTGCGGCTGTTCGAGCGGCGACAGGCGGGATACCTGCTGACCGCCGATGGCGAAGCGCTGCTCGAAACGGCGCGGCGCGCGGCCGAGGCCGTGGATGCCTTTGCCAGGGCGGCGGAAGCGCGGGCACGGGCGAACCGCAGCGTCGTCCGCCTGACCGCGTCCGAAATATTCGCGGTGACGGTGCTGGCGCCAGTGCTGCGGCACTTTCATGATGCGCATCCCGACATCCGGATCGAACTCGACACCTCGGATCAGGTACGCGACCTCGCAGCTGGCGCTGCGGACATCGCGATACGGATCGCGGAGACGCCGAGCGGTGCCGGGCTGGTCGGGCGCCGCATCGCGGACGACGACTGGGGGATCTACTGCAGCCGCGCCTTTGCCGAGGCGAATGGCGTGCCGCGATCTATCCACGAGATGCATGGTCGCCCGATCATCGGCGGGGGCGAAGAAGGTGTGTGGCGTGCGTATGGCGAGTATCTGCGCCGCACGGGACTGGTCGATTCGATGGTGATGCAGCACAACACGTCGCTGGGTCTTCTGGCGGCGGTGCGGGCGGGGATGGGATTTTCCGCCCTTCCCCGCCTTGTCGCCGATCGCGAACCTGACTTGTTCTTCTGCTTTCCGACGCCACGGGCGCCGCGCGGCATGTGGCTTTTGATCCACGAGCGACTGCGCCATGAGCCGAGGATCCGCACCGTCGTGGACTTCCTCTACGAGCGGCTGCTCGTGCTGACGCACTCTGCTGGACAGTCCGTTACTGCGCCGACATAATAAAACTTATGTCAGTTCCTGCGATCCTTTCCCGCCTGCGCCTGCCGATCATCGGCTCGCCGCTATTCATCATTTCCGGGCCCGATCTGGTGATCGCCCAGTGCAAGGCGGGGATCGTCGGATCCTTTCCGGCGCTCAACGCGCGCCCGCAAGGGCTGCTCGACGAGTGGTTGCACCGGATCACCGAGGAACTGGCGGCGCACAATCGCGACAACCCGGATCGGCCGGCAGCGCCTTTTGCGGTGAACCAGATCGTCCATAAGTCGAACGATCGGCTCGAGGCTGACCTTGCGACCTGCGAAAAGTGGCAGGTGCCGATCACGATCACCTCGCTCGGCGCCCGCGAAGAGCTGAACCAGGCGGTGCACAATTGGGGCGGCATCACGCTGCATGACGTGATCGACGACCGCTTCGCGCGCAAGGCAGTGGAAAAGGGCGCGGACGGCCTCATTCCCGTTGCGGCCGGCGCTGGCGGCCACGCCGGTCGCCTGTCACCGTTCGCGCTGGTGAGCGAAATCCGCCAATGGTTCGACGGCCCGGTGGCGCTGTCCGGTTCGATCGCGACCGGCGACGCGGTGCTGGCAGCACAGGCGATGGGCGCGGACTTCGCCTATATCGGCTCGCCGTTCATCGCGACGGTCGAGGCCAATGCCGACGAAGGGTACAAGAACGGCATCGTCGAGGGCCGCGCGTCCGACATCGTCTATTCGAACCTTTTCACCGGAGTGCACGGCAACTACCTGCGCGGCTCGATCGAGCGCGCGGGGCTGGACCCGGACAATCTCCCCGAAGGCGACTACAAGACGATGAACTTCGGCCAGAATTCGAACGGCGAACCGGCCAAGGCCAAGGCATGGCGCGACATCTGGGGCTCGGGCCAGGGCATCGGCGCGGTCGAGAAGGTGGAGACCGTCGCCGAGCGGATCGACCGGATGGAAAAGGAATATCTCGCGGCGAAGGCGCGTCTGGCGCTGGTCGCGGCCTGAGCTTCGGCGGTGGCGGGCACTGCGGCCACGCCACCGCTGAGGTACCACTGGCCTCACACACGCACGCCACGCACGCGATATAGAGGTCGCGGCCCTTTGATGGTGGCAAGGCGGTGACGGAAACCAGTCTGATCCTGCGGCCCGCGGATCGCCATGATCTCGAGGCCGTTGCAGCCATCTGGCACGCAAGCGCCGCAAGGATGGATGGCGCCGATCTCGAACTGCCGCCGCCTTCCGACCTGCGCGCGCGCATGGACGCCGAACTCGCCGCCGGATGGTCGCTGTTCGTCGCGGTGGATGAGGGACGCCTGATAGGGATGCTGGCGCTCAAGCCGGTTGAGGGCGTGCTCGACCAGTTGTTCGTCCTGCCCGAGATGCAGGGCCGCGGTGTGGGTCGGCGTCTGCTAGACGAGGCCAAGCGCCAGATGCCCGGCGGCTTTCAACTTCGCATGGCGGCTGACAACGCGCAGGCGCGGCGGTTCTACGAAGCCAACGAGTTGGCACTACTGAGAACGGACGTGCACCCGCGCCATGGCCAGGCGGTGGAATTCCGCGCGTGGCGTTGCGGCTAGCGACTGTCACTCACACTGGAGACGCCGAGCGCCCAAGATGACGCTTCAGAAGTTGAAAAAACGGTGCCCCGGACCACATCCGGGGCGACCGTCTTTACAGACGCCGGACGTGCCGGCGCTCCTTGATCAGGCCTCTTCGCCGTCCTCGCCCTCGGCCGCCCGGTGGAAATAGGCTTCTACCGGACCGGTCAGCTTGATCGTCAGCGGACGGCCGTGGCGATCCACCTTCTTGCCCAGCGCGACGCGGATCCAGCCTTCCGAGATCGAATATTCCTCGACGTCGGTGCGCTCGGCGCCCTTGAAGCGGATGCCGATGCCGCGCTCCAGCACGGACTGGTCGAAATGCGGGCTGGAGGGATCGATCGAGAGACGGTCTGGCGGAGTATCGGTCATGGCCGGCGCGCCTAACCGATCACCGCGCGCAGCCCAAGAAAAAAGCGGCGCGGAGACCCAAGTCCCCGCGCCGCCCCTGCGTGACCTCGATATGATCAGCGACAGACGCGCACTGGCACGCGGCCGCCGTAATAGGGATCCCAGCGCCACTGGCGGAAGCACCGCGGGCGATAGTTGTAGCGATAATCATCGTAATAGCGCGGACGGGGGCCCCAGCCGTCGCGATAATAGCCGTCATAGCCGTTGTAATACGGACCGCGGTTGTTCTGCGACGCCAGCGCGGCGCCGAGGCCAAGGCCAATCACGCCGCCGATGATGGCGCCGGTTGCGGCATCGTTGCCCCGATCATAATGACGGTGCCAGCGCTGCGCATCGGCGGGCGCAGCCGCCACCAGGGCACTCGCCGCCATCGCAGCACCGAGGCCCGCCTTCTTGAAAAAACCACTCATCTCGAACCTCCTCAAACTAAACGCTCGGTCCGCTTCGAAGATGATAACGCGCGAGGCTGCGAGCGTGTTTCACTGATATGCGCGAGTCGGGCTGAACCCGTTCGGAATGTGGCGTTCACAAGAGGTTTAGGAAGATTTTGATGCGGTATTGGTTGTTGCGTTCAGAGCCTGATGTTTACGGCTGGGATCATCTGGTGCGGGATGGCGAGACCGAATGGGATGGCGTGCGCAACTACACCGCGCGGAATTTCCTGAAGGAAATGGAGCCCGGCGATCAGGCGATCTTCTATCACTCGAACAAGGAAAAGGCCGCGGTCGGAACGATGGAAATCGTTCGGGCGTGGCGGCCCGATGGCGAGAAAGGCGATTGGGCCTCGGTAGCGGTGAAACCGCTGCAGAAGCTGCCGGTCCCGGTGCCCCTCGCGACAATGAAGAGCGACCCTCGTCTCGCCTCGCTGGAGGTGCTTCGCCAGAGCCGCCTTTCGGTGACGCCGGTGCGCGACGAGGAATGGAAGGTGCTGATGGAACTGGGCGGGCTCGGCTGAGCCCCCGCCCGGGGTACTTCAGAATTCGCGGATCGAGCGCAGCCCGGCGGTCGGGCGCGCGCCGCTCGCGCAGCTCCTCCACCTCGATCGAGAATTGCACATACATTGGCGTGGGAAACGCGCTGGTGGACTTGCGGACTGAGCTTCACGCAGCGCTGCGCTCCGCGCCGACGGCGACGTTGAGCTCCGCCCCAGCTTCAGAGGCTTGTGGCCGGCCCCGGCGGCAGCGCCACGGCGCGGCCCGCTTCAGACGACCGGATCGCCGCTTCCAACACTGCCATGACCGCCAGTGCCTGATCAGCCGGGACGGGATTCTCCCCCTCCCCGCCAATGGCGGCGACGAGGCCGCGGTAGAAGCCGCGCTGATCGCCGCTGATGGCGGGAAGCGGGCGGCTTCCCTCCGCATCATGGATGATGATCGGATCGGTGTCCTCGCCCCAGCCCGGCGCGCCTGGCAGAATGCCGGCGAGCAGCTGGCCCTCCTGGGGATCGGCGCGTTGCTTGACGAGGGTGCCGCCGGTGCCGTGGACGGTGAAGCGCGCATTACCCCCGGCAACGAGCATGCTGGCGTGAAGGATCACGCGCTTGTCGGGGTAGATGAGGACCACGTGCGCCCAATCGTCGGCCTGACCGCCGGGCCGCAAGATGGCGATGTTCGCCTCCACTGCCTGTGGCAGGCCGAAAAGCTGCAGCGCCTGGTCGATAAGATGCGGCCCGAGATCGTACCAGATGCCGCCGCCTGGCACCGCGCGCTCTCGCCAGCGATCGCGCACCACGGGGCGGAAGCGATCGAAATGGCTCTCGAAGTGGACCACCTCGCCGATCGCGCCGCGTTCGATCGTCGCCTTCACCGACAGGAAGTCACTGTCCCAACGGCGGTTGTGGAATACGGCCAGCAGACGGTCGGCACGCTTCGCGGCGTCGACCACGGTGCGCGCTTCGTCCAGCGACAGGGCGAAAGGCTTCTCGACGACGACATGCTTGCCGGCGGCAAGCGCCTGAAGCGCCAGCGGGGAGTGGCTGTCATTCGGGCTGGCGACGATGACGATCTGGATATCGTCCCGCGCGATCAGGGCGTCGGCGGTGTCGACCACCGCCACATCGCCAAGCTCCGCCCGAACGTCATCGGGGCGGGAGGATGCGACGAGAGCGAGGGTGATGCCGTCGGTCGCGGCGATCAGCGGGGCGTGAAACGTACGCCCCGCGTAACCGAAGCCGATCAGGCCGGCCCGGATGGGTGCGGCGCTGATCGGCATTATCGTCAGGCCGCTTCGGCCGACCGCTTGTTACGCTTGCGCTCGTTCGAATCGAGGAAGCGCTTGCGCAGACGGATCGTCTTGGGCGTCACTTCGACCATCTCGTCGTCGTCGATGTACGCAATCGCCTGTTCCAGCGTCATCTTCTTCGGCGGGGTCAGGCGGATCGCATCGTCCTTGCCGCCCGATGCGCGGAAGTTCGTCAGCTGCTTCGCCTTCATCGGGTTGACCTCAAGGTCTTCCGTCTTGGCGTTCTCGCCGATGATCATGCCCTCGTAGAGCGCCTCACCATGGCCGACGAACAGGATGCCGCGGGCCTCGAGCGGGCCGAGCGCGTAGCTGTTCGCCTCGCCGGCGCCGTTCGAGATGAGGACGCCGTTCTTGCGGCCCTCGATCGTGCCCTTGTACGGGCCGTACTTCTCGAACAGCCGGTTCATGATGCCGGTGCCGCGCGTGTCCGACAGGAACTCGCCGTGGTAGCCGATCATGCCGCGCGACGGCGCGGAGAAGGTGATGCGCGTCTTGCCGCCGCCCGACGGACGCATGTCGGTCAGCTCTGCCTTGCGCAGGTTCATCTTCTCGACGACCGTGCCCGAGTGTTCCTCGTCCACGTCGATGATGACGGTTTCGTACGGCTCGGTGCGCTTGCCGTTCTCGTCCTCGCGATACAGCACGCGCGGGCGGCTGATGCCGAGTTCGAAGCCCTCGCGGCGCATCGTTTCGATCAGAACGCCCAGCTGAAGCTCGCCGCGGCCGGCGACTTCGAAGCTGTCGCGGTCGGCGGACTCGGTCACCTTGATGGCAACGTTCGATTCGGCTTCGCGGAACAGACGGTCGCGGATCATGCGGCTCGTCACCTTGGTGCCTTCGCGACCCGCCATCGGCGAATCGTTCACGGCAAAGCGCATCGACAGCGTCGGCGGATCGATCGGCTGTGCCTGGATCGGCTCGGTTACGCTGATATCGGCGATGGTGTTCGACACGGTCGCGACGGTCAGGCCGGCGAGACTGATGATGTCACCCGCCTTCGCCTCTTCGGTCGGCACGCGCTCCAGGCCCTGGAAGGTCATGATCTTCGACGCGCGGCCGGTTTCGATCACCTTGCCATCCATGTCGAGCGCATGGATCGGCTGGTTCACCTTCACGGTGCCCGAGTTGACGCGGCCGGTGAGCACGCGGCCAAGGAAGTTGTCGCGATCGAGCAGCGTCACCAGGAAGGTGAACGGCGCGTCGACGTCCAGCGCCGGCGGCGGCACATGGTCGACGATCTTCTGGAACAGCGGGGTCAGCGTGCCTTCGCGGCGCGTGGGATCCTCGCTGGCGTAGCCGTTGCGGCCCGACGCGTAGAGCACCGGGAAATCGAGCTGCTCGTCGGTCGCATCGAGGCTGACGAACAGGTCGAACACCTCGTCCAGCACTTCCTGGATACGCTCGTCCGGACGGTCGACCTTGTTGACGACGACGATCGGACGCAGGCCAAGGGCAAGCGCCTTGCCGGTCACGAACTTCGTCTGCGGCATCGCGCCTTCCGACGAATCGACCAGCAGGATCACGCCGTCGACCATCGAGAGAATACGCTCCACCTCACCGCCGAAGTCGGCGTGGCCGGGCGTGTCGACGATGTTGATGCGTACGCCTTCCCACTCGATCGACGTAGGCTTGGCGAGAATGGTGATCCCGCGTTCCTTTTCGAGATCATTCGAATCCATCGCGCGCTCTTCGATGCGCTGGTTGTCTCGGAAGGTGCCGGATTGGCGGAAAAGCTGGTCGACTAGAGTGGTTTTGCCATGATCGACGTGCGCGATGATGGCGATATTGCGCAACTGCATCGGAATTCCTGGAATGGCCGCGGCCCTCGCGGCGTTCGTGCGCCGTTAGCCTATTTGCTGCGCTGCGGCTAGAGCCGGCGAATAAACCGGGCAGAAGAACCTGCCTTCCGCCCGGCATATCCCGTGATCAGGCCGTCAGTTAGAAGCGGCCATACAGCTCGATGCCATAGAAGCGCGGCTCACCGGCAATATAGGTGGGCGTGCCGAACGTGCCGCCAGTGTTGCCGGCGTCGATCAGATAGCGTTCGTTGGTGAGGTTCCGCGCGAAGCCCCCGATACGATAGCGGCCGTCAGCAAACTCAACGCCGGCGCGCAAGTTGACGAGCGCATAGCCATCCTGGCTGATCTCCTCCCGGTTGGGTAATTCGAAGAAGACCTTGCTCTGGTAGCTGACGGACGGCGTTGCATAGACGCTGATGCCGTCGCGCAGCGGCAGGCGAAGCGTCGCGCCGCCCGCCGCGATGATCTCCGGCTGGAGGCGGAAGCGATTGCCGGCGAAGGCGTTGGTGCCACCGCCGGGCAGCGGCTTGTCGCTGATCCCGCCGTCGATATAGCCGAAGCTGCCGAAGACGCTGAGGAAGCGCGTCGGGCGCCAGGTGCCCTCCAGCTCGACGCCAAGGTTTTTGGCGGTGCCCGCGCTTTGCGTGGTCACGCGGCCGTCGGGATCGGTGACGCTGACCTGGAAATCGTCATAGGTCTGGTAGAAGATCGACAGCGTGCCAGACAATGTGCGGCTGCCCGCCTTGATGCCGGCTTCGTAGTTCCAGACGGTTTCCTCCGGCACGATCTGAAGCGCGGGGATCGCACCGGTCGGGCCGGCGGCGGAGCCGAGCTGCACTACCGGCGAGCGGCGCCCCTTGCTGACGGTGGCGAAGATGTTGAGGTCGTCGGTCACGCGATACAGCGCATTCACGCGCGGGAGGACGGCCGCGAAGCTGCGCTCCGCCACGAACTTCGCGCTGCCAGTGCCGACCGTGCCGAGCAGGCTGGTGCGCACGCCGAGCGGGGCGAGCAATACCGAGTTCGGCTGGATCGCGCTGTAGCCTGACTGGCGATCCTCGATCAGCACGCGCGCGCCGGCGGTCACCTCAAGCGCGTCGGTCGGGATCCAGGTGGCGTCGGCGAACACCGAATAGGTGTCGTTGTTACCATAATTGGTGAATTCGGAACTGTAGGGCACGATAGTCGCGGCGCCGCGCGACAGGATCTGCGTGGCCCGCGCGGCCAGGATGGTGCCGTTGGGCGCGATGCAGTTGGTGCCGGTCGGCAGGCCAGCGGCGTTCAGCGCGGCGCGCACCTGCGCATAGGGTGCGGCGATCGAACAGGCGATGTACGTCCCCTCCTCCGTCGAGAAGGGTACGCGCTGATAGCCGTTCTCGAAGAAGGCGTTCCAGCCGAACGAGGCGCGATATCGTTCGCCGGTGAAGTTGAAGCGGCCTTCGTGGCTCCACTGGTCCCCCTTCGCATCCTCGGCAAATTCGAGGTACCAGGCGGGGCCACCGTCGGCGTCGAACGTCTCCAGCGCGTTGAAGCGACGATAGCCGTTGACGGTGGTGAAGGTGACACCGGGCGCCACATCAACGTTGATCGTCAGGTTCGCGTCATAGACGTCACGGTCGAGGCCGAGCTTGCGCTTGCCGAGCACCTCCTGGCTGAACGGCGATCCGGAAAGCTCTGCATAGCCGAAGTCGCCGGTCTGCCCGCCGGTGGGCGCGAACACACGGCTCTTGAAGGCGGTGCCGGGATTGCGCTGCCCGTCATAGGTGAGGACGAGATCGGCGGTGACGCCGTCCGACGGCGTCCAGCGCAGCGAGCCGCGGATGCCGCGCTGATCCTGGCCGTTCAGATCGTCCTGATCGACCCGGCCCTGGTTCTGGTTCGGCACATCCGGATCGCCGGCGATGTTGCGGACATAGCCGTCGCGATATTTGTACGCGAAGGCGAGGCGCGCCGCGAGCGTATCGTTCCCCGCGTTAAGGAAGCCCGACACCTGCGCGCGATCGTAATTGCCATAGCTCGCCAGCAATTCACCCGAGAAGCCCGGCTGCGGCTTCGCGGAGACGATGCTGACCGCGCCGATCGCGGCGGCGGTGCCGAACAGCGTCGCCTGCGGCCCCTTCACAACCTCAAGCCGCTCGAGATCGAAGAGATCCTGATAGGCGCCTCGCGAGCGGCTGATGTCCACACCGTTATAGTAAAGGGTGACGCGCGCGCCCTGCTGCGACGATCCCGAGTCCGAGGTGATGCCGCGGATCACGAAACCGGGGTTGTTCGCGCTCTGCTCCTGCACGCGCAGGCCCGGGACGAACAACGCCACCTCGGCAAGCGAATTGACGCCGATCTCGCGCATCCGCTCCTGCGTGACGGCGGTGACCGCGAGCGGGACGTCCTCGATCCTTTGCTCCACCTTCTGCGCAGTTACGACGATATCGCCATCATCGACGGGCGACTGCGCCTGGGCGAGCGCGGCCGTGGAAGAGCAAGCGAGCAGCGTCGCAACGACGCCGCCTGAAAAGGCGCGGTTCATGATGGTCCCCCGGTTGTTCTGGCTGTGGTGAGCGGCCGCTACGTCCCCCAGGTGGCACCTTCGTTACCATTCCGTGCCAATTGCGCGACAGCCAGCGAAACCCGCCGGCGTTTGCGCGCGTTTATTGAGCGTATTATGTCACTGATACACTTGAACGACGCACCGTCTGCCGCCATCGTGGTGGTGACGCTGGAGGATAATTATGGCGACGACCCCCGAGACGATCACCGCTACCGAGCCGGCGCTGAAGCTGACGCCGCCCGATCCGGTGCCCCCGGTGGCCGCGGAAAAGGCCGCTGGCCTGGTGCCGGTGGACGATAGCGTGAAATCCAAGCTGGAAGAGCGCGCGGATTATGCCGTGCAGCAGCTGATGGAGCGCGATGCGAACAGCCCCGAGTTCGGCAAGGTGGTCGATGCGATCACCAACATGGGCGCGAAGGAAATCCGCGACGCCGCCGGCCAGTCCAACCGCTTCCTCGATCGCCCGGTGCGCGCGATGGATCAGGAGACGGGCGTGGGCAAGGATCTCGCCCAGCTGCGCCGCGTGGTGGAGGATCTCGATCCCGGCAAGCGCGGCAACCTGACAGCGCCGCAGAAGCTGTTCGGGCTGATCCCGTTCGGCAACAAGGCGCGCAATTACTTCGACAGCTACAAGTCCAGCCAGACACACATCGCCTCGATCCTGAAGAGCCTCGCTTCGGGCAAGGACGAGCTGCTGATGGACAATGCCTCGATCGATACAGAGCGGGCGAACCTGTGGACCGCAATGGGCAGGCTGGAACAGATGATCCAGATGTCGCGGATGCTGGACCAGAAGCTGGAGGACAAGGCGAACGAGCTCGATGCGACTGACCCCGCGAAGGCCAAGGCGATCCGCGAGAGCGCGCTGTTCTACGCCCGCCAGCGCACGCAGGACCTGCTGACGCAGATGGCGGTGACGGTGCAGGGCTATCTGGCGCTCGACCTGGTCAAGAAGAACAATGTCGAGCTGATCAAGGGCGTCGACCGTGCATCGACCACCACGGTCGCCGCGCTGCGCACCGCGGTGACGGTGGCGCAGGCGATGACCAACCAGAAGCTGGTGCTGGAGCAGATCACGCAGCTCAACACGACAACCGCGAACATCATCGATTCGACGGGCAAGCTGCTGCGCGACAATACCGCGCGCATCCATGAGCAGGCGGCGTCCTCGGCGATCCCGCTCGAGACGCTGCAGCGCGCGTTCCAGAACATCTATGAGACGATGGACGCGATCGACACGTTCAAGCTGAAGGCGCTCGATTCGATGAAGTCGACCGTCGATACGCTGTCGACTGAGGTCGAGAAGTCGCGCGGTTACATCGCACGTGCAGAAGGCGCGACGCAGAACCGGCTCGGCTCGACGCCCGAGACGTTCAAGCTGGAGGCGCTGTGACCTCGTACGAGACCAACGACGCGATTGCCGGGGCGCGCCAGGCGCTCGATCGCGTGCGGCTGCAGTCGTTCGAAGGAATGTCGACGGCGGTGCAGCGGCGCCCGCGGCGGGGTGGGCGCAGCGTCGCCAAGCGCGCTGCCGCGATCGGCGCAGCGAATGCGGCGATACTGATCGCGGCGGCGGTGATCGGGCTCGCCGTGGTGCCGCTGGGCATCTTCGGCGCGCTCGCGGTGCTGATGGTGATGACGGCGGTGACGCTCGCTATTGCCTTCGCACCCGGGCCGCGGCCGGTGACGGTGGAGAAGCTGGCACGAAGCGACATCAAGGCACTGCCGACGCAGACGACGCGCTGGCTCGACGCGCAGCGCCCCGCCCTGCCCGCGCCGGCGGTGCAGGTGGCGGATCGCATCGGCCTGCGGCTCGATACCTTGGGCAAGCAGTTGCAGACGGTGGGCGATGACACGCCGGCAGCCGCCGACATCCGCCGGCTGGTGGGCGAACAGCTGCCGGACTTCGTGCGCGATTATCAGCGCGTGCCCCTGGAGCTGCGCGGGGCCGAGCGCAACGGCAAGACGCCCGATCGCCAGCTGGTCGAGGGGCTGGAGCTGATCGAGCGCGAGATCGGGCAGATGACCGAGGAACTGGCGCGCGGCGATCTCGATTCGCTGGAGACTCGGGGCCGTTTTCTGGAAATGAAGTATCGCGACGGTGATCCTGCCTGACCTCGGCGCTCGTTAAGCCGAGATCATTAAACGACGCGACATCGTCATACGAATAAGGTAGCGGATGCGGCATGAACGACCGCGTCCGCATCTTCGAAGGCATCCACAACTTCCGCGATTATGGCGGCTATGCCGGGCGCGAGGGCCGGCTGAAGTCGGGCATGTTGTGGCGTTCCGGCCAGCATGGCGGGGCGACGCCGAACGATCTGGCGCAGGTGTTGGAGCTTCGCATCGCGACGGTGGTTGACCTGCGCGGCGACAGCGAACGGCAGATGATGCCGTGCCTGCGCCATGACGATTTCGACGGTCTGGTGCTGTTCGCGCCGGGCGAGACGGCCGGATCGGAACTTGCGCCGCACGAGGAAGCCGGGCGCGGGATCACGACGGCTGAGGAAGCACGCGCGGCAATGACGCGGCTGTACGTCAACATGCCGTTCCGCGACGTGCTGGTGCGCTCGCTGACGCTGTATTTCGAGGCGCTGGCCACGCGCGATGGCGCGAGCCTGCTGCATTGTCTGGCGGGCAAGGACCGCACCGGCCTCGCCGCCGCGCTGCTCCACCGGCTGCTGGGCGTTCACGAAGACGATGTAATGGCGGATTACCTGCTGACCAATGCGGCCGGCGACCAGAAGCGCCGCATTGCCGCGGCCGGGGATTCGATCCGCGAACGCTATGGCGCGCAGATCACGGACGAGGCGATCGAGACGCTGATGGGCGTGGATCCCATGTACCTCGAAGCGGCCACTCGCTCGATCAACGAGCGCTTCGGCGGCACCGAGCGCTATGCCGAGGAAGTGCTGGGCGTTGATGCGGCGCGGCGCGAGGCACTGCGCGAGCGGCTGATCGCCTGACGTCGTATCGGCTAACCGGCTGCCTCAGCCGGTCACCATGCCCCAGAGCATCCAGCCGTTCAGCGCGACGATCACTGCCGCGATGAACCAGGCGATGGCGAGCAGCCAGCGTGGGGCGGCCATGTCCCCCATGACGCGGCGGCTGCCGGTGAAGGCGACGAGCGGTAGCACCGCGAAGGGGAGCTGAAGGCTCAGCACCACCTGGCTCAGCACCAGCAATTGTGTGGCGCCGGAATCTCCCGCGATGGCGACACCGATCACCGCCGGGATGATCGCAAGGCCGCGGGTGATCATCCGGCGAAGCCACATCGGGAGGCGCAGGTCGAGGAAGCCCTCCATCACGATCTGCCCCGCGAGCGTACCCGTGACGGTGGAATTCTGGCCGCTGGCGAGCAGCGCGATGGCGAACACCGCGCTCGCCGCCCCGACGCCGAGCATCGGCGCGAGCAGCTGATGCGCTTCCTCGATCTCGGCCACTTCGGTGCGGCCGGCGACATGGAAGGTCGCCGCGGCAAGGACGAGGATCGCCGCATTGATGAAGAAGGCAAGGCCGAGGCTGACGGTCGAGTCGATCGTCGCCATCTTCAGCGCATCGCGCTTCTTGTCCCGGGTGGCGCCGACGGCGCGTGTCTGCACGATCGCGGAGTGGAGATAGAGATTGTGCGGCATCACCGTCGCGCCGAGGATGCCGATCGCGATATAGAGCATCAGCGGGTTGCTGACGATCTCGGTCGAGGGGATCAGGCCCGCGGCGGCAGCGCCCCAGTCGGGGCCCGCCCAGGCAAGCTCTAGCGCGAAGCAGCCGGCGATGACGATCAGCAGCGAGGCGACGAAGGCTTCCAGACGGCGGAAGCCGTAGCGCTGCAGCGCGAGGATCAGGAAAACGTCGACCGCGGTCACACAGACTCCCGCGACGAGCGGTAGCCCGAACAAGAGCTTCAGCGCGATCGCCGTGCCGAGCACCTCGGCAAGGTCGCAGGCGATGATCGCGATCTCGCACAGCACCCACAGCACCAGCGAGACAGGCCGGGAGTAATGGCGGCGACATGCCTGGGCGAGATCGATCCCGGCCCCGATGCCAAGACGCGCCGACAGCGCCTGAAGCACGATCGCCATGAGGTTCGACAACAGGATGACGCTGAGCAACGTATAGCCGAAGGCCGAGCCACCGGCGATGTCGGTCGCCCAATTGCCCGGATCCATATAGCCGACCGCGACCAGCCAGCCGGGGCCGGCGAACGCAAAAAGCCGGCGCCAGAACCCTGCCCCTTCGGGCACGCGGATCGACGCATGGACTTCCGGCAGCGATCGCATCAGCTCTGCGGCAGGCGGCGGTGTCATCCGCGCTGCAATGCGTGAGCGATCCGCCGGTTTCAACCGTTCAGTCGCGCAAGAATGGCGGCGTTGCGCGCGAGCAACGCCGGATCCCGCTGCGACGTCGCCGTCAGGATCGCGCCGTTTAGTGCCGTGTCGATCGGCGAGGGCGTGCGCCGCTCCGGCAGCGCAGCGATGAAGGCGGAGACGGCATGGCGCGCGATCGCGCCGTTGGCGATCATCTGCTCGACGATCTCCTCCACTTCGACCGGCGCTTCATTCTCGCGCCAGCAATCGTAATCGGTGACCATGCCGATGAGCGCGTAGGGCAGCTCCGCCTCTCGCGCGAGCCGCGCCTCGGGCATACCGGTCATGCCGATGACGTCGCACCCCCATCCACGATACATTACGCTTTCGGCGCGGGTGGAGAATTGCGGGCCTTCCATGGCGAGATAGGTTGCCCCTTCCGTCACCTGCCCTCCGGCGGCCTGCACCGCCGCTGCCGCGAAGGCGGACATCCGCTCGCAGACGGGATCGGCCATGGAGACATGCGCGACAAGCCCCGTGCCGAAGAAGCTTTGCGGGCGATGAACCGTCCGGTCGATAAACTGTTCGACCACGGCGAAGCGCCCGGGCGCCAGTTCCTCTCGCAGCGAACCCACCGAGGAAATGGCGAGCAGATCGGTGCACCCGGCGCGCTTCAATGCGTCGATGTTGGCACGTGCGGGGATGTCCCCGGGCGCGATGCGGTGGCCCCGACCGTGCCGCGGCAGAAAACGCAGCTGAACATCGGCGATGCGGCCGAAGAGAATTTCGTCCGACGGCTCGCCCCAGGGGGTATCGACGCGGCGCCACTCGGCATCCTCAAGATCATCGATGGCATAAAGACCGGAGCCGCCAATAATACCTATCGTCCATTGCCCGTTCATCGCTTTCCTCCGATAATCCAACGCATGAGGATCATTCGCGCTGCCGCCGCCTTAGTCGCTTTGTCCGTTGCCGGGACCGCCCATGCCGCACAACCGATCGCGGGCCGATGGCTGACCGAAGACGGCAGCGCGATCGTGCAGGTGGGCCCGTGCGGCGGGGCGACCTGCGGCCGCATCGCGACGGTGGTGAAGGCGAAGCCCAATGCACCGACGACCGACGTGAACAACCCGGACACTGCGCTGCGCAACCGGCCGATCGTCGGCATGCCGATCCTGTCGGACTTCAAGGACGCGGGCAATGACTGGCGCGGACGCATCTATGACCCGCGGAACGGCAAGAGCTACAAGTCGATCGTCAGCCGCGGCGACGACGGTACATTGCGCGTGAAGGGCTGCATCTCGTTCCTGTGCCAGACGCAAGTGTGGCGCCCCGCACGCTGAGCGGCACCCGCTGAATTACAGCGGCGAGGCGGCGGACCCGGTATTGTAATGGTGCCAGGCGAAGATCGCCGCAGCGCCGCGGTGCGGCCGCCACGGCTGCGCCAGTTGCCGGATCAGCTTTTCGCTCGGGCGGCTGTCGTGGCCAAGGATGCGGCCGATCTCGATCTGCACCGCAAGATCCCCCGCCGGCCAGATGTCGGGCCTACCTTCGGCGAACAGCAGATAGATTTCGGCTGACCAGCGGCCGATCCCTTTCACGCGGACGAGCTGCGCGATCGCGGCCTCGTCATCCTCCGGCAGGCGATCGAAATCGAGGCGGCCGCTGCTGACCTCCTCCGCCAGACTGCGCGCATAGGCCGCCTTCTGGCGCGAGAGGCCGGCGGCGCGCAGCGTTTCGTCACTTGCCGCCGCGATTCGGGCGGGATCCCCTGCCCCGCCGACAGCCTCGTCCAGCTTGCGCCACATCGCGTCAGCCGCCTTCACGCTCACCTGCTGGCCGAGGATCGTGCGCAGCAACGTTGCATAGCCACGGTCGCGGATGCGAGGCGGCGGATAGCCGACGCGCGCCACCGCCGCGACGAAGGCAGGTTCGATTTCGCCCAGCGAGTCGACCGCCGCGTGCAGATCACGCTCGCTCAGCCCCATTGCGAGGCGCGCCGAAGGAAGGCATGGGTCGCACAAACTTGCGGGGAGAACATGATGCCGAAGCTTATCGTCACGCTGCGCGACGGGGAAGAACGCGAAATCGACGGCGCGGCGGGGCTGTCTGTCATGGAAGTCATCCGGGATGCCGGGATCGACGAGATCCTGGCGCTGTGTGGCGGCTGCTGCAGCTGCGCGACGTGCCATATCCATGTCGACCCGGAATTTGCGGCCAAACTGCCGCCGATCACCGAGGACGAGAACGACCTGCTCGATTCGTCCAGCAGCCGCGACGAATATTCGCGCCTGTCGTGCCAGGTGCCGTTCGACGCCAGCCTCGACGGGCTGAAGGTGCGGATCGCCGAAGAGGATTGATCCCGCAGCCGGCGCCCGCCGCAACCAAGATTGTGCGGGCGCCTGCCCCTTTGCGCAGTAGAGGGGCGGCGATCGGTCAACGCGTGGTGATGGCGTAAAGCGCGATCGCCGCGGCGTTTGACACGTTTAGGCTCTCGACCTTCGGGCTGATCGGGAGCTTCGCCAGCTGATCGCAATGCGCCTCGGTATTCTGGCGCATGCCTTCGCCCTCGGCGCCAAGAACGATCGCGATCCGCGCGTCCCCGATCACCTCACCCAGCGTCTGGTTGGCATGGCCCGTCAGGCCGACGCGCCAGAAATCCGCTTCCGAAATCTCGTCGAGCGCGCGGGCAAGGTTCACCACGCGCACCCACGGCACAGTCTCCAGCGCGCCCGAGGCCGAGCGGGCAAGTGCCCCCGATTCGGGCGGGGCGTGCCGATCCTGCGTGACGATGCCGAGCGCGTCGAACGCCGCCGCCGAACGAAGCACGGCGCCCACATTATGCGGGTCGGTCACCTGATCGAGGATCACCAGCGGGCGCCGGTCGTCACGGCCCTGCTCGAGCAAGTCGCCGAGCCAGATCTCCTCCAGCGGATCGACCTCGATCACCAGGCCCTGGTGCGGCGCATCCGCGGGCACCATGCGGCCAAGATCGGCGACATCGGCGTAGACGACCGGCAGCAGCGGTGGCAGCGACAGGCTGGCGAGCGCCTCGCGCGTGCCCCACAGCTTGCGCACGGTGCGCTCAGGATTGGCGAGCGCTGCGGTGACGGCATGGCGCCCCCAGAAGCGGGGGCGGCCAGCCGGGGCCTGGCTCGGGCGGTGACCACGGCGTGCCATCAGTTGTCGTCCTCGGGATCGGGGTAAGCAAAGGGATCGGTGACCGCCGGCTTCGTCGGCATCGGCGGCCGCGGCAACGCCTTTTCGGCATTGGCGGCATTGAGCAGGAACGTGGCAAGGATCGTCGATCCCTGGCGAAGATCCTCTTCCTTCAGGTGATCGAAGGTGTCGGCCGAGGAATGGTGCACCCGGCTGTTATAGTCGAGCGGATCCTGGATGAACTGGAAGCCCGGCGCACCGACCGACTGCATGAAGACGTGGTCCGTGCCGCCGGTGCGGCCAATCGCGACGGTCGTCATGCCGAGCCCTCTGAACGGCGCCATCCACTCACGGAAGATCTCCGCGGCGGCGGGGTTGTTCTCGGCATAGATGCCGCGGAAACGGCCCGAGCCATTGTCGACGTTGAAATAGGCCGCGAGATCGTTGAACCCGGGGCGCGGATTGATCGGCCAGCGCTTTGACCATTCGAAGTAGCGTCGCTCGCCGACCAGCGGCGGATCATTCGGGCCGCCGCGCGTCGCGAGGTTCTTCTCCACCCAGGCAAGGCTGCCGAGCAGCGCCTGCTCCTCGCCATTCCACAGCGCAAAGCGGATGGTGCGCTTCGGCCGCACGCCAAGCTTCGAGAGGATGCGCGCTGCTTCCATGATGACGGCAGTGCCCGCCGCATTGTCGCTTGCGCCATCACCGGCGACCCAGCTGTCGAAATGCGCGCCGGCCATCACATAGCCCGCCTTTGGATCGATGCCGGGGATCTCGGCGAAGATGTTGTAGGCCTGAGTATCACTATCGTCGTAGCGGACGTTGCTGACGATCTCGAGCGTCGGCGCAGCGCCCGTCTTCGCGAGGCGCGCGAGGCGGCGATAATCCTCCGCCGCAATCTCGACGCCGGGAAGCGACGGCGACTTGCCGGCTTCGAACATATAGCCTTCGCCGTGGACGAGCTTGCCGTCGCGATAGGAGATGGTGGCATAGGCGAGCGCCCCTTCCGCCTTCAGGAAGGCGTCGCGCTGCTTCTCGAAATCGGCCTCGCGCAGCTCCTTCGCGTCCGCGGCAGGATCATGCCGCGGGAACTTGTATTCGCCGAGCTTGCCCAGTTCCTCGTCGGTGTAGCGGCGAAACGGCGGGCGGGTGCTTTCCGACCCAGTGCCCGGCGGCGACACGAGCACGATCTTGCCAGCCAGCTGCCCGCGATAACGGGCGAAATCGCGCGCGGTCTTCATCGGCGCGACCACGATCGGCGCCGACAACGTGCCCTGCGTCGGCGGCGTCCAGGCGATCGGAATGGCGGTGAGCTGGATCGGGCGCGGCGTGACCATGCGGACGCTTGATGCTTCGATCCACCAGCCGCGGCCGAAATCGAACCCTTCCTTGCGGACGTTCTTCAGCCCCCATTCGGCGAACTTCGCCTGCGTCCATGCTTCCGCCGCGCGCATCTGCGGCGAATTGGTGAGGCGGGGGCCGATCACGTCGGTGAGGTGCTGGGCGGTGGTCATCACCTGCGAATGCGCCAGTCCCTCATCCATGATTCGCGCGGTCGCGGCACGATCCTGCGCGACGGCAGGCGCCGAGATCATGGCGGTGGCGAGAAGAAGGTGGCGCATCAACGACGTAATCCCCTTAGGTTTCAGGGCGCCGTTGCTATTGCGTGCCCCTGCCAGGCGCAACCGTGATGAGAAGATGCGACAGGTGCGTTGACAGGGCGCATCCGCTTCGGCATTGGGCGCCCTCGCTTTGACGAGCGGCCCGGTGGAAGGGTGGCCGAGTGGTTAAAGGCAGCAGACTGTAAATCTGCCCACGCAAGTGTACACTGGTTCGAATCCAGTCCCTTCCACCAACTTACCGCGCCGCCGGTGACGAGGTGTCCGCCGGTTTTCGACAGCGATGGTGACGGGCGCGAGATCAAGCGATGGCGGGGCGCACATGCTCGATGCGGCGCGCGGATACAGCACAATGGTAGTGCAGCAGCCTTCCAAGCTGCCCAGTCGCTAGCGTTTCCGCGCGGTTCGCTGCAAAACGTGGCGGCGCGTTTGACTGACCCGTTTATCATGCTTCGGCGCGGACAGACTGGCGGGGTGCAGCTGTGGGTCGCCCCAAGTGCAGATCAACGATGGATCGCGGTCCAGTGGTTACGCCAGCCGGATGTGAGCCGCTCCATTGTGACCTCCGCGGGAATAGCGAGGCCGAAGACCCGCTTGCTATCGCGCCAGATTAGCCGCCTCTCGTCGAGCACATCAATTGCAGCCAGCACTGCGCCGGGCTCGACCGAGGCGGCCGCGGCTACGCGATCCACAACGCCGGTGGTTAGCGCCGGCGCTGCATCACAGGCGATATATACGAGGCGTTCGAGCGCCGGCAACGTGTACACCTCCTCGTGTCCGTATCGGTTGTCCGACACCCTCATCTCATTCCCGTCATCCTCAAACGACAGCCAAACCTCCTGATCACGGTGCTGCTTCTTCCAATGGTTGATCTGCTTGACTGTCGCAGAATAAAGACCTGAGATGTCATCATCGAAGACGGGATAATGATCAAAGTAGTACCCGTACCGATCAAGGTTGAAGCCGGTTTCGGCAACCACTTGTCGGTTAAACAGAACATCGTAGCAGCGGTGCTGAACCGGCGCCTCTGGGCCTCCAAACTTTTCCGGATTGGCATGCAACGGAGCAAACCGCGTTATAATCGCTTCGGTGCGACTTACCGGCGGAATAAGATGATAAAGCCTCGGAATGGCCTGGATCATCGCGCGATAGTCATCAGCCGTTTCTCCTGGTATCCCATAGATATAGTTATAATGAATAACAATTCTTTCGAGATACCCGTACTTGAGCAAGGCAACATTTTCGATTCCGCTCACACCTTTGTCCATCAGCCTGAGCACATTCGATGAGAACGACTCGATCCCTGGCTGAACCTCCGTGAAACCAGCGCGCGCCAAGGCTGCAACCTTCTCGCGGGATTGGTTCGCCTTGATCTCGCATTTCAGCCGATAGCGTGGATCAGCGTCAGCGAGGGTGGGCAGCAGGGTCTCGAAGTACGGACGAGGCAATATATAGTCGGAGAAGCGAAACTCGTGCTCCCCATAGGTGGCGCGCATGTGCGCTAGCATGTCGAGGGTTCGGCTCGCGGACTTGTGTCTGAATTTCAGCGTATCCTCATCGATACCGCAAAAGACGCAGTGTTTGTGCTGTCCCCACCAGCAGCCGCGCGAGCTTTCAATCGGCAGTGTTTGCGTTATGACTTGGATGCCGGTGTCCTCCTCGAATTTCGCCAAGTCGACAAACCAGTCCCGGTATGCGGGATCGGGGCTGCGCTCCAGGCTGACATTACGCTGGGGGCGCGGGGGAGCGTCTCTAACAAGCAGGCCATTGATCGCGCGGAGATCGGTGCGCCCAATGGAAGCGGACGCCAGTTGGACGATCATCTCCTCACCGTCACCACGCGCTATCGCGTCGATCCAAGGGAAAGCGTTGAGAACTTCCTCCCCAGGCTCACCTTGCAGCGCGTAGCCGCCCAATATTACCTGAACAGAGGGAGCACGCTCCTTGACAATTTTTGCAAGCGCGACCGAGGCGAGAGTCTGGTCGAACATGCAGGTGAGGCCAAGCATTGTTGGTCGCTGCTGAAGGATGCGATCGGCGCAAGCATCCAAATATTGCGGCGCCACCTCCGATCGGAATCGCAACAGCATGTCGAGCAGGGCTTCGATCGTTGGATAGCGCGCTGTCGAACGCACACCTTGAAGCTGAACGCCACAACGCTCGACCAATGCCTCCAGCTGCGGCTCGTCGATCTCGGGCGCAATACCTCCCGTGAAAACGAACTCGTTCAGTCCCCAATACTCGGCGACGCTGGTGTAGGTCTCGTAGCTCACCCATCGGAGCAGCTCGAGATTGAGGTGAGCAGCCTTTGAGCGGATGCCTTGCCTTTCAAGGGAGGCAGTAAGAAGGCCTAGAGCCAGTGAGGGTTCGGTCACGGGGGCCCACGGCATGCTGGCGAGCACGACCATCGGCTCGGCGCTTGCGAGCTTTGTCGTCGGCTCGATTTGGACAGCCGGACGCATCAGAGCCGCACTGAAACTCGGGCGTTCTCTTCAATTACGACGCCCTCTGCTCCTGCCGGGATTTTGGGTGCAAGCACAATAACGACGGCGACTGCGATTACCGCTTCGACAGGCCCCTCCACCGGCCCGCCGACGTCAATGCGGCCCGCAACCCGCTCGACGGCGCGCACGACGTCGTCGGAGACGCGGATCCCGAGCTTGTCCGCCACCTCCCGAGGCGATTGACGCAGGAGATCCACATAGCGGCCGTCCGCCACTACTGCGTTGTAGAACTCTAGCGCCTCCTGCGCATCGTCGGCGGTTACGTCCCCCAGAGAATCCCGCTCGCTACGGCGCAGCCGGTCATAATATGTTTCGATCTGAGGAAGAGCGCGTGTCATTATTTCCGCCCGTTCCCGGGCCGCGCGTGTCGTACGCTTTCCTAAGTTCTGTTCGAAGAATACCTTTTTCAACGAGCGCGCAGTCGGTGCGGATGAAGACATATTCGCCTCCTCAGACAAGAGATATCGGCCGGCGCAGTGCGCCGGAGACCAAGAGTCTAACGATATTAGTCTCAGCTTAGCCGCATGCTTCCCGAGCTGTGCGACTCAACATTAAAGTCCCGTGGAGTTAGTCCACTATTTAAGGCGACTCTATACTTGAAAATACGCGCAAGCCCATTGCGCGTCAATCATCCTGCGCGGTCATCGGCCCGCGGGCTGGCCGCGATAGTTGCGCTCTGCCTTCCCCATTGAGTCGACTGCACTGTACCAATCATTGGGCCGAGCGCATCACAGGCGCGCTTTTCAGCTCCCCGAGCTTCTCAGCTTTGCGATGCAGCGCGTACGGCGATGCGCTCGCTGAGCGCTACCACCACCTTCATGTGATCGACATACACGCGCCGGATGTGCGACGTGTTCATGGCTCCAGCCGATGATGTCGGCAGCCTGCTTGAAGCGGGAGAAAGTCACGCCGAAAACTTTCACGGTTGCGGCCGCGACTGGTGACCAGCACAGTGTCGACGCCGGGTTGTCGGTCGCGCGTGCGCGGTCCCGCGAGCACCGCTTCGAGCCGGGGTGTCTGAGGAATTACGACGGGGCGCCGCTTTCGCCTGCTGATCTTCAGTGCCCGGTTAGCGATCGCGAACTCCCCGACCTGAGCCCAGGGCAACGTGATGAGATCCTCGCGACGCAAGCCGGTTACGACCGCTAGCCGTGGGCCGTCCACCACGCGTCCGTACCCCAGCTTTTGGGCCTTAGCGGTGAAGGTGGCGATGTCGTCGTTCGTCCAAACAGTCCGCCGCGGAACGCATAGACATACCAAACCACGGGCTTGCGCGGACGACGCGAGGCGATGAATTGCGCGGTCACAGCAACCAGCAGCCGTGTTTCGCCGGCTTTGCCCGTCAGTGCGACAGAGTAGCCCCCGTCCACATAGCCCCTACGGCGTCACAGTCAGCAAGCAGAGAAAAACGCAGATGCCACTATCTCCCCGCAAGGCGTATGTTGACCGTGTGACGCGGCCGCGTTATCGACGCGACCGCAAAATGATTTTGCAAAACAACGCGTGGCGCGATCCGGAACATCCCGGAAATTCAGTGCTTAAGCGGGTATAGCACAATGGTAGTGCAGCAGCCTTCCAAGCTGAATACACGGGTTCGATTCCCGTTACCCGCTCCAGCCCCCTGATCAGTCGACCATCGCGATCAGGAAGCCGTGCCACTTCTTGCCGCCCACCGTCTGGATCGCCGTGGCGCTCAGTCGCGGTTCCGCAGCGACGGCATAGAACAAGGCGCGCGTGCCGATGACGCGCGGATCGTCGCTGGCGGCGTCCAGCACGCCCCCTTCGCGCACGACATTGTCGACGATGATCACGCCGCCAGGGCGCGACAGGCGGAGCGCTTCCCTCAAATAGGCGACGTTCGACGGCTTGTCGGCATCGATGAAGACGAGGTCGAACGGGCCTTCCAGCCGCCGCAGGGTCTCCACCGCATCGCCGACGACCACCGACACGCGCTCAGCGACGCCTGCGCGCTGCAGGTTCTCGACGGCGACCTCGGCGTGGTGCGGATCGATCTCGAGGGAGACGACGCTGCCGCCCTCGCCTACCGCGCGGGCCAGCCAGATGGTGGAATAGCCGCCGAGCGTGCCCACTTCGAGCGCGCGGCGAGCCTGCATCGCGCGGGCGAGCAGATGGAGGAGTTTGCCCTGCGGCACCGACACGTCGATGTCCGGCAGGCCTGCCGCGGCGTTGGCGGCGCGTGTGGCAGGATGATCATCGGGGATCAGGCGGTCGACGATATAGTCATCGACCGCCGTCCAGAGCGCATCGGGGTCTCCCTTGCGCTCGACCATCGGATCAGGCCGCGGCCGCTGCCGGTGTCTTGCGGGCCGACGCCGCCCAGATCTCGTCGATCGCCGAGCCGAGCGACTCGTTGAACTCAGCGTCCGTCATGCCGTGACGCAGGTCCTCCAGCAGCGCGCGGCTGAAGCTTGCGATCACGCCGTGGTTCTTGGCGAGCTCGACGCACGCTTCGGGGCGCTTGAAGCCGCCCGACAGGGCGACGACGCGAAGCACGCGCGGATGCTCGACCAGCGGCAGGAACAGATCCGGCTTCGTCGGCAGCGACAGCTTCAGCATCACCTTGTCGGTGCCCGGCATCGCGTCGAGTGCCTTGGTAAGCTCGTCGAGCAGGATCGCATCCGCTTCGGCGCGCTCCGGGTTCTTGATGTTCACTTCCGGCTCGATGATCGGCATCAGGCCGTGGCTGAGCACCTGCTGCGCCACCTCGAACTGTTGCGCCACCACGGCAGCGATGCCCTCGCGGTTCGCAAGGTTGATCACCGAGCGTTCCTTGGTGCCGAAGATGCCGAGCTTGGCAGCGCGATCGAGCAACGCGTCGAGGCCCGGCATCGGCTTCATCAGCTGAACGCCGTTCGCCTCGTCCTCCAGGCCCTTGTCGATCTTCAGAAACGGCACGACGCCGCGGTCCTGCAGCGCCTGCGGCACGGGCTTACCACCGGCTTCGCCATCCATGGTGCGCTCGAACAGGATCGCGCCGATCACCTTGTCCCCGGTGAAAGCGGGCGAGGTGATGATACGGCTGCGCATCTGGTGGATGAGGCCGAACATCTCTTCATCGTTCGACCAGGCGCCTTCCTCGATCCCATAGCCCTTCAGTGCCTTGGGGGTGGATCCGCCCGACTGGTCGAGCGCAGCGATGAACCCTTCGCCGTCGGCGATCTTGGCGGTCATCTCGGCAGGCGTCATGTGTTCCCCTC
Organism: uncultured Stakelama sp.; assembly: GCA_964390515.1. Classification (GTDB taxonomy): domain Bacteria; phylum Pseudomonadota; class Alphaproteobacteria; order Sphingomonadales; family Sphingomonadaceae; genus Sphingomonas. The sequence goes on from CAYMIU010000018.1 coordinate 50,549, forward strand.
TTCGTGCTTGACTATTCCCCGGCGTCGTAGGCGGCATCGTGCGATTCGGCTAGGCGCGGTGCATCATCACCGGCGGCGCTTCGCCGGATCGGACGCGATGAAGTGGATCGCCTGTCCGCCCCCGGGCGCAAGGTCGATGGTCAGGCGATCGCCCTTGCGCACCTCGCGGCGTTCGACAGTCATCGAATGGCGCGCCCTGGTGCGGAAATCCGCGCCCGGCCCATCGCGGAAGATCGCCGCGGTGTACGTCCGCGCCGGATCGAGAAAATCGAGCGCGACGGTGGTGCTGCGCGCCTGCTCGTCACCGACCGCACCGAGGAACCAGTCGTCCGACGCCTTCGCCTTGCGCGCCACGGTGACATAGTCGCCGACTTCGCCGTTGAGGATGCGGGTATCGCTCCAGTCGGTCGGCACCGCGCGGATGAAGGGCAGCGTCTCGGGATATCGCGCATAGGCCTCCGGCGTGTCGGCAACCATCACGACGGGCGAATAGATCACCACGTAATTGGCAAGCTGCTTAGCCAGCGTCGAGGGAATGTCGCTGTCGTTCGATCCCTTCAGGCTGACGATGCCGGGCGTGAAATCCATCGGCCCGCCGAGCAACTGGGTGAAGACCAGATTTGCCTCATGTTCCGGCGGGTTCTTCGCCTCCCAGCTCATATATTCCATGCCGCGCCCGCCCTCACGCGAGATCCAGTTGGGATAGGTGCGGCGAAGCCCGGTGTCCTTCACCGGCTCATGTGTGTCGATCGAGACCTTGTACTTGGCGGCGGTGGTGACGACGCGCAGGTAGTGGTTCACCATCCACTGGCCTTCGTGCCACTCGCGATGCTGGGAGCCGTCGCGATCGATCCGCTCCGCTTCGCCGGCATCGGTGACATAGCCTGTCTTCACTGCGGGGATGCCGCGCCGTTGTGCATAGCTGAAGGCGCGGTCGAGCTGGCCGTCGTAGTGGCTGGCCGAGCCGCCGGTCTCGTTATGGCCGATCAGATGCACGCCCTTGGCGGCCGCGTAGCGCTGAATCTCGGCTGCGTCGAAATCCTCGGTCGGCTGGTCGAACTGCATGTCCTTGCCGTTGCCGAACCAGTCGCCGTCCCAGCCGACGTTCCAGCCCTCCACCAGGACGCCGGGGATGTTGTTGGCGGTGGCAAAATCGATGTAGCGTTTCACGTTGGCGGTCGTGGCGCCGTGCTTGGACCCGCGCGCCCACGTCCAGTGGCCGGTAATCATGTTCCACCACACGCCGGCGAACTTGCCCGGCTTCACCCAGGAAACGTCGCCGAGCTTGTTGGGCTCGTTTAGGTTGAGGCCGATGCGGCTGGCATAATAGAGGCCGGGCGCGTCATCGGCGATGGCGATCGTCCGCCATGGTGTCGAGAAGCCGGCATCGCGCGAGACGGAGGGCGCGCCGGAACCCGGCGTCAGATCCGCGATGAACGCGTTGGCCCGGTCGCTGCGCCGCAGGTTCATGCCGGCGTAATCGACCAGTGCCGCCTCGTGGATGGCGACATGGGTGCCGCTGTCGAGCTTCACCGTCATCACCGTCTGCGCGGTGCCGACGCCGTCGAGCGGCGTCTTCTTGTACAGATATTCCTCGCGGTTCCAGAGGTAGGCCGGCTTCCACCAGGCGGTGCCGCCTTCCGCAAAGGCGAATTCGGTCAGCTCTCCCGCGATGTTGACGCGGCGCATGTTGGGCTGCTGCGGCAGGGTGTAGCGGAAACCGACGCCGTCATCGAACAGGCGGAAGGTGACGCCGAGCTCGCGGCGCAGGTTCTTCGCCTCGCGCAGTCGGACGGTGAGTTCGTTGTGATGATCCCGGATCGTCGCCCATTCGCCCCACGGCTGGCGCCATGTGGTGTCGACGGCACCCGTCGTGGTGCCGGCGAGCGTCATCGCGCGGTCGATCTTCGGCGCGTCGGTGAAGAGGAAGCCGAGGCGGCTGTCGTTCAGCAGCGGCTTGCCGTCCCGCTGGACCGAGTAGCTTGCCCGTCCCTCTCCATCCAGGCTGACCGTCACAGTGATCCGGCCGTTCGGTGACGCAGCCCTGGCGACGACGTTGGCGGTCGCCTTGTTCGACAGATCGTCCTGCGCCGCTGCCGGAGCCGCGATCGTCAATCCGCACAGCGTCAAAGCGAGCGGCGCCAGCAATTTCATCTTTCTCTCCGACACTTCAGCGCCGCCCGTTCGTTGGCACTGCGGCGGCTCCACCTGCCTAATGCGATCATCCGACGTGGCAAGGCAGGACCGGTGGCACAGCAGGGGCAAGATAAGGTAACGACCGCAGAATGAACGCACGTTTCGGCTCGATCCACCATCACCGCATGCTGCGCGTCGCCGCGGCGACCCCAATGGCAAGCGTTGGCGATACCGTCGCCAATGCCGAAGCGACGATTGCGCTCGCCCGCCGCGCGCATGAGGAAGCGGTGGACCTGGTCGTCTTCCCCGAACTCAACATCACGTCCTACGCGATCGACGACCTGCACCTGCAATCGGCCCAGCAAGCCGCGACGGTGGATGCGCTGCGCGAGGTAGCCGCGGCGACGAGCGACCTTCGCCCGGTGCTGCTGGTCGGCGCGGCACTGCTGCGTAACGGGCGGCTGTACAATTGCGCGGTAGCGATCGGGCGGGGCCGGATTCTGGGTGTGGTGCCTAAGACCTTCCTGCCCAATTACCGCGAATATTACGAGAAGCGCTGGTTCTCGAGCGGCGCTGGCCTGACCGGGCTCAGCATCGAGATCGGTGAGGAAACGGTGCCGTTCGGGACGGACCTGATCTTTGCCGCGCGGGACCTGCCGCACTTCGTCTTCCACGCCGAGATCTGCGAGGATTACTGGTCCCCCACCCCGCCCTCGACGATGGGGGCGCTCGCTGGCGCACTGGTCTGCTGCAACCTCTCGGCGTCGAACGTCGTCATCGGCAAGTCACGCGAGCGGACGATGCTGTCGAGCGCGCAATCGGCGCGCGCGGTATGCGCCTATGTCTATTCCGCCGCCGGCCCGGGCGAGAGCACGACAGACCTCGCCTGGGATGGTCAGGGGACGATCCACGAACTCGGCGAACTACTCGCGGAATCGACCCGCTTCGCGCTGGAGCCCGAGTTGGTCATCGCCGACGTCGATTGCGAACGGCTGACGCAGGAGCGGCTTCGCGTCGGCACCTTCGGTGATGCGGCGACCTTCGCGGGGCACCCGGAAACGAAGTTCCGCCGTGTGCACCTCGAGCATCAGCCGGACTTTGCCGACGTCGGCCTGAAGCGCGCGATCCGGCGCTTCCCCTTCGTTCCCGACACGCCGGAGCGGCTGGACGAGGATTGCTACGAAGCGTTCAACATCCAGGTGGAGGGCTTGCTGAAGCGCGTGCAGTCGACCGGCGTCGAGAAGCTGGTGATCGGCGTATCGGGCGGGCTCGATTCGACTCACGCGCTGATCGTCGCGGCGAAGGCGCTCGACCGCCTGGGACGGCCGCGGTCCGACATCCTCGGCATCACCATGCCCGGCTTCGCGACCAGCGAGGGAACGAAGGGCAATGCCTGGAAGCTGATGCGCGCGCTTGGCGTGACGGCGGAGGAGATCGACATCCGCCCGGCCGCGCGGACACTGCTGGAAGGCCTCGGCCACCCGTTCGCGCAGGGTGAACCGGTGTACGACATCACGTTCGAGAATGTGCAGGCGGGACTGCGCACCGATTACCTGTTCCGCATCGCCAACCAGCGTAATGGTTTCGTGGTCGGCACGGGTGATCTCAGCGAGCTGGCGCTGGGCTGGTGCACCTTCGGCGTTGGCGATCACATGAGCCACTACGGGGTCAACGCCGGCGTGCCCAAGACGCTGATCCAGTTCCTGATCCGCTGGTGCATCGCGACCGATCAATATGATCGCGAGACGGACGCCGTACTGGACGCGATCCTCTCCACCGAAATCTCGCCCGAGCTGGTTCCGGCCGATGCGAGCGGGGCGCTGCAAAGCACGGAGAGCAAGATCGGGCCCTACCCGCTCAACGACTTCTTCGCGCACTATGTCCTCCGCCACGGTCTGGCCCCGTCGAAGATCGCCTTCCTCGCCTGGCATGCCTGGCGCGATGCCGAAGCCGGCCGCTGGCCGATCGGCTATCCGGAGGAGGGCCGGACCGCCTACGACCTCGCGACGATCCGGCACTGGCTCGAGAAGTTCCTGTTCCGCTTCTTCCAGTTGAGCCAGTTCAAGCGATCGACCTTGCCCAACTCGCCCAAGGTCTCGGCGGGTGGCGCCGTCTCTCCGCGCGGAGACTGGCGGGCACCGTCGGACGGCACTGCCAAGATCTGGCTGCGCGAGCTCGACACGAACGGGCCCGGAAATATGTAAGTCGTTTTTTTGGCAACGTGATATTTACTCCCGCACACTAGCACGGGGGAATGGTGAAGGGACGTGAACGGAGGGCAGCCGCTACGGCTGGACTTGGCATCGCGTATCTTCTTGCCGTTGCGGGATCGGTTGGACTTACCCGCTTCGACGGCGGCGTTGCCTTCCTCTGGATCGCCAATGCGATCCTGACCGCGCGGCTGATCACGCTATCACCACGTAACTGGCCACTGCCGATCGCAGTCTGCTTTGTCGCCAATGCGATCGTGACCGCCACGATCGGGCTCGGCCCGACAATGGCGGTGCCGCTCGGCATTGCGAATATGAGTGAAAGCATCATCGGGGCATTGCTGATGCACCGCTTCGCGGCGCGCGGCGCGTCGCTTGGCGGCCACCGCAATCTGGTCCTCTTTGTCCTGTCCGGGGGCCTTGCCGCGCCCCTAGCGGGCGCCATCGTGGCTGGCACGTCGAGCGCGTTGATCCTGGGTAGCTCCTTCACGACGCCCGCGCTGCACTGGTTCACGGGCCATGCACTCGGCACGCTCGCCTTCATGCCGATGGCAATGCTGGTGATGCGCGGCGAGGCACGCCGGCTGATCGCGCGCATGGGCCGAGCAAAGGTGATCGAATTGTGCGGTCTACTGCTGTTCGTCACCGTCGTGACGCTGGCAACCTTCACGCAGGACGAGTTCCCGCTGCTTTACCTGCCCATGCTGCCGATCATCCTCGCGACCTTCCGCGGTGGGCCGATTTCCACGGCGCTGTCGATCCTCATTCTCGCCGTCATCGGCGGGTGGCTGACGATGCAAGGCCATGGGCCGATCGCGCTGATGAACGCGCCGATCGGCACCAGAGTGTTGTTCCTGCAACTGTATGTCGCCTGCGCGATGTTGACGGTGCTTCCGGCGAACGCCGAACTGGAACGCAGGGCCGATCTGTTCCGCCGCCTGCGCGAAAGCGAGGCGCGCTATCGCCTGATCACCGAGCATTCGACTGATATCGTGCTGAACGCCGATCCCGAAGGCCACCTTCGCTTCGTATCCTCGTCGATCCGCCAGATCTTCGGCCAGGAACCGGCGGAGCTTATCGGCCAGCCGTTCACCGTTCTCCTACACCCTGACGATGCCGCGCGGGCGATGGCCTCGTTCCGCCGCACGATCGAGGATCAGGGCGGAACCACGATCAACGAATATCGCGCCATTTCACCGGACGGTGAGGTCCGCTGGTTCGAAACGCACAGCCGCGCCGTGATCGATGACGAGGGCGGCGTCGCAGGGGTGGTCAGCGCCATTCGCGACGTCACGCACCGGCGCGCGCACGAGGAACGGCTGGCCCGTGCGGCGCTGACCGATCCGCTGACCGGCATCATGAACCGCCGCGGGCTGGACGAGGAGCTTAGTGCACGGCTTGCCTCGGGTGCCGGCGGATGCGTCGCCTTGTTCGACCTCGACCACTTCAAGCAGGTCAACGACACCTTCGGGCACGCCGTGGGCGACGATGTACTGCGCCGATTCGCGGCGATCGCCCGCTCCAGCGTGCGAGACCAGGATATCGTGGCCCGGTTGGGCGGTGAGGAGTTCGCCGTTGTGCTGCCGGAGGCGACGATCGAGCAGGCACGGCTCGTCTGCGATCGCCTGCGGCGCGCGATCGGTGAGGCACGGCTGCGCATCGACGACCAGATCGTCGCGGTTACGGTGAGCGGCGGCGTCACGCGGTATGCCGAGGGGAATTCGGTGAGCGAAGTGCTGCGAGCCGCAGACCGCGCCCTCTATCAAGCCAAGAGGTCGGGCCGCGATCAGCTGACGCTTGCCGCCTGATCCGGACTGCACGCTTGCCGTGGAAGGCCCTGCGCGACACTGTCGCCTTTCAGAACAAGGAGAGGCGAATGAGTGACAGCGATCCGGCAGCCCATGAACTGAGCCGAACCCTGGGTCTCGAACGTATCGTGGAGATGGATCCCGCTGGCCGCGCCGTCCTGGAATATCGCGCCGGCACGCACATGTGCCATTCGGGCGGCGTCGTTCAGGGCGGCTTCGTCACTGGGTGGATCGACGCGGCGATGGCGCATGCCGCGATCGCGATGAGCGGGCCCGACGTGGTGCCGATGTCGCTGGAGCTGAAGGTCAGCTTCTTCGCGCCCGCCCGCCCGGGGCTGGTCGTGGCCGAAGGTTGGGTCGAGCGGCGCGGGCGCAGCACCTGCTTCTTCGAGGGCCGCCTGCTCGACACCAGCGGCAAGGTTCTCTCCAAGGCGAGTTCGACGCTGATGCTCGCCGCGCGCGACCGCGTGGAACAGGCATCGAAGGCCGCCGCACGATAAGCGGCGGCCGTCCCTGAACGGTCAGGCGTTGCGGGCCATCAGCCCGCCGTCGACCGGGATGATCGCACCAGTGACGAAGCTCGCGGCGGGCGCGCACAGGCTGAGCGTCATGAATGCCACTTCCTCCGGCAGGCCGTAGCGGCGGAGCGCGGTGCGGCGCGCGGCATAGGTCTGCTTCGCCTCATCCGGGATGCCCTGCGTCATCCCCGTTTCGATCGGGCCGGGGCAGATGCAATTCACCGTGATGCCGGACTTGCCGAGTTCCACGGCTAGGCTGCGGGTGAGGCCGATCACGCCGGCCTTAGCCGCCGAATAGGCGCTGAAGCCCGCCGTCGCGCCCAGCCCCTCCGTCGAAGCGATGTTGACGATGCGGGGTGCCTTGGAGCGGCGCAGGTGCGGCAGCGCGGCGCGGATCAGCCGCTGGTGCGAGGTGAGCAGGATCGCAAGATGGCGATCCCATTGTGCGTCATAATCGGCGTCATCGATCGGCAGATTGGCGGAGATGCCGGCGTTGTTGACGACCACGGACAAGTCACCGAACGTCTCGGCCGCCTGTTGCGCGACACGGTTGATCGCGGCGTGGTCGGCGACGTCCAGCGCCCAGGCGCTGGCGGACAGGCCCTCGCCGGCGATCTCGTCCGCCACCGCTTGCGCCGCATCCTCGCTGACGTCCGTGACGGCGACCTGCGCGCCGGCGCGGGCGAGCAGGATCGCGGTCGCCCGCCCCATTCCGCTCGCCGCTCCGGTGACGATCGCACCGGAACCATCGAGACGCGACTCTATCTTCGGGATCGGCCGCATCTCTCACTCTCCTGTTTCAGCGAATCATCGTTACAGGAGCGATAGGCGAAACGCCGCTTTCGTTGAAAGCCTCGACGGTCGCCCAATAGGGCTGGCCGACGTTCAGCGAGCGGATCTCCTTGGCGCCCGTGCCGGGCTCATCGGCGAAGACCTGATAGGTGAAGGTCAGCCGATCAGGCTTGACGCCCCAGCGCACGTTATACCCGGTCGCCCCCTTGACCGGACGCCAATTGATGCGGGCATTGCGCTGATCCTGATCGCGTCGCGCGGTCACACCCGCCGGGGCGGCCGGCAGCTTGCCGTTCGCGCTGCCGAACACGCGTATGTCGGCGACGGCGAGGTTCGCGGCGCCGACATGGCCATGGACGTAGCGGATGAACCGCGCCCCGGCCGGGCGCTCAAGTTCGAAAAAGGCGTTCGGCCGGTCGCGGCGCGGCGCCTCCGTCTCGGCGATCGTCTGCCACTTCTTGCCGTCTCGTGACGCTTCGATGGTGAACTCGGTGTAGATGTCCGGCGCGTCCCCGAACCGGCCGGACTTATAGTCGGCGAAATTCACCTGCACCGCGCGCACCGTCTTTGCGGCGCCAAGGTCCAACGTCAGCGTCTCGCCCGCGCGGTTCGCCCCGGCGACCCAGAAGGTGCGCGGGTTCTCGTCCGTCACCGTCTCCGCGTCGAAGCCCGGGAGGGTCGAGGAAGCAGTGACCGGCTTGCGATACGACAGCAGCATCCAGCCGGTGAACAGGCTGGTCGGATCATCGACCTTCGCGTTCGGCACCCAGTGCGGGAAATCGCCGAAGCGGGTGGAGGACCACATCTGGCCGTCCGCCTCGAACTTGGTCGGGAAGATCGCGATGCGCCGCTCGAATGTCCAATTGTAGCCGAGCCAAGGCGTGCCGGAGTTCCACCAATTGCCATGTGCATCGTCGAAGCTGGAGCCATGCCCCGCCCCCTCGACGAAACCACCGGGCTTGTAGGCGACCGGGTTCCAGTTCGGATAGGTGAACGGCCCGAGCGGCTTGTCCGACACATAGGTGCCGTTGGCGTAGACGTTATACTCCGTGCCCGGCGCGCCATATTGCAGGTAATAGCGCCCGTTGACCTTCGTCATCCACGCGCCCTCCATGAAGGGCTTGATCGGAGTGCCATCGGGCAGGCCGCCGGAATGATCCTGGCCGAACCGCTCCCAGCCATGGCGTTCGGGATCGAGCTTGAACAGTTCGGTTGCCTTGCCGACGTAGGAAAGGCGGTTCTTCGGATCGAGCTCGATGCCGTAGAGCGGGAAGACGTTGGACGAGCCCCAGTAGAGATACCAGCGACCGTCATCGTCCTTGAACAATCCGGGATCCCACGGGCCCGGCGCGATCTGCCCCGGCTTCATGTAATCCTCGACGCCGGACCTCACTGCGTTCGGCAGTTCGGGCGAGCGGCGGGTGAGATAGTCGAGCTTGCCCGTTTCCGGCGCATCGCTGACCAGGATCACCCCGCCCTCCATGCGCGAGGGTATGATGTACAGCCGCTCTCCATCCGACAGCACCGCGGGCGCGACGATCGAGCGCATCGGCCACATGCTCGGCTTGATGAAGATCCACTTCACCAGATCGGTCGACCGCCAGTAACCGTCCGCCAGCGTCTGGACCATGTAATAGGCGCCCTTGTGCCGCACGATCGCCGGATCGGCGCCAGTGCGATACGAGATGCCCTCGTTCGTCTGCTCCCAATTGTACCGGTAATCGAGGTCGATCGGGTTGATGTACGTCCGCTTGCCAGGTTCGGCAGTAGCGGCCGAAGCAATAGCGAACAGGGCCGCGGCGGCGGCTGTGATGCGCATGAACTAGCGAGTCCTGACGAAGATGTTGGTGGTCAGCCGGCCGCGCCGTGGATCGGGATCGAGCGGCATGGTGGCGGGGATGATGCCGGAATGGAGCAGCGCGCCCTGATAGATGACGACACGGTCGCGGTTCCCGTCCACCCGCCCGATCTCCTCGAACGCCGCGTTGCTGCCGGACACATAGCCCTCGAACGTCGGCGCGTGACGCTGCGCATCCGTCAGGAAGGCGGCGGCGTTGTCGTCAGTCACAGCCTCGATCGCGGTGGACCGCTGACGATAAAAGGCCGTGCCGCTGCCGGCGACATCGCCAAGATAGTGCATCACCGCCAGGTAGCGCGGATCGGTGGAGTCGAAATGTGGCATCCGCTGGCCCGGACGAAGAGCCGCCGGCGGCGTGGTGACGATCGAGAAGCTGGCCTCAAGAAGATCGAAGCCGTCGCAGTCGAACCCACCGGCGACAAAGGGCGCCAGCGCCTCCAGCAGTCCGGTGACATAACTCAGGGCGGCTTCGTCAGCCTCCCCGATCACGCGCCGAACGCCCGGATAATTGGGATTCGGCCCACGCGGGAAAGGCGCGAGCGCGGCGGCAATCGCCACCGCCGCGTCAGGCGCGCCGGTCGCCGCGTCTACCACGACGACCGGGTGAGCCCCGGCGCCGATGCGGAGCAGTTGCGGCGTCATTCCCCGTTCCTGCTCCCCACCGTGCGTCAGAACCGGTACTTGACGCCGGCCTGGAAGCTGCGGGCGTTGCCCACGGTGCCATTCTCCTCCAGCGTCGGGTTCTGGCCGGAGCCGGCACCCCAGGCGGTGTAGTTGCGGTTCACCGTGTCGAACACGTTGAAGGCCGCGAAGCTGACCTCGAAGTCATGGCCCCACGGCATCTCGAAATTCTTCGCCAGGCGAAGATCGAGGTTGGCGTAAGCGAACGTCTCCTTCGGGAAGAATCGGCCGCCCAGGTTGCCGTAGCAGCACGCCTCCTGCGGCTGGTTCGGCAGGCCGAAGATGATGTTGCCGAACGCCGGGCCGGAGCCGAGCGTCAGCGTGCCGGAGAAGCGCACGTCCAGCGGCAGGCGGACGATGCCGGTGCCGACGAAACGATACTTCTCCGTGCCGGGCACATATTGCCAGCCATAAGCGGTCTGGTCCGGGCCATTGAAGAACTCGTCCGAGCCCAGTTCCTGCGCCACATTGGTGCGCGGGCGCTGCAGCGTCAGCGAGGTGGTGAAGCCCCAGCCCGAGCTTTCCGAATACGGCTTCTCGGCCGTGATATAGACGGCGTTGTACACCGACTTGCCGTTGTTCTGGCCGATGTTCAGCTTGCCGTTGAAGCCAGGCAGATCGCCCTGCGTCGCCGGGCAGGCGGCGAAGTCGACGTCCGGCATCTGATCCTGGATCCAGGTGTTGCCCCCGTTGGTGCAGCCGATCACATTGCCCGCCGCGTCCCGCTGCAGCAGGCGCGTGTACCAGCCGGTCGAATAGCGGTTGCCGCGCACGAACTGGAACACGTTGTGCCCGCGGATATGGCTGAACGACAGCGACGTCTGCACCTGGCCGAAGCGCTTGCGGATGCCGACATTGAACTGGTCGGAGAACGGCAGCTTCGTCTTGTTGTTGAGCAGCCAGACGTCGCCGCCCTGCCCCTGCGCGATCGCAGCAGCGCGCAGGTTGTCGACATCGCGCAGCGCCGGGTTCCACGTGGTGAAGGTCCGCGGCAGCTGCCCGTTGTTCTGCGCGCGCACGTCTGCGCAGCTCGCGATGCCCGGGCCATCGCAGAAGTTGAGCGTCGATACCGACTGGTAAAGCGCCTTCAGCGTCTCGATGCCCGAGGTGATGAACAGCGGGCGATCGTAATAGCGGCCGGCACCGGCAAACAGGATCAGATCGCGGTCGCCGTTGACGTCATAGGAGACGCCGACGCGCGGCTGGAACGCCTTCCAGTACGGGCGGCGGCGATCGCCGTTGTTGATGTAATCCTCGGGATTGATCCCGGCCGCCCTCCAACCCGCATAGTTGCGCAGCGCATTCGCGATATTGTCCGGCGTGACGAAGTCTTCGTTCTTCGCGTCGGTTTCGAAATCCCACCGGATGCCGGCGTTGATCGTCCAATGCTCGTCCGGCGTCCAGTCGTCCTGGATGAACACGCCGACCTGCGTGTTGTTGGTGCGCGCGGGCTGAACCGGGATGGTCGAGATCGAGGCACCATAAGGCGTCGAGGCGTCGAACGACGTATAGGTCGGGCCGTTGAAGAAGAACGTGCCGTTGGTGCGGTTGTCTTCCTCGCGCGACAGCTTGTTGAACGCCAGGCGCACACCGCCCTTGATGACGTGGGTGTCGTTGGTGACCGTGATGTTGTTCTTGATCGTCAGCGTGCGCTGGCGATCATATTGCTCGAACGCATTGGCGCCGAGCGCGGCAATCGTATCGAAGTTGGGCGACAGCGCCGGCGGCGCGACGGGGGCGCTCAGGATGATCTCCGGTCCCTGGCTGACGCGCGGCGTGCCGTTGAACACCTTCTGATACGCGACGGTGAATTCGTTCAGGACGTTTTCGCCGCGGCGAGTCCACTCGAACTGGTAGAGATCGTTGTTGCTCTCCAGGAAGTGGCCGTGCTCGGGCACCGATGTGCCGCCGAAGTCGCTGAGGTTGCTCTCACGCCGCAGGAAGCCGCTGAGGTTCACCGTATCGACGTCGCTGGCGAAGAAGGTCAGCTTGCCGAAATACAGCCGCTGGCTGAAATCCTTGGGCGCGGTGCCGTTATACTGGTTCGCGATCGCTGGCGGCACGCCCTGCGACGTCTGCAGGTTGATCGAATCCGATGCGAGCTTCTGATCGGTCGCCTCGAAGGCGGCGAAGAAGTGAAGCACGTCCTTGATGATTGGGCCGCCAAGATCCGCGCCATATTGCCAGCGGTTGTAATCGGGCTTCGGGATCGTGCCGTTCGGATTGTTCGCCTTGCCGGGACGATCGAAATACGGGCGGCCGATGAATGCCTTGGGCTGCCATTCGCCAAATGCGCCGCCGTGGAATTCGGTGCCGCCGGTCTTGGTCACCGCAGTGATGATGGCAGAACCGGCCTGTTCGTATTCCGCCTTGAAGTTCTGGGTGTCGACCTTGAACTCCTGAATCGCCGACTGCGGGAAGGGGTTGCCCAGCGAGAAATTCTGGCCCGCGACGCCGCCGTGATTAACCGGGTTCTTGAGGCTGAGGCCGTCGATGAACACGTTGATGTTGTCGGCGCTGGTCGCACCCGCCTGCACCCGGCGCGCACCGGCGGAGGGCGACACGTTCACGCCCGGCGCCAGCGCGGCGAAGTTCAGGAAGTTGCGATCGTTCTGCGGCAGGTTCTCGATCTGCGTCTGGCTGACGCTGGTGGAGATCGTCGCGCTGCGCACTTCCTGCTGGCGCGTGCCGGTGACGACGATGTCCGCGCCCGAGACTGCCTCATCCGAGACGGCGCCGTTTTCCGGCTGCGCCGTTGCGGCGGCCGGCACGTCATAGGTGATGGTGAGGCCAACCGGCAGCACCACGTTCTGCGTCTGGCGGCCTTCCACCTCGACACGATACGTGCCCGGACGCAGGCCGCTGATGACGTAGACGCCGTTCGCGCCGGTACGGCCGGCAACGCGCTGGCCAGTGTTGGTGTCGGTGACCGTCACGACCGTGCCCGCCGGCGCGCCGGCGACCGTGCCGCGGATCGACGCCGCCGCCTGCGCAAGCGCCGGCGGTGCAACAAGCAATGCGGCGACAGCGATCGGCGAGATGCCGAGCGTCAGCCCCAGGCGCGAGTGCATAGTGGAACGCATTTTCGAAATCCTCCCCAACCGATCCCTGTAACCGGTTACACACCGCACGAAACAAAAACTGCGCGCGGGGCGGCTCTCAAGCGCCAGTACTTACGGGCTGTCAAGCGAGTCGCGATGATCAGTTTAGCGGTGTTGCCGGCGCGCGACAGTGTTTTGCGATGAACGCGGCGTGATCCGGCATCGCCTGCGCAACATCTGCGATCACTTCTTCGATGTCACGCAAGAAACCCAGCGCTTGCTCATCGGGAATGAGATCGACCATCGGGTCATGCTCCGCCTTCAGGCCCTGCCCCAGCAGCACCTGAACCCAGCTTTCCTCCCGGAACAGCTCCGCCTTCTGCTGCCCGAAGAAGCGGGCAGACGAGCGGAACAGTTCAAGCCGCGCCGCTAACGAATCGGGGATCTCCATGTTGCGGACATAGGCCCAGAACGGCGTGTCCTCGCGATCAGTTACCTTGTAATGCGCGATGATGAAGTCGCGCACGTCCTCGAACTCGAACGAGGTCTGCCGATTATATTCCGCAACATCGGCCGCATTGATGCCGGCACCGGGAAACAGCGCGACGAGGCGCAGGATCGCCGTCTGGATCAGGTGAATGCTGGTCGACTCCAGCGGCTCGAGAAATCCGCTCGACAGCCCGATCGCAACGACGTTGCGCTCCCACGACCTGTGCCGCCGCCCCGGGGTGAACCGCACCGGCCGCGGATCGGCGAGCGGTCGCCCGTCGAGGTTTGCGAGCAGCACGTCAGCCGCCTCATCATCGCTGATCTGATTGCTGGAATAGACATGCCCGTTGCCGATCCGGTGCTGCAGCGGGATTCGCCATTGCCAGCCGGCGGCGCGCGCGGTCGATCGGGTATAAGGCGTCAGCGGCGACACGCTTTCGCACGGCACGGCGAGCGCTCGGTCGCACGGCAGCCAGTGCGACCATTCCTCATAGCCGACGCCAAGCGCCTGGCCCAGCAGCAGCGCGCGCATGCCGGAACAATCGATGAAGAGCTCCCCATCGATCCGGCGGCCATCGCCAAGCAGCACGTGATCGACGTGGCCGTGCTCGGGGCGAAGCTCTGCGGATACGATCCGTCCCTCGATCCGCGTGACGCCGCGCTGCTCGGAATGGGCGCGCAGGAACCGCGCGAACAGCGACGCGTCAAAGTGATAGGCGTAATCAAGGTCTGCGAGCGGCGAGCCCGGGTTGCGGGGATCGGGCAGGCAGAAGCGATTGTGCCGGGCGGCGAGGCAGTTCAGCGCATAATGATCGAAATGCTTGGCCTGGCCGCGCGCGGCATATTTCAGCCAGAACTGGTGCGGGTGCAGCCAGAGGAGATCCTGGCCGATCTTGCCGAACCCATGGATGTAGCTGTGCCCCAGCGCACGCCAGTCGACGAACTCGATGCCGAGCTTGAACGTCGCCTGGGTCGCCCGGATCATCGCCACCTGATCCAGTCCGGCGAGCGCATGATAGTTGCGGATCGCGGGGATGGTCGCCTCCCCCACCCCGATGGTGCCGATCTCGTCTGATTCGATCAGCTTGATGTCGAAACCGCCACCCTTGAACAATTGCGAGAGTAGCGCCGCCGTCATCCAGCCGGCGGTACCACCGCCGACGATGGTGATCTTGCGGATCTTCGTCTCGGGCGCGTTCATCCCAGCCATCCTCCCGTAAAGCCGGCGCGCTCCAGCCCGCGGCGGATCACCGGCGACTGGCGCATCACCTTCCACACCGTATCATGGCGATAGTTCGCGGCCATGATCACGATCGGCCCCTGATCGATGCCGAGATAGTCGCCCGCGACCCAGCCGGTCTCGGGATCGACGCTGCCCGTCTCGATCTTCGCGTCGGTGTAGCGGAAGCTCGGGTTGAACGAATCGGCAAAGCCATATTCGCGGTAGAGCCCCGGCACCTTCATCAGCGCGCGTGCGGCCGGAACCACGATTTCCGGCGCAAACGGCAGACTGCCGAGCGCAGCGGTCGGGGCGATCGTGCCGTCGTCCCGCTCGTCCGGCTGGCCCAGCGGCCCGCGCGCGGCATAACCGTAGAACGTCGCCGTCCGTCCCTTGAACGGCAGCTCGAAATTGCCCGGCCCGTCGCAGGCGGTGAGCCCCCAGAGGTCGCGCGAATAGCCATCCCACTTCTGCGGATTGGCGATGCAATAAGCACGGTTGGCGTAGGTCGCGCGGCGGCTATTCTCGAAATAGTCGAACCCCGCCTCCCGCATCGCCGCGTCGCGGATGCCGCGAAAGTCGATCCACATCTGGCTGTACTGGTGGCCGAACAGCGGCGCGAAAGCGAGGTGCCGGGTCTCACCCTCCCCCCGCCAGCACTTGGGATAGGGCGCACACCACGCTTCCCACGCGCCGTCCTTCACCGGGTGCCGGCCGGAGCCGAGCGCGAGGAAGACGGTCATCATCCCCTCGTTATATCCCTGCCACACCGCATCGAGGAAACCGCGCCCCGGATGCCAGCCCATCGACACGACGGGTCGGCCATTCTGGAACCAGACCCAGTCCGCGCGGTCGACGATGTCGGTGGCGAGGCGCCGGATTTCCGCTTCCGCCGGATCATTGCCGGTCCACCAGCCCGCGGCGAAAAGCATGCCGAGGAACAGCAGGGTCGAGTCGACGCTCGACAGCTCGTTATCGCGGTAACGAAGCCCCGTTTCCATATCGAGGAAGTGATAGAAGAAGCCGCGATGCCCGGCGGTGCCGCTGGGCGCATCACCCTGCGGCGCCTTGTCGAAGAAGCGTAGCGCGGCGAGCGTCAGATCCCGCGCCTCGGCGCGCGATATCCAGCCGCGCTCGACGCCGATCGGCCAGACGGTGAGAGCGGAGCCGACCGCGGCAATGCTGGAGAAGCTGGGCGTCGGCCAGCGATCAGGCACAAGGCCATTTGCCGGGTTCACCGTTTTGCGAAACCAGTGGAACGTCCGCCGCTCGATGTCCTCGTAAAAGGCCGGCAACGTCGGTCTGGATGCGGCACGTGCCTGCGCCGCAGGGGCGGCAGCCACCGTCGCCACGCCAGCGGCAGCGCCTTGCGCCAGGAAAGTTCGACGTCCGATCTTCATGGTTGATTCCGTATGTCTTGAGGTGCCGCGGTGGTGGCGCGGACGACCAACTCGGGCTGGATCAAATCCGTTGTGGGGTCTGAGGGGCGCCCGTCGAGTGCATCGATCAGCCGGCCGGCTGCACGGGCGCCGATCTCCGCCATGTGAACGCGGATGGTGGTGAGCGAGAGGTAGCGGGCGAGCGGCACGTCATCGAAGCCGGCGACTGCCACGGCCTCCGGCACCCCAATGCCTGAGGTGCGCAGCGCCTGCAGCGCGCCCAGCGCCATCATGTCGTTGCCGGCAAAGACCGCATCGAACTTGGCGCCCTCTTCGACCAGCCCGGCGATTGCCCGCTCCCCCGACGCTTCGGTAAAGTCGCCCACCACCACGCGCACCGTCACATCGGCCGGGATCGCAGCAATGAACCCCTCCCGCCGCTCCTGCGCGTCGGTGTTGCCCTCCGGGCCCGCGATGTGGACGATGTTGCGACGGCCAAGCGCCACCAGATGGTTCGCCATCGCCTGCGCGCCGGTGCGATTATCGATGCGCAGCGAATGACGACCTGCGCCACCCGCGCTGTTGATCATCACGGTAGGCAGGCTCGCCGGCAGCATCGCGGCGAGCGCTGCGTCATCAATGTGCGGCGCCATCACGACCAGGCCGTCGACCCGGCCGCGCATCGCGCGCAGCGCCTGGCCGGCACGCCCCGCATCGTCATGCATGTTCGACAGGAGCAGGTGATAGCCATGGGCGCTCGCCTCGCGATCCAGTCCGCGGACGACCTCGGAGAAGAACTCGCCGTGCAGATCGGGAAGGACGACGCCGATCGCATGGGTGCGCGCCAGGCTCAGGCTGCGGGCGCCGGCGTGCGGCACATATCCAAGGTCCTGCGCTGCGGAGAGGACGCGTGCGCGGGTATCGGGGTGAACATTGGCCAGCCCGTTCAGCGCGCGGGATACCGACGCAACCGACACGGCGGCCCGGCGCGCGACATCGCGGATCGTTGCTTCCCCCATCGCGCTCCCCCTTCTTTATCGATTGCAATTCCCTCGCCCCGCCGTCTACGTAACCGGTTACAGGGGCGTCAACGGCAATTCCGCGACGCATGTTATTGAGAACGTTATCATGGTCGCGACCGCCTGGTTCGACGGCCGAAGAAGGAGGGTTATGTCTGATCTTCGCATCTCGCGGCGTGCCGCACTGGCTGGCGCAAGCGCGATCATGGCCTGGGCGGCAAGCCCGGCACGCGCGCTGCTGCAGTCGGCCGAGCTGGACGTGCCGGCATCGGTCGACGCGCTGATCGCGAAGATGACCCTTGAGGAAAAGGCCGGCCAGCTCAACCTGATGGCCGCTGCCTGGAGCGGCGGTGTCGCGACCACCCTGAACCCCCCATCCTCTGGGCCGAGCTTCGACGATCAGCTGGCAGATGCGGTCGCCGGCAAGCTGACCGGCGTGTTCAACGGCAACGGTGCCGCCATGGCCCGCCGGATGCAAAGCGCGGTGATGCGCGAATCGCGCCTCAAGATCCCGCTGATCTTCGCGGCCGACGTGATCCACGGCCACCGCACGATCTTCCCGGTGCCGGTGGGCGAAGCCGCCAGCTTCGAGCCCGATCTTGCCGAGCGGACCGCGCGTGTCGCCGCGTTCGAGGCCGCGGGCGCCGGCATCGACTGGACCTTCTTCCCGATGGTGGACGTCGCACGCGACCAGCGCTGGGGCCGGACGATGGAAGGTGCGGGCGAGGACGTTCGCCTGGGCAATCTCTTCTCTGCCGCACGCGTCCGCGGCTTCCAGGGGCGGGATCTCAAGGCGAACGACGCGATGATGGCCTGCGTCAAGCATTTCGCCGCTTATGGCGCGGCGGAGGGCGGCCTCGACTATAACCCCGTGGACGTGTCGGAACGCACGCTGCGCGAAGTGTACCTGCCGCCCTACAAGGCCGGGTTCGACGCTGGCGCGCTATCCGCCATGGCATCGTTCAACGAGATTTCGGGCGTGCCGGCGCACGGCAATCCGTGGCTGCTCGACACGCTGCTGCGCGGCGAATGGGGTTTCAAGGGTATCGTCGTTGGCGACTATACCGGGGACGAGGAGATGATCGCGCACGGATTCGCGAAGGATTCGCGCGACGCCACGCGCATTGCCTTCCTCGCCGGCGTCGACATGTCGATGCAGAGCAATAATTACTTCCTCCATCTTCCCGCCCTCGTGCGTGACGGCGACGTGCCGGAGGAGCGGCTCGATCGTTCGGTCCGTCGCGTACTGGCCGTGAAGCATGCGCTTGGCCTGTTCGAGGACCCCTTCCGCCGCATCGATCCGAAGCGCGAAAAGGCCCGCACCCGCACCAAGGCGAACCTTGCCGTCTCGCGAGAGGCGGCGCGCAAGTCGGTCGTGCTGCTAAAGAATGACGGCGATCTGCTGCCCCTGCCCCGCACCGGCCGCAAGATCGCGATCATCGGCCCGTTTGCGGAAGGCAAGCATGATCTAAACGGCCCGTGGGTGGTCTATGGCGACAATGCACAAGCGGTCGACCTTGCCGAGGGCGTCCGCGCGGTCGCTGGTGCGGCCAACGTGACAGTAACGCTCGGCTCCAAGGTGGAAGAGCCGCTCCGGGGCGGGTTCGAGGCTGCGGTGGCCGCCGCGAATGCCGCTGACGTGGTCCTGCTCGCGATCGGCGAATCCGAGAACATGTCGGGCGAGGCGCAGTCTCGTACCGAGATCGTCGTGCCCGCACCGCAGCAGGCGCTCGCCGAAGCCGTGGCGAAGACCGGCAAGCCGGTCGTCGTGGTGCTGAAGAACGGCCGCGGCCTCGCGCTGGAAGGCGCCGTCAAGGACGCGCCGGCCATTCTCGTCACCTGGTTCCTCGGTTCGGAATCGGGCAACGGCATCGCGGACGTGCTGTTCGGGGCATACAGCCCGTCCGGCCGCCTGCCGGTCAGCTTCCCGCATGAATCCGGGCAGTCGCCTTATTATTACGACCATAAGGCGACCGGGCGTCCGGCGCCGAACCTGACCGAGCCGTATCGCGCGCGCTACCGCACGACCACCAACACCGCGCTCTATCCGTTCGGCCATGGCCTCACCTATGGCGCGATCGAATATCGCGGCCTCGAGCTGCCGCAGTCGATGGCGTGGGACGGCACGCTCACGGTCTCCGCCACCGTCGCCAACACCGGCCAGCGTGCGGCAGAAGAAGTGGTGCAGCTCTACATCCGCGACCGGGTCGGCAGCGTCACGCGGCCGGTCCGCGAACTGAAGGCCTTCCGCAAGGTCGCCTTGGCGCCGGGCGCAAGCGAGAAGGTCACCTTCACGCTGCGGCGCGCAGACCTCGAGTTCATCGGGCTGGAGCTGAAGCCGACCGTCGAACCGGGCACTTTCGATCTATGGATCGCGCCTTCCGCCCAGGCGGACGGCGTCCATGGCACCTTCGATCTCGTGAAGGCGTGATCTGATCCCCAATCTGATCCGCGATCTGATCATCGTCACCCCGGGCGCGCTCCCGGGGTGACGAGAGGCTAGTTGGCCAGTTCGCGGACGATCCTGTCATGGGCGCCGCGGGACAGCGGATTCAGCCACATCAGCCATGCCGACAGGCAGAAGAAGGCGAGCGGGATCAGCGCGATCGACAGGCGCATGCCCGCCAGCGTGGCTTCGCTCTGGGCGACATTGGGAATGTAACCCGCACCCTCGAAGCTCCAGCCGAGAATCGCGGTCGCCATGCCGATCGCGATCCGCTGCAGCAGCGCGGCAACGCCGAACACCGTCCCCTCGACGCGAACGCCAGTGACGCGCTGGCCATATTCCACCGTGTCCGGCAGCAGCGCCCAGAAAGCGAAATGCAGCCCGACGATCGACGCCTGAAGCGCGACGAGCAGCGCCTGCGTCAACCCGGCCCGCGCCACATCGGTCACGGCGAAGAACAGCAGCAGCACCGCGCACAGGCCGGTGGCGACGAACCAGAGGGCCCGCGAGCCTATGTGGCGAGAGACGAGCATCCACACCGGTACGGCCGCCCCGCTCACCGTCATCATCGCGGCGAGCGTCAGCTGCCCGGCGGCCTCGTCCCCGCCGACATATTTGAAGTAATACAGCACTGATTTGTTGAGGATCGTCGCCGCGACGATCATCGCCATCATCGCCGCGCTCAGCGTGACGAAGGCGCGGTTACGCACGAGGCTGGCGACACAGGTCGAAACCGACAATTGCTCCACCGGAGCGGGCGGTGCCGCGTCGCGGAAAGTCGCGCCCACCGCAATCAGGATGACGGTGGCGATGAAGGCGAACAGCAACGCCGCGTCGAGGAACGCCCGCGGCCCCTCAGAACCGTTGAGCCAGCCACCAATCGGCACCGTGCCCATCGCGACGACCACTGCCGCCGCCGTACCCGCCAGCATCCGCAAGCCCGCGACGAGCGAGCGGTCAGCGCTGTCGGCGCTTACCCGCGCCGACATGGCGAGATAGGGCACGTTGACCAGCGCATAAGCGGTGCGGAACAGGATATGGCCGACGAGCACGAAGGCGAAGCCGGCGACGCCCGCCACCGGCGGCGGCATATAGGCGATGGCGAAGGCTAGCCCCAGCGGCACCACCCCGATCGTCAGCGCCAGGCGGAAACGCCGCGCCGATCCCCGCCGGTCCGCCGCGATACCGACCAGGAAGCTCACCACCCCGTCCCACACCGACGCCGCGAGATAGACGGTCGCGGCCAGCCCGATGTCGAGCTGAAGCGCGTCGGTATAATAGAACAACAGGTAGAGCATGACGCTCTGCCAGTAGAGATTGAACGCGAAGTCCCCGCCGGCGAAGGTGGCGAGGCGGAGGAAGGAGGGGCGAGGCGCGCTCATGGCTGTTCGCGGCCGGAGGCGCTCGGTGCCCCGATCAGGCGCCGAGCCAGTCCTTACGCGCAATCCCCTGCGCCCAGAGCAATGCGGTAAGGTCATTATGATCGATCCGCGCCGCCGCGGCCTGCGCCACGATCGGCTTGGCTCGGTAAGCAATGCCAAGGCCGGCGATGTTGATCATGGCGAGGTCGTTCGCCCCGTCGCCCACCGCCAGCGTCGCATCGTCCGCCAGCAGCAGTTCCGCGCGCGCGTCGCGCAACGTGCGCTCCTTGGTCGAGGAATCGACGATCGGCTTGCCCACGGTGCCGGTCAGCCGGCCGTCTGCCAGTTCCAGCCGGTTGGCGATGGCGCGGTGGAAGCCGATTTCCTCGGCAACCGGCTCGGCAAAGGCGGTGAAGCCACCCGACACCAGGATCGCCGTCGCCCCCCGGCCGCGCATGGTGCGCACCAGCGTCACCGCACCCGGCATCAGCCGCACCCGCTCGCTGCGGCAACGATCGATCGCCGCGCCGTCGAGATCCTTCAGCAACGCCACGCGCGCGTCCAGCGCGGCGGCGAAATCGAGCTCGCCGCGCATCGCCGCTTCGGTGATCGCCGCGATCTGCGGCTTGATCCCGGCATAATCCGCCAGTTCGTCGATACACTCGACGGTGATCATGGTCGAATCCATGTCGGCAACCAGCAGACGCTTCTCGCGGCCTGCCATCGGCTGCACCACCACATCGACGGCCTCGTAGGCGCCTTCGAGCGTCTGCCGCGCGACATCGGGCGCGAAGCCGAACACAACGTCGGCCGCGTCGCCCTCGTCGAGCCAGCCGACCGTCGTGGGCGCACATCCAGCCGCGGCGAGCCGATCGCGCGCGTCCGACAAGGTCTGTGGCGACAGGCGCCCGGCTGCTATCAGCGTTGCGGTGAACAAAACTGGTCCCTTTCCGAAGCTGGCGCTCATCGCAGGGCCGACCGCCAGCGGCAAGTCATCGCTGGCGCTCGAACTCGCCGAGCGGACGAATGGCGTGATCGTCAACGCCGATGCAAGCCAGGTCTATCGTGATCTTCGTGTCATCAGCGCGCGGCCGAGCGTCGCGGACGAGGCGCGCGCCGAACACCGCCTCTACGGCTATGTCGATGGCGCCGTCGCCTGTTCCGCCGCCAGCTGGGCAGCCGACGCGCGCGCGGCAATCTTCGCGATCATAACGGAAGGCCGGCTGCCGATCCTCACCGGCGGCACGGGTCTCTACATCCGTACCCTTATCGAAGGGATTGCGCCCGTGCCCCCGATCGATCCGGCGATCCGCGAGGAAGTGCGCGCCATGCCGGTTGCCAAAGCGCATGCCGCACTGGCGCTCGCCGATCCGGCCGCGGCGCAGCGGCTCGCCCCCGCCGACACCAGCCGTGTCGCCCGCGCGTTGGAGGTGATCCGATCGACCGGACGCCCGCTCAGCGCATGGCAGGGGGCCCGGGCGGGCGGGATTGGCGACAAGGTCCAGTTGGCGCCGCTGATCGTGCTGCCGGAGCGCGAGACGCTGAACGAGCGGATCGACGCTCGCCTCGCGGCCATGTTCGATGGCGGCGCGATCGAGGAAGTCGAGGCGCTGCTGGCGCGCGATGACGTGCCGGCCGACGCGCCGATCCGCCGCGCGATCGGAGTGCCGGAAATCGCCGCGATGCTCGCTGGGAAGGTCGATCGCGCCACGGCATTGGCGCAGGCGCGGGCCGCCACGCGCCGCTATGCCAAGCGCCAATATACCTGGTTTCGCCACCAGCCGCCGTCGGGCTGGCCGCGCGTCACGGAGCTACCGGTGCAAAGATTGGAATATTATTTCAATCTTTGGCGTTGACACGTAATTTTCGGTGCCGTAGCCGGCCCTGCCTCGGACGGCTAAAAGCTGTCCCGCAACGACAGAAGGGAATTGGACGTGACTGAGAAGAGCGGAGCAGACATCCTTGTCGAGGCGCTGTGCGATCTCGGCGTGGACGTCATCTTCGGCTATCCTGGCGGTGCCGTCCTTCCGATTTACGACGCCCTCTTCCGTTCCAAGCGCATTCGCCACATCCTGGTGCGGCACGAGCAGGCGGCGACGCATGCGGCGGAAGGCTATGCCCGCTCCACCGGCAAGCCCGGCGTTGTGCTCGTCACCTCCGGCCCGGGCGCGACCAATGCGGTCACCGGCATCACCGATGCGCTCCTCGATTCGATCCCGATGGTCGTCATCACTGGCCAGGTGCCGACGACGCTGATCGGCTCTGACGCGTTCCAGGAAGCCGATACCGTCGGCATCACGCGCCACTGCACGAAGCATAATTATCTGGTGAAGGATCCCGCCCGCCTCGGCGACGTGATCCATGAGGCATTCCATATCGCCACTTCCGGCCGCCCCGGCCCGGTGGTCGTCGATATCCCGAAGGACGTCCAGGTCGCGACCGCGCGCTACACCAAGCCCGGCCCGATCCAGCACAAAACGTATCGCCCGGCGGTGAAGGCGGAGCGCAGCGAGATCGAGCAGGTCGTCGACATGCTCGCCGCGTCGGAGCGCCCGATCCTCTACACCGGCGGCGGCGTCATCAACTCCGGTCCCGGCGCCTCGCTGCTGCTCCAGGAGCTTGCCCGCATCACCGGCGCCCCCGTCACCTCAACGCTGATGGGCCTTGGTGCCTATCCAGCCACCTCGCCTCAGTTCCTGGGCATGCTCGGCATGCACGGCACCTATGAGGCGAACATGGCGATGAACCAGGCGGACCTGATCGTCGCGATCGGCGCGCGGTTCGACGACCGTGTCACCGGACGGCTCGATGCCTTCTCGCCCAACAGCCGCAAGGTCCACATCGACGTCGATCGGTCCAGCATCAACAAGACGGTGCGGATCGATCTCGGCATCGTCGCCGATGCCGGCCATGCGATGGAGGATATGGTCCGCATCTGGAAGGCGCGGCAGCACCCGAAGCCCGACACGGGCGAATGGTGGCGCCGCATCGAAGGGTGGCGCGCGGTGCAGTGCCTCAACTTCCCGAAGGATGACGAGGTCATCATGCCGCAACGCGCGATCCGCGCCTTGTGGGAGGCGACCCATCAGCGCGATCCGATCATCACCACAGAGGTGGGCCAGCATCAGATGTGGGCCGCGCAGCATTTTGGGTTCGAAAAGCCGAACAAGTGGCTCACCTCCGGCGGCCTCGGCACGATGGGCTATGGCCTTCCGGCGGCGATCGGTGCGCAGCTCGGCAACCCGAATACGCTGGTCATCGACATTGCTGGCGAAGCCTCGATCCAGATGAACATCCAGGAACTGGCGACGGCCACGCAATATCGCCTGCCGGTGAAGATCTTCATCCTCAACAACGAATATATGGGGATGGTCCGCCAGTGGCAGGAACTCACCTATGAGAGCCGCTATGCCGAGAGCTATTCGGATTCGCTGCCCGATTTCGTGAAGCTGGCCGAGGCTTATGGCTGGAAGGGCATCCGCATCGAGCATCCCGACCAGCTCGATCAGGGGATCGCCGACATGCTCGCGCATGATGGCCCGGTGATGGTCGACTGCATGGTGGCGAAGCTCGCCAATTGCTTCCCCATGATCCCCAGCGGCGCCGCCCATACGGACATGATCCTGCAGGCGAACGAAGTGTCGGGAACGATGGACGACGAGGCCAAGGCGCTCGTCTGAGCGCCGGCCCGTCCGGCCAATCGAAGCCGTCCGACACTTTTCCTCCCCTAACCTCTCCCGCCCGCGGGAGAGGCGCGAGACCTACGATGCATATCAAATCCGAAACTGCGGAGCGGCATACGCTCGCCGTCATCGTCGACAACGAACCGGGCATCCTGGCGCGGATCGCCGGCCTCTTCACCGCACGCGGCTATAATATCGAAAGCCTGACGGTGAGCGAGATCACCGCCGACAAGGCGGTGAGCCGCATCACCATCGTCACCTCCGCCAGCAAGCCGATGCTGGAGCAGATCGTGGCGCAGCTCGACCGGCTGGTGCCGGTCCACAAGGTGCGCGATCTCACTGCCGAGGGCTCGCACGTCGAACGCGAGCTGGCGCTGGTGAAGGTACGCGGCGTGGGCGACCACCGGATCGAGGCGCTTCGCCTCGCCGACGTCTATCGCGCCCGCGTGGTCGATGCGACCACCTCCAGCTTCGTGTTCGAAGTGACCGGCGGGATCGAGAAGATCGACAAGTTCGTCGAGCTGATGAGCGAGGTCGGCCTGATCGAGGTCGCCCGCACCGGCATCGTCGCGATCGGCCGCGGCAACGAGGCCGCCTGACTTTTCACCAACCAACCGTTTCGCCCGGCCGCCCGCCGGGCCCCGGACCTGGCGCCGGGACGCACGAGCAAGGGAGTATCTATCAATGCGTGTCTATTACGATCGCGACGCTGACCTGAACCTGATCTCTTCCAAGAAGATCGCCATCGTCGGCTATGGCTCGCAGGGCCATGCCCATGCGCAGAACCTGCGCGACAGCGGTGTCAAGGACGTGGCGATCGCTCTCCGTGAAGGCTCGGCGACCGCGAAGAAGGTCGAGGCCGCGGGTTTCAAGGTGCTGTCGAACAAGGAAGCCGCCGGCTGGGCCGATATCCTCATGATCCTGGCGCCGGACGAGCATCAGGCGGCGATCTGGGAGAATGACCTGAAGGGCAACATGAAGCCCGGCAGCGCGCTCGCCTTCGCCCACGGCCTCAACATCCATTTCGGCCTGATTGAGCCGCCGAAGGACATCGACGTCATCATGATCGCGCCCAAGGGCCCCGGCCACACGGTGCGCAGCGAATATGTGAAGGGCGGCGGCGTCCCCTGCCTCATCGCGATCCATCAGGACGCGAGCGGCAACGCACATGACATCGCGCTCGCTTATGCCAGCGGCGTCGGCGGCGGCCGTTCGGGCATCATCGAGACGAACTTCAAGGAAGAGTGCGAGACCGACCTGTTCGGCGAGCAGGCGGTGCTGTGCGGCGGCATCACTCACCTGATCCAGGCCGGGTTCGAAACGCTGGTCGAGGCGGGCTACGCCCCCGAGATGGCCTATTTCGAATGCCTCCACGAAACCAAGCTGATCGTCGACCTGCTGTACGAAGGCGGCATCGCCAACATGCGCTATTCGATCAGCAACACGGCCGAATATGGCGACATCACCACCGGCCCGCGGATCATCACCGACGAGACGAAGAAGGAAATGAAGCGAGTCCTCGCCGACATCCAGTCGGGCCGCTTCGTGAAGAACTTCGTGCTCGACAACCGCGCCGGACAGCCGGAGCTGAAGGCCGCACGCAAGGCGGCGGCTGCACATCCGATCGAGCAGGTCGGCAGCAACCTGCGTGCGATGATGCCTTGGATCGGCGCGAACAAGCTGGTCGACAAGGAAAAGAACTAACCACGCCGGCGCCCGGGAGCCGTTCATTCCCGGGCGCCGCGCCTTGCGGTCGGCGATTGTCGGCGCGCCACCGAACGGCTAGGCGCGCCATCGATGCGGCCCGCGTCTCACACTCATGCGACGTATTTGGCCCGCCCGTCCTGGCGCAGCCGGCTCGCGTCCTCCGGCATCGCGCTCGGCCTCGTCGGGCTGCTCATCCTCGTGCTGCTGCGGATGGGCGCGATGAGCTTCCCCCCGCCAGGCGGCGGCCGTGCGCTCTCCACCTTCGATGTCGCGCCGCCGGGGCCGAAGGCTGCTCCCGCGCAGCGCCAGCAAGCGCGCGCGGAAACCACGCCGCGCCGCTCGGAGCCGCAGCGCACC
>CAYMIU010000019.1:0-62812 GCA_964390515.1 uncultured Stakelama sp.
CGGAAGAGATGGCTCGCGGCCGGCTCGATCATTTCCGCAATTCGACCGGCGGTTCGCCCACGGCGAAGATCCGCGCCGAGATGCAGAAGACGATGCAGCGCCACGCCGCGGTGTTCCGCGACAGCGAGCTGCTGGCCGAGGGCGTCACCAAGATCGACGCGATCTACAAGTCGATGGAAGACGTCGGCATCAAGGATCGCTCGCTGATCTGGAACACCGACCTGGTCGAGACGCTGGAGCTGGACAACCTCATCAGCCAGGCGGTCGTCACGATGCGCGGTGCGGAAAACCGCAAGGAAAGCCGCGGCGCGCACATGCACGAGGATTATCCCGAGCGCGACGATGTGAACTGGATGAAGCACACCATCGCAACCTTCGATGGCTGGGGCGGCAATGGCGGCAGCTGCTCGCTCGATTACCGTCCGGTGCACGATTACACGCTCACCGACGACGCCGAATACATCAAGCCGAAGAAGCGGGTGTACTGATCGCAGTGAATGATGCTCTCTCCGGGGCGCCGGCGCGCCTCGGACGTGCTCATGTGATCGCCGACTGGTGGCGATCGCGCGTGGTCGGCGACGTCCACCACGAAGCCGTCATCACCAAGATCTCCGCCGAATCGGGCTGGAGCGGCGCGTATCTGTTCGCGATCGTCATCTCGGCGGGGATCTCGATCCTCGGCCTGCTGCTGCCGTCGAGCGCGGTGCTGATCGGCGCGATGCTGATCTCGCCGCTGATGATGCCGATCATCGGCCTCGGCTTCGGCATCGCGACGTTCGACCTGAACGAGATCAAGCGCAGCGGCTGGGCGTTGCTGCTCGGCTCGCTGATCGCCGTCGCCCTGTCCGCCGCCTTCGTGGCGGTCTCCCCGATCCAGACGGTGACGAGCGAGATCGCGATCCGCACGCGGCCGAACCTGTTCGACCTGCTCGTCGCGCTGCTGTCCGCCGTCGCCGGCGGCTATGCCCTCATCCGCGAACGCTCGACGACCGTGGTCGGCGTTGCCATCGCCATCGCGCTGATGCCGCCGCTCGCGGTGGTCGGCTTTGGCCTTGCGACGCAGAACTGGACGGTGCTGGGCGGATCGCTGCTGCTGTTCCTCACCAACCTCATCACCATTGCGCTGACTGCGGCGACGGTGGCGCGGCTCTATGGCTTCGGCGCGCACCTGTCGCCGGCACAGACGCGGCTGCAGGGCCTGTTCATCATCGTCGGCCTTGCCGCGCTGGCGATCCCGCTGGGTCTCGCGCTGAAGCAGATCGCGGTGGAGAGCCTCGCGCGCCGCCAGATCCGCGATGCCGTGCTGCAGCCGTTCGAGCGAGACGCCCGGATCAGCCAGCTCGATATCAATTTCGATCGCACGCCGGCGGTGGTTCGCGCGATCGTGCTGACATCCAGGGTGGTGCCGGGGGCGGACGCCGCGGCCGTTGCATTGGCGAAGCGGACGGTGAGCATCCCGCTCGACCTTCACGTCGACCAGATCCGGGTGGGCATGGAAAGCGGCGCGGGCGAAGCGGCGCAGATCGCGGCAGCGCAGGGCGGCGCGGGCGCGAGCTCAGCGGCGCGCAACGATCGCAACGCCGTCGCCGAGCGGATCGGCTTGATCGTCGGCGTGCCGGAAACGAACGTGATCGCCGATCCGATATTGAAGCGCGCGACTGCCCGCCCGGCCGCGCTGCCCGGCGCCGGATTTGCCATTTACCGTGCGCTCGAACAGCGCGCCGAAGCTGCGGTGCCGGGCTGGAGCGTCGAGCTGACGCCGCCCGAAGGAACATTGCCGCCGGTGCCGATCGGCGAGGACGGGCCCGATGCCAAGGTGCTCGATGACGCCATCTGGGCAGCGCATCGGCTGGGCCGCGCGCTGACGGTCTCCGGGCCGGCCGACGCCGTCGCCACCGCAATGGAGCGGATGTCGAATGCCGGGGTAGCGGCGGAGGAAGGCGCGACGCGGCGCGGCGACACGCTGACGCTGTCGTGGCTGGAGACTCAGGCGGACCGCTGAGCCAGGATCGCCCGGCGGACCAGCGGCATCCGATCATTGCCGAAATACATATCGTCGCCGCCGACGAAAATGGTGGGCGATCCGAAGCCGCCGCGCGCGATCAGCTCGTCCGTGTTCGCGCGCAGCTGAACCTTGGGCCCCTCCCCTGCAATGGCCGCGACCAGCGCGTCCGCGTCCACACCAGCGCGCCCCGCCAGGTCGGCGATCACGGGGTCCTGCGAAATATCGCGGTTCTCCGACCAGTAAGCGTGGAAAGCGGCGCGCGCGAACGGGGCGCAATCCTGCCCTAGCCAACAACAGGCGCGCATCACCTTGACGCTGTTCACCGGAAAGACGGCGGGGGGAAAGTTGATCGTCAGGCCTTGCAACCTCGCCCAGTCGGCAAGGTCCTTCTGCATGTAGCTGGCCTTGGCGGGAACCGGATTCCTGCGGCCTTCATAGACGCTTGCATTGACCGCGTTGAATACGCCGCCGACCAGGATCGGCCGCCACGTGATCTCCTCGCCCAGTTCTTCTGCCAGCGGCTGGATGCTTTCGAAGCCGAGCCAAGTCCACGGGCTCGAACAGTCGAAAAAGAACTCGATCACCGCCACTCTCCCCTCCACGAAAGTCTTGGCGACGTGCGTGGCAAGTATCAAGTGATTGACAGCAACGAAAAGCAATCGTGAGATGCTGACTGATGAAGAAGCTGATCACGCTGCTGCTCGCCACGGTCGCCGGCATGGCCCCGGCGCAGACGTATCAGCCCCCGCAGCACACCCGCCCCGTTCCCCTCGTCGCGCGTGGCGGGGAAGCAGAACTGGTGCAGCTGGCGGATCATGGCGGCTCGATCGAGCATGATCGTTCGGCGACCTGGCTGCTGGCCGAGCATCGCCGGCTGGCAACGACGCTGGCGAAGATCCAGCCGCAGCGACGCGGAACGGTGGATGCCTTTGTCGTGGCGGCGGCGCTGGACAGCGATCCCGTCTTCGGCCGCGAGGCACGCGAGGCCGGCCGCGTGCTGGCGCAGCGGTACGGCGCCGAGGGCCGCACCATCGTGCTGGCGGGCACCGACGGCAGCGCGGACAGCACCCTGCCGATGGGATCTCCCGCGAATATCGACATGGCGCTCGCGCGTGTCGCGGAGGTGATGGACCCGGCCGAGGATGTGCTGGTGCTCTACACCACCAGCCACGGCGCGCGTTTCGGCATCGTCTACAATGATGCGGACCAGGGGTTCGGTGCGATCTCGCCGACGCGCCTGTGGACGACGCTGTCGCAGCTGGGCATCCGTAACCGGCTGATCCTGATCAGCGCCTGCTACGCCGGCGTGTTCGTGCCGTTGCTGTCGAACGACACCACCGCGATCGTGACGGCGGCATCGTCGAGCAAGACGTCGTTCGGATGCCAGGCGGACAACGACTGGACGTTCTTCGGCGACGCGGTGGTCAATCACGCGCTGCGCAAGCCGCAGCCGCTCGCGGCGGCGGCGGACGAGGCGGTTAAGACGATCGCAGGCTGGGAGCGAGACGGGCGCCGGGACCCATCCGAGCCGCAGGTTTCGATCGGTGCCGGCGCCGCGCGCTGGCTGGCGGCGCTGGATGCGCGCGCGCCAAGGGTGGCGAGCGCACCGGTGGGGCGGCCCGCCAATGCGGTGCTGACCACGGTGCCGGCAGGTCGCTGAGCGGCTCGACAGACTGCTCCGGCCCGCCTCATCGGCAGCCACAGCGGGTGGCGGCACATATATTAGCGCGGCTTCGGAACTGTCCTCCCCTGATCGTGGTTCGGCGCGCCATGACCAATAGCAACGCCACCAATTATCCGCTGCTCGCCAACCCGCAGATCCAGCTGCACGGGACGGTCGACAATTTCATGTACAACAATTTCAAGGATCAGCTTGCCAACGCGTCGGGCAACGGGCCGCTCGTCGTCTCGATCACAACCTTGGGCGGTGATCCGGAGATGGCACGGGCGATGGGAGATACGATCCGCTTGCTGCGCGAATATACCGGCCGCGAGACGCTGTTCCTGGGCAAGGTCGCCGTCTATTCGGCGGGCGCGACGTTCATGTCCGCCTTCCCCGCCGACAAGCGCTTCCTGACGCGCGGCACGCGACTGATGATCCACGAGCGGATCATGAACTCCACCGTCCAGCTGTCGGGCCCGCTCAATACGCTGGCGCCGGTGCTGCTGGCCAAGCTGAACGAGATCCAGGATTCGATCCGTATCCAGGACGAGGGCTTCGCAGCGCTGGTGGAAGGCACCAACGTGTCGCTCGACGAGCTTCGCGCCAAGGCGCCGTCCAACTGGTATATCGAGGCGGAGGAAGCACGCGACCTGGGGCTCGTCCTCGACATCATCTGACGGCTGCGGCACCAAGGCGGCAGAAAAGCCGAAACGAGGTGCTGCTTGAGGATCGAAGGCCCGAGCCCGGGGCGCAAGTTCGGCATGGCGATCCTGATCGCCCTGCTGCTCGCGATCCCGCTCTTCGCCGTGTACCTGCTCGTGTACGATCGGCAGGAGCAGTCGAACACCGCCCGCGCCTCGATCGCGGCCGGATGGGGCGGGCCGCAGACGATCGCGGGGCCGGTGCTGATCCTCCCCTATCAGGCGGAGACGACCGAAACCGTCAACGAGGGCGGGCGACAGGTGGTGCGCACCAGCATGGTGTGGCGCGAACTGACGCTGGCGCCCGAGGTGGCCGATCTCAAGACGGAACTGACCCCCGAACGCCGCCGCCGCTCCATCTATGAAGCCGTGCTGTTCGAGGCACTGGCCAGCGGCACCGCGCGGTTCAGGCTGCCGAGCGATCTCGCCCGGTTCGGGATCACGGCGGATCGGCTGGCTTACGATCGCGCGGAGCTTCGCTTCGGGCTGAAGGATGCACGCGGGCTGTTCGGCAAGCCGCCCGAGGTGACCGCCGATGGCCGCCAGCTGGCGTTGCAGCCCGGCAAGGGGACGCCGGCGACGAACGGCTCCGGCTTCTTCACCTGGCTCGATGCCGGCGCGATCCAGAGCCGGCCGATGACGGTGAGCTTCCGCTACAGCTTCCGCGGCAACGGCTGGCTGGCGCTCGCACCGCAGGCGGGCGACACGCGCTGGCACGTGACGTCGGCATGGCCGCACCCGAGCTTCCAGGGCGGCTTCCTGCCGACCGCCCAGCAGGTGAGCGACAAGGGCTTTTCCGCCACCTGGCGAGTCGGCAACCTCGCGCTTGGCCGCAGCCTCGTCTCATCGGGCGATGTCGTGCCCGAGTCGCGCGCGGAGGTGATGGATCGCTACATCACCGCCATTCCGGCCGGCGATTATGAGGCGCGGGTGGACCTCATTTCCCCGGTCGACCTCTACAGCCAGGTCAACCGTTCGGTGAAATACGGCTTCCTGTTCATCGGCTTCACTTTCCTCGCCTTCCTCATGTTCGACGTGATCGGCGGCGTGCGCGTCGCGGCTGTCGAATATCTGCTGGTCGGCGCGGGGCTGGTGCTGTTCTTCGTCCTGCTGCTCGCCTTCGCCGAGGTGATCGGCTTTGCCGCTGCCTATATCGTGGCGGCCGGCGCGATCATCGGGCTGCTTGCGGCCTATTCCGCCGCGGTGCTGCGCAGCTGGCGGCGGGGCGGTTATATCGCCGCGCTTCTGGCCGCGCTCTATGCCCTCCTCTACGTCCTGCTGAGCCTCGAGGCATATTCGCTGCTCATCGGATCGCTGCTTCTGTTTGCGGCCTTGGCCGGTGTTATGTATCTGACGCGCAACCTCGACTGGAGCGGCCTTCGTTCCCAGTCACCAACCGACTGAAGCGGGAACGGAAAATGGCCGAATTCACCCTGCCGGCGAACAGCAAGATCAAGGGCGGTCGCAAGATCCCCTCGCCCGAGCCGGGCGGGACGATGCGCAACTTCAAGGTCTACCGCTACGATCCGGACAGCGGCGAGAACCCGCGCTACGACACGTTCGAGGTCAATCTCGACGAGTGCGGCCCGATGGTTCTGGACGCGCTGATCAAGATCAAGAGCGAACAGGATTCGTCGCTGACGTTCCGGCGTTCGTGCCGCGAGGGCATCTGCGGTTCCTGCTCGATGAACATCGATGGCAAGAACGGCCTCGCCTGCACCACCGCGATCGAGGACGTGAAGGGCGAGGTGAAGATCACCCCGCTGCCGGCGATGGACGTGATCAAGGACCTCGTTCCGGACTTCACGCACTTCTACGCGCAATATGCCTCGATCCAGCCGTGGCTGAAGAACGTCACCCCGCCGCCCGCCGGCAAGGAGCGGCTGCAGTCGCCGGAGGACCGCGCGAAGCTCGATGGCCTCTACGAATGCATCCTGTGCGCCTGCTGCTCGACCTCGTGCCCCAGCTATTGGTGGAATTCGGACAAGTTCCTGGGCCCCGCCATCCTGCTCCAGGCCTATCGCTGGCTGGCCGACAGCCGTGACGAGATGACGGGCGAGCGGCTGGACGAACTGGAAGATCCGTTCCGCCTGTATCGCTGCCACACGATCATGAACTGCGCGAACACCTGCCCGAAGGGGCTGAACCCGGCAAAGGCGATCGCCGAGATCAAGAAGATGGAGGTCGAGCGCGTTCTCTGACGCGCTCCACCATCCCCTCCCCCGTTCGTTTCGAGCGAAGTCGCCGAACGGGGTCACGAGCGCTGCGCTTCCCGTGTCTCGACTTCGCTCGACACGAATGGAGAATATGTGGCGCAAGTGGCTGTTGATCACGAACCGAAGCCGGAATTCCTCTACGAGGATCATCCGGACCATCCCGGCTGGAAACGCTGGGGCCTGAAGAATTCCGATCGCTACAACACCTTCCTCGGCGACATGATGGTGCGCGTCGAGGACGGTATTTGCCGCGTCCGCATGCTGCCGGAGCGGCGCCACTCGAACCTTGGCAACAACGTCCATGGCGGTGCGATGCTGGGGTTCATCGACGTGTCGTTGTTCGCCGCGGCGCGCAGCTTCGGCCTGATCGAGGCGGGCACGGCGGTGACGCTCGACCTCAACACCCACTTCGTTGGCGCGGGCAAGATCGGCGAGCCACTGGAAGCCCGCGTGGAGTTGCTGCGCGAGACGGGCCGCCTGCTGTTCATGCGCGGGCTGGTGATGCAGGGTGATGGCCCGGTCACGGAATTCTCCGGCACGATCCGGAAGCCGACGAAGCGCTGATGCACCGTCTGCCGGGAAGCTGACTCGGCGGGTGCTTGTCGTGGCGGCGTCTTTTGGCCTACCGGAGCGGGCGACACGATGTTGGCGGCGTCCTGCCGCACCCGTCCAATCCCGGCCATGAACCGGGTCCATGCGGCCGCACCTCGGGCGCGGCCTCGCACCGGGCGTGCCCGCCCGCCGACCGATGGATCCGGCCGACGACCGGGATGATTTTAGGGTCAAGCAACATCCGACGATGACCGGAGTATCTGCGTGGCCGCTGTTCTTTCCGCCTATGAAGCCCTGATCGCCGCCGGGGAGCTTCGCCCTGATCCCGAACAGGCCGCCGCCGCGGCAAAGCTCGACGCACTCGCGCACGAACTGGAAAACCCGCGCACCACGGGCTTCTTCCGGAAGAAGGTGATCCCGCCGCGCGGCATCTACATGTGGGGCGACGTCGGGCGCGGCAAATCCATGCTGATGGACCTGTTCTTCGCAAACGTGACGGTGGCGAAGAAGCGCCGCGTGCATTTCGGCGAATTCATGCTGGAGGTGCACGGCCGCATCGCAGTGGAGCGGCGCAAGGAACAGGGTGATCCCATCCTTCCGGTCGCCGCCGCCCTCGCCGAGGAAGCGCAACTGCTCGCCTTCGATGAGATGATCGTCAACAACTCGCCCGATGCCATGATCCTGTCGCGCCTGTTCACCGCGATGATCGAGGCGGGCGTGACGGTGGTGACGACCAGCAACCGCGCACCGAGCGAACTCTACAAGAACGGCCTCAACCGCGAACACTTCCTGCCCTTCATCGCCCTGATCCAGGAGCGGCTGGACGTGCTCGCCCTCAATGGCCCGGTGGATTACCGCCGCGACCGGCTGGGCCAGCAGGATACCTGGCTCGTCCCGAACGGCCCGGAGGCAACTGCGCAGCTCTCCGCCGCCTTCTTTCGCCTGACCGACTATCCGCCGGAAGATCGCGCGCACGTGCCGAGCGAGGACATGATCGTGCAGGGGCGCACGCTGAGGGTGCCCAAGTCACTGAAGGGCGTCGCCGTGTTCAGCTTCAAGAAGCTGTGCGGAGAGGCCCGCGGCAGTGCCGACTATCTCGCCATTGCGCGGCGCTTCCACACCGTGATCCTGGTAGGCATCCCGATCCTCGGGCCGGAGAATCGCAACGAGGCTGCGCGCTTCGTCAGCCTGATCGACGCGCTGTACGAGCATAAGGTGAAGCTGCTCGCCGCGGCCGACGCGCAGCCTGACGCTCTCTATCCGGCAGGCGATGGCCGCTTCGAGTTCCAGCGTACCGTCAGCCGCCTGGAGGAGATGCGTTCCGAGGATTATCTGGCCCAGGGACACGGCACGTCCTGAGGGCTGAACCGCTTATTGCTATTGCGAACGATTATTGATAATATCTTCCCGCGCCGGCTTTATTGGGTTGCCCGCTGCGTCCAAAGGGCGTACGCGACCGAGCCATCACGACCCAGTATCGACGGAAGGGGATTTGATGGCCCGCAAGAAGATCGCGCTGATCGGCGCCGGCAATATCGGCGGCACGCTCGCGCACCTCGCTGCCCTGAAGGGGCTTGGTGACATCGTTCTGTTCGACGTGGTCGAGGGCGTGCCGCAGGGCAAGGCGCTTGACCTGTCGCAGTGCGGCCCGGTCGAAGGGTTCGACGCCAAGATCATCGGCTCGAACGATTACAAGGATATCGCTGGCGCCGACGTGATCATCGTCACCGCCGGTGTCGCCCGCAAGCCGGGCATGAGCCGCGACGACCTGCTCGGCATCAACCTGAAGGTGATGAAGGCCGTCGGCGAAGGCATCCGCGACAACGCGCCCGACGCTTTCGTCATCTGCATCACCAACCCGCTCGACGCGATGGTCTGGGCGCTGCGCGAATTCTCCGGCCTGCCGCACAACAAGGTGGTGGGCATGGCGGGCGTGCTCGACTCGGCCCGCTTCAGCCACTTCCTCGCCGACGAGTTCAAGGTTTCCGTCAAGGACGTGAACACCTTCGTGCTCGGCGGCCACGGCGACACGATGGTCCCCGTCCTCGAATATTCGACCGTCTCGGGCATCCCCGTCAGCGATCTGATCGAGATGGGCTTCTCCACCAAGGAGAAGGTCGACGAGATCGTGAAGCGCACCCGCGGCGGCGGCGGCGAGATCGTTGCGCTGCTGAAGACCGGCTCGGCTTACTACGCGCCCGCCACCAGCGGCATCGCGATGGCCGAAGCCTATCTGTACGACCAGAAGCGCGTCCTTCCGGCCGCAGCTCACCTGACCGGCCAGTATGGCGTTGACGACCTGTACGTCGGCGTTCCGGTCGTGATCGGCGCCGGCGGCGTCGAGAAGGTCGTGGAAGTGAAGCTGTCGGACGAGGCGAAGGCGAACCTTCAGGTCTCGGTCGATGCGGTCAAGGAACTGCTCGTCGCCTGCAAGGGCATCGACGAGAGCCTCGCATAACAACTGAATGGCGCATCCGGGAACGGCGGGGCCAGGTGGCCCTGCCGCTTTCCGGTTGATTGGATTGGAGAGCCAATGAGCATTCTCGTCGACAAGAACACCAAGGTCATCACCCAAGGCATGACCGGCAATACGGGCAGCTTCCACACGCAGGCAGCGCTCGATTACGGCACGCAGATGGTTGCGGGCGTCACCCCGGGCAAGGGCGGTGGCACCCACCTTGGCCTGCCGCTGTTCGATACGGTGGCCGAAGCCGTCGAGAAGACCGGTGCCGATGCGTCCGTCGTGTACGTTCCGCCGCCCTTCGCCGCTGACTCGATCCTCGAGGCGATCGACGCCGAGGTTCCGCTGATCGTCTGCATCACCGAAGGTATTCCGGTGCTCGACATGGTGCGCGTGAAGCGCGCGCTGTCGGGTTCCAAGTCGCGCCTGATCGGTCCGAACTGCCCGGGCGTGCTGACGCCGGGCGAATGCAAGATCGGCATCATGCCGGGCAACATCTTCAAGAAGGGCTCGGTCGGCGTCGTCTCGCGCTCTGGCACGCTGACCTATGAGGCGGTGTTCCAGACCTCGAACGCCGGCCTTGGCCAGACCACCGCGGTCGGCATCGGCGGCGATCCCGTCAACGGCACGAACTTCATCGACGTGCTCGAACTGTTCCTCGCCGACGATGCGACCGAGTCCATCATCATGATCGGCGAAATCGGCGGCAGCGCCGAGGAAGAAGCAGCCCAGTTCCTTCGCGACGAAGCGAAGCGTGGCCGCAAGAAGCCGATGGCCGGCTTCATCGCGGGCCGTACGGCGCCGAAGGGCCGCACCATGGGCCACGCCGGCGCGATCGTCTCGGGCGGCCAGGGCGGCGCCGAGGACAAGATCGCGGCGATGGAAGCGGCCGGCATCAAGGTGGCGGCTTCCCCCAGCGAGCTCGGCTCCACGCTGCTGGAAGTGCTGAAGGGTTGAACCGTTAATGTCCTCTCCCCTTATCGGGGAGAGGATACGAAGCCCGGGCGACACGTTGCCCAGGCGAAAGTTTGGAGAGGGGTCGCGCGGCGTCGCGCTCATCCGGGTTTTCGCACGGAAACCGGTTACCCCTCCTCCGGCTGATCGAGGCCACACTGGCCGAGATCTGCGCACCCCTTTGCCCCGCGCGATGCGGGCGTGAGGGAAAAGTGAGGCGGCAATGGGCTACGAAGGCCAGGATTTCACGGATATCGCAGGCGGCGTCTCGCCCGCGTTCATCGATGCGCTCTATGCGCGCTACAAGACATCGCCGGACAGCGTCGAGCCGGGCTGGCGGGGTTTCTTCGAAGGCCTGGAAAACGGCGCCTCGGGCCCCAGCTGGGGCAGCGATCGCTGGCCGCTGACCACCACCGACGATCTGACCGCTGCGCTCGATCCGACGCAGATGGAGCCGGCGCCCAAGCCCGCCAAGGGCAAGCCCGCCCCTGCCCCCGCGGCGCCCGCCCCCACGCTGTCGCAGGACGAGATCGTCCGCGCGGCGGGTGACGCTATCCGCGCGCAGCTGCTGGTGCGCACCTATCGCGTGCGCGGCCACCTTGCCGCCAATCTCGATCCGCTTGGCCTCAACGCCACGCGTGAGCTCCCGGCTGACCTGCGCACCGAATATCACGGCTTCACCGACGCCGACATCGATCGCCCGGTGTACCTGGGCGGCACGATGGGCCTGCAATGGGCCACGATCCGCGAGCTCGTCGACATCCTGCGTGCCAATTACTGCGGCAACGTCGGCCTTGAGTACATGCATATCGCCGATGTCGAGGAGCGCCGCTTCCTCCAGGAGCGTATGGAGGGCAAGGACAAGGCGATCGAGTTCACGCCGCAGGGCAAGAAGGCGATTCTGAACAAGGTCATCGAAGCCGAGCAGTGGGAGAAGTTCCTCGGCCGCAAATACGTCGGCACGAAGCGCTTCGGCCTCGACGGCGGTGAATCGATGATCCCCGCGCTGGAAAGCGTCATCAAGTACGGCGGCGCGGCCGGCGTGAACGAGATCGTGTTCGGCATGGCCCACCGCGGCCGCCTGAACGTGCTCGCCAACGTCATGGGCAAGCCGCTGCGCGTGATCTTCCACGAGTTCGCCGGCGGCTCCGCCAACCCGGACGACATCGGCGGTTCGGGTGACGTGAAATATCACCTCGGCACCTCCACCGACCGCGAGTTCGACGGGATCAAGGTCCACATGTCGCTCGTCGCCAATCCGTCGCACCTCGAGGCGGCGGATCCGGTCGTGCTGGGCAAGACGCGCGCGATCCAGACGATCGCCAACGATCTCGACACGCATGCCAAGTCGCTGCCGGTGCTAATCCACGGCGACGCGGCCTTTGCGGGCCAGGGCATCGTGTGGGAATGCCTCGGCTTCTCGGGCATCCGCGGCTACAACACCGGCGGCTGCGTCCACTTCGTCATCAACAACCAGATCGGCTTCACGACGAGCCCGCAGTTCGCGCGCTCCTCGCCCTATCCGTCGGACGTCGCGAAGGGCGTCCAGGCGCCGGTCTTCCACGTCAACGGCGACGATCCCGAGGCGGTCACCTTCGCCACCAAGATGGCGATCGAATTCCGGCAGAAGTTCCACCGCGATGTCGTGATCGACATGTGGTGCTACCGCCGGTTCGGCCACAACGAGGGCGACGAGCCGGGCTTCACCCAGCCGCTGATGTACAAGGCGATCCGCAATCACCCGCCGGTGAGCGAGATCTATGGCAAGCGCCTGATCGAGCAGAAGGTCGTCGACAAGGCGTGGGTGGACGAGAACGTCAAGCAGTTCACCACGCTGCTCGAAGGCGAGTTCGAGGCGGGCGCGAGCTACAAGCCGAACAAGGCCGATTGGTTCGCGGGCCGCTGGTCCGGCCTGTCCGCCCCGGCTGATGCCGAGAACGCACGTCGCAGCGTCGACACCGGCATCGAGCAGAAACTGTTCGATGCGATCGGCCGCACGCTGACGACCGTTCCCGAGGACCTGGCGATCCACAAGACGCTGGCCCGCGTGATCGACGCCAAGCGCAACATGTTCGCGACCGGCGAGAATTTCGACTGGGCGACGGGCGAGGCCTTGGCTTTTGGCTCGCTGCTGTCGGAAGGCTTCGGAGTGCGCCTGTCGGGCCAGGATTCGGGCCGCGGCACCTTCTCGCAGCGCCACGCCGTCTGGGTCGACCAGAATGACGAGCGCAAGTACGTGCCGCTCCACAATCTGGAGCATGGCCGGTTCGAGGTGCTCGACAGCCCGCTCAGCGAATATGGCGTGCTCGGCTTCGAATATGGCTATGCACTCGCCGATCCGAAGACGCTGGTGCTGTGGGAGGCGCAGTTCGGCGACTTCGTGAACGGCGCGCAGATCATGATCGACCAGTTCATCGCGTCCGGCGAAGCCAAGTGGCTGCGCGCCAACGGGCTCGTAATGCTGCTGCCGCACGGCTATGAAGGCCAGGGCCCCGAGCATAGCTCGGCCCGGCCGGAGCGCTTCCTGCAGCTTTGCGCGCAGGACAATATGCAGGTCGCGAACTGCACCACGCCGGCGAATTATTTCCACCTGCTGCGCCGGCAGATGCACCGCACGTTCCGCAAGCCGCTGATCATCTTCACGCCCAAGTCGCTGCTGCGCCACAAGCTGGCCGTGTCGAGCGTGAAGGACTTCGTCGGCGATTCGCACTTCCGCCGCATCCTGTCGGACACGAACGGCGCGCCGGACGAGGCAACGAAGCGGCTCGTGCTGTGCACCGGCAAGGTGGCATACGACC
Source organism: uncultured Stakelama sp. (assembly GCA_964390515.1). Taxonomy (GTDB): domain Bacteria; phylum Pseudomonadota; class Alphaproteobacteria; order Sphingomonadales; family Sphingomonadaceae; genus Sphingomonas. The sequence goes on from CAYMIU010000019.1 coordinate 13,351, forward strand.
TGATCGAGGCACGCGACGCAGCGGGCGACGAGAACACCCAGATCGTTCGCGTCGAGCAGCTCTATCCCTTCCCGACCGAGGCACTGGCGAAGCGCATCGCGCGAATGCCGAACCTCGAGGACGTGGTGTGGGCGCAGGAAGAGCCGCGCAACAACGGCTATTGGTTCTTCGTCGAGCCGTTCATCGAGGAAGCGCTGGGCCAGGCGGGCTGCGCGATCAAGCGCGCACGCTATGCCGGTCGCGCGGTCGCGGCATCGCCGGCAACCGGCCTCATGAAGCGGCACCAGGCGGAGCAAGGCGCGTTGATCGCGGATGCGCTCGGCCACAATGTGCGTGAGGAAATCCGCCGCACGCGCTCGGCGGAGACGACGAAGAAGGCTGGCAAGGCGGCGAGCTGAGCCACAAGCATCGCGGGCAGCCCCGGCCCCGCGCCGGGGCAGTTCGCGGAACAGATGTAACGACGCATCGCGTTCTTCACCGAACGCCGCGCAACTGGGCCCCGGTCTTTGGCGGGGTGGAAGGAAACGGGAATGGCAACCGAAGTTCTGGTCCCCACGCTGGGCGAATCGATCACCGAAGCGACGCTGGGCGAGTGGCTGAAGCAGCCGGGCGACAAGGTGGAAGCTGACGAGCCGATCGCCAGCCTCGAGACCGACAAGGTTTCGGTCGAGGTGCCGAGCCCGGTCGCCGGCATCATGGGCCAGCACGCCGTCGCTGTGGGCGACACGGTCGAGGTCGGCGCAATGCTCGCCACGGTCGAGGCTGGCGATGGCGCACCGGCAGCGACGCCGGCGCCACAGCCCGCGGTCACCGCGTCGCCGGCTTCGGCGCCGTCCGAGCCCGCTCCTGCCGCCGGCGGCTATGGCAATCACGGCGCGACCCCGGTCGACAGCGATGTGCCGGCCGCACTCAGCCCCTCGGTGCGCCGTGCGGTGCTGGAACATGGTGTCGATCCGGCAACCATCCGCGGCACCGGCCGTGATGGCCGCATCACCAAGGAAGACGTGGCAACCGCCGCCTCCTCGCGTCCGGCATCGGCTCCTGCCCCGGCCCAGACGGTTGCGCCAACCACCCCGTCAGTCAGTGCCTCGGGCGGGCGCAAGGAAGAGCGCGTGCGCATGACGCGCCTGCGCCAGACGATCGCCAAGCGCCTGAAGGACGCGCAGAACACCGCCGCGATGCTGACGACGTTCAACGACGTCGATATGAGCGCGGTGATCGAGGCACGCGCCAAGTACAAGGATCTGTTCGAGAAGAAGCACGGCGTTCGCCTGGGCTTCATGGGCTTCTTCGTGAAGGCCGCCTGCATGGCACTGAAGGACATCCCGTCGGTCAACGCCTCGATCGAGGGCGACGAGATCGTCTATCACGATTATGCCGACATCTCGGTCGCGGTCTCGGCGCCGAACGGCCTCGTCGTGCCGGTTATCCGCGACGCGCAGGACCTGTCGGTCGCCGGCATCGAGAAGACGATCGGCGACTTCGGCAAGCGCGCCAAGGAAGGCACGCTGAAGATGGACGAGATGAAGGGCGGCACCTTCACCATCTCGAACGGCGGCGTGTTCGGCTCGCTGATGTCGACCCCGATCATCAACCCGCCGCAGTCGGCGGTGCTCGGCCTCCACCGCATCGAGGAGCGCCCGGTCGTGCGCGACGGCCAGGTCGTGGTGCGCCCGATGATGTACCTTGCGCTGAGCTACGATCACCGCCTGATCGACGGCCGCGAGGCGGTGACCTTCCTCGTCGCGCTGAAGAACGCGATCGAGGATCCGACCCGCATCCTGATCGACCTCTAAGTCATCACACATCGGCCCGCCGGATAACCGGCGGGCCGATTACTTTTTCAGGCGTCGGCGTCGAGCGCGCTCTAGAAGCCGCGCTGCTTCGCGAGTTCCCGAAGTTCCTCGTGCCGGCCGGGCGCCAGCCTCTCCATCCGTTGCTCGAAGGCGTCGACCAACGTCTGGCCTGCCCGATCCGGCGAACCGGCATCGAACGGCGGCGCGGGATCATATTCCAGGCTCAGCTGCACCATTCGCGCGTGATCCTCGCCGCGGATCAGGCCGGTCAGTGTCAGGCCGAAATCAATCCCCGCCGTCACGCCCCCGCCCGTCACACGGTTGCGATCCACCACCACACGCTCGGCGGCAGGAATGGCGCCGAACACCGACAGCTCGTCACGCCATGCCCAGTGGCTGGCGGCACGATAGCCGCGCAGCAGGCCGGCCGCGCCGAGGATCAGCGATCCGGTGCACACGCTCGTCACCCATGTCGCACCCCCGCCGATCCGCGCGACCCAGTCCATCGCGGCATCATCGGCGATCACCCGATTCACGCCGACGCCGCCGGGAACGCACAGGATATCGGCGGATGCCACATCGTCGAAGGTGGCGGTGGGCAGGATCGAGAAGCCGGCATCGGTCGGCACTGGCTCCGGCGTCTTCCACACCAGGTCGAGTTTGGCGTCACCGCCCAGCCGCGCGAGCACTTGCGCAGGCCCGGTCAGATCGAGCTGCGTGACATTGGGGAACAACAGGAATGCGATACGCATCGGGCCTCTCCTTCAGCTGAAGACATGCCCAGGCGCGCGGCGTCGGTCGATCACGCTCCCCCGCGGTGATCCGCGCATGCGCCAGTCACGTGATCGTGGACCAAGGCTAGACCGGAAACCGGCCGGCGATCAATCGCCCTCCTGCTCCCGCCCTGCCCGGCGCGTCAGTACTTGCTGAGGTCGACCGTCTCTGCCTTCTTGCGCGCCTGCGCGTCGGCACGCGCGCGCCGGGCCTGCTGCACGAAGCAGCCGGTCTGGCCCCCCGCACCAACGGTCGAGCAGGATCCGACACCTACGGCGCCGACGTCCTGGTTCGCCTTTTCCCGGGCGGCCCAGGTTTCGTTCTCCGGCGTCACTTCGAAGGTGCGGACTTCCTGCGGGATGCGGAACTGCTCCTGCGCGCTGCGACGCTGGCAGACGACGATTTCCTCGCCATTGTTGTTCGTCGGGCAGCGTTCGTTGCCGTAGAGCACCAGCACGCCGTTCACCGGCGCATTGCGCGACGTTTCGGTCGAGACCGTCTGGCGGCTGGTTCGCGGGGCGCCCGGCAGCGCGACCTTGGCCGGCGGGGGAACGATCACGACGTTCGGGGCCTTTACGGGCGCCGCTTCGGTCTCCGGCGTCTGCGCCGCCGCCGCCGGGGCGGCGATCAGCATGGCCAGGACGATCGATCGGGTCAGTCGCATTCCTTCTACTCCGTCACACCCGCTTGGCAGTGGCGATCGCCACGCGGCAGCCGAGCCGGATCACCGCCGACAGCAGCGGATAGCCGCGGGCATTCTCCGCGCCGTTTGCCAGCGCGATATCGCGATGCTCCAGTTCCTCGGCCTGGAATTCCAGCACGGCCCCGCTCAGCTCGGGATCATCATTGCCGAGTTCCTCAAGCTGATCGGCGTAATGTTTGTCGATCTCGGTCTCGACGGCAGCGGTACAGGCCATCGCCGCTTCGGGGCCGATCGCCGCGGTCACGGCGCCGAGCGCGAAGCCGGCGACGTTCCAGATCGGCTGCAACAGCGTCGGGCGGACGCCGCGCTCCGCGATCATCCGATCGAAGAAGGCGCGGTGCCGCTCCTCCTGCAGCGCCATGCCGGCGATCTCGCGTGCCATGGGCGAGCGATGACCCATCACCGCGAGTTGCCCGGCATAGATGCGGGTCGCACCGTATTCACCCGCCTGATCGACGCGGATCATCGACTTCGTGTCGCGCCGGCGGTCACCCGGTTTCCAGCTCATCTCGGCCTCCTGATCAGCCAGGCGATCACCGCTGCCCCGCCGAGGGACAGGATCGCGTTGAAACCTGCAAGGGAAACGCCGAACAACGTCCATTGTGCCGCATCGCACCGGATAACCGGCGCCGCGAGGATCCGGCGCAGCATCTCGTCCGTCGAGATCCCCTCACCGCTGACCATGGTGGAGCAGGCGGTGATGCCTTGCCACCAATGATATTCGACGCCGGCGTGAAAGACCCCGATCAGGCCGGAGATTGCGATCAGCACCGCGGCGACCGCGATCATCGTCACCTTGCTCGACCGGCCCGGCACGACGTAGGCGAATGCCGCCGCGACGACCGCGCCATAATGTGGCCAACGCTGCCAATGGCACATCTCGCACGGTACCAGCCCGCCGATCAGTTGCGATCCCCAGGCACCGGCCAGCAGCAATAATGGGAGGAGAAGGGCGATCAGCCGCGCCCGCGATTGCGCCTCGGTCACTTGGCGGCGACTTCCTTCTTCATCGATGCGGTCACCGCCGCCACCTGGGTCGGCCCACCGATACGCGCGATCGTCTTCAGCGCATACCAGAGCTGGAAGTCCTCGATGCCCTGCTTCTCCAACGTCTCGGGCGTCGCGGTGAAGCGCGGATCGTCCTTGGTATCCTCCTCGAGGATCTTGTCGTCGGATTTCACCTCGTTGATCAGGTGGCGGCGCAGGTCAGCCTCGCGGAACACGGGGCGGGACTTGTAATCGGGATCGCTGATCTGCGGCACGCGGATATCGGGTTCGATCCCGCCTTCCTGCACTGACCGGCCGGACGGCGTGTAGTAACGCGCGGTCGTCAGGCGCAGCGCAGTGGTCGGCCCCAGTTGCAGCAGCGTCTGCACCGATCCCTTGCCGAAGGTGCGCTCACCCATGACGAGGCCGCGGTGGTGGTCCTGCAGCGCGCCCGCGACGATCTCGGAGGCGGAAGCGGTGCCCGGATCGGTGAGCACGATCACCGGCAGGCCCTTCGCGAGATCACCGGGCTTTGCATAATAGCGTTCGACATCGTTCTTGCCGCGGCCGCGCTGCGAGACGATCTCGCCGCCTTCGAGGAAGATGTCGGACACCTCGATCGCCTGGGTCAGCAGCCCGCCGCCGTTCGAGCGCAGATCGATGACATAGCCCAGCGGACGGCGACCGAGCGCCTTTTCGATCGCCATGACGGCGGCGCGGGTGTCGGCGCCGGTCGTCTCGGAGAAGGTGTTGATGTTGATATAGCCGACATCGCCCTTCACTTCCCACTTTACCGGGCGCTGCACGATCACCTCGCGGGTGAGCGACAGCTCCATCGGCTTTTCACGGCCGGGGCGAACGATGGTGAGGGCAAGCTTCGTGCCCGGCTTGCCGCGCATCTGGGTGACCGCTTCGTCCAGCGTCCCGCCGTAGATCAGCCTGCCGTCGATATGCGTGATATAGTCGCCGGTCTTGATCCCGGCGCGCCACGCAGGCGAATCCTCCTGCGGCGCGATCACCTTTACCGCGCCATCCTCCATCGAGACAGTGAGGCCGAGGCCGCCGTAATTGCCCTCCGTCTGGATGCGCAGATTCTCGTAATCGGATGCGTCGACATAACTGGAATGCGGATCGAGCGCGGAGAGCATCCCGTCGATCGCGCCCTTGATCAGCTGCTCGTCGGTTACCTTGTCGACGTAATCGGCCTTCACCCGATTATACACGTCCATGAAGCGCTCCATCTCGCGATAGGCGCCGGAATCGACCGCGGCCATCGCGCCCGTGCTGAGTGGCACGAGCGCAAGCGTCGCGGCCAAGGCAGTAGCGGAGAGCAACGGATACTTCATGCGTGCACGTCCTCGGGGGATGCGGATCGGCGTGATGTAGCGGTTTTCACGAGGTCGAGCAAAGCAGTAGGCGAGGTGAACGGCAAATGAGCGGGGAGCGCAATTGAAGCCGCTTGAGCGCCCGTTCAGCTCATCAGCGCAGCGGCATCCACCGGCCGGCCGCGGCGGCGAAGCTCCACCGTCACTTCCGCGTCCCGGCCCTTCGCCGCGCGGCCGACAACCTGCCCCGCGTTGACGGATGCCCCGCGCTCGACCGCGGCGCTCCCCAGCCCGGCGACAAGCGTCGTCCAGCCGGCGCCATGATCGATGATCACGACGGTGCCGAAGCGGCGAAACGGACGCGCAAAGATCACCCGTCCCGCCGCTGGCGCGTTCACCGCAGTGCTGCCCGCGACCGCAAAGGTGAGGCCGCGCGCGCGCACGCCATTGTTCGATATTTCGCCGAAACCCGTCACCAGGCGCCCGGTCACCGGGGGGCGATAGGTGGGAGGCGTGCCCGCCGTCGCCGGCTTGGGGCGCGGGGGGCCGGCGAGCGCCGACAGGTCCTCCAGCGTCGCCTGCGTTTCGCCCAGCGCCGCCATGCGATCGACGATATCGCGCGCCGCTTCGCCCATCGCGATCGCCCGGTCGGACTGTACGAGTGCGTCGCGATCGAGCCGCACCGCCGCCTCGGCGTGACGGGTGCGGAGCGCAGCGAGGTTCTGCCGCTCCGCGACCAGTGATCGGCGGCCTTGCGCCAGGCTCTCCGCCGCCAGCGCGGCGCTGCCCTGCAAGGCGCGGGTGCGGGCCAGGTCACCGCGCAGATCGGCCGTGCGTTCGCGCACTGCCGGAAGAGCGCTGCCGAGCACCGCGCGGACGTGGACGAGATCACTGACAGAACCGGGCTGGACGATCGTCGCTGCCGCCGGGCGGCGGGCAAGCGAGGCGATGGCGGCCATCAGGCGCGCAATCGGCTCCTGCCGGGCGCCGAGCTCGGCGCGTTGCCTGGCAAGCAGTGCCTCGACGATGGCGACCCGCGCCCGGGCAGCGTCGATATCCGCTTGCGCGCGCTTGATCCGGGCCTCAACGGCCGCTTCCTCGGCTCGCGCCTTGCGTGCCGCATCGCGCTCCTCGCCGGCGCGGCGCTGAAGCTCGGCAGCACGTGACGCGGCGGCGCGCGCATCGGCCTTGGCCGCCGTCAGCCGCTCGCGCTGGATCGCCAGCGGATCGGGCGCAGCGGTGGCGCTGGCGAGCGGCACCGCCGCTGCCACAAGCATCGCTGTCGCCCACCGCCCCATGGGGCGTCAGCCTTCGCGATGATAAGGATGATTGGCAAGGATGGAGGTGGCGCGGAACAATTGTTCCGCCAGCATCGCGCGCGCCAGCATGTGCGGCCACGTCGCGCGGCCGAACGACAGCAGGAGATCCGCCCCCGCCCGTTCTTCGTCACCGAAGCCGTCGGCGGCGCCGACCATGAAGCGCGCTTCGCGCACGCCATCATCGCGCCATCGCTCCAGCACGCGCGCGAACTCGACCGAAGAGAGGAGCTTCCCCGTCTCGTCCAGCATCACCCGCCGGGTGCCCGGCGCCATGTCGGGCACCTTGCCGCCCCGGTCGGGCAGTTCACTCACGCGAGTCGGCCAGTTGATCCGCTTCAGATAGCGATCGACAAGCTCCGCCTCGGGCGAACGTCCGATCCGCCCGCGCGCGACGATGTGAAGAATCAGGTCAGGCGTTCCCGGGCGCTGGCGCAGCGGGCGCGTCGCCGAACGACCACATGCGCTCCAGATTGTAGAACGAGCGCACCTCGGGGCGGAACAGGTGAACGATCACGTCCCCGGCGTCGATCAGCACCCAGTCCGCGGTCGGCAGGCCCTCGATCCGCGGCGATTTGCCGGTCTCGCCCTTGATCTTCTCGGCGAGCTTCTGGGCCATGGAGGCGACCTGCCGGGTCGAGCGGCCGCTCGCGATCACCATGTGATCGGCGATCGACGACTTGCCCGCGAGCGGGATCGAGATGGTATCGGCGGCCTGATCGTCGTCCAGGCTGTCGAGAACAAGCTTATGCAATGCCGCGACGCTGTCAGCGTCAGGGGATCGATAGGCGTTGGCGGAAGCGGGCAAGTTCACTCCTGGGTGGAAGGTTTGGCTGCGGATATGGGAAGCGGATAGCGTTGATGCCAGGCAGGATCTGCGGCGCGCAGCTGCGTCGCGGATGTCGGGTCAGGGCGGAAACGTAGCAGCACCAGGGCTGGCACACTCCACTCGGTCCAGTTCTTCGCCTGGCTTGCGGGCCTCTGGAAGCGCCGCAGCCAACCCATCGCGGGTGCCGCGCGGGCAACGCCATCATAGCCTGGACGGGCGATTACTGCAATCGGCACGGTGCGCGCGATCCGCCGCCACGCGCGCCAGCGATCGAATTGCTGCAGATTGTCCGCCCCCATCACCCAGATGAAGCGATGGCGGGGGTAGCGCCGCACCAGCGCGGCCAGCGTATCGACGGTGTAGCGCGTGCCGAGCCGCGCCTCGATGTCTGTCGGCCGAATGCGCGCTGCGCGGGCCATGCGCCGCGCGGAGGCGAGCCGGGCGGGAAGCGGCGCCATGCCAGCGGCAGGCTTCAGCGGATTGCCGGGGGATACCAGCCACCACATCTCGTCCAGCGCCAGCGCCTCGATCGCCGCCATGCTGATGCCGCGATGGCCGGTATGGGCGGGATTGAACGAACCCCCGAGCAGACCGATTCGCCGTGGCCGCCGGCTCACCAACGCCGTTCGCCCGACGCGCGAACCCCGTGGCCAGCGCCGCTCAGAAGCTCAGTTCCTCATAAACCTTCGAGACGTCGCCGCCCCAGGCACCGTGATAGCGATCGAGCAGCTCCTGCGCCGGCACCTTGCCGGTGCGGACGATCTCGCGCAGCGGATTGAGGAAGCCCGTCTCGTCGTCACCCGACGCACTGTGCCGCGCGCGCGCCGCAAGGCCGCGCCCCGCGATGTCGAGCACCTCGCCGGCGATATCGCGCAGCGTGCCGCGTCCCGGCACCGGCGCGTCGAGGCCGAGCTTCGGCACCGAATCGCGCAATGCCTGGCGCGCATCCATCGACCAATGCTTCACCAGATCCCACGCCGCGTCGAGCGCGCCCTGATCGTAGAGCAGGCCGACCCACAAGGCCGGCAGCGCGCAGATCCGTCCCCAGGGGCCGCCATCGGCGCCGCGCATCTCCAGGAAGGTCTTCAGCCGCACTTCCGGGAAAGCGGTCGACAGATGATCGTTCCAATCGTCCAGCGTCGGCAGTTCGCCCGGCAAAACGGGCAACTCGCCCTTCAGGAAATCGCGGAAGCTGAGCCCCGCCGCGTCGATATATTTGCCGTCGCGGTAGACGAAGTACATCGGCACATCGAGCATATACTCGGCGTAACGCTCATAACCGAAGCCATCCTCGAACACGAAGGGCAGCATGCCGGTGCGCGCAGGATCGGTGTCCGACCAGATGTGGCTGCGATAGCTGAGATAGCCGTTCGGCTTCCCTTCCGTGAACGGCGAATTGGCGAAGAGCGCAGTGGCGAGCGGCTGGAGCGCCAGGCCGACGCGGAACTTCTGCACCATGTCGACCTCGGTGGCATAATCGAGGTTCACCTGGATCGTGCAGGTGCGCAGCATCATGTCGAGCCCCATCGTGCCGACGCGCGGCATGTGGCGCAGCATGATGGCGTAGCGGCCCTTGGGCATGATCGGCAGCTCTGCGCGGGTTTTGTCCGGCCACATGCCAAGGCCGAGGAAGCCGATGCCAAGCTTGTCGCCCGCCGCCTTCACCTGATCGAGGTGGCGGCCGGTTTCGGCGCAGGTCTGGTGCAGGTTCTCGAGCGGGGCACCCGAGAGTTCGAACTGGCCCGCCGGCTCCAGGCTGACCGACCCGTCGGCGCCCGTCAGCGCGATGAGGTTGCCGTTTTCCTCCACCGGCTTCCAGCCATGCTGCTGCAATTCGGTGAGCAACGCGCGAATACCGCCGGGCTCTTCCCAGCTCGGCGCATGATGATCCGAGCGGGCATAGACGAACTTCTCGTGTTCGGTGCCGATCCGCCAGCGGTCTTTCGGCTTCTCGCCCCGCGCAAAGCTGGCAATCAGCTGATCGCGCGACTCGATCACGGGCGAGTTGCTATCCGAAACTGTCTTCGTCGTCATGGCGCGCCCTTAATCGGGGATGAAGGCGGCGGCTAGAGCGCTCGTTTAGCGCTCCATCGCCTTGCGCATGGCGGACCGTTGCACCTGCGCCGATACGCTGTCGGGCGCGGCATAAAGCGCGCGCAGGAAGGCGCGGTCGTTGCCGCTCAGGCCCGCGACGGTTGAACCCTGGTCGAACACCGACAGGATCGAACCCTCCGGCGCGTTTGCCTCAGGCGGGGGACGGGCAAGCACCACCATCGCCAGATAATCGCCGATCTGCCCCAGCGAGAGGCCAGCAAGCCGCTCCGCGTCGACGATGACCAGCATGTTGTCCAGCACCGTGCGCGTGCTCTTCTGGAGGCGCGAACCCGAAAGCCTGCCCACGCCTATCGCGCGCCCGGCGCCGTTCGCCAGACCCTCGGCGTCCTTCAGCGGGCTACCGTCGAACGGCAACTCCGCCACCTGGCTGATCCAGCGAACCGGCTGCGTTGTTTCGGCGAAGTCCCTCAACCGCGCGCGCCCCTCCTGCCCCAGCGTTCGCGGATAGCGGGACCGCAGACGAGCGGCGATTTCCTCCGGGTTTCGCGTCACCAGCACGACGGCATTCGGACGGCATCCTTCCTTCCCGACCGGGAAGCGGATGGCGCGGGCCGCCTCCTCGATCCGCCCGTTCAACACGACCGCATGTTTCGGCGCTAGCCCCACGATCCCGGTGCACAATGGCAGGTCCCATCGCGGCACCTGGTCGCTGCGCGCGGGGTCTGTGAGGTTCTGCACAAACTGGTCGATCACCGTCCGCTCCCGCGCGGTGACCACGATGTCCTTGCCGCTCGGCGCAGTAGCCGGCGTTTGCGAGGGTGCCTCCTGTGCGCTCGCCGGAAGCGACAGGACGGCAAGCGACGCGGCAACGAGGCTAAGGTGCACCCTCATCATTCCCCCTCCAGTCGCCGGCCACCGCCATCCAGATCGCGATGGCTGCGGCGGCCGCTGTGTCCGCGCGCAGAATACGCGGCCCAAGGGATATGCCAAGTGCTTGGGGGAGCGCGCGAATTGCGGCTCGCTCGCCGTCATCGAAGCCGCCCTCCGGGCCGATCAGGATAGCCGCCGGCCCCGGCTTCATCGCTTCGCGCGCGGGCGCACCGCCAAGTTCGTCGGCGAAGTACAGCGCGCGATCGACCGGCCAGTCGCGCAGCAGCGCCGGCAGCTTCACCGGCTCCGCCACTTCCGGAAGCGCGGTTCTCCCGCATTGCTCGGCCGCCTCGATCATGTGCGCGCGCAGCCTGTCGACCTTCGGCTTGTCGACGACGGTGCGATGGGTCAGCACCGGAACCAGGCGCGCGACGCCAAGCTCGCAAGCCTTTTCCGCCATCCAGTCGACGCGGCCCTTCTTCAGCGGTGCGGCGAGCAGCCACAGATCCGGCACCGCCTCACGCTCGGCAAGCTTCTGCGTGATGTCGAGCGTCAGGTCGCGCTTGCCGGCAGCGGCGACGATCGCCAGCCACTCTCCCGTGCGATCATCGAACAGCCGCACCGGATCGCCCGGCTTCACCCGCATTACGCCGGCGAGATAATGCGCCGACGGCCCGTCGATGCGCAGCGGCCCGGCATCAAGTTGCTGATCGACGAACAGCCGCGGTGTCGACCGCGGCGGCCAGGCAGGGGTGGAGATCATTGGCCCCTCGTCCGCGCACGGCCGCGAGCGATCGCCCAGCGCGAGATCAGGAACAGCACCAGTCCGATCAGCGCGACGCCAAGCACCACCCCGGTGATCGCCCCCGCGACCCGCAGGATGGCGTAGAACAGCGCCTCGACGAAGCGCCCGATCGCAACCGACAAATGGATCATTCAGCGCACGCGGCGCCAGGTCTGCGACTTGCAGCCGAAATTGGCGAACAGGCAGCCGGTGCCGACGATCGTGTCGCGATCAACCTGCTCGATCGTTCCGTCGAACGTCTTGTCAATATCCGGCACATAGACCTGGCCGTACCACAAGCCATCGTCCTCGCGGCGGAAATCATGGAACAATTGCGTGCCGATCAGCCGATCGGTGCCGCCGGCCGCGGCATCCGCCTTCGCCTTCTCGCTCGCCTGGACGACCGTGCCGCACAGGCCCTGGCCGCATCTGGCGACGCGGATACGCACGCTGTCGGCATTGTTGCGCCAGATGCCTTCCCAGCCCTGCGCTCGCTGCGCCGAAGCCGGGGATACGAGCATGACCGGGCTCGCGAGGACACCTGCCAGCGCGAGGGCGGCAGCGGCTGCGCACCTTGATGCGATCGTCATGATGCTCCTCCATCCTCCGGTGCATCCGGGCCTTGCCGGAAACGGCGCGCCAGCTGCGCCACGTCCGCCCCTTCCGGCACCACCAGCCATTCGCCGGGTCGCCGACTATCGACGACGGTCACGGCAGCTTTAGGGCAGATGCCGAGGCACTTCGTCTCGACGACGCCGATTGCGGCCTTGCGGCCCTTGCCGAAGCCCGGCTCGCCGCGCAGCGCCTTGGCAAGGCGACTATGCCCCTTCGGTCCGAAACCGCCCTCGATCTTCTTCGAACATTTGCCGCACACCAGGATGGCACCGGCCCAATTCGAGCGCGCACGCTTCACGCCGGCTTCCAGCTCCGTCGCTCCTCGGCCGCGCGCAGCACTTCATAGGCCGCCTGGATACCCTGGAAGCGCTTCGCCGCCTCGGCATCGCCGGGGCGAACGTCGGGATGGTTCGATTTCGCCAGCCGCCGCCACGCGGTGCGCACGTCCTCGAACGTCGCGTCGCTCTCCAGTTCCAGTACCTCCAGCGCGCGCATTTCGTCGCGCGAGCGCGATCCGTCGCCCGGGCCCGCCCAGCCATGGTGGCGCGACTGTTCGTAGCCGGAGGCGTCGCGCCGCTCGTCCCGCTCGCGCGCGGCGGCTTCCTCCGCATCCAGCCCTTCGAAGTAATTCCAGCCGCGGTTATATTCCGCCGCATGCGCCTGGCAGAAATACCAGCGTTCCGGGCTGTTGGGCGATTTGGGCGCGGGACAAGCGCCGGGTTCCTCGCAGCCATGCCGGTCGCACAGCCGAACCTTCGTCGCCTCGCGCGCCGCACCATAAGGTCGCCAGCGGGGAAATCCCCAATCGTTCGAACGGGTAGAGCGGGCCATTGCCCACCATCTAGCGACTGATCGCCCGCGGTTAAAGGTGACACCAGAGGGCCTGTAAGCCGGGTTCTGTCCACCCGTTGCCGGGATGGGCGACCATTCATCTAGGCGAACCGTTGCCGGCACGCTCAAGCAACCAACCCGGGCGACGGGCGGGAACACGCCCATATGCCGCCCCTATTCGGTTTTGCTCCCGGTGGGGTTTGCCATGCCGCCGCCGTTACCGGAAGCGCGGTGCGCTTTTACCGCACCCTTTCACCCTTGCCTGGCCGAAGCCTTCATCCGAAGATTGGGCGGTCTGCTCTCTGTGGCACTTTCCCTGGGGTCGCCCCCGGCGGGCGTTACCCGCCACCGTTGTTCCATGGAGCCCGGACTTTCCTCGGCATGCGAAAACGCATGACGCGGCCGCCCGGCCCTCTGATGTGTGGCGGGCTGTAGCGGGGATGCGGGCAAATGCAATTGCCGCCAGCTCTTCCTTGATGAGGGCCGCATGCCTCAGCGCTCGGCCTTGCGCTGGAAGTAGAGGCTGTAGCGGCCACCCCGCTCGGTGGCCCCGAAGTGTCCGGCATAAGGCTCAAGGCCGGAGCGTACGAGGGCCTCGTGGAATGGCCCGCCCTGAAGCGCGAATGCCGCCGCATTCTCCTGTTCCTGGCTCAGCCCGGGCGCGAAACCCCCAGTCACCTCACACAAGGTAGCGGCGCAGCTGACCCGCACCGGCTGGTCGACGGCCAGGTTCGAAATGGCGGCAAGCGCTGCCTCGATCGCCCGCTCGGACCGCGCCGCCCATTCCCTGTCGCGCGGCTGGCTGCGGATCTTTGTGTAGAGCGAGACAGTATTCATCATTCTGGCGATTGAAGTCGGGGCCGGCGTCGCTCCCACCCTTCGCGGCGGCGCGACAACTCGATGATCAATCATCCCCCTGCGGCTTGGGCAGCAGCAGCGCGAGCAGGATCATGCGGCATTCGGCGTCGATCTCGCCATCGACCAGTTCGGGGCGGAAGCGGCGCTGGAAGGCGACGATCGCCGCGATCTTGTCGGTGACGTCATAGCCGAAGCGTTCCAGCGCCAGCAGGAAGCCCGCCTCGCTCCACATCGGGTCCATCAGGTTCTTGGTCGGACGCGGCAGGGCCAGGCGCAGCCGGGCGAGCCTGCCCCAGGGGAATAATTCGCCGGGATCGCGCTTGCGGGCAGGCGCAATGTCGGAATGGCCGACGATGTTGCCGCGCGTGATCTGGTAGCGATCCTTGATGTCGTGGACCAGGCGGATCACCGCCTCGACCTGTTCGTCAGGGAATGGACGGTAGCCGAATTCATGGCCGGGATTGACGATCTCGATCCCGATCGACGCTGAATTCACGTTATCCACGTCGCGCCAGTGCGATTGGCCCGCATGCCAGGCGCGCTTGTCCTCGGGCACCAGGCGAAGCACGGTGCCATCTTCCGCAACCACATAATGTGAGGAAACTTTCGCCTCCGGATCGCGCAGCCGCGCGATGGCGGATTCACCATCGACCATCCCGGTATAATGCAGCACGATCATCGTAATCGGCAGTGTTCGGTCGTCGAAGTTGGGCGACGGCGCCTCGATCAGCGTCATTGATGGTCCTCGGCGCGAGCGATGCGATAGGTCACGGGAGATCGTCCTATCGCGCCCTTGCCGCCTCGGCCAGCATGACGAAGCCCGAAGCGCGCCAGTCAGTGCGCGGCGTACGCCGGCGGCACGTCCCCAGGCTCGGCCACCTCATAGAAACCGCGCAGCCGCTTGCTCGGCACAAACCGGTTCGATTGGCCGATCACCGTTTCCCCGGCCCCCAGCATGAGGAAGCCGCCAGGGCGCAGGCAAGCGGCAAACCTATCAAGCACCTTGGCACGAAGGTCTGGCGCCAGATAGAAAAGGACGTTGCGGCACAGCACCGCATCGAACTGCCCCGGCGCCGGATCGGCAACCAGATTCTGCCGCCGAAAGGCGATCCGCCGCAGCAAGTCACCGCGCGCCACCCAGTCGTTGCCGTCCTGCTCGAACCATTGCAGCATCTGCCGTACCGGGAGGCCCCGCTGGATCTCGAACTGGGTAAAGCGCCCCGCCCGTGCCCGGCCGATCGCAGCGGCCGACACGTCAGTGGCAACGATCTCCGGCACCGGCCCGCCGCGTTCGGCGAATGCCATGGCGAGCGACAAAGGCTCCTGCCCGGTGGCGCAGCCCGCGCACCAGATGCGCGGGTTGGCACGATCAAGCGAAGCGACCGCCTCCGCCGCGCCCGCGATCGCCTGTGCGTCACGAAAAAAGGAGGTTTCCTGGTTAAGCAGCGCGTCGACCACGCGATCCGCAAGTTCCGGGCTGCTGCCGTCAAGCACGAGCCGGACGAGATCGTCGATCGTGGTGGCGCCGCGCTCCGCGGCGATCGGCCGCAGCGCGGTGTCGATCCGCCACGTGCGGTTCGCGGCGATGCGCTGGCCGGTGCGTGCCTCGAGCAGCGCGGCGAGGACGTTCACCGCGCCCGGGCTCGCGTCGTTTGCGCCCAATGTCTGGGGCGCGGTCATACGGCCGGACGCCCGGCGGCGGCGATCAGGCTGCCGATCTCCCCGGGCGGCATGATGGCGTCAGCAAGGCCGGCGGCAGCCACCGCGCCCGGCATGCCCCAGACCACCGAACTCGTCTCGTCCTGCACCACCACTCGCCCCCCCGCGGCCCGCACCCTGCCTGCACCTTCCAGCCCATCGCGGCCCATGCCGCTCAGGACCACCGCCAACAGGCGCGGACCGAAACACTCGGCAAGAGACGAGAACATCGGATCGACGGAGGGCATGTTGCCGTTCGCTACCGGCTCGCGCGACAGCCGGACCGCGGCACGCCCGCGCGGCAGGCGAACAGCGACGATATGCGCATCACCCGGCGCCACCACGATCGTGCCCTCACGAAGCGCCGTTCGATCGCGCGCGACCTCACAGGGCCGGCCGGTCGCCGCCGCAAGCTGGCCGACGAAAAACGGCACAAAGGCCGGCGGCAGATGCTGCGTCACGACGATTGGCGGGCGAAACGACGCCGGAACCGCCTGAAAGAGATGCATGAGTGCATGAATGCCCCCGGTGGAGGCCCCGATCGCCACGAGATCAATGTCGCGCTCCGGCAGGTTCGCCGGCGCCACGGCGTGAGGCGCCGGAACGCTCCGCTCGCCCAGCCGGATCAGTTTCTCGACCAGGGTGCGCGCGAACTGGCTGGAGGATACGCTGCCGCCCGGCTTCACCAGCGTATCGGCGGCGCCCAGCGCCAGCGCCTGCACGGTGGCCGCCGCACCCTCACCCGCCGCGGAGGACACGACCAGCACCCGGGCCCCCTGCCCCGCGGCAATCAGAGCAGGAAGCCCCGTCAGCCCGTCGACACCCGGCATTTCGAGGTCGAGCAGGATCACGTCGACGCGTTTGCGCGCCAGAACGTCGAGCGCACGGCCCACGTCGGGCACTGCGCCCACCACCGTGCTGCCGCCGGCCTCCGTCGCGATTCGGCTCAGCACTGCGCGCGCGACGGTCGAATCGTCGACGATCAGCAGCCGCTGCGCCGCATGATCCGCCGGTGCGAACACACTTGCTGGAGGAAGGGCCACCACGCAGGCCAACTGCGGCTTCAGGCGACGCCGACGATCTGGAGCTTGCTTTCCAGCGTCTCGCGGTCGAACGGCTTCATGACATATTCGTCGGCACCCGCCTCGATCGCGGCGCGGATATGGGCCATGCCGTTCTCGGTAGTGCAGAACACCACCTTGGGGCGGGAACCGAGCGCCGTTTCGCGAAGCGCGCGAAGGAAATCCATGCCGCTCATCACCGGCATGTTCCAATCGAGCAGGATGACGTCGGGCGGGTTCGCGATGCAGCTCTCCAGTGCCTCGCGCCCATCAGCCGCCTCGGCGACGGCGAAGTCGAGCCCCTCCAGAATATGCCGGGCCACCTTTCGGATCACTTTCGAGTCGTCCACGACCAGACACGACTTCATGACGCTAACCCCGCAACTATCTGTATGGCGATCGTTTCTACCCACTAAGGGTAAGGACGGTGTTAATCCGCCGTGGCGAGCGCGCCGACCAACCGGCCTAGATCGATCACGAGAAGCGGCTCGCCATCGCGCTCCGCCGCCCCGATCGTCACCGCGGCCCAGCGCTGGCCGAGCGCCAGGCCCGCCGGTAGCGGCTCGACCTCCAGCGGCGCGACGTGCTCGAGGGAATCGACGAGCACCGCATGGTGGTGTCCGTCCACCACGGTCAGGATCGCCCGCGCGGCATCGTCCGGGCCAGGCGGCAGGCCGAGGACCTGCCAGGTGTCGATCACGGTGACGACCCGGCTGCGCAGCGCCGCCAGCCCGCGCACGGCCGGGTGCGCACGCGGCGCCGGCACGATCGACGTCACGTCCACCACCGAATCCACCGCTTCGCACGGCACGGCAATGGCGCGGCCGCCGATATGGGCCAGCAAGTGAAGCGCGCTCATCGGGCGGATCCCGCCTTGTTCGCCACGCTCAACGCGCCGGCGATCAGTGCAAGATCGATCCGCGGCTGCCCGGTGACGGCGTCGCGCGCCAGTTGGATCACATTGGCGTCGGCAATTGCATCATCGTCGGTCGATAACGTGATCGTCGCGGTCTCGCCTGCCTCCAGCGAACGCGCCACGCGATAGCCTGCGGCCTCGATCGTGGGCCGGAGGAATGCTTCCATCCAGCCGGTCTCCGCTCCCTTGAGAAGGCAGATCGGCGGCGCTTCGCCGTTCGTCGCGCTATCCGCTACAAGCCGCAGCGGCTCGACCACTTCGATCGGCTCACCGTCGATCACGGCGACGCCGATCACTGCCCGCCCGCCGTGCGCCGGCAGCAATTCCCCGGTGAGCGTCACGATATCGATCGCGCGACGGACCAGATATCCCAGTTGCTCGCCGTGGTGGCTGAGCAGCAGCATCGACAGTTTGTCCTCACCCGCCGGCGGCGCCTCGCCCGGCAACAGCGGCACCATGCCCTCCCGGCCCAGCAGCCAGCGCCGCCCGCCCGCCTCGCGAAGCGCCTCCCGCTCCACCGTCTCGATATGATCGATCGCGGCAAGCGTCACCGCACGCTGCGCGCCGTCCAGCCCCTCGAACAGCAACGCGGCGGTTCCTTCCGGCGCCGCCTCTTCGACCTCGGGCTCGGCGTCGACCACCCGCTCGAAGGATACGCCGGCCGCCGCGGCCACACCGGCGCAGTCTATCAGCAGCAGCGGCCGGCCGGTATCGGGCAGCATCTGCCCGGCGTATATGCCTGCGGCCATCACCCCAGGCGCTACCGGCTTCACCACCAGTTCCTGCGTGTCGGTCACCGCGTCCACCGCCAGCGCGAACATCCCGCCCGGCAGCGTCACGATCATCAGCATCGGCGCCGCACGATCGCCCTGCCCCAGCACCTCGCCTAGCACGACCAGCGGCAGGCGCCGCCCGCGCACCGTCGCCAGGGCGCTGTCCCCCACCCGGTCGATCCGCACCGCCGACGAGCTCGCTGCGACGATCTCCTCCACCGCTTGCCGCGGCACGGCGTAGCAATGGCCGCCCACCTCGATCAGCACGACCGACACGATCGCCAGCGTCAGCGGCACCTCGATCGTGGTGGTGAGGCCCCGTCCGCGGCGATTGTCGAGCCGGATCGATCCGCCGGTCTGCTCGACGTTGGTGCGCACCACGTCCATGCCGACGCCCCGCCCGGACAATGCGGTCACTTCCTCGCGCGTCGTCAGCCCCGGCTCGAAGATGAGATCCAGTCGTGCGCGTTCGCTCAGCGCACTGAACTCCGCCGCGCGCGCTGGCTCCTGCGCAATCCGTCTTTCCACCAGCCGGGCAGTATCGATGCCCCGCCCATCGTCCGCGATCTCGACGAAGATGCGGTTGCCGGACTGGCGGGCAACGATCGACAGCCGTCCCGTCTCCGCCTTGCCGGCACGCCGCCGCTCCTCGGGCGATTCGATCCCGTGGTCGAGCGCGTTGCGAACGATGTGGACCATGGGATCGCGCAGCAGCTCGATCATCTCGCGATCGAGCTCGACGTCCGAACCGTCGATCGACAGCGCCACCTTCTTGCCCAGCGAGGCTGCGGTATCACGCACCAGCCGCGGGACGGCGCTGAACAGCGAATCGATGGCCTGCATCCGCGTTCGCGTCACCGTGTCGCGAAGCTCGGCCACCGTCAGCGAGAGGCGGTCGATCGCCGACTCGAGCGTTGGGTCCGCGGTCTCGCGCAGCCGCCGCGCCAGCTCGTTGCGCGCCAGCACCATTTCCGACACGCCGTTCATCATCCGGTCGAGCAGGTCGACCGACAGGCGAATGCTGCGCGTCGGGGCACGCGGTGCGCTGGCAACCGCGGCCGTCGACGGTGCGCTGGTCGGTGCCGCCGCCTGACCGTCCAGCGCGGCGAGCAACAAATCCTCGGTCGAATCATCGAGCGCCGCGCCGGCATCGATCGCCTCGACGATCTCGCCGATCCGGTCGACGATCGCCAGCACCGCGTTCACCAGCGGCGGATCGGGCACCCGTTCACCGGAGCGGACGCTTTGCAGCACATCCTCGGCGGCATGGCTCAGTCGCGCCAAGCGCGGCAGATCGAGAAACCCGCAACTGCCCTTCACCGTGTGGACGAAGCGGAAGATGGCATCCAGCCGCGCGCGATCCGCGGGATCGCTCTCCCAGGCGACGATCTCGCCTGACAGTGCAGCCAGCGTTTCGCGTGTTTCCGCGATGAATTCCTGCAGCAGATCGTCCATCGCCGACGATCTGTGCAGCAAAGCGGTAAAAAGGATGTTTACCGCGGCTTGTGCTTCAAACCTGCGACTTCCGCATATTATCGCGCGCGCATCGCCGCCCCGAACAGCAGCACATTGTCTGCCGGCGCGCTGACCAGGACCTTGCCGTCGGCGCCCGCTACCATCTCGTGAACCAGGAATGCCGCGGCGGCGCGCGGCGTCACCGCATCACTGGCCAGGCCATCGACAAGGGTCGCACGCAGCTCTTCGTCCAGCACGATCCGCGGCCCCTCGGCCTTCAGCACGATCTCGATCGCGCCATCGTTCATCTCGCCCCCGATATCCAGCGTGCCGCCCCGCACCAGCGAATCGCCGGCGATCATCGCCATGTTGAGCAGCACCTTGATCGCCGTCTTGGGCAGCAGCGGCTCCTCGACCAGCCAGTTGATCGTCAGCCGCTTGTTTTCGCCGAACAGCCCCTCGATCGCCGCCTGCGCTTCGCGCGAATCGACCGATTCGCCAAAGCCGCCGGCCGCCCCGAACGCCAGCCGGAAGAACTTGAGCTTCGCCGCAGACGTCCGCGCGCTCTCCGCCAGCAGCTCCATGCAGCGCTCGCGCATCGCCGGATCGGTCTCGTCGGCGAGCAGCTCCAGGCCGTTGTTCAACGCGCCGACCGGGGAGAGGAGATCGTGGCAGAGGCGGGAGCAGAGCAGGCTGGCGAAATCAACGGGATCGATGGTCATGGCCGTTCCATGACGCAGCCGACTCTAGGGTGCAATGGCGAGGGTGAGCGGATCGAAGCGCCCGTGCACCGCTCCGTCGCTGACGGCGCGCCAGGCAGTGATTTCACCTCTTGCTGCAATCAACCAGACCGCGCCGTCCGGCGCCGCCGCCACGGCATCCGCCAGCGAGGGCGCGGCAATGCCTGACGGGTGCGAGTGGTAATGGCCCAGCACCTTCGGGCCACCCCGGCGCGCCTCGCGCAGCGCGGCGAACAGGGCCGCGGGATCGATCTCGAACCGCATGGCAGGGGTGGAATCGACGTTTCGGCAGGGCCTTACCTCCTCGATCCGGTCGCCGGAACCGAACAACAAGCCGCATATTTCATCGCCCGAACGGTCAGCTTCGGAAACGATCCGTTCCAGCAACGACCTTGAAATCCGCACCGTCGTACCCATCTAGTACACCTAATGGACCGGGGGGTTTCCATCATTCAAGCGACGATCGCACCGGCTGCCGACGGATGGCGGCTCGATCGTGCGTTGGCCGATGCAGTGCCTACCCTCTCGCGCGAGCGGCTGAAGGTGCTGATCAATGCCGGCCAGGTCCAGCGCGACGGCCTTCTGGTGCGCGATCCGGCGAAGCGCGCGAGCGCCGGCGACATCTTCGCGATCGCGGTGCCCGCCCCTGCCCCTGCCCATAATGAGGCGCAGGACATTCCGCTGGTGGTGGCGTTCGAGGACGAACATCTCATCGTCATCGACAAGCCAGCCGGGCTCGTTGTTCATCCCGCCGCCGGCAATCTCGACGGCACGCTGGTCAACGCGCTGCTGCATCATTGCGGCGGATCGCTGTCCGGCATCGGCGGGGTTGCCCGTCCCGGCATCGTCCACCGTATCGACAAGGACACGTCCGGCCTGATGGTCGCGGCGAAGACCGATCGCGCGCACGAGGGGCTTGCCAAGCAGTTCGCCGCGCACACCATCGACCGGCGCTACAAGGCTATCGTCAACGGTCGGCCGATGCCGCCGGAAGGCAAGGTCGATGCGCCGCTCGCCCGCTCGCCGCAGAACCGGAAGAAGGTTGCGATCGTCGCCAACGGCAAGCGCGCCGTCACGCATTTCCGCACGCTCGAGCGACTGCGCGAGGCCGCCTTGGTCGAATGCCGGCTCGAAACCGGCCGCACGCACCAGGTCCGCGTCCACATGGCCTCGATCGGTCACGCCTTGCTGGGCGACCCGGTCTATGGTAGAACAAAACAAGCTCACAAGCGTGTGCTCGATGAATTGTCGTTCCGCCGCCAGGCGCTGCACGCCGCGCGGCTCGGGTTCGTCCACCCGATCACAAGCACCGCTTTGTCGTTCGAAAGCGCGATGCCTGCAGACATGCAGGAACTGTTCAGTCAACTCTACGTATAGGGTGAAAGCGCCACGCTGCTATGCGAGACGGCGCTTCTCCGGAAAGGGAGATTAGATAATCATGGCAAGCGGCAACGTCCCTGCGACGATCCCCGCACTCGGCGGCGAGCAGAGCCTCAACCGCTATCTCGCCGAGATCAAGAAGTTTCCCATCCTGGCGCCCGAGCAGGAGTATATGCTCGCCAAGCGTTTCCAGGAGCATGGCGATCCTGAGGCGGCAGCCCAGCTCGTCACCAGCCATCTGCGTCTCGTGGCGAAGATCGCGATGGGCTATCGCGGCTATGGCCTGCCGGTGTCCGAGCTGATCAGCGAGGGCAACATCGGCCTGATGCAGGGCGTGAAGAAGTTTGAGCCCGATCGCGGCTTCCGCCTGGCGACCTATGCGATGTGGTGGATTCGCGCCTCGATCCAGGAGTTCATCCTGCGTTCGTGGAGCCTGGTGAAGATGGGCACCACCGCCGCGCAGAAGAAGCTGTTCTTCAACCTGCGCCGGATGAAGGCCCGGCTCGACGCGTTCGAGGACGGCGATCTGAAGCCGGAGGACCTGACCAAGATCGCGACCGACCTTGGCGTCAGCGAGGCGGACGTCGTCAGCATGAACCGCCGCATGGCGATGGGCGGGGATACCTCGCTCAACGTCTCCATGCGCGAGGATGGCGAGGGCCAGTGGCAGGATTGGCTGCAGGACGATTCGCCCCTGCAGGATCAGGTGGTGGCCGAAGCGCAGGAGGCCGACGTGCGGCACGACATGCTCGTGACGGCGATGGACAACCTCAACGATCGCGAAAAGCATATCCTGACCGAGCGGCGCCTGACCGACGATCCCAAGACGCTCGAGGAGCTGAGCCAGGTCTATGGCGTCAGCCGTGAACGCGTCCGCCAGATCGAGGTGCGGGCGTTCGAAAAGCTGCAGAAGGCGATGATGAAGATCGCTGGCGAGAAGCGCCTGCTGACCGCCTGATCCGCGTACCCGGAACTTGCCAGCCCCGCCCCTCCCCGCCATCGTGGCGACGGAAGGACGGGGCTTCGCATGTGGCAGGATATCAAGCGTCTCTACGGCGACAGCCTCGCCTTCGCGCTGGCGCTGCCGATCCTCTTCTCCATTCCGGTCCTCATCGAGTTTGCCCAGCACGTCGTCGAGATCGACACCGGCATGTATCGCCTTGGCGTCGAAGCCGCCTGGGGTGACCAGCGCCGCCTGACGCTCGGCTTTGCCAAGGTGCTGGCGATGATCCTGCCGGGCTATTGGTTCGTCCGCTACATGGCGTTCGGCCGCGATGCGGATCGCGCCAAGCGGATCGAGCGGCCGGCGGCGACGCTGTTCGGCATCATCTTCGCGTTGCAGGCGCTCGCCCAATGGTATGGCCTGTTCGGCCCGCCGATCGCCGTGCTGCTGGGGCTTGAGGGGCGGCTGGCGCAATATGCCACGCTCGCCGCCGGCATTCTGGCGAGTGTCATCGGCGTCTATCTCACCGCCTGGTTCGTCGCCTGGCCGCTCGGCAACGCCCGGATCGGCCCGCTGCGATCGATCGCGATCATGGCCGGCAGCTTCTGGCGCTCGGTGGCCTATCTCGTTGCAGGGTCAGCGCCGCTGATGGCGATCCATTATGCGCTCGGCTACGGCGCGCTCGGCCGGCCCGAATGGCTGGTGTGGCTGATGATGACCATCGATGCGCTGGTGGTCGGCTTCCTGGCACTGACCGGCGCCGGCGTCGCCTACCTCGCCGCCAGGCACGCGGCCAGCCGGAGCGGACTTCCGCTTGAGCCCGAAGCGCCCGCGCGCCGGTAGGAGCTTTCGGGGACGCGCCTCATCCTGCGCGCCAAACACAGGCGACCGTCATGCCATCCCGTCGCGCCCTCAGCCGCGAAGCGCCAGCTCTCCCAGCACGATCGCGCCCAGCGGCCCGGCATTGTTGCCCAGCGCCGGCGGCACGACGAAGGTGTCGACATCCTCCACCTCGGCAATCGCGATATAGCCGCCGATCGACTGGTGGAGCGCGGCACGGATCCGCGGGAACAGGAACTGGCTGCCCACCATCACGCCGCCGCCCATCACGATCCGCCGCGGCACACCGGTCATCACCACGGCGTGCAGCATCTGCGCCAGCGCGTGGACGACGCCGTCCCATCCGGGATGATCGGCGGGCAGCTCCTGCCCCTTGATCCCGGTGCGCGCCGCAATCGCCGGCCCCGCTGCCAGCCCTTCGACGCAGGCGCCGTGGAACGGGCACACGCCCGTCCAGGCGTCCCCCGCCAGCCGCTGCGGCCGGATATGGCCAAGCTCGCTGTGCGTCAGCCCGTCGACCGGCTGGCCATGCGCCACCAGCGCGACGCCGATGCCGGTGCCCACCGTTACATAGGCAAGGTCCGCCAGCCCCTGCGCCGCGCCCCAGCGCGCCTCGCCCAGCGCGGCGCCCACCACGTCGGTATGGAAGCCGGTCGGCACGCCGTAGCGGCTGGCGAAGCGACGCGCGACGTCCGTCCTCGCCCAGCCGGGCTTGGGGGTGGAGGTGATGCGCCCGTAATCGGCAGAGCTGCGATCGATCGAGATCGGGCCGAAGCTCGCGATCCCCAGCGCCGCGAACCCGCGCCACCCGTCGATCACCGCCTCCAGCGCCGCCAGCGTCTCGTCCGGCTTCGTCGTCGGCAGCTCCACCCGCTCGTGAATGGCATCTGGCCCGCTCGCCAGGATCGCGATGCATTTCGTGCCGCCCAGTTCGATCCCGGCGATCAGCGGTGCCTCGGCCATGCTCATTCCTCCAGTGCCGCTTCGTCGATCCGGCGCAGCATCGTGACGAACCCGTCCAGCTCCTCGCGGCTGAACCGCGCGAAGATCCGCCCCTCCAGCTCCAGCGCCTTGGGCGCCACGCTGGCGTACAGGTCCCGCCCCGCCGGCGTCAGCGACAGGTGGTGCGATCGCTTGTCGGTCGGGTTCGGCGCCCGGCCGAGCAGTCCGCGTTCCACCAGCGCGATCGCGGCGCGGCTCACGGTCACCTTGTCCATCCGCGTGCGCTCGCCGATCTCGGCCTGGGTGATCGTCTCCACCTCCGCGATCACCGCGATCAGCCGCCATTCCGGGATCGTCAGCCCGAACAGCGACGCATAGGCGCGCGCGATCCGGTCGCTCACCAGGTTGGAGGTGATCGACAGGCGATAGGGCAGGAACCGGTCAAGCACGAGGTGGTTGGTCATGGCACTAGCGGTAGCATTTGACACGATCCGCTCAAGCCGCGATGATCGTATCAATTGTTACGATTTAAAGGTGCCGTCATGTCTCTCGACAATCCGTCCAGCAATCCCCTGGGCCTCAACGGCTTCGAATTCGTCGAATTTACCTCGCCCGATCCCGAAGCGATGGCGAAGCAGTTCGAGCAGCTCGGCTTCGTGCCGACGCACCGTCACCCGACGAAAAACATCACGCGTTACAAGCAGGGTCGCATCAACCTGATGCTGAACCGCGACGAGGCGGGCCGGGTGAAGCAGTTCCGTAACGAACACGGCGCCTCCGCCAGCGCGATGGCATTCCGCGTCGCCGATCCGAAGAAGGCGCTGGAATGGGCGCTCGCCAACGGCGGCAAGCCGACCGAGGAAGACGACACCGTCATCATGGGGATCGGCGGCTCGTACCTCTATTTCATCCAGGACAGCATCGACCTGTATGAAAACTGGGCCGAGTTCGACGGCTGGCGCGAGGCGGAGGCGAAGAACAACGTCGGGCTCGATCTGCTCGATCACCTCACCCACAACGTCCGCCGCGGCCAGATGCAGGTGTGGAGCCAGTTCTACCGCACGCTCTTCAACTTCGAGGAGCAGAAGTATTTCGACATCAAGGGCAAGGCGACCGGGCTGTTCAGCCAGGCGATGATCGCGCCCGACAAGGCGATCCGCATCCCGCTGAACGAAAGCCAGGACGACAATTCGCAGATCGAGGAATTCATCCGCGAATATCAGGGCGAAGGCATCCAGCACCTCGCACTGACCACCGACGACATCTACGACACGGTCGAGCGGCTGCGCGCGCGCGGCGTCAAGCTGCAGGACACGATCGAGACCTATTACGAGCTGGTCGACAAGCGCGTCCCCGGCCACGGCGAGGATCTCGAGCGGCTGCGCAAGAACCGCATCCTGATCGACGGCTCGGTCGAGAATGACGAGGGCATCCTGCTCCAGATCTTCACCGAAAACATGTTCGGCCCGATCTTCTTCGAGATCATCCAGCGCAAGGGCAACGAGGGCTTCGGCAACGGCAACTTCCAGGCGCTGTTCGAAAGCATCGAACTGGATCAGATCCGTCGGGGCGTGATCAAGGTCGATGCGTAAGCATCGACCGGATCCGAGCGCCAAGGCGCTCGGCCCCGACCGGCCAGCGCAGCAAAGCCGGCGCACAAGGCGCGGCTTTGCTGCGTCTGACGCGCCGGCGAGCCACACCACGCACCACTTCTAATCAAAAACAAAACCCGCCCGAGGTGAGGATGCCCAACGACACTGCCACCCCCGCGGACAGCACCGCCTACACCCCCGGCTTCGGCAATCACGTCGCGACCGAAGCGGTACCGGGCGCCCTCCCCATCGGCCGCAACTCGCCGCAGACGCCGCCCTTCGGCCTCTATGCTGAGCAGCTCTCCGGCACCGCCTTCACCGCGCCGCGCCACGAAAACCGCCGCTCCTGGCTCTATCGCCTGCGCCCATCGGCCGAACACCCGCCCTTCACCCGCTACGAAGGCGCTGCCCGCTTCGCGCCGGGCACGGTCAAGGAACCGCTCGCGCCCAATCGCCTGCGCTGGGATCCCGTAGCCGGTGACGCCGGCGTCGATCTGATCGACGGCATGACCACGATGCTCGCCAATCGCGATCCCGCCGATCTCGAAGGCGTCGCGATCCACCTCTATGCCGCCGACCGCGACATGGAGAACCGCGTCTTCGTCGACGCGGACGGCGAATTGCTGTTCGTGCCGCAGGAAGGCCGCCTCGCGCTCCTCACTGAGCTTGGCCGCATCGACATCGCCCCCGGTCAGATCGCGCTGGTCCCCCGCGGCGTCCGCTTCCGCGCGTTGCTGCCGGATGGCTCAGCGCGCGGCTATGCGCTGGAAAATCACGGCGCGATGTTCCGCCTGCCCGATCTCGGGCCGATCGGCGCCAACGGCCTCGCCAACCCGCGCGATTTCGAGACGCCGAACGCCTGGTTCGAGGATCGCGACGCGCGTTGCGAGGTGATCCAGAAATATCTCGGCAGCCTGTGGCGTACCGAGCTTCATCACTCCCCGCTCGATGTCGTCGCCTGGCACGGCAATCTCGCGCCGTGGCGCTACGATCTGGCGCATTTCAACACCATCAACACCGTCAGCTTCGACCACCCCGATCCGTCGATCTTCACCGTGCTGACCTCGCCGTCGGACGTGCCCGGCCGCGCCAACGCCGATTTCGTGATCTTCCCGCCGCGCTGGATGGTGGCGGAGGACACGTTCCGCCCGCCCTGGTTCCACCGCAACATCATGTCGGAGGCGATGGGCCTCATCACCGGCGCCTATGATGCCAAGGCAGAGGGCTTTCGCCCGGGCGGCCTCTCGCTCCACAATCTGCTGACCGGCCATGGGCCCGACAAGGCGACGTGGGATGCCGCATCCAACGCCGATCTGAAGCCGCACAGGATCGGCGGTACCATGGCCTTCATGCTGGAAAGCTGCTGGCCCTATCGCCCAACCGCCTTCGCGCTGGAGCACGCCCAGCCCGATTACGATGCCTGCTGGGCCGATTTCCCCAAGGCGAAGCTCCCCTGACCGAGCGTCTTACCGCCACGCCGGCCGGCATCGCGCTCGGCCCGCTCGATCAGATCGCGGACGGCGCCGCGCGAAGCTTCGTCATCGAAATGCGCGCCGGCCGCTTCCATGGCTTCGCGGTTCGGCGCGGCGGCCAGGTGTTCGGCTATGTCGATCGCTGTCCGCACATGGGCCTGCCGCTCGCGCAGAAGCTCGACGATTATGTCGCCGCGGATCGCATCGCGTGCAGCTGGCACGGCGCGCTGTTCGATGTCGAGAGCGGCGCCTGCGTCGGCGGCCCCTGTCCGGGCACTGCCTTGACGCCATGGCCGCTTCGGGTGGAGGCTGGCGCGATCATCACCGCCTGAAGGAGAGGCCATGAAGGCGCGCGCGAACGGCATCGAGCTGGAATATGAGTCGTTCGGCAACCCCGCCGATCCCACCATCCTGCTCATCATGGGCCTCGGCGCGCAGCTGACGCTCTGGCCGCTTCCGTTCGTCGAGGCGCTGGTCGAACGCGGCTTCCACGTCGTCCGCTACGACAATCGCGACGTCGGTCTCTCGACGAAGATCGATCACGCCCGCCCGCCCCGCATCGGCATGCTCGTGCTCCAGCGCCTCCTGCGCCTGCGCCCGCGGGTGCCGTACACGCTCGGCGACATGGCGGCGGACGCCGCCGGCCTGCTTGATACGCTGGGGATCGAGAAGGCGCACATCGTCGGCGCCTCGATGGGCGGGATGATCGCGCAGATCTTCGCCGCCACCTATCCCGATCGCACCCTGTCGCTCACCTCGATCATGTCGACCACCGGCAATCCCAGGCTGTCGCGCGCGTCGCGGGAGGCGATGGATGTCCTCGTCAACCGCCCCAAGACGGACGATCTCGAGGCGCTCGTCGCCCATGGCATCCGCGCATCCCGGGTGCTCGCCGGCCCCGCCTTTCCCGTCGCGCCCGACCTGCTCGAGGCCCGTGTCCGCGAGACCATCCAGCGCTCGAACTACCCCGACGGCTTCGCGCGCCAGCTGGCCGCGATCGTCGCGGACGGGGATCGGCGCCAGCGGCTGAAGGCGATCAAGGCGCCGACAGTCGTCATCCACGGCAGCGACGACACGCTGGTGCCGATCGACGGCGGTCGCGATACCGCCGCCAGCATCCCCAGCGCGCGGCTGGTCGAGGTCCGTGGCATGGGCCACAACGTGCCCGTCGAAGTCATCCCCGAGATCGTCGACGCGATCGAAAGCGTCGCGCGATGACCGGCCGAACGCTCCGCATCGATTTCGTCTCCGACGTCGTCTGCCCCTGGTGCCTGATCGGCCTCGCCAACCTCGAACGCGCCCTCGCCAGCCTCGGCGACGAGGTGCCGGTGGAGCTCGTCTTCCACCCGCTCCAGCTAAACCCCGGGCTGCCGCCAGAGGGCGAGCTGGCGGCCGACAACATCGCGCGCAAATATGGCATCACGCCCGATCAGGCGCGCAGCCGCGGCGGCGGCGTTCGGGCGGCGGCAGAGGCTGCCGGCGTATCGATGGCCGGCCGGCCGGATCGGCTCTACGACACGTTCGACGCGCATCGCCTGCTCCATTGGGCGAGGCGCCAAGGACGGCAATTGGCGCTCAAACATGCTCTTCTGCGTGCATATTTCGACCAGGGACGTGCAATCTCCGACCATCAGGTGCTGGCCGATGCCGCCGCTGGTGCAGGTTTGGACAGAGAAATGGCGCTCCGAATCCTCGCCCGCGGCGATTTTGCGGCCGAGGTTGCCGATGACGAAATCGAATGGCGGTCCGAAGGCATCGCCTCCGTCCCCACCATGGTGATCGATCGCGAATTCGTCATCAACGGCGCCCAGGAACCCGACCGCATCGAACGCGCCCTGCGCAAGCTGGCCGCGCGCTAGAAGCAGCCGTTCGCCGATTCTCCTCGGCGCGCGCGCCTCAGAACGGCGCCGCCCCAGCCTTCTGCGCCTCCTTCGCGCGCGCAAACCCCTCGCGTGCCTTCAGCCGCTCCCAATAAGCGGCGACCCGCGGCGGAAAGCCATTGTCGATCTTAAGGCTTTTGGCGAGAAGCAGTGCGTAACCCACGGAAATGTCAGCTGCCGTAAAGCGGCTGCCCACAAGGTAGTCGCCATCCTCCAGCGCCCGCTCCACATGCCGCAACCGCGAGTGAAACCACTGCGCATAATCGTCCGCCGCCTGCGGCAGGCGCCGCTCCGGCGGCTCCAGCATGCGATACCGCAGCACCAACGTCTGCGGGAAGGTCAGCGTCGCTTCGCCGAAGTGCAGCCAGTTCAGCCACGCGCCATAGCCCGGCGAACCAGACGCCACCACGAGTTCGTTCGGCCCCGCGCGCGTCGCGAGATACTGAACGATCGCGGCCGATTCCGTCATCCGCGTCTCGCCATCCACCAGCAGCGGGATGGTGCCGAGCGGATTGACGTCGAGGTACGACGGTTCGCGCACCCGCGGGGGAAAGGGCAGCAGGTGGAGCTTGTATTCGAGCCCAAGCTCCTCCAGCGCCCACAGCGCGCGAAAGCTCCGCGCATCCGCGCAATGGTACAATTCGATCATCGTGCCTCCCTCAAATCACCACGTATCGATATAGCGGCCCGACCAGCGCGCCGGTGTCGAGGCGAGCCCGCGAAGAAGCCAGCTGCGCGTATCCGCCGGGTCGATCACCGCGTCGATCTCCAGGAACTGCGCCACCGAAACAGCTTTCCCTCGCTCGTAGGAATGCGCGACAAGTTCCTGATATCGCGCCTCTCTTGCCTCGGCATCCTCGATCGCCTCAAGCTCCTTGCGGTAGCCGAGCCGCACCGCCCCTTCGAGCCCCATGCCGCCGAACTCGCCGGTCGGCCAGGCGACGGTGAACGGCCCGGCGTGGAGCGATCCGCCCGCCATCCCCTGCGCGCCGAGCCCGTATGCCTTGCGCACCACGACCGTGAAGATCGGCACCGACAGCGCCGCTCCCACCACGAACATGCGTGAGGCGCGGCGGATCGGCGCGGTCTTCTCGGCTTCCGGCCCGACCATGAAGCCCGGCGTGTCGCACAGCGAGACGATCGGCACGCCGAACGCGTCGCACAACTGGAAGAAGCGCGCCGCCTTGTCCGCACCTTCCGCGTCAATGGCGCCCGACAAGTAGCGGCAATCATTGGCGATCACCCCCACTGCCCGGCCGTCCAGCCGTGCCAGCCCGGTGATCATCCCCTTCGCCCAGCCGCCGCGCAACTCGATGAACGATCCGGTGTCGAACAGCCCGTCGATCGCGCGACGGATGTCGAACACCCGCAGCCGATTCTCCGGCACCACATGGCGCAACAGCCGCTGGTCAGCCGCTTCGCCGCCCGCGACGCGTCCCTGGAAGAACGACAGCAGCCGCCGCGCAAGATCGGTCGCGTCCGCCTCATCCTCGGCCAGCACGTCGATCGCGCCGCTCGTCCAATGCACCTCGACTGGCCCGACTTCCTTGGGCGAATAGACGCCAAGGCCCCCGCCCTCGATCATCGCCGGGCCGCCGACGCCGATATGCGCATCCCGCGTCGCGATGGTGATGTCGCAGCTGCCGAACAGCACGGCATTGCCGGCGAAGGAGTAGCCCGACGTGATGCCGATCCTCGGCGCAACGCCGGAAAGCCCGGCGAAGCGGCTGAACGTCGGCACGTCGAGCCCGGTCGCGCCCACCGAGTCCACATCCCCCGGCCTGCCGCCGCCGCCTTCGGTATAGAAGACGATCGGCAGCTTCAGGTCGCCCGCGATGCCGAGCAGCCGGTCGGTCTTGCGGTGGTTCATGTGGCCCTGCGTGCCCGCCAGCACGGTATAATCATAGGCGAGGCCAAGGCACTTGGCGGCCTCCTCCCCATGATCCGCCGCGTTCACCGTGCCGATTCCGCCGATCAGGCCGTCGGCAGGCGTGTTGCGCATCAGATCGTCGAGGCTGCGCCGCCGCCGCTGCGCGGCGATTGCCAGCGCGCCATATTCGATGAAGCTGCCGGGATCGAACAGGTCGTCGATATTCTCGCGCGCCGTGCGCTGGTTGGTGCGCCGCCGCCGCTCCACTGCCGCCGGGCGATGTTCGTCGAGCCCCAGCGCATGGCGTGCGCGCACCTCGGCAAGATCGTCGCGGATCAGGTCCAGGTCGAGCGCCGCGGCTTCGGCCGCCACATCCTCGTCACCGGCAGCTGGCTCGATCGAGACGAACACCGCGCCCTCGTCGATCACCCGCCCGGGCTCGGCTACGACCGCGCGCACCACGCCCGCGTGTGTCGCCACGACGGCATGCTGCATCTTCAGCGCCTCGATCGTCCCGACCTCGGCACCGCGCGCCACCCGGTCCCCCGGCTGCACCCCGATCGCCACCACCACGCCAGCGAGCGGCGCGACGATCGCCTGCGCGTCGAGCGGCGCGGCGGGCGCCGCAGCCACGGCAAAATCGCCGACGTTGCGATCGAACCAGCCGGTGTCTACGTCGCCCGCCGCCACCTCGGCGCGCGCGAGCAGCGCCGCGTGCAGCGACAGGTTCGTGGCGACACCCTCGATCTCGAATTCCGCCACCGCGCGCCGTGCCCGCGCCAGCGCCGCTTCCCAGTCCGGCGCGTGGACGATCAGCTTGGCGAGCAGAGAATCGAACCGTGGGTTGGCCGCCATGCCCGCCTTCAACGCGCCGTCGATGCGGATGCCCGGCCCGCCCGGTGCCTCGACGTTGCTAATCGTGCCGCCAGACGCGCGCGGCATGCCGTCGCTACCGATCGTCTCGGCGTTGATGCGCAGCTGGATCGCAACGCCGCGCGTGTCCGACCGCTCGGCCGGAACGCTGCCCCCTTCTGCAAGGCGCAGCTGCAGCGCCACCAGGTCCAGCCCGGTTACCTCCTCGGTCACCGTATGCTCCACCTGCAGCCGCGGGTTCACCTCAAGGAACGCGAACGCCTCCGGGTCATCGGCGGCGCGCTCCTTGTCGACCAGGAACTCCGCCGTCGCCAGCCCGACATAGCCCGTGTCTTCCAGCAGGCGTTCCGCGGCGCGCTCGATCCGCGCGGCAAGCGCCGGGTCGAGCGTTTGCGCCGGCGCAATCTCGATCAGCTTCTGGTGCCGCCGCTGCACCGTGCAGTCGCGTGTGCCCAGCGCCATCACGCGGCCCTGGGCATCGGCGGCAAGCTGCACCTCGATATGCCGCGCCGCCGGGATATAGCGCTCGACCATCACCTCGGCCGACCCGAACGCCGCCAGCGCTTCCGCGCCCGCCGCCTCGATCTGCGCCGCCAGCGTCGCCGGGTCATGCACCACGCGGATGCCGCGGCCACCGCCGCCGGCCAGAGCCTTCACCACCACCGGTCCGCTTGCCTCCGCCCCCTCGGCGAGCACCGGCACGCCCACCGCCTGCGCATGGCGCTTGGCGACCGCCTTGTCGCCGAACAGCGCCAGCAGCCTCGCCTCCGGGCCGACGAACAACAGCCCGGCCGTGGCGCAAGCCTCGGCAAAAGCCGCATTCTCACTGAGGAAGCCGTAGCCGGGATGAACTGCCTCGCAGCCTGCCTCGCGCGCCGGGGCGATCATCGCTTCAATCGAAAGATAGGCCGGCGGTCCTTCGCCGCTCAGCGCCACTGCGCGGTCGGCGGCGCGTACATGCGGCGCCTCGGCATCGTCGGCGGAATAAACCGCGACCGTCTCGATACCCAGAGCAGCGGCGGTCCGCGCAATACGGATAGCGATCTCGCCGCGGTTAGCGATCAACAGGCTTCTGATTGGCCCTCTCCCTTCACCCCACCCTTTCGAGCCATCCTGCCCTTTGCATCAACCCCTTTTTGCTGGCACGCCGCTGCCGGGCCGATCGGGCGGAGCCGCGCCGCATCGGGCAAGGGGGTCGAAGACACGTGCTACCGGAAACCGCTGGCGCCCTGCGCGCGCCGCTTCCCTGGTATCGGCAATTGTACGTCCAGGTGCTGGTCGCGATCGCGCTGGGCATTGCGATCGGGCATTTCTATCCGTCTGCCGGCGCCGCGCTGAAGCCGCTGGGCGATGGCTTCATCAAGCTGGTGAAGATGATCATCGCACCGGTCATCTTCCTCACGATCGTCACCGGCATCGCCGGCATGCGCGATCTCGCCCGCGTGGGAAGAGTGGCCGCCAAGGCGTTCATCTATTTCCTTTTCTTCTCCACGCTTGCGCTGATCGTCGGGCTGATCGTGGCCAATGTCGTTCGGCCCGGCGACGGCCTCAACATCGATCCCGCCAGCCTCGATGCGGGCGCCGTCTCGGGCTATGCCGCCAAGGCGCACGAGACGACGCTGACCGGCTTCGTCCTTTCCGTCATCCCGGAAACGCTCCCCTCCTCGCTCACCCAGGGCAACATCCTCCAGGTGCTGCTGGTCGCCATCCTGTTCGGCATCGCCTTGGTGTCGGTGGGCGAGCGCGGCGCGAAGGTGCTGTCGTTCCTCGAGGACGTATCGATCGTCGTCTTCCGCATCGTCTCGATCCTGATGCGCGCGGCGCCGATCGGCGCGTTCGGCGCGATGGCCTTCACCATCGGCACCTATGGCGTCGGCACGCTCGCCAATCTCGCCTGGCTGGTCGGCACCTTCTATCTCACCTCGCTGCTGTTCGTGCTGGTCGTGCTAGGCACGGTGGCGCGGCTCGCCGGATTCTCGATCCTGCGCCTCATCGCGTATCTCAAGGCAGAGCTTCTGCTGGTCCTCGGAACCTCATCTTCCGAGGCCGCGCTGCCCGCGCTGATCGAGAAGATGCAACGCGCCGGCGCGCCCAAGTCGATCGTCGGCCTGGTCGTGCCCGCGGGTTATTCGTTCAACCTCGACGGCACGAACATCTACATGACGCTCGCCGCCCTGTTCATCGCGCAGGCGACCGGGATCGACCTGTCACTGGGCGAGCAGGTGCTGCTGCTCGGCGTCGCGATGCTTTCGTCGAAGGGCGCGGCCGGCGTCACCGGCGCCGGCTTCATCACGCTCGCCGCGACGCTCTCGATCGTGCCCTCGGTGCCGGTCGCCGGCATGGCGCTGATCCTCGGCGTGGATCGCTTCATGTCGGAATGCCGCAGCCTCACCAACTTCATCGGCAACGCCGTGGCGACGCTGGTCGTCGCGCGGTGGGAGAACACGCTCGATCGTGAACAGCTCGCCGCCGCACTCGCCGGCCAACTGCCGCCGATCGAGGACCTTCCGCCGGGCGAGGTCGAGCCATGAACCCGCGCCTAAAATCGATCATCGGCGGTTCCACCGGCAACCTCGTTGAATGGTACGATTGGTATGCTTATGCCGCCTTCACGCTCTATTTCGCGCCGCACTTCTTCCCGGAAGGCGATCAGACCGCGCAGCTCCTGAGCGCGGCGGCGGTCTTCGCGGTCGGCTTCGTGATGCGGCCGATCGGCGCATGGGTGATGGGCATCTATGCCGATCGCCGCGGCCGAAAGGCGGGCCTCACGCTCTCCGTCACATTGATGTGCGCCGGCTCGTTCCTGATCGCGATCACGCCGGGCTATGAAACGATCGGCGTCTTCGCGCCCGCCCTGCTGGTCGTCGCCCGGCTGATGCAGGGGCTGTCGGTCGGCGGCGAATATGGCGCCAGCGCGACGTACCTCTCCGAAATGGCCGGGCGGGATCGCCGCGGCTTCTTCTCCAGCTTCCAATATGTCACGCTGATCGCGGGCCAGCTTACCGCGCTCCTCGTCCTTCTGGTGCTGCAATCGGTGATGAGCGAAGCCGCGCTCGACGCCTGGGGATGGCGCATTCCGTTTGCGGTCGGCGGCGTGCTGGCGATCGTCGTCTTCCGCATCCGCCGCGGCCTCGCCGAAACCGAAAGCTTCAAGCGCGCTGAAGGGCCAAAGTCGGGCTTCTGGACGCTTGTCACGCATCATCCGCGCGAAACGCTGACGGTGATGCTGCTCACCGCCGGCGGCACGCTCGCCTTCTATGCCTACTCGATCTACATGCAGAAGTTCCTGGTCAACACCAGCGGCTTCGATCGCCAGACGGCAAGCCAGATCAACGCCGCCACGCTCTTCGTCTTCATGTGCCTTCAGCCGCTTGCCGGGGGCCTGAGCGATCGCATCGGGCGAAAGCCGCTGATGATCGGCTTCGGCGTGCTCGGCGTGCTCGCCACCTACCCGATCTTTGCCGCGCTGGAGACGGTGCGCAGCCCGTTCGTCGCCGGCCTTCTCGTGATGGCGGCGCTGGTGATCGTCACTGGCTACACCTCGATCAACGCAGTGGTGAAGGCGGAACTGTTCCCGGCCAACATCCGCGCGCTGGGCGTCGCCCTTCCCTATGCGCTCGCCAACACCCTGTTCGGCGGCACCGCGGAATATGTCGCCTTGTCGTTCAAGAACGCCGGCTGGGAACGCGGCTTCTACTGGTATGTCACCGGCATGATCGCGGTGTCGCTGGTGATCTACATTCGCATGCGCGACACGCGCGTGACGAGCCGGATCAGCGAGGACTGAGCGCCGGCACGCTCTTCGCCGCTTCCGCCGGGTCGATCCCCGGCCGGGTGGCGGTGGGCAAGGTCTCGTCCCCGCGCGCGGCGCTGGCGGCGCGCTGGATCGCTTCCACCAGCCTGGGATAGATGCCGCAACGGCAGATGTTGGTGATCGTGCGGCGGATCTTGGCTTCCGACGGGTCGCGGTCGTTCTTGATCAGCACCGCCGCCGCCATGACGATGCCGGGAATGCAATAGCCGCACTGGACGACATTGCCGGCCAGCAGCGCCGCCTGCACCGGGTGCGCGCGCTCCCGCGACAGCCCCTCGACGGTGGTGACGAAGCTCCCCTCCACCTCCGCCAGCGTCACCTGGCAGGCGCGGACGGCGCGCCCGTCGACATCGACGGTGCACGCCCCGCAGCTTCCGGTGCCGCAGCCATATTTGACGCCCGTCAGGTTCGACGCATCGCGCAGCGCCCACAGCAGCGGCGTGGCCGGGTCGAGGCGATATTCGATCGCCTCGTTGTTGACGGTCAGTCTCGGCATGTCCCTGCTCTACCCGAACGCGGGCCCCGCTCAATCCAGATCGAGGGGGTCGTCCGGCGAGATGATCGTCACGCGCACATGATCGCTGAGGCGGAACAGGTCGGCCACATGATGCGCCGTTGCATCATCGTCGGCGCGCACGACCCAGACGTTGCCGTCACGATCCTCGGCGGAGGTCAGGTAGTGCGCGCTGGCGGCCATCGTCTCGTTTCCCTCAGTAACCCAGCGCCGCCACCTCGGCATCGTCAAAGCCGAGTTCGCGCAGAACCTCGGCGTCCCGGCGCTCGCCGCCCAGCGTCGGCGCCACCGTCTCGCTCTTGGAATAGCGGGGTGCCGGCGCCGGCTGCTTGATCCCGTTCACTTCAGTGAAGGTGCCGCGCGCCTTGTTGTGTTCGTCATTGTACGCGTCGTCGAAGCCGAGCACCGGCGCGAAGCACACGTCATGCCCCTTGAACGCCGCAACCCATTCGTCGCGCGTCTTCGTCTTGAACAGCGCGGTCAGATCGTCCTTCAGCGCCGGCCACTGACGGGCGTCCATCTGCGCAGCCCATTTGTCGTCGCTGAGCCCCATCACGTTGCGGAACTCGGCGTAAAATTGCGGCTCGATCGCGCCGAGCGAGATGAACTTGCCGTCGCTCGTCTCATAGGTGTCGTAGAAATGGGCGGCGGTATCGAGCAGGTTGGTGCCGCGCTCATCGCTCCACCGGCCCATGCCGCGGAAGCCCCACATCATGGTCATCAGCACCGCCGAGCCATCGGTCATCGCAGCGTCGACCACCTGCCCCTCGCCGGTCCGCGCCGCATGGAGCAGCGCCGCCAGCATGCCATAGGCCAGGAACATCCCGCCGCCACCGAAATCGCCCGCCAGATTGATCGGCGGCGTCGGCTTCTCGCCCTTGCGCCCGAAGGCATGAAGCGCGCCCGAGATCGCGATATAATTGATGTCATGGCCGGGTTCCGGCGCCATCGGGCCGTACTGGCCCCAGCCGGTCATGCGGCCGTAGACCAGCTTCGGATTATCCGCGAGCAGCACGTCCGGCCCGAGGCCCAGCCGCTCCATCACGCCGGGGCGATATCCCTCGATGATCGCGTCCGCGCCCTTAACGATCTTGCGCACCGCCTCGATCGCCTTGGGGTTCTTCAGGTCCATGCCGATCGACTTGCGGCTACGCAGCAGCGGATCCTTGCTGTCGATCGAAATGCCGCTGCCGCCCTTCACCGGGCGATCGATCCGGATCACTTCCGCGCCATGGTCCGCCAGCATCATGCCGGCGAACGGGCCAGGGCCGATCCCGGCGAACTCAACGATACGAATGCCGGCGAGTGGCGCGTTGCTCACGATGTGTCTCTCCCGATTGATTTGCCGGCAGGCGTATCGCGCGGAGGCGGCGAGCACAACAAAAGTTATGCCGCCTCACAGACGCCGGCGTTCGGGCCGACCCTGTCGAAGCCCAGGCCAACCACCACGCCACGTTCCGGCTCGCTTCAACCTTCCGCCTATCCCCGGACGAGCGGCGGCGCGCCCTTGTCCAGCGCCAGATCCGCGTCGGAGAATTGGATCGGCGTGCGTAGCCCCGCGATCGGCCGCGTCTCGTTCACCGGCAGCACCATGCCGCGCGCCTGCACCTGCGGATCGTTCAGCGCCTGTTCGACGGTATTGATCGGCCCCGCGGGCACCCCCGCCACCTCCAGCTTCGCCAACAGGTCGTCACGCGTAAAGGTGCGGCAGCGCTCTTCGATCAGCACGAACAAGGGCGCGCGATGTTCGATCCGGCCGGCGTTCGTGTCCCATCGCGGGTCCGGCCCGATCCCGACGATCGCGGCGAAGCGGTGGTATTGCGCGTCGTTGCCGACCGCCAGGATGAACCAGCCGTCGCTGGTCGGGAACACGGCATAGGGGCTGACATTGGCATGGGCATTACCCATCCGTGCCGGATTTTCCCCGCTGGCGAAATAGTTCGCCGACTGATTGGCGAGCACGCCGACCATCGTGTCGAGAAGCGCGCAATCGACCTGCTGGCCACGCCCGGTGCGCGCGCGCATCATCAACGCGGCCTGGATGCCGATCGTGGCATAAAGCCCGGTCATGATGTCGGCAAAGGCGACGCCGATCTTCTGCGGCGCGCCGTCCGGCTCCCCGGTCAGCGACATGATGCCGCCCATGCCCTGGATGATGAAATCATAGCCGGCGCGGTGGGCATAGGGGCCGGTCTGGCCGAAGCCGGTGATCGAGCAATAGACGAGGCGCGGATGATCGGGCGCGAGGCTGGCGTAATCGAGGCCATATTTGGCGAGGCCGCCGACCTTGAAATTCTCGATCACCACATCGGCGTCGGCGATCAGCGCCTTCACCCGCACCACGTCCTCCGGCTTCGTGAAGTCGGCGACGATGCTGGTCTTGCCCCGGTTGCACGCGTGGTAATAGGCCGCCGCGCGGTCGCCCTCATGCTCCACGAACGGCGGGCCCCAGGTGCGGGTGTCATCCCCCGCAGGGCTTTGCACCTTGATCACCTCGGCCCCGAGATCGGCCAGGATCTGCCCCGCCCAGGGGCCGGCGAGGATTCGGGCAAGCTCGACGACCTTGATGCCCTTGAGCGGGGTTTCCTTCATGGGCCGGCGCTCAGAAGGCGGCGATGCCGGTGATCGCGCGACCGAGGATCAGCGCGTGCACGTCATGCGCGCCCTCATAGGTGTTCACCGTTTCGAGGTTCATCACGTGGCGCATCACCTGATATTCGCCCGAGATGCCGTTGCCGCCGTGCATGTCACGCGAGACGCGGGCAATATCGAGCGCCTTGCCGACATTGTTGCGCTTCACGATGGAGACCATTTCCGGCGCGAACCGGCCCTCGTCCATCAGGCGGCCGACACGCAAGGAGGCCTGCAGGCCGAGCGCGATCTCCGTCTCCATATCCGCCAGCTTCTTTTGATAGAGCTGAGTCGCGGCGAGCGGCCGACCGAACTGATGCCGGTCGAGGCCGTACTGCCGGGCGGCGTGCATGCAGAATTCCGCCGCGCCCATCGCGCCCCAGCTGATGCCGTAGCGGGCGCGGTTGAGGCAGCCGAACGGCCCCTTCAGCCCCTGAACCTCGGGAAGCAGCGCGTCTTCGCCCACCTCGACATCGTCCATCATCACCATGCCGGTGATCGAGGCGCGCAGCGACAGCTTCCCCTCGATCTTCGGCGCGGACAGGCCCTTCATGCCCTTTTCCAGGACGAAGCCGCGAATGCTGCCGCCATGCGCATCGCTCTTTGCCCAGACGACGAACACGTCGGCGATCGGCGCATTCGAGATCCAGGTCTTGCTGCCGGAAATACGATAGCCGCCGTCGGTCTTGACCGCGCGGGTCTTCATGCCGCCGGGGTCGGAGCCGGCGTCCGGCTCGGTCAGGCCGAAGCAGCCGATCCACTCACCGCTGGCAAGCTTGGGCAGATACTTCCGCTTCTGCTCCTCGGAGCCATACGCGTGGATCGGGTACATCACGAGGCTGGACTGCACGCTCATCATCGAGCGGTAGCCCGAATCGATCCGCTCCACCTCGCGCGCGACCAGGCCGTAGGCGACGTACGAGGCGCCGACGCCGCCATATTCCTCCGGGATCGTCGGGCCCAGCAGGCCAAGCTCGCCCATCTCGCGGAAGATCGCCGGATCGGTCACTTCATTGGCGAACGCATCGATAATCCGCGGCGCCAGTTTCTCCTCAGCATAACCACGCGCGGTATCGCGCACCATCCGCTCGTCTTCGCTCAGTTGCTCGTCGAGCAGAAACGGATCCGCCCAGTCGAACGCGCCCATGCCGGCCATGTGTTTCTCCGCTGAAACGTGGGGCGAAACGCCCCCTCTCCCGTTCGGGCTGAACCTGTCGAGGCCCGTGCCAAGCAGCAGCGGGCCGAACGACACGCCCTTCGACAAGCTCAGGGCGAACGGTGTTGAGTAGCGGCTATAACGGCTGGCGCGTTTCAGCCAAGCGTATGGGCATATTTCGGCTGGTCGATCGCGATCGTGTCCAGCGCCGTCGCCTTCAAATGCGCCACCAGCGCAGGATCGTCCGGCGCGATCGCCCCGCTGCGGATCGCCGCGACCAGCGTCGCATCCATCTCGTCCCGCGTGCCGTCGCGGTGCAGCAGCGCGCGCATCCGCTCCACCGCACGGGCATCCGCAGACGGGCTCATCGCCATGTCGCGCGCCGCAATCTCCAGCGCGTTGCGCGCGACGCGCAGGCCAAAGACGCTCGCGCTGCCATCCACCGGCAGCCATTGCGCGACGCCCGCCACCAGTTCCTGCGCGGTCGGGTGCGTGATCATGCCGCGTTCCTTTCGATGATCGCCACGATGTCCGCCTCGGTTTCCGACAGGCGCCGGCCGATCACGCCGCGCTCCGGCCCGGCGCTGGGGTCCGAGGCGAAGCTTGCGTACATGCCCATCGTCATGACGCCCCATTTGAGGCTGCCGAGCATCGACCAGAAATCGACTCGCGCTGCAGAAATCGGCTCGCCCCCCGCCTCGGCATAGCCGTCGAGCAGGTCCTGCACGTCGCCGAACCCGCCGACGTAGCGATCCGGCCGACCGAACTTCCAGCTGTTGGTGCACAGCCACCCCATGTCCTCCGCCGGATCGCCGACATGCACCAGCTCCCAGTCGAGCACCGCGACGAGGCCGTCATTCGGATCGACCATGATGTTGCCGTTGCGGAAATCGCCGTGGACGAAGCGCGACGTCACTTTCTCCTTCGGCAGGCGCTTTTCCAGCCAGCGGAACGCCGCCTCGATCGTCGGCCGTACCGCGCCGGTGGCGCGCCACGTCGCCTCGTAATTGGCAAGGGTAGTCTCCGCGTCGGTCTGGTCGAGGCCATCAAGTGGCGCGACCGAGTGGATGCGGGCGAGCGCGGCACCACATTGCCGCGCGAGCTTGCCGCGCGCCGGTTCGAAAGCGGGATCGCTGGTGATCTTCTTGCCCAGCGTCTCGCCGGCGACGCGGTGCATGACATAGGCCTCGTCCAGCCCGTCCGCGTCTTCGTCGCAGACATAGGTGACGATCGGTGCGGGCACGCCCGCCTCAACGGCAAGCGCGATCGCCTCCGCCTCGCGCCGCAGCGGCGGTTTCGAGACGGCGGAGTTCATCACCATCCGCGTGCGACGGCGAAGGATCAGCGGCGTCTTCGCGCCGCCCTCGCCCACCGCATCGAACGCCCATGTCTCCATGCTCGCGCCGCCGGTCAGCCGTACCAGATTCTCGACCCGCTCGGCCCCAGGGGCCATGCGCGGTGCAAGCGCGGACAATCGCCGCGCCAACTCGTCTTTCGAAAGCCTCTCCGCCATCGCCCCTCGGCTTGTTTGAATTAGGGGCTGTAAATCCTGCCTGAGCGCGCTACGCAAGTTAAAAGGATCGACTTAATTCGGGAGAGGGCCATGGATTTCGGTTTGCCGCAGGATCTGCTCGACTATCTGAAGGAGCTGGATGCGTTCATCGAGGCGGAGATCAAGCCGCTGGAGGATGCCGACGATAACGTCCGCTTCTTCGACCACCGCCGCGAATATGCGCGGACCGATTTCGAGGCGGGCGGCCTGCCCCGCCACGAGTGGGAAGAGCTGATGCGCGAGGCGAAGCGCCGCGCCGACAAGGCGGGCCATTTGCGCTTCGCCATGGACCCCAAGTTCGGCGGCAAGGGCGGGTCGAACCTGTGGATGTGCGTCATCCGCGAATATCTCGCCGCCAAGGGCCTCGGCCTCCACAACGATCTGCAGACCGAACACAGCATCGTGGCGAACAACCCGTTCGCCAAAATGTTCGACGATTTCGGCACGGAGGAGCAGAAGGAGGAATTCATCACCGGCACGCTGAACGGCACCCGCCGGGTGACCTTCGGCCTGACCGAGCCGTATCACGGCTCCGACGCGACCCATATGGAGACGCGTGCGGTGCCGGAATCGCGCAACGGCGTTCCCGGCTATGTCATCAACGGCGAGAAGATGTGGACGACGGGAATGCACGTCGCGACGCATTGCGCGCTCTTCGCCCGCACCAGCGGCGATGACGGCGCGGCCAAGGGCATCACCTGCTTCCTGGTGCCCACCGACGATGAAGGCGTCCAGATCGAGGAATATCTCTGGACCTTCAACATGCCGACCGATCACCCGCGCGTCAGCTTCAAGGACGTGTGGGTGCCGGAAACGACGATCTTCGGCGATCCCGAGAACGGCCTCCCCGTCGCGCAGGCCTTCGTGCACGAGAACCGCATCCGCCAGGCCGCGTCATCGCTGGGGGCCGCAACCTACTGTATCGAGGAATCGATCCGCTACGCGCGCCAGCGTAAGCCGTTCGGCGAGGATCTCGCGCGTAACCAGGCGATCCAGTTCCCGCTGGTGGAGCTTGCCACCCAGGCCGAGATGCTTCGCTTGCTGATCCGCAAGACGGCTTGGGAGATGGACCAGATGCCGCACCATGAGGTGGAGAAGCGCCTCTCGGACAAGGTCTCGATGTGCAATTACTGGGGCAATCGCCTCTGCTGTGAGGCGGCGGATCGCGCGATGCAGGTCCATGGCGGCATCGGCTATTCGCGCCACAAGGCGTTCGAGCACATCTATCGCCACCACCGCCGCTATCGCATCACCGAAGGCGCGGAGGAGATCCAGATGCGCAAGGTCGCGGCCTTCCTGTTCGGCTACCTCGGGCCCCGTCGGCAGGAGTTCAAGGAACTCGACTGGAGCGACGTCGACTATCGCAACAGCCAGATCCGCCCGCGCTCGGGCAAGCAGGCGCTCGGCAGCGTCTTCTGATCGCCCAGCCAGCCAGCCGTCGCCCCGGCGGGGAGCCGGGCGGCGGCCAGCGGCAAGGCTTGCGACGCCATTCAGATCGGCATAACATCTGTTACGTTACCCCGCCGACAGCGGCGATACAGGGGAGAGGCAAATGCTCAAGACACGGTTCACCGAAACGTTCGGGATCGATTATCCGATTGCACAGGGCGGCATGCAGTGGGTCGGCAAGGCGCAGCTCGTCGCCGCCGTTGCCAATGCCGGCGCGCTCGGCTTCATCACCGCTTTGACTCAGCCGTCGCCGGAAGAACTGGCGAAGGAAATCCAGCGCACCAAGGATCTCACCGACAAGCCGTTCGGCGTAAACCTCACCGTCTTCCCGACGATCAACGCCCCCGATTACAATGCTTATGCGCAGGTGATCATCGATTCCGGCATCAAGATCGTCGAAACCGCCGGCACCCCCGCGGTCGCCGAGCAGTGGGAGATGTTCAAGGCCGCCGGGGTCAAGATCATCCACAAATGCACCAGCGTCCGCCACGCGCTCTCGGCCGAGCGCAAGGGCGTCGATGCGATTTCGATCGACGGTTTCGAATGCGCCGGTCACCCGGGTGAGGACGATATCCCGGGCCTGATCCTGATCCCGGCCGCCGCCAACAAGGTGAAGATCCCGATGCTCGCCAGCGGCGGCTTCGGCGATGGCCGCGGCCTCGTCGCTGCGCTCGCGCTCGGCGCGGACGGCATCAACATGGGCACCCGCTTCTGCGTCACGCAGGAGGCCCAGATCGCTGACAGCTTCAAGCAGCAGATGATCCAGAACGACGAACGCGCCACCAACCTCATCTTCCGCACGATGCACAACACCGCGCGGGTGATGAAAAACGCCGTCTCGGACGAGGTGGTGAAGATCGAGCGCGCCGGCGGCGCCCAGTTCAGCGACATCCAGCATCTCGTCGCCGGCAAGCGCGGCCAAGATGCGATGCAGGCTGGCGATACCGATGGTGGCATCTGGTCGGCAGGCATGGTGCAGGGCCTGATCGAGGACGTGCCGACCGTGAAGGAGCTGGTCGATCGTATCGTCGCCCAGGCGGAAGACATCATCGAGAACCGCCTCCAGTCGATGGTGTCGCGCTATGCGGCCGCTGCTGAGTGACGCTATATTATTGATCTAAATCAATTGCGCCGCCCGCTTGCGTGCGCCATGCCGCTCTGATCCGCGTTGAGAAGGACGGTCATGGCGGCGCATAGCGAGCGGGCCATGCCCGATCTGACGGACTGCGATCGGGAACCCATTCACGTTCCCGGGGCGATCCAGCCGCACGGGCTGCTGCTGATCGCCGAGCCGGACACGTATCGCGTCGTCGCCGGCGCCGGCGATCTCGAAGGCACGTTCGGCTATTCCTGGCTTGGCGCCACACTCGATACCCTGCTCTCTCAGGATATCGCCGCGCGGCTCGGCACGGTTGCGCCTGGCTCGGGCGGCACGATCCGCGCCGCCGGCATATGCCTGCACGATCGGAACTATGACGTCGCGATCCACCGCGGCGGCGAGCGGTTGATCGTCGAACTGGAGCCGGCCGCTGCCGAGCCGATGCTCGCCGGCGA
Source organism: uncultured Stakelama sp. (assembly GCA_964390515.1). Taxonomy (GTDB): domain Bacteria; phylum Pseudomonadota; class Alphaproteobacteria; order Sphingomonadales; family Sphingomonadaceae; genus Sphingomonas. Next base: position 58,199 of record CAYMIU010000019.1, read on the forward strand.
CATGCTCGCCTGGATGGATGCGATCGCCGCCGGGTTCGAACGCGCCGCCACGCTGCAGGCCCTGTGCGCCCGCGCCGCCAGCGCCTTCCGCGCGCTGACCGGCTTCGATCGCGTCATGGTCTATCGCTTCCTCGATGACGATGCCGGCCGCGTCGTCGGCGAGGATCGTGATCCCGCACTTGCCAGCTTCATGCATCATCACTTCCCGGCCGGAGACATCCCGCGCCAGGCACGCACGCTCTATGTGCGCAACCGCGCCCGCGTCATCCCGGACGTGGATTACGTCCCCGCCCCGCTCCGTCCGGCAGCCTTCAACGAGGTCGATCTCAGCGACGTGGCGCTGCGCAGCGTCTCGCCGATTCACGTCCAGTACCTCAAGAACATGGGCGTCGGCGCGTCCGCGTCCATCTCCATCGTCAAGGACGGGGTGCTCTGGGGCCTCATCGCCTGCCATCACCGCACGCCCATCGCCATGCCGATCGACGTGCGGCTTGCCGGCGTGGCGCTCGCGGGCGGCCTGGCGCGCCAGATCCGCGCCAAGGAAGAGGCGGAAAGCTACCGCGAGCGGCTAGCCCTGCGCGCCGCGGAGGATTCGCTCGTCCCGTCGCTTCGGCCGCCGCTCACCAGCGCCGTCGCTTCGCGCGCCGACGATTTGCGCCGCATGTTCGATGCCGATGGCGTCGCGGTGCTCCATCCCGGCGGCATCGATTGCTACGGCCGCTGCCCCGACTCCGAACATGTTCGCGCGATCGGGGACTGGCTGCGCGAACGCAACACGACCGAGGCCTTCGCCTCGCATCATCTTTCCAGCGTGCTGCCCGGCGCGGAGGACTTTGCCGATCGCGCCAGCGGTATCCTCACCCTGCCGGTGCCCGAGGAGCAGGCGACGCTCCTCTGGTTCCGCGCAGAGCAGATCGAGGAAGTCGAATGGGCCGGAAACCCGCACAAGGGCACCAACATCGGTGAGGGCGAGATGCTCACCCCGCGCACCTCGTTCCAGTCCTGGAGCGAGACGGTGCGTGGCCGCTCGCGCCGCTGGACGCTCGAACAGGTCGAAGCCTCGCATCGGCTGCGCCGCGTGCTGCGCGAGGCGGGCGACGCGCGCGAACGCCAGCGCCTTTATCAGGAGCTCGAACGCGCCTCGGCCGAAAAGGACGTGCTGCTCAGCCAGAAGGACGTGCTGATGAAGGAGGTGGACCACCGCGTTCAGAACAGCCTCCAACTCGTCGCCGCCTTCCTGTCGCTCCAGGCGCGCGATGCCGGCCCCGGCCCGGTCGCGGATCAGCTGATCGAGGCACGCTCGCGGCTCTCCGCCGTCGCCCTCGTCCATCGCCGCCTGTACCGTGACGATCAGATCGAGACGATCGATCTCGCGCGCTATCTCGAGGAGCTGATCGGGGACATCAAGAATTCGCTCGGCCGGGACTGGGCGTCGCAGATGACGGTCGATCTCATGCCGATGCTGATCCCCACGGATCGCGCGGTCAGCATCGGGCTCATAGCGGCGGAGCTCGTCATCAACGCCACCAAATATGCCTATCCCGGCGGCTCGGGCCCGATCGATATCGCGCTGGAGCAGCACCGCAATCGCCTGCGCCTGATCGTCGCCGATCAGGGCCAGGGCCTGTCCGGCGATCGCCGCGGCTTCGGCAGCCGGATGATGGATGCGATGATGGCACGGCTCGATGGCGAGTTGGAACAGGTCGACAATCATCCCGGTCTGCGCACGATCGTGACGGCGCTGATCGAGGACAAGACGCGCTAGGCAATGAAGATGGGAATAGGACAATTTGTCTCATCGCGGTTGCACGCCCGGCTTCCTACGTCCTCCGCATGACTGAAGAACAGGTGTCCGCGAACCCGCCGCTCAGTGGTGAGGCCAAGTTCCGCTGGATCATGAAATGCGGTTGGAAGGGTCTTTGCCCGCGTTGTGGCGAAGGAAAGATGTTCCGGTCCTGGCTGAAGCTTGCGGATCGCTGCGACAATTGCGGGCTCGACTATCGCTTCGCCGCACCGGACGACGGCCCCGCCTTCTTCTCGCTGTGCATCATCGCCCTGCCGCTCACCGCCTTCGTGGTGTGGCTGCAGGTAGCGTTCGATCCGCCTGCCTGGGTCCACCTCCTCACCTCGGTACCGGTGATGGTGATCGGCACGCTGCTGCCGCTCCAGCCGATCAAGGGCTGGCTGGTCGCCTCGCAATTCGTCAACCGCGCGCAGGAGGCGGGAACCGGGGCCTTATGGTCGAAGCTGCACGGGACGGACGAGAAGACGAACGACTTCGATCAGTGACGGCCGCTCACGCCGCCCGCGCGGCGGCCGCATAAAGATCGAACGTCTCCAGCGCGCCGGCCACCAGTTCCTCGGCCCAGCGCTCGTCCTTCCCCGCACCCGCCGCATCGATCGCCGAGCGTATGTCGCGCCATTCGCCCGGCGCGTGAGTCGCGGCGAGATAGGCGGTCGGCAGCCCCTCGCCGACCTGCCTGGCCAGCATCCCGCCGCCGAGGCGTGATCCTTCCACCACATAAAGCGCGCCCCAGGCCCGCGGATCGTCGTTCGCGGCGGCCGGCGTAGCAGCAAGCGGCGCGGCATGACCCAGCTCGGCGAGGTCCCCGGCCAGCAACGGCACGCGCGGGCGAAGTTCCGGCCAGACTGCCACAGCCCGCGCCTCGGCGATCGGCAGCGCCTTGGCATGCGCCGTCAGGAAGCGGGCATAAGCCGCGCGGTCGAGCAGATCGAAGCCGCCAAAGGCAGCATCGACCGTTTCGTGGGCGGCAGCGGTTCGCGATCGGAGAAGGGAAATCAATGACATTGCCGCACGCGATGCCCGATCCGGGGGCCGCGGTCGAGTGACCAGCGTGGTACGGGCGGTCGGACTCGAACCGACATGTTGTCACCAACGGCGGATTTTGAGTCCGCTGCGTCTACCATTCCGCCACGCCCGCGTGTCAGGGCGGCGGCTTTGGCATGATTGGGGCGGGCCCGTCTAGCCCGGCGTTGAAGACGCGTCGTTCAGCCGGGGAAGCGCAGCGGCTTGGGCGAGTCGTCGCTCCTGGATGTGCCGACCGGTTTGCGCGCGCGCTGCGGATCGATCTGCCGGTCGAACGCGATCCCGGCGCGCCCCTCGGTCTGCCAGGCGACCCGGCCCTTGATCTTGCCGACGCCGCGAAGATCGATCTCCACTGCGCTGTCGGGGGACACGGGCTCGGGCAGTTCGGCCATCAGTCCGCCGGCCGAGAGGTTGCGGACGCGGACGGGCATCGGCTCGGCCATGCCTTCCACCTTCAGGCTCGCGAGCAGGAACAGGCTGTCGCGGCCACGCGCCCCGCCGTCGGCAGGCGCTGCCTCGAGGAAGACGTTTTCGCGGGCAGGATCCATGGCCTCTGAATACGACCGTATTTCTTGACGAATTACGAAGACGCGTCCGCAATGGCGCCACCCGCGTGCGGTTTACTCCTCGCGCGACACCTTTTCCTGCCGCTCGTGCCGCTCCTGCGCCTCGACCGTCATGGTCGCGATCGGCCGCGCCTCCAGCCGGCCCAGGCTGATCGGCTCGCCGGTCACTTCGCAATAGCCATATTCGCCATCGTCGATTCGCCGCAGCGCGGCCTCGATCTTGCCGATCAGCTTGCGCTGGCGATCACGGGTGCGAAGTTCGATCGACCAATCGGTTTCGCTTGAAGCGCGATCGTTGAGATCGGGCTCGCGGATCGAATCGATCTGCAGTTGGGAAAGGGTGCCCTGCGCCTCACGCAGGATCGCTTCCTTCCATGCCAGCAGCTTGTTTCGGAAATACGCCTGCTGGCGTGGGTTCATGAAGGGCTCGTCAGCATGTGGCCGGTAACCCTCTTCGCCGTCATTGGCCGCGAAGCCGGATACCTCAGTCTGATCCACGCGATTGTACGCCGTCGCCATCGACCTGTCTCCCCGCCGGCGTCACAGCGTTTCTTAAAGCACACTGAGCGCCCCAGGCGCGCCCTATAGTCGTGCCTTAACTAACGGACAAGCGTTCCTGCGCCTGTCTCATCAATAAGTGCGAAAGCAATTCACCCACGTCACCGGTGGAAATTCCTGCTCGCACTCGCGGCATGTTCCGTCCCCTACTGGCACGTTAACCATGATTTTGTCGGCAAACCTGCGGGAAATACGATCTTGAGACGGTGAACCGCACCGAATCACGTTGCACTTAATGCTTTGTTTCGCACTTTACGGTGATAGCAGCCCCTCGTCGTCGCGAGGGGCAATGCGGCGGTAACGTCGTTCTTGATTGAAAGAGACATCATGTCGGTGCGGATGGCTTTGGCGAAACTCTGCGCGTGCACGGTCGGTGGCGCGATCGTCGGTGGTGGCGCTGTCCACGTGGCGGAGACGCAGAAGGCGCGCACGTCCTTCACGAAGAAGTCGACGCCGGTGAAGCGGGTGGCCAAGCGCCCGCCGCCGCCGCGCACCAAGGTTCGCATCATCGTGAAGAACACCACCACCACCTGCGCGCCCGCGGTGGTGACCGTCGCCAGCCAGGCTGCCCCCATTCCCGTACCGCTGCCGGCAACAGCGCCGATCGTCTCGGGCGGCGGCGCGCCAGTGGCAGCGCCGATCATCGGCGGCGGCGGCCTCATC
>CAYMIU010000019.1:62822-76933 GCA_964390515.1 uncultured Stakelama sp.
GGCTCCAGCGGCATCGTGATCTCGTCGACGTCCAGCTCCAGCGGCGGCTCGACCTCGACGTCCACCGGCGGCTCGTCCACCTCAACCGGTGGTTCTTCCACCTCGACCTCGACGGGCGGTTCGTCGACGTCGACCTCGACCGGCGGCTCCTCGACCTCCACCTCCAGCTCGACCAGCGGCTCCACCTCGAGTTCGACGTCCGGCTCCACCTCGTCCTCGACGTCCAGCTCGTCCTACGGCTCTTCGTCGAAGGGCTGGGGTTCCAGCCACGGCTGGGGTTCGAACCATGGCTGGTCGTCGAACGGCGGGCACAGCAGCAACAGCAGCGGTAATCCCTCGCCGGTGCCGGCCCCGCCGATGGTTCTGCTGTTCGGTGCTGCCGCAGCCGCGCTCATTGCCCGCCGTCGTCTTGCCAAGAAGGCGCCGTCGGCCGCCTGATCGTACCGTTCGTCACCAGAGAGGGTCCGCGCGACACCATCGCGCGGGCCCTTTTCGTTGCGGCTCGTGCCGGCTCAGGCGTTCAGCAGCGCCTGCTCGATGTCGGAAATCGTATGCCCGGTCAGGTCCTTCGACAGCTCGCCGGTCAGCCGATCGCTCACTTCCTTGTGATAATGTTTGCGCAATTCACCCAGCGTCTTGGGCGGCGCCACCACGATCAGCTTCTCATATTCGTTCGACAGCGCGCGCTTCTTCAGCAGCTCAGCCGCCTCGGCCGCGAAGCGATCCTCTTCCAGTTGGTGGAAATCCGTCTCGCCCAGCGTGCCGCGCGCCGGCGCGAACTGCGCCCCGCCGCCGCGCGCATGCATTGATCCGTTCTGCGCCACCGCCGGCGCCCCGGGGCCACTCTGCGTCGAGGAAGCCGCGCCGGCCGCATCCGTCTTCTGATCGCGGTTGGCCGGGTTGTTCTGCTCCTCCGCATATTCCACCATCAGGTTCGGATATTCGCCGTCGCCTTCGTTGCGCAGGAACAGCAGCTTGCGGCCGTCCGCCACCAGAACGACGGCGTTGTGCGGAACTTGCATGTTGATACCTCCTTGCATGCCGGTTTGCCGACCAACGCGCCGTCACCCGCCCGGGTTGCCTCTCTCATCGCTGCCCGGCATAGCCCCCCGCCATGCTCGACATTCGCCTGATCCGTGACGATCCCGCCGCTTTCGACGCCGCCATGGCGCGCCGTGGCAAGCCGGCGGACGCTGCCACCATCCTCGATCTCGATCGCCGCCGCCGCGAAGTGGTGACGGAGCTTCAGGTCGGCCAGGCACGCCGCAACGAGGCGTCAAAGGCGATCGGCGCGGCCAAGGCGAAGAAGGACGAGGAAACCGCCGCCGCGCTGATGGCGGAAGTCGCCACGCTCAAGCAGCGCCTGCCCGAGCTGGAGGCGGAGGAAGCGCGGCTCGGCGGCGAGCTCGACGGCCTGCTCGCGAGCCTGCCCAATCTGCCGCTCGCCGACGTGCCCGAGGGCGCGGACGAGAATGACAATCAGCTGATCCACGAACGCGGCCAGCACCCGGCGTTCGATTTCGCGATCAGCGAGCATGACGCGATCGGCCCCGCGCTCGGCCTCGATTTCGAGACCGGCGCCTTGCTGTCCGGCGCGCGCTTTACCCTGGTGCGCGGCCATGTTGCGAAGCTCGCCCGTGCGCTCGGCCAGTTCGGCCTCGACGTGCTGACGCGCGACCATGGCTATGAGGAAGTGATCCCGCCGCTCCTCGTACGCGACGAGGCGATGTTCGGCACCGGCCAGTTGCCCAAGTTCGCCGAGGATCTGTTCCGCACCACCGACGGCCGTTGGCTGATCCCGACCAGCGAGGTCAGCCTCACCAACATCGTGCGCGAGAAGATCCTCGCCGCCACCGATCTGCCGTTGCGCTTCACCGCCCTCACCCCGTGCTTCCGCTCCGAGGCCGGCGCGGCCGGTCGCGACACGCGCGGCTTCATCCGCCAGCATCAGTTCGACAAGGCCGAGATGGTCTCGATCGTCGAGCCCGATCAGTCGGAGGCGGAGCATGAGCGGATGACCGCGATTGCTGAGGACGTGCTGACCCGGCTGGAGCTGCCGTTCCGCCGCATGAAGCTGTGCACCGGCGACATGGGCTTCTCGGCCGCCCGCACCTACGACATCGAGGTCTGGCTGCCCGGGCAGGATCGCTATCGCGAGATCTCGTCCTGCTCGACCTGCACCGATTTCCAGGCCCGCCGTATGAACGCGCGCTTCCGCCCGGAAGGCGAAAAGAACACGCGCTTCGTCCACACGCTCAATGGCTCTGGGCTGGTGATCGGTCGAACGATCGTCGCCATCCTGGAGAATTACCAGCAGGCGGACGGCTCGATCGCGGTGCCCACCGTGCTTCAGCCGTATCTCGGCGGGCTGAACCGGCTGGAGCCGCGGCACGCACAGGGTTAATGCAACGGTAATGACGAACCGTATCCCGCTTGCGCTGCCGCTCGCGATCGCGTTGGCGGGATGCATCCCTTCGGTCGACCGCCCCGCGCGGCCAACCCCGCCGCGCCCCGATACTGGCGGCAACTATCCGCCCCCTCGGCCCGGGCCGCGACCGCAGGAGCAGGTCGATCAGCTTCCCGCCCCGCCGCCTGCCTGGGAGCAGCGCGGGGTGACGGACGATGCGCGGCAGATCGCCGAACAGACCTATGTCGTCCGGTCAGGCGACTCGCTGCGCTTGATCGCGGAACGGACCGGCGCCGGCTCGGAAGCGATCGCACGCGCCAACGGCCTGTCCGCGCCGTTCGTCATCTACGCCGGCCAGCGACTGCGCATCCCTGGCGGCCGCTATCACTTGGTGCGCTCCGGCCAGACCGGCATCGCCATCGCCCGCGCCTATGGCGTCGAATGGTCGCACATCGTCGCCGCCAACGACCTTAGCGAACCCTATATCCTTCGCACCGGGCAGCGGATCCTGATCCCGGGCGATGCACGCCCGCGCAGCGCCGCCGAGCGCGCCGCCGCCTTCCGCCTCGACATCGATGACATCATCACCGGCGGCGAGCCGGCCATCGCCGAGAACCAGGCGCCCGCACGGCCGGTCGCGACGCCGCGCCGTGTCCTCCCCGCCACCGCGGCGGTCGCGCCGCCCACCAGCAGCCCGGGCCGCTTCATGTGGCCGGTCGACGGTCGGATCGTCGGCCGCTTCGGTGCCGGTGCCAGCGGCCAGCGCAACAACGGCATCAAGATCGCGGTGCCGACCGAAACGCCGGTCCGCGCCGCCGCCGACGGCACCGTTGCTTATGTCGGCGACGGCATCGCTGCGCTCGGCGGGCTGGTGATCATCCGCCACGGCGAGAATTGGACCAGCGTCTACGGCCACGCCTCCAAGCTGCTCGTCCAGCGCGGCCAGGCGGTAAAGAAGGGCCAGACGATCGCGCTGTCCGGCGACACTGGCTTTGCAGATCAGCCCGAACTCCATTTCGAACTGCGCAAGGGCCGCAACCCGGTCGATCCGGCGACTCAGCTCCCCCGCAGATAGCCGGCACACGCCTCCGGCTTGCGGGCGGGGCCGGGTGAGGGCATGTGCCGCCCACTATGACCGATCATCAGTCCGATCTGCTCCGCGTCCTCACCGACCGCGGCTACATCCACCAGATGACCGACGCGGCCGCGCTCGATGCGCTCGCGACGAAGCAGGTGGTGCCGGGCTATATCGGCTTCGATCCGACCGCGCCGTCGCTCCACGTCGGCAGCCTCGTTCAGATCATGCTGCTTCGCCGTCTGCAGCAGACCGGGCACAAGCCGATCGTCCTGATGGGCGGCGGCACCGGCAAGATCGGCGATCCGTCGTTCAAGGAAGAATCGCGTCAGCTGCTGACCGAAGATCGCATCGGCGCCAACGTCGCCTCGATCCGCCGCATCTTCGAACGCTTCCTGACCTTCGGCGAAGGCCCCACCGATGCGGTGATGGTCGACAATGCCGACTGGCTCGACAAGCTCGAATACATCCCCTTCCTGCGTGAGGTCGGCCAGCATTTCTCGGTCAACCGGATGCTGTCGTTCGATTCGGTGAAGCTGCGGCTCGATCGCGAGCAGTCGCTCAGCTTCCTCGAATTCAACTACATGATCCTGCAGGCCTATGATTTCCGCGAGCTGTCGCAGCGCCACGGCGTGCGGCTGCAGATGGGCGGCAGCGATCAATGGGGCAATATCGTCAACGGCATCGAGCTGGCGCGCCGCATGGACGGCACCGAGGTGTTCGGCGTCACCACGCCGCTGCTCACCACCGCCGACGGGCAGAAGATGGGCAAGACCGTCTCGGGCGCCGTCTGGCTGCACGAGGATCAGCTGCCGCACTTCGATTACTGGCAGTTCTGGCGCAACACCGATGATCGCGATGTCGGCCGCTTCCTGCGCCTGTTCACCGACCTGCCGGAGGACGAGATCGCCCGCCTCGAAAAGCTGGAGGGCGCGGAGATCAACGAGGCGAAGAAGATCCTCGCCAACGAGGCCACCGCCATGTGCCGCGGCCGCGAGGCAGCGGAACAGGCCGCCGAAACCGCCCGCAAGACCTTCGAGGAAGGCGCCAGCGGCGACGCGCTCCCCACCTTCGCCGCCAGCGGAGAGGTGGCGCTGGTCGACGTCCTCGTCGGCCTCGGCTTCTGCGCCTCCAAGGGCGAGGCCCGCCGCCTGATCAAGCAGGGCGGCGCGCGCGTCGCCGGCGAGAAGGTTTCGGACGAAGCCGCTGTGGTGACCGCAGGTGCCGAGCCGGTCCGCGTATCGGCCGGCAAGAAGCACCACGGCCTCCTCGTCGCCGGCTGACGCGGCGGGGACGCCCCTCTATTCTGCGCGTTCCCGGGGCTTCACGGGAATGCGCAGATAGGTAACGCCATTGTCCGCCGCCTCGTGGAAGCGGCCGGCACGGATGTTGACCTGGATCGACGGCAGCAGCAGCCGCGGCACCGCTAGGCCAGCGTCGCGCTGCTCGCGCATGACGACGAAATCGTCCTCGCTCACCCCGTCATGGACATGCACGCTCGATCGACGCTGCTCGTCCACGCTCGTCTCCCAGCGATATTCGTCGCGACCGGGCGCCTTATAGTCATGGCACAGGAACAGCCGCGTCTCGCCCGGCAGCGACAGCAGCCGGCGGATCGAGCGATATAAAGTGCGCGCGTCGCCACCCGGGAAGTCGGCACGCGCGGTGCCATAATCGGGCATGAACAGGGTATCGCCGACGAACGCGGCATCGCCGATCAGATAGGCGACATCGGCCGGCGTATGGCCGGGCACGTGCAGCACCTCGACGGCAAGGTCGCCGATCTGGAAGCGCTCGCCGTCGTCGAACAGGCGGTCGAAATCCGATCCGTCGGTCCTCAGGTCCGTCATCGCGAATACCGGGCGAAAGATGCGCTGCACGTCGCTGATGTGCGCGCCGATGCCGATCCATGCGCCCGTATGCGCGTTGATGAAGGGCGCCGCCGACAGGTGATCGGCATGCGCATGGGTCTCGAGCACGATGGCGATCTGCCATCCGTCCTCATCGGCAAAGGCGAGGATCCGCTCTGCGGACCGGGTATCCACCTCCCCGCTCGCCAGGTCGAAATCGAGCACCGGGTCGATCACCGCCGCGATGCGGGTGGCGTGGTCGCCGACGAGATAGCTGATCGTGTTGGTCGGCTCATCGAAGAAGGCCTTGATGAAAGGCTGGGCATATTCGGCTCCATCATGCCTCGCATATGTATTATAGATCCCTAAATTAGCAAGGTCTAATGGAGAAGCAGATGCTGAAGCCGCCGATGGATCTGGCGACGTTCGAGGAAAAGGCCGGCCAGGTTGCCGACACGTTGAAGGCGATCGGCAATCCCCGGCGGCTGATGCTGCTGTGCAAGCTGGTCGAGCATGGCGAGGTGACGGTCACCACCCTCGCCCACGATGTCGGCCTGTCGCAGTCCGCCTGTTCGCAGCATCTCGCGAAGATGCGGGACGAAGGCCTCGTCGCCTTCCGGCGCGAGAGCCAGACGCTCTGGTACGCCATCGCGGATCCCCGCGTCGAAACGCTTCTCGCCACCCTCTACCAACTTTACTGCAAGGACGCTGATTGATGCTTCCCACCCTGTCCCCGCGCGACGCGCGCGTCGCCCTCGATGGCGGCGCCCGGCTGATCGACATCCGCGGCGCTGACGAATTCGCGCGCGAGCGCATTCCCGGCGCGGTCAACCTGCCGCTCGACCGGGTTGCCACCCTGCCGCGCGAAGAGCGCCCGGTGATCTTCCACTGCAAGTCGGGGATGCGCACGGCTGCCAACGCCAGCGCGCTCGCCGCCGCTGCCGCAGGCGCCCCGGTCTATATCCTGGAGGGCGGCGTGGATGCCTGGCGCGCGGCCGGGCAACCGACGGTGGTCGATCGCGCCCAGCCACTCGAGATCATGCGGCAGGTGCAGATCACGGCGGGCATGCTCGTGCTTGCCGGCGTGCTTCTCGGCCTGTTCGTGGCGCCGGGCTTCTTCGGCCTGTCCGCCTTCGTCGGCGCCGGCCTGATGTTCGCCGGGGCGACCGGCTGGTGCGGGATGGCGAACCTGCTGCGCATCATGCCGTGGAACCGGCGCGCCGCGCACTGAGAAGATCATGACCGCCGCCACCATCCTGGCGACGCTCGCGTCCGGCGCGGCGATCGGCCTGATCCTCGCGCTGGTCGGCGGCGGGGGATCGATCCTCGCCGTGCCGCTGCTCGTCTATGTCGTCGGGATCGGGTCTGCGCATCTCGCGATCGGGACGGCCGCCGTTGCGGTCGCCGCGAGCGCGCTGGCCAGCCTTGCCGGCCACGCCCGCGCGGGCACGGTAAAATGGCCTTGCGCTGCCGTGTTCGCGGCGGCGGGCGTCGCGGGGGCGAGCATCGGTGCGGAACTCGGCAAGGCGATGGAGGGGGAGCGCCTATTGGCATTGTTCGGCCTGCTGATGGTCGGCGTCGGCATCTCGATGCTCCGTCCCCGCAAGAATGCGCCAGCGCCGGACGTACGCCTGTCGCGCAGTTCCGCCGCGACGCTGCTGCCGCGGCTGATCCCGATTGGCCTTGGCGTCGGCCTTGCAGCCGGCTTCTTCGGTATCGGCGGGGGTTTCCTCATCGTCCCGGGCCTGATGCTGGCCACTGCCATGCCGATCACCAACGCGGTGGGCACCTCGCTCGTGGTGGTGAGCGCATTGGGGCTGACCACCGCAGCGTCCTATGCCACCTCGGGCATGGTCGACTGGCCGATTACCGCGCTCATGATCGCGGGCGGCGCGATCGGTACCGCCTCCGGGATGGCCGCCGCTCGGGCCCTCGCCACGCGCAAGGGCCTGCTCGAACGCGGCTTTGCCGTGATGGTCATCGCTGTCGGCCTCTACGTCGCGCTGACCTCGTTCTGACGGCGCCGCTTGCCCGCGCATCCGGGACGCGGCGCGAAATCATTGATCAGCCCGATCGCAGCAGCGCCACGCCCGCGTCGCGCTCGAACAGATACAGCGCCACCCGCGCCGCCTGCCCGCGCGCGCCGGAAAGCCCGCCGTCGCGATCGATCAGCAGCCGTGCGTCGTCATAAGCGATCGGCAGCAGCTCATTGAGCAGCTCGCCGCCGCCGCGCAGCCGCAGATCCTCCTCCGCGATCATGAAACCGTCGTTCGTCTCGCGCATCAGCGCCAGGCGCGCGCGCGACGTCTCGCTCAGCGCGTTGCCGCGCAGCAGCAGGCAGCGCGATTGCCCGCCGCCACGCCCCACCCGCCCACGCAGCTGGTGCAGCTGCGCCAGGCCGAAGCGGTCGGCATGTTCGATCACGATCAGCGTCGCATTGGGCACGTTCACGCCCACCTCGATCACCGTCGTCGCAACCAGCACGCCAAGCTCGCCGCCGGCGAAGCGCGCCATCACCGCGTCCTTCTCCGCCGGCCGCATCTTGCCATGCACCAGCCCCACGCGATCGCCGAAGCGCCCCGCCAGCGCCGCCGCCCGCGCCTCGGCCGCGGCAAGGTCGCTCTTCTCGCTCTCCTCCACCAGCGGGCAGACCCAATAGGCCTGCTTGCCCTCTGCCAGATGCCGGCCGAGCGCATTGACCACCTCGTCCAGCCGCTCCTCGCTGATCACGCGTGTTTCGACCGGCTCGCGCCCGGGCGGCATTTCGTCCAGCCGGCTCTGGTCCATCTCGCCATGCTGCGCGAGGACGAGCGTGCGCGGGATCGGCGTCGCGGTCATCGCCAGCAGATGCGGCGTCGTCCTGCCCTTGGCCGATAGCGCCAGCCGCTGGGCCACGCCGAAGCGGTGCTGCTCGTCCACCACCACAAGGCCAAGGTCACGGTAAGTCACCGCATCCTGGAAGATCGCGTGCGTGCCGATCAAAATGTCGATCGATCCATCCGCCAGCCCCATCAGCACGCCTTCGCGCGCCCGGCCCTTGTCGCGCCCGGTCAGCACCGCGATGTTCACCGGCAGGCCCGACAGCGTCTCGCGCAGCGTGTCATAATGCTGCCGCGCCAATATCTCGGTCGGCGCCAGCAGCGCGCCTTGCGCGCCCGCCTCCACCGCGATCAGCAACGCGAGCGCCGCGACCAGCGTCTTGCCCGATCCCACATCGCCCTGCAGCAGCCGGAGCATCGGCGCGTCCTGCGCCAGATCCCCCTCGATCTCGCGCGCCGTCCGCGCCTGCGCGCCGGTCAGCGCATAGGGCAGCCGAAGTATGTCGCGCAGCCGCCCGTCGCCCTTCAGCGCCCGCCCGCGCCGACGCCGCGTATCCTGCCGCACCAGCGACAGCGCCAGCTGGTTGGCGAAAATCTCGTCATAGGCGATCCGCGCCCGCGCCACCGCGTCGGCCGGATCGGCATGGACGCGCGCCAGCGCCTCCTTCCACCCCGGCCAGTCGCGCTGCGCCAGCAGGCCGGGCTCGATCCATTCGCCAAGCTCCGGCGCCCGCGCGATCGCCTGGTCGACCAGCCCGCCGACGCGCCGCGACGTAATCCCCTCCGACAGGGGATAGATCGCCTCGCGCTCGCGAAAGCTGTCCTCGCCATCCACGATCTCCGGGTGGATGATCTGCAATTCCTGGCCATACGTTTCCAGCTTGCCGGACACGCGCACCGGCTCGCCGACGGTATAGAGCTTGCGCACCAGCCCGCTCGATCGCCCGAAATAGACGAGGCTGACGATATTGCCGTAGCCGTCGGCGGCCTGCACCCGCGTCGGCCCGCGCGGGCTTGAGGAGACGCGGATGTCGCGCACCGTCAGCGTGATCGCGATCGTGCGCCCCGCATCCTGCGCCATCAGCTCGTCGCGCGGCAGGCGATCGATCCAGCCGCTCGGCAAATGGAACAGCACGTCCACCACCCTCGCAAGGCCAAGCCGATCCAGCGGCTTGGCCAGCCCTGCCCCGACGCCCTTCAGCGCGGTGACTTCGGCGAACAGTGGATTGAGGATATCGGGTCGCATGACTATCTCTGGCGCCACGCCTAGCCGTTCGCATCGATCCTGTCAGGCGAGCGGATGAATTATCGTAGCCGACCGTGCGAAACCACGGCCGGCCAAGTGTCGTTGGAGCCCCTGATGGATCAAGAAACTCGTTTGCGGCGCACCCGCTTCCGCGCCTGGCACCGGGGCACGCGCGAGGCCGATTTCATGATCGGCGGCTTCTTCGATGCGCATCATGCCAGCTGGTCGGAGGATCAGCTGCAATGGTTCGAACGCCTGCTGGAGGAGCAGGACGTCGACATCATGGGCTGGGCGATCGGCTCCATCCCCTGCCCGCCCGAATGGGAAGGCGAGATGATGCAGACGATGCGCCGCGTCGATTTCGCGCTCGCCACCCCCGGCAGCCAGCCCGGCGCCTGAACCCTCCCCTACCTGCCGCCGCCCGATACGAACGGACCCGCTTTTGCCCGATCTGAAGACGATTCTCTCCGCCAGGACGCCGCTCACCCTCTCGGGCGTGCCGACCGGCTTCCTGCCCAGCCTGCTTGCCGATCTCGCCCGTGCGGCCAAGACGCGCGCGGTATTCATTGCGCCGGACGAGGCGGCGATGCGGGCGATCGCGGGCACCGCGCGCTTCTTCGCGCCGGAAATCGAGATCGTCGAATATCCGGCGTGGGATTGCCTTCCCTATGACCGCGCCTCACCCTCCTTGCGCGTCATGGCGGAGCGGATCGGCGCGCTGCACAAGCTGCAGGCGACCCCCAAGACGCCGCAGCTCGTCCTCACCACCGTCAACGCCGCCACCCAGCGCACGCTCACCCCGTTCCGTATCCGCCAGCTCGTCGCGAACCTGAAGCCGGGCGAGCGGATCGCACGCGACAAGCTCGCCGCGCTGCTTTCCGCCAACGGCTATGTCCGCACCGACACCGTCCACGACGCCGGCGAATATGCCGTCCGCGGCGGCCTCGTCGATCTGTTCCCCTCGGGCGAGACGCAGGCGCTTCGGCTCGATTTCTTCGGTGACGAGATCGAGAGCGTCCGCACCTTCGACCCTGCCGATCAGCGTACCACCGGCAAGATCCCTGGCTTCACCCTCCTCCCCGCCTCCGAGGCGCTGCTGGACGAGGAAAGCATCAAGCGCTTCCGCAGCCGCTATCGCGAAACCTTCGGCGCCACCGCGACGGGTGACCCGCTCTACCAGGCCGTCAGCGAAGGCCGCCGCCTCGCCGGCATGGAGCATTGGCTGCCGCTGTTCGAGGATCGTCTCGAAACCCTGTTCGACCATATCGGCGAGGACGCATTGGTCGTCCGCGACGGCGGCGTGAAGGCCGCGGGCGAAGCGCGGTTCGAGGCGGTCGCCGATTATTACGAGAACCGCAAACGCGCCGAGGCGGCGCAGCCCGGCAGCTACCGCGCGCTCCCTGCCAAGACGCTCTACATGCCGCCCAAGGAATGGGAGGCCGCGCTCGCCGCCGCGACCGCGCACGTCACCACCCCGTTCCACGAGCCCGAATCCGCCACTGTGGTCGACTTCGACGTCGACGGCCCGCGTGATTTCGCGCCCGAGCGCGCCGCCAGCACCAACGTCTACGAGGCGGTGGTCGATCACCTCCAGAAGCTGCGCAAGCAGGGCCGCACCCCCGTCCTCGCCAGCTATTCCGCCGGCGCGCGCGATCGCCTCGGCAATCTCCTCAAGGATCACGGCCTCACCGGCGCGAAGCCCGTCGAGACGTGGCAGGAGGCGCAAGGCGTCGGCGAGACCCAGGTCGCGCTCATCGTCCTGCCGCTCGACCATGGCTTCACCGCGCCGAATGTCGCCGTCCTCACCGAGCAGGACATGCTGGGCGACCGGCTGATCCGCCGCGCCAAGCGCCGCAAGTCCGCCGACGCCTTCCTGGCCGAGCTCGCGACGCTCTCCCCCGGCGATCTCGTCGTCCACACCGATCACGGCATCGGCCGCTACGTCGGCCTGACGCAGGTTCCCGTCGCCAAGGCGCCGCACGATTGCGTGCAGCTCGAATATGCCGGCGGCGACAAGCTCTACGTGCCGGTCGAGAACCTCGAGGTCCTCTCGCGCTACGGCTCAGGCGAGGAAGGCGCCAGCCTCGACCGCCTCGGCGGCGAGGCATGGCAGCGCCGCAAGTCGAAGATGAAGGAGCGCATCCGCGAAATCGCGGGTGATCTCATCGCCACCGCCGCCTTGCGCGCGCTCCGCCATGGCGAGGTCGCGGCGCCCGACGCCAGCGGCTATCCCAGCTTCGTCGATCGCTTCCCCTATCAGGAAACCGACGATCAGGACCGCGCGATCGAGGAAACGCTGGCCGATCTCTCCGCCGGCAAGCCGATGGACCGGCTCATCGTCGGCGACGTCGGCTTCGGCAAGACCGAGGTAGCCCTGCGCGCCGCCTTCGTCGCGGCGATGGCCGGCATGCAGGTCGCGGTCGTCTGCCCGACGACGCTCCTCGCCCGCCAGCACCACCTCAACTTCACCCAGCGCTTCGAAGGCTATCCGATCGAGATCGGCCGCCTCTCCCGCCTCGTCCCCGCGGCGGAGGCGAAGCGCGTCAAGGAAGGCCTCGCCAGCGGCACGATCGACATCGTCATCGGCACCCACGCGCTCCTCGCCAGGAACGTCGATTTCAAGCGCCTCGGCCTCGTCATCGTCGACGAGGAGCAGCGCTTCGGCGTCACCCACAAGGAACGGCTGAAAGCGCTGAAGGCGGACGTCCACGTCCTCACCCTCACCGCCACGCCCATCCCCCGCACGCTGCAGATGGCGATGTCGGGCCTGCGCGAGCTTTCCGTCATCCAGACGCCGCCGGTCGATCGCCTCGCGGTGCGCACCTATGTCATGCCGTGGGATCCGGTCGTCCTGCGCGAGGCGCTGCTGCGCGAGCATTATCGCGGCGGCCAGAGCTTCCTCGTCACCCCGCGCATCGCCGATCTGCCCGACATCGAGGAATTCCTGCGTAAGGAAGTGCCCGAGGTCCGCTACGTCATCGCGCACGGCCAGATGGCGCCGACCGAGGTGGAGGAGCGCATGTCCGCCTTCGTCGAAAAGAAGTTCGAGGTGCTCATTTCCACCTCGATCATCGAAAGCGGCATCGACATCCCGTCCGCCAACACGCTGATCGTCAACCGCGCCGATCGCTTCGGCCTCGCCCAGCTATACCAGCTGCGCGGCCGCGTCGGCCGGTCGAAGACGCGTGCCTACGCCTATATGGTCACGCCCCCCGAACGGCAGATGACGGATGCGGCGGAAAAGCGCCTGAAGGTCCTCTCCGATCTCGACAGCCTCGGCGCCGGCTTCCAGCTCGCCAGCCACGATCTCGACATCCGCGGCGCCGGCAACCTGCTGGGCGACGAACAGTCCGGCCACATCAAGGAAGTCGGCTACGAGCTCTACCAGTCGATGCTGGAGGAAGCGATCATGGACGCGCGCGCCGGCGGCCTCGCCAGCCGCCCGCGCGATTTCTCGCCGCAGATCACGGTCGATGCAGCCATCCTCATCCCGGAGGATTACGTGCCCGATCTCGATCTGCGCATGGGCCTGTACCGCCGCCTCAACGATCTCGACACGAAGCCCGATCTGGATGCCTTCGCCGCCGAGATGATCGACCGCTTCGGCCCGTTGCCGGAAGCGACCGACAATCTCGTCAAGGTGATCGAGATCAAGCTGAACGCCAAGAAGGCCTGCGTCGCGAAGATGGACGTCGGCCCCAAGGGCGCGCTCGTCAGCTTCCACGACGATACGCCGCCCAACGTCCCCGCCCTCCTCGCCTATGTCGAAAAGCTCGGCCCGATCGCCAAGCTGCGCCCGGATTCGAAGCTCGCCCTGACACGCAACTGGGCGGACCCTGCCGCGCGGCTGCACGGCGCGCTGCAATTGTCGAAGGGGCTGGCGAAGGCGGCGGGCTAGCACCGAAAGCTCACCGCCGTACCGCAACCCAACACCTCGTCACCCCGGCCCCGAGCCGGGGTCCCGCTCATCTTTCCACCGTACGGAAGTCACCCACACCCCAAGCCCGTCCCCCCGGACTCGATCCGGGGTCCCGCTCCCTTCCCCTCGCTTCCAATCACCCCACCAGATCGAACAGGTCGACCCAATCAGGATTGCCCCGCTCGATCAGCGCGAACTTCCACTCCCGCCGCCAGCGCTTCAGCCGCTTCTCATGCGCAATCCCGTCCAGCACAGAACCAGCCCGCTCCGCCCACACGAGGCGGTCCAGCCCGTACCGCCGACAGAAGTCGGACCCATCCCCACTACGATGCTGCTGAACACGCGCCGCCAGATGCGTGGTGACGCCAACATAGATGGCGCCCCGATAGCGATCGGCCATCATGTAAACCCATGCGCCGCCATCCTCTTCAATAAGGGAACGGCGTTCGTCTACGGGGACCGATGGTAGACGGCCTATCTGTTCAGAGCGGCGAGTAGGAATTTGCCAAGCCGAGTCCAGTATACTCTTAGCTCGCTCTCCATCGGAGCAAAGTCCGGGGAGTGTATATAGCGTTGTATGCTAGATATAGAAATTAGCTGATCATGAAGGCGAATTCTTTCGATTTCCTCATAGTATTTTTGGTCTATTACGCCTCTATCAAGAAGATGAGCGCCGACAGCTCCGACTTTCTTGCTTAGATTGCCTTGCTCTTTCAATCCGTGCTCCATGGCGTAGCTTTTGACCTGCTCCCCGTTTTCAGGCCGCTGATAAGTTAGCTTCGGTGTCCACATGCC
>CAYMIU010000020.1:0-74046 GCA_964390515.1 uncultured Stakelama sp.
CCCCGATCCCCCGGCTGCCGACATCATCGTCACCGCCACCAAGCGCGACGTGCCGCTCGCCGATTATCCCGGCGGCGCGCAGGTGATCGCCGGCGAGACGCTGTCGCTGGCGCAGGCCGCGCGCGGCACCGATCTCATCGAAAGCCGCGCCGCCAGCGTCACCTCGACTCACCTCGGTCCCGGCCGCAACAAGCTGTTCATCCGCGGCATCGCGGATTCGAGCTTCGTCGGTCCGACGCAGGCCACCGTCGGCCAATATTGGGGCAACAGCCGCATCACCTACAGCGCGCCCGATCCCAGCCTGCGCCTCTACGACGTGAAGAGCATCGAGGTGCTCGAAGGCCCGCAAGGCACGCTCTACGGCGCGGGCTCGCTCGGCGGCGTCGTCCGCGTCGTCCCCAACGCGCCCGACGCCGGCGAGCGTAGCGTGCACCTCTGGGGGGGCGTCCTCGCCACGCAGCACGGCAAGCCCGGCGGGGACGGCGGCGCGATCATCAACCTCCCACTCGTCGATGATACGCTCGCGCTGCGCGTGCTCGGCTTCGGCAATGTCGAGGGCGGCTATATCGACGATCGCGCGCGCCAACTTCGCGACGTGAACCGCGTCGGCACGGTCGGCGGCCGCGCCACCTTGCGCTACACGCCGACCAACGACTGGACGATCGATCTCACCGCGCTCGGGCAGCGCATCGTCGGCGACGACAGCCAATATGCCGATCGCGTCACCGATGGCCTCAGCCGCGCCAGCACCGTCGCCCAGCCGTTCCGCAACGAATATTGGCTGACCGATCTCGTGGTGCGCAAATCGCTCGGGCCGGTCGAATGGACCAGCTCGATCGGCTACACCGGCCAGCACGTCTTCGAACAATATGAAGGCCCCGCGCTCCCCGATCCGCTGCGCCCAATGCAGGCCCCGCTCGAAGGCGCGGAGCCGACCACCTATACGCAGACCAATCGCATCGGCCTGCTCACGGCGGAGACCCGCCTCGCCCGCCGCGGCGCGAACGGCGCCGGCTGGCTGATCGGCGCCAGCCTGCTGCACAACCGCGCCCGCGTCGCCCGCCGCATGGGTGGCCCCTGGCTCGGCTCGGCGCTCACGGGCGTGCGCAACGACGTCGATGAAGCGACGCTCTACGGCGATTATGCCGTGTCGCCGCTCGCGCAAGTGACGGTGACGGTCGGCGGCCGCCTCACCCATTCGCGGCTCGGCGGCCAGTCGCGCGACGTGGCCGAGGCGGTTGCCCTGCGCGTCGATCCCGGCGCCGGCGACAGCCGCTCCGAAACCCGCCTCCTCCCCTCCGCCGCGATCGTCTGGCGTCCGGATCCGCGCGCCAGCCTCTTCGCCCGCTACCAGGAAGGGTTCCGTCCCGGCGGCATCGCCGTGCGGCAGGATTTCATCCAGCGCTTCGCCGGCGATCGCGTCGCGACCACCGAGGTCGGCGGCCGCTGGGACGGCCGCTCGCTCGATGCCAGCGTCACCGTCTCGCACACCAGCTGGCGCAACATCCAGGCCGACATCGTCGATGGCTTCGGCTTCCCGACGACGGCGAACATCGGCGATGGCCGCATCTGGTCGGTCGGCCTCTCCGCGCGCTGGCGCCCGCTCGCGGGGCTGGAGCTCGACGGCGCGATCTACCTCAATGACAGCCGGATCACCGATCCTGCCTTCTCGATCCTGCCGGTCAGCATCGGCGCAATCGACGAAAGCCGCCTGCCCAATGTCGCGCATCGCAGCGGGCGCCTCGGCTTCACCTATACCAGCGCGCTCGCCGGCGGCAGCCGCCTCGATCTCAGTGGCTATGCCCGGTACATCGGCCAGTCGATGCTCGGCATCGGCACGATCCTCGGCCGGCTGCAGGGCGATTATTTCGATACCGGGCTGGAGGCGCGGATCGGCAACGATCGCCGCGGGGTGACGCTCACCGCCACGAACCTGCTCGATTCGCGCGGCAACCGCTTCGCGCTAGGCTCGCCGTTCCTGATCCGCGACCAGGAACATATCACCCCGCTGCGCCCGCGCAGCATCCGCCTCGGCTTCGATCTCGCCTTCTGATCAGGCCCGGGCGTTCGGCCGGCTTACTTGCCGAAACCGAACACATCCTGATGAAAGCGCCCCGCCGCGATCAGCCCCTCCAGCCATGCCGATCCCTGCGCATGTTCGGCGCCCGCCTGCTGCATCTGGATGCGGATCAGCGTGTCGCGCACCGCCGGCGCCATGAACTTGCCGTCCCCGCACAGATAGATGGAGGCGCCCACCTGCAGCGCTGCCCACACCCGCTCCTGCTCCGCCCACAGCGCGTCCTGAACGAACCGGCACGGATGCGCCGGCACCGCGGAAAAGGCGGTGAACAGCTCGGCCACGCCCGCCACTTCCCAGCGCTCCATCTCCTCCCGGCAGAACCAGTCATGCTCGGGATGGCGGCAGCCGAAGAACAGGAGGCTCGCCGTCACCTCCGCGCCCGCCGCCTGCTGCGCCTCGCGCTCCTGCAGGAAGCCGCGCAGCGGCGCGAAGCCGGTGCCCGGGCCGATCAGGATCATCGGCACCTTGGGGTCGGCCGGCGGCGCGAACGGCGGATTGGGCCGCCGGACATAGCCGAACACATGATCGCCCGGCGCCACCGATCCCATGTAGCTGGAGGCAAAGCCGCGATGCTCGCCCAGCCCCGACCATGCCGGCGCCGCCATCGTCCCGACGATCAGATCCGCCACCTGCGGGTCGACCAGCGGAGAGGATGCGATCGAATAGAAACGCGGCGCGATCGGCGCGGAAAGCTCCACCAGGCTCTCGAACGACAGCTCGGCCGCCGGGTGCGCTTCCAGGAGGTCGATCAGCGTCAGCCGCTTCTCCGCCACCGCCGCATCGTAATCCGCCTCGATCGCCGCCAGCTTGCGCCTGGTATCCGGGCAGCGCGTCTGCGCCGCCACCTGCGCCAGCGCGCGGCGGGGCAAGGGATCGGAAAGCTCGACGAAATCGGTCAGCAGCTGCGCCACCGTCACGGTCTGGCCAAGCGGCAGATGCTTGAAGCGCCCGCCCTGTCCGTCCAGCCGAACCTGCCGCGCGCCATCCAGCCCCAGCCGGTCGATCGCGCGCGCCACCAGCTCGGGCCGGTTGCGGGCATAAACCGCGATATGATCGCCGGTCTGATACACCTGCCCCTCGGGCAGCCGCACGCGGATCAGCCGGGTCGAGGGGCGCGGCGGCTCCTGTGAAAAATCCCACAGCCCATCGGCGGGTCGCACCAGTTCCTCGTTGCTGACGATCGCCAGCCGCTGCGCATGTTCCGGCAGCGCCTGCGCCCGCGTGTCCGCCGCATCCACCAGCGTCAGCGACAGCGAGGCGGCGCTGTCGCTCGGCCCGCTCTCACTGCCCAGCGCCTGCCACAGGTCGCGTACGAAGCCGCTCACCGCGCCGTCGAAATCGCCCTGTCCGTCCGCCTCGGCGCGCGGCACCAGGATCGTCGCCCCGGCCTTCTCCACCGCGTCCGCGATCCGTTTCGGGAACAGCTGGTAATTGGGCCACTGGCTGTTGCCGACGCCAAGCACCGCGACGCGCGCGCCGCTCCAGTCGGCATGGGCGAACAGCCCGGCGTCCAGCGCCCGCTCCACCTCGACCGCGCTGTCGGGCGCGCGGCCGTTATAGGTCGCGGTGACGATCACGATCACCTTGTCCTGCGGCGCGGCGCCGCCCTTGAAGCTCTCGTCCACCGAACGGACGATCACGTCGAACCCGTCGAGCCGCGCGCGCTCGGCGATCTCCTCGGCGATGTCCCGCGCCGTTCCCAGCGACGATCCGTAGAGCACCGCGAACTGCTGCCCCGTCCCCGCGACGGAGCCGATCGCGTCATCGTTGGCCGGCGCCGGCGCGTCAGTCCCCAGCTGCAGCCGCTCGTGCGGCTGGCGCAGCCGGATGCGCATCCAGAAGTCGTCCGGCTTGATCGACAGCGTTTCCTTGATCGCCAGCTTGTACGAATGCGGATCGCCGATCGCGAATCGCCGCAGCAGCATCGCCATCGCGATCTTCGCTTCCACCATCGCGAACTGCCGCCCGATGCACGCCCGCTCGCCATTGCCGAACGGCTTGTACGCATGCGGGTGCCGCGCCGCCTCGTTCTCCGGCAGCCAGCGGTCGATGTCGAAGCTTTCGGGGTCGGCCCACGCGTCGGGGAAGCGGTGAAGCCCGGGCACGAACACGTTGACCGGCCGGTCCTTGCGCATCAGCCACTTGCCGCCGATCAGCTCATCCTCGAACGGCGCGACGCTGAAGGCAGGCGCGGTCGGCCACAGCCGCAGCGCTTCCTTCAGGATCCGCTCGATCACCTCCAGCTTGGCGACATGGCTGTAATCCGGGCGAACGTCGCCCGGCATCACCCGGTCCACCTCGGCATAGGCCTGTGCCAACACCGCCGGATTGCGCAGCAGATAGGCGAAGGCGAACGTCAGCATCCCGCTGGTCGTCTCGTGCCCCGCGATCAGGAAGGTCAGCACCTGGTACCGGATGTTGACGTCGTCCAGTTGCTCGCCCGTCTCCGGGTCCACCGCCGTCAGCATCAGGTTCAGCAGGTCGCGGCCATCCGTCGGGTGCACGCGCCGGTCGGCGATGATGCCGTCGACCAGCGCGTTCATCTCCTCGATGTCCGCTTCATATTGCGCCTTCGCCTTCTTCGCGAAGCGGTTCTGGATCGGCAGCCGCGTGATCGTCGACAGCGCCTCGGTCAGCGCGCGGCCAAGCGCCAGCAGGAAACTGTCCAGTTCCTCCCGCTCGAACGAGTTGAAGCGGTGGCCGAAGCCTGCGATCGCGATCGAATCCAGCGTCAGCCGCGTCATGTCGTCGGCCACCAGCACGTCGGTGCCCGCCGCACGTTCCCATTTGGCGACCAGTTGGTCGCAAACCTCGACGATCATGTCGAAATAGCCGCGCATGGCGCGCTGGCTGAACGCGGGCAGCAGGATGCGGTGCGCCTTGCCCCAATTGGGCTCCTCGCTGAACGCGGTGAACAGCCCGTCGCCGGCGAACTTGCGCACCACGCGCAGCGCCGGCCCCGGCATCTTCCGAAAACGCGTCTCGTCCGAAAGCTCGGCGACGAGGTCCGGGTTCGTCACGAACAGCGACACGCGGCTGCCGAACCGCAGCTTGAAAATCCCTTCCGGAAAGTCGCGGCCGACCTGCAACAGGTGGCCGATCAGCCCTGCCCGCGCGATCTGGTGCAGGTGCCCCACCACCGGCAGGCCCGGTGGCGCGGGGATCGGGGTCCGCGCCTCTCTGGGCTCGGTCGCGTTCGTCGCCATCGCATTGCTCCTGTGCTGCGGGCGGCCTCCAATCATAGCTACAACGGGCACGCAAGTTGCCGTGGCGGAAGGCTGGGCGCTTCATTTGTGAGGCGCTTTGGCCTAGGGTCGGGCGAAAGGATCACTCCTCTATGCGTGTCGCGCTTGCCTTCGCCTCGCTGCTCCTCGCCGCCCCGCTGGCGGCACAGACCGACGCCGGGAGCCAGTCTTCGGCCCACACCAACGATCCCGCCACCGATCCCGCCTGCACCAACGTGCGCGTTGCCTTCCCGCCCGAACTCGCCGGCTGGTCGCAGCAGACGCCGGTCAGCGCCGGGGTGAAGCCCGGCGAAGGCGCGACGATCACCATCGGCCAGGGCGCACTCGTGTCGCTCCATCCCGCGCAGCACCTGGCGCTCTCACCCGCCCCGAAGAACGCGACCGGCAATGGCGGCACGCTCGCCTTTGCGGTCGCCACGCCCGGCACCTATCGCATCGCGCTGAGCGGCAAGGCCTGGATCGACGTGCTCCACGCCGGCAAGTCGCTCGCTTCGGTCGCGCACGCTCATGGCCCGAAGTGCACCGGCGTGCGCAAGATGGTCGATTTCACGCTCGCGCCCGGCAATTACACCCTCCAGCTGTCCGGCGCCGATGCCGACAGAATCACCCTTCTCGTGGCAAGGCTCGCATGATCCAGACGCTCACTCTCCTCGGCCTGCTGCTGACGGCTCCCATCGCTGTACAAAGCGATGCCAACGCCGCCCAAACGCCTACCGACGTCACCCAGTCCGCACCCAAGGCGGACCAGGCAGCCACCACGAATGTACTCATTTCCACGGCCCAGGGGCCGATCGTCCTGGCGATCGAGACGGAAAAGGCGCCGATTACGGCAGCCAATTTCCTGAAGTACGTCGACGGCAAACGCCTCGACGGCACCGTCTTCTACCGCACCGTAAAGGTCGCGCCGGGCTACGGCTTCATCCAGTTCGGCACCCAGAACGATCCCAAGCGCACCCTCCCGCCCATTGCTCATGAGCCGACCTCAAAGACCGGCCTAAGTCACGTAGATGGTGCGATTTCCATGGCGATGGCGGAACCTGGAACGGCCCGCGGCGATTTCTTCATCATCGTCGGCAACACCCCTGCGATGGACGCTGACGGCACCAACCCGGGCTATGCCGTGTTCGGCCGCGTGGTCGAGGGCATGGATGTCGTCCGCCGCATCATGGATTTGCCGACCTCGCCCACCAAGGGAGAAGGAATTATGAAGGGCCAGATGCTCGAACCCACGGTGCCGGTAAGCACCGCCCGCCGCGCCCCCGCCACCGCGCCGGAGGCCGCGAAGTGAAGGCGATCACGCTCACCGCGCCGGGCGGCCTCGACAAGCTCACCCTCTCCGATCGACCCGATCCCGGCCAGCCCGGCGCTGGAGAAGTCGGTGTAGCTTTGCACGGCAGCTCGCTGAACTTTCACGATTATCTTGTTTGCTCCGGCATGTCGCCGACCGCCGACGGCCGCATCCCCTTGGCCGATGGCGCCGGCGTGGTGGAGGCGATCGGCGACGGCGTCACCGACTTCGCCGTCGGCGATCATGTCGTCTCATGCTTCTTCCCGGACTGGCAGGCCGGCCCGCCGCGCGTCGGTGATTTCCGCCGCGTGCCGGGTGACGGCATCGACGGCTTCGCCCGCGACGTTGCGGTCCTTCCCGCCACTGCCTTCACCCGCGCCCCTGCCGGCTGGAGCCACCCAGAAGCCGCAACGATCACCACCGCCGGCCTCACCGCCTGGCGCGCGCTTGTCGTCGATGGCGGCCTGAAGGCCGGCGACACCGTCCTCGTCCTCGGCACGGGCGGCGTCTCGATCTACGCGCTGCAGATCGCCCGGGCGATGGGCTGCGAGGTGATCGTGACGTCTTCGTCGGACGAGAAACTGGCGCGCGCCAAGGACTTGGGCGCCACTCATTGCATCAACTATCGCGAGCAGCCGAAATGGGGCCGCGCGGTACGCGATCTCACCGGCGGCCGCGGCGTCGACATCGTCATTGAGGTCGGCGGCCCAGGCACGCTCGCGCAGTCGATCGAGGCCGTGCGGATCGGCGGCCATATCGCCCTGATCGGCGTCCTCACCGGCGTCGCCGGGGAAGTCCCCACCGCAGCACTGATGGCGAAGCAGGCCCGCCTCCAGGGCCTCATCGTCGGCAGTCGGCAGGAACAGGAGGAGTTCGTCCGCGCGCTCGAAGCCGCCGCGATCCGGCCGGTGATCGACCGCACTTTTGCGCTGGAGGATCTTGCCGACGCCTTCCGCTATGAGGAAAGCGCCGCGCACTTCGGCAAGATCGCGGTCGCCTGGTAAACGAAGGATCGAGCATGAACGCCCCCCTCACCCGCACTGACTGGACCGCCGCGGGCGCGGCCGAACTTGCCGACACGATCGCACTCCGCCGCGCGATCCATGCCGAGCCGGAAATCGGAAACGACTGCCCGAAGACCACCGCCAAGCTCAAGGCCGCACTCGCCGGGCTGCCGCTGGAGATCCACGACAGCACGTCGACGACCGGCTTCGTCGCGATCCTGCGCGGCGGGCGCACGGGTGCAGCGGGCAGTAACATGCGCACCGTCCTGCTGCGGGGCGATATGGACGCGTTGCCGATGACGGAGGAAACCGGCCTCGATTTCGCCTCCACGATCCCCGGCGCGATGCACGCCTGCGGCCACGACGCGCACTCCGCAATGCTCGCCGGCGCGGCGCGGGCGCTGTGCGCGCGCAAGGACCAGATCCCCGGCACGATCGTCTTCATGTTCCAGCCGGGCGAAGAAGGGCACCACGGCGCCCGCCACATGATCGAGGACGGGCTGCTAGACATCGCCCGCCCCGAGGCTGCGTTTGCGCTCCACATCTCGCCGAACGCGCCCGCCGGCGTCTTCGTCGGTCGCGAAGGCCCGCTGCTTGCCTCGACCGACACGGTGATGGCAACGATCCGTGGCAAGGGTGGTCACGCCGCCATGCCGCACGATGCAATCGACCCCATCCCCGTAGCCTGCGAGATCGTCACCGCCCTGCAGACCTTCATCGCACGCCGCATCCCGGTGGCGGATCCGGCAGTTCTCACGATGACGCAGTTCCACGCCGGTAGCAGCCACAACATCATCCCCGACGAAGTGAAGCTGATGGGGACGCTGCGCACGCTGTCCGAGCACACGCGCGAAACGGCTCGCGCCGCCTTCCGTCAGATCGTCACCGACATATCGTCGGCCCATGGCTGCACTGCGGATGTAGAGATCGACGAAGGCTATCCTGTCACCTTCTGCGATCCGCGCGCCACCGCGATGATGCGCGATGTCGCCGGCACGATCTCGGGCGAACATGGCTGGTCGCACATGCCGGCACCGATGATGGGCGGCGAGGATTTCTCTTACGTCCTGCGTGAAGTCCCTGGCGCGATGGCGTTCGTCGGCGTGGCGGCCGAAGGCAGCGATCCCCGCACCAACCCGCCGCTCCACAACACCCGCATGACGATCGACGAAGCCGTAATGGCAAAGGGCATCGCGATGCACTGCACCCTGGCCGAACGCTTCCTGGAGCGTGGCTTCGAGTAAGTCTGTGAAGCCTTGCTCTGGCCGAGAGAGCGGCGGCCCCGACGCGACGATCAACAACTCGGGCGGAGACCGAACTCTCCGCCCGACTTCTAACTACACTCTCTAAGTTACTCCACGGTAACGGATTTTGCCAGATTGCGCGGCTGATCCACGTCCGTCCCCTTGGCAACGGCCACGTGATAGGCGAGCAGTTGCACCGGCACCGCATAGACCAAGGGTGCGATCAGCGGATGCACCTTGGGCATCTCGATCGTTGCGATCGTGTTCTCGCCGGCCTGTGCAATGCCATCAGCGTCGGAGATCAGCACGACCTGCGCACCGCGTGCCTGCGCCTCCTGCATGTTGCTGACGGTCTTGTCGAACAGCGGCCCCGAGGGCGCGATCACGATCAGCGGCACCTGATCGTCAATCAGGGCGATCGGCCCGTGCTTCATCTCACCCGACGCATAGCCTTCGGCGTGGATGTAGCTGATTTCCTTCAATTTTAGCGCGCCTTCCAGCGCCAGCGGGAACTCCGGGCCACGTCCAAGATAGAGCACGTCACGCGCCGCCGCGATCTTCGGCGCCATCGCCTCGATCTCCTCATCGTGCGCCAGTGCAAGGCTCATGGCCTCGGGCACTTGCTGCAGATGCTCGACGACCTCAGCCTCATTGCCGAGCCGCCCCTTCGCCCGCGCGAGGTTCGTCGCCAGCGCCGCCATCACCGCCAGCTGGCACGTGAAGGCCTTGGTCGACGCAACGCCTATCTCCGGCCCGGCATGGGTCGACAGCAGCAGGTCCACCTCACGCGCCATCGAGCTTGTCGGCACGTTGATGATGCCGGCCGTGGTTACCCCGGCCGCCTTCATGTGGCGAAGTGCTGCCAGCGTGTCTGCCGTCTCGCCCGACTGCGAAATGACGATACCGAGCGTATTCGGCAGCAGTACCGGATCACGGTAACGGTATTCGCTTGCCACATCGACCTCGACGGGCAGGCGGGCCATGCTCTCGACCCAATACTTGCCGATCATCCCGACGTAGCTGGCGGTGCCACAAGCGACGATCACCACGCGCTCGACGGTTGACAGGTCGAACTCCATGTCGGGCAGGGCGACCTGTGCCTCGAGCGGGCGGAGGTAGGAACGCAAAGTCTGCGCCACCACCACCGGCTGCTCGTAAATCTCCTTCTGCATGAAGTGACGGTGATTGCCCTTGTCGATCAACTGCCCGGAAGCACCCGAATTGACGATCGGCCGCTCCACGCGCTGGTTGTCGCGATCATAGATCTCGACCCTCTCGCGTGTGATCGCCACCCAGTCGCCCTCTTCCAGATAGGCGATGCGTTGTGTCAGCGGAGCAAGCGCCAGGGCATCCGACCCCAAGAAGTTCTCCCCGTCGCCATAACCAACCGTCAGCGGGGCTCCGAGCCGCGCGCCCAGCAGGAGATCAGGGTGGGTGCGCACCATCACGCCAAGCGCAAAGGCGCCATGCAGCCTCGGGAGCACCGCCGCCAGTGCCGCTCGCGGCTCTGCCCCGCGCTCGATCTCGCGCGCGACCAGATGCGCCACGACCTCAGTATCCGTCTGGCTTTTGAACTCGCGCCCTTCGGCGATCAGCTCATCACGCAACGGCTTGAAGTTCTCGATGATCCCGTTGTGGACGATCACCACATCGCCGACGATGTGCGGGTGCGCATTGTCCTCGGTCGGCGCACCATGCGTGGCCCAGCGCGTATGCGCGATTCCGCTATTGCCCGGCAGCGGTTCTTCCGCCAGCCGCTGCGCCAGGTTCTTCAGCTTGCCCGGCGCTCGGCGACGATCGAAGTCGCCATCATGAACGGTACAGATGCCGGCAGAATCATAGCCGCGATACTCAAGCCTCTTCAGCCCGTCGAGCAGCCGGTCCGCCACCGGCTCATTGCCCATGATCCCGACAATTCCGCACATTAACGTGCATCCTTTCGCGCTTGCATTAGGTCCCTGAACTTCTTCGCCCAGCCTTGTTTCGCCGTTTGCGCCGGCCGGACGAGCGCCAGCGCATCCGCCTCAACGTCGGCCGTCACCGTAGATCCTGCCGCCACAATGGCACCGTCACCGATCGTCACCGGCGCCACCAGTGCGGAGTTTGACCCAATAAAGGCTCCAGCGCCGATCCTGGTCTGGTATTTGAAGAAGCCATCGTAATTGCACGTGATCGTGCCCGCGCCGATGTTCGCGCCCGCCCCGATCTCCGCATCCCCCAAATAGGTGAGATGGTTCGCCTTCGCACCCGGGCCTAGCACAGCCTTCTTCATCTCGACGAAATTGCCGACCCGAGATCCGGCTTCCATAACCGCGCCCGGGCGCAGCCGCGCATACGGGCCGACAGATGCTCCCTCCCCAACCTTCGCCCCTTCGAGGTGGCTGAAAGCGTGGATCGTCACCTTGTCAGCGACGGCCACGCCGGGGCCAAACACCACGTTGGGCTCAATCGTGACATCGCGGCCCAGCGTCGTGTCGTGGCTGAACCAGACGGTGTCCGGCGCGATGAGCGTCACCCCGTCCGCCATGGCCTGGCGACGACGGCGCTCCTGCCATGCCAGTTCGACGCTGGCCAGTTCGCCCCGGCTGTTGATGCCGGCGACTTCATCCGCGTCCGTTTCGATTACGGCGGAAGGGCGGCCGTCACATGCCGCCAGCATGACGATTTCCGGCAGATAGTACTCGCCCGCCGCGTTGTCGTTACCGACCCGCTCCAGCAGCGCGAATAGCTCTTCGCCCCGCACTGCCATCAATCCCGAGTTGCAGAGCGTCACTGCCCGCTCTTCCACCGATGCGTCCTTGAACTCGACCATCCGCTCGATCCGCCCTGAGGCATCGGCAATCACGCGGCCATAAGCGCCTGGATCAGATGGCCGGAAGCCGAGCACGACGGCTGCGGGGTAATCCGCGGCATGCAAGCGCTCGATCATCCGCCGCATCGTCGCCGCCGTTACCAGCGGTACGTCACCATAGAGGATCAGTACGTCGCCGCTGAAGCCGGCCAGCGCCTGCTTCGCTTGCAGCACCGCGTGGCCAGTGCCGAGTTGCTCTGCCTGATGCGCGACACCGACGCCGAGCGGCCTCACCGCACTTTCCACCTGGTCACGCCCGGCACCGACCACCACCACGCTGTGCGCCGGCTCAAGCGATGCGACGCTGTCGAGCAAATGCAGCAGCATGGGCCGCCCGGCGAGTGGGTGGAGCACCTTGTGCAAATCGGATTTCATCCGCGTGCCCTTGCCGGCGGCAAGGACGATGGCGGCTAATGGTCGGCCCGTCATCACGCGCCTCTGCCATCGGACGCTTGCCAATTCCATAGCAACTCGCCACCGCTCGCCGTGATGCAGCAGTTTCCGTTCGACATCGTCGGCTTTGACCTCGACGGCACCCTTCTGGACACCAGCGGCGACTTGGCCGCGGCAGTCAACCACGCACTGGCGCAGGACGGCCGCTCGCCTCTGGAGGTGGCGGCAATCAAGCCGATGATCGGAGGCGGCGCCCGGATGATGCTGTCGCATGGGCTCGCGGCGACGGGCGGTGGCGATGAGGTGCTGCTTGATCGCTTGCACGGTGTTCTGCTCGACTATTACGCTGCCAACCTGTCGATCCACACCGTTCCGTTCCCTGGCGCGATAGCGGCACTTGATGCGATCGAAGCCCGCGGCGGGAAGGTAGCGGTCGTCACCAACAAGATCGAGCCCTTCGCCATCGAAGTGCTGGCCGGCGCTGGCCTGCTGGACCGGCTCGCCTGCGTAATTGGCGGCGACACGATGGGGCCGGGCAACTCAAAGCCGTCGCCAATCCCGATTAAAGCCATGATCGAGCGATCGGGCGGCGGCCGCGCGGCGTTTGTCGGCGACTCGATCTTCGACGTCGCGGCCGCTCACGCCGCTGATGTGCCGGCGGTCGCTTGCCGCTTCGGTTTCCTGATGCAGCCGGTAGAAGAACTGGGCGCCGAGGCGATCATCGACCATTTCGACGAACTGGTGCCCGCCCTGGAACGGCTCGGAAACGTAACCAGAGGGCCTATCCAGTGACGGTCGCGAGACGCCTGCCGTGGCGCATCCTCTTGATCGTGGCTCTTCTCGGGGCGGTGACCATGGCGATCTTGCCGAACCCGCCGTCGGTTCCGATCGATAGCGACAAGTTCCGCCACATGCTGGCGTTCGGCGTGCTCACGATCCTCTCGGTTATGGCCTATCCGGAGGCCGAGCTGCTCCGCATCGGCGAGCGGCTCTCCTTCCTCGGCGCGATGATCGAAGTGGTTCAGTCGATCCCGTCGCTGCACCGCGATTGTGACATCATGGACTGGGTGGCCGACACGGTGGTGATCATCGCCGTGCTGCTCGTCGTCAGGCTGGTCCGGGGCCGCCGCGCCGCCACTTGATCCACAGGTGACGCGCGAGCAGCGCAGGCGGCATCCGCATCCAGTGCGACCGGACGTAGAAGGCAAGACGCGTCGCTCGACGTGTACCCCGCCCCCAGCCGTCTCGCGCCAGCAGCCGGCGAACGAAAATCCGGTCGGTGACGGTCTGGCGACACCATGCGTCCGGCACTGGCGTCGCGAACAAGGCATGGCTCAATCGGGCTGCGCGCGCCACAGGCCCTTCCGCTTCATGTTCCGCAGCGCGCGCGGCAAGTTTCAGCCAGAAGCTATCATCAGCTTCGCCGAACTCGCGCAGCAGCCGGTCGATGTCCCACAGGTTGCGCAAGCCCCCGCTAAGGTCGCCGTCCGCAAGCAGGTGAACGGCGGCATGTACCACGATATCCTCCGGCGATAAGGTCGCCAGGTCGCTACCGAGCGGCACCGCACCCGCGATCAGCTTGTCAGCATCGGGTGCAATCCGGGCGGTGAGCGGAAGGATCGTGTGATGCACGTCGATCATCCGGTCCCGCTCCGGGTGGATCAGCGGCGGCAGTTCGTGCATCCAGCGTCGGTAATAATCATCGTCATAGGGATCCGGCTTCACCCACATCCAGCCATGCGCCAGCAGTGCATCCTCAACTAGTTTCAGCGCCTGCCGCGGCACCAAGATGTCCAGGTCGCCGATCGAGCGGCCCTGCCCCGCGTCCAACCCAGCGGCGACGAAAGCAGTGCCCTTAAGGAGGATCAGCGGCTCGGCGATGCCGGCCAGTGCACGGCGCGCGACTTCTGCTTCCCATAGGGCCTGCCGACGCCCCTCAAGCGCGATCGCTCGCGCTTCTGCAAGGATGAGCGCCACTCGTCCCGGCAGCGCAAGGCCAGCGAGACGACAGGCGAGCGAGCCCATCAACTGTTCGGCCCGCGCGACAGCAAGAACCGCGGTCCATTCGTGGTCGCTGAGCCGTTCGGCTTCTGCCGGCGCAACCAACAACTCGACGAGATGGCGCGCGGGGCTTACCACATGGCCTCGATCAGTTCAGCCGCAGTATCCGCATCCGGATAGTCGATCGCCATCCGCGTGACGCCGTTCACCAGCCGCGTGAGGGCCGTGAAGCCCGCCTCCCCCAGCCCGACGTAATTGGTCGAAGCCTGAGTCAGACGCACGAATGCTTCGCCGGCCCCGACCGGTCGCTGTTCCGCCGGCAGCCCAAAGCGTGGGAAAAGGAGAAGCGCGGGCTTGGCAGCCTCATCCATCGCGGCGAGCGCCGCGTGATCGGGCACCAGGTGTCGAATATCGCCTTTCGGTGTGCCTGAAAGCAGCGGTCCGAACCGCGCACCCGGGAGCGCGGCCGCTGCCACCGCGATCGCCGCGTTCTTCAGGCTGACCGGTCGAGGAAAGGGAAGGACGAGCCCGGTCGATGGCTCGACCAGCACGAACTCGTCGGCCATCAGCCGCCAGCCGCGCCGCTGCAGCAAGGCAACAAGCGTCGACTTCCCCGCACCGGATTCCCCCGTCATGATGACCGCACGCCCGTCGCGCTCTGCCGCCGCGGCGTGCAACAGCAGGAATCGGCGTTGTCCCAGCGCCATCTGCAGGTTCATCGCCATCTCGGCGGCGAGTAGCCCCTGCGTCAGCGGCAGCGGGGCGGCATCCGGAATGGCATAGTCCCCCGCGATGGTGACGGCAGGCCGCAACCAGCGGCGCCACCGCCGGGTAGGCTCCAGTCGCACAGTAAAGTCCGGAACCTCATCCAACTTCGGGTAATCGCAATATAGTGCGCGCAGCTGTTCGACCGGTGCGCGCCACACGGACCCGACACGAAAGCCGATCGGTCCGACCCGCACGGTGAAAACGTGCCTCATAGCCGTTCGACCAGCCCGACGGCCGCCAGTTCGTCCAACACCGCGATCAGACTGGCTCGATCACCGCCCACAAGCTCGAACTCGGCTTCGAGATCATCGAGTGATAGCCAGCGGTCCGCCAGCGCGTCCAGCAATTCGGGCGCAGGGGATGTTACGAGATGAGTGATGCCCGACGCGCGGTGGAAGACCGCCATCAAATCGTCCAGCGGCACGATCGCGATGCCGTCGGCCGGCGGCGCGCGATAGCGCGTCGCGCCCACCCAATTACCTCCGCGGCATCTGCAGCGAAGCGAAGCAGGTAAAGCCGGTCGATCCGCTGCGCAGGTTCTGAACGTATTTGAGATAAGCCCGGCTGCGCTCATAGTCTACGCCGGGCAGATTGCCTCCCGTGGCGAGTGCGCGTCGCACGTCCTCACCCTTCAGCGGGCGTGCAGGCGGCGCGTAGGCACCGGCAGTACCTGCGGGCACGACCTTGCCGTCGCGGTTGATGAAGCCGCCCGTCTGGCGCGGATCGGGCACCGGAATCTCGCATGTCAGAACCGAGCCATAGGCCTGGGCCATCGCCGGCCGGATCGACACCACTGCCACCGCCCCGGCGGCACCAAGGCGCAGGGCGCGCCGCCGCTGCGGCTGGGCTGGCTGATCCGGTTCGCTCATCGGGCGCTTTTCCACCAAGGCGCCCTTCCATAATCCTAACGCGGGGACAAGCGCTGCTCGGAGCGTCGTTTCATCGCGGGACGATGAACTTGCGTTGGGCATAGGGGCAAGTCCCGACTGCCGCCCCTCATGCAACCATGTATCACCCGGCGTGGAATGCGCTACACCCTTGGGCCGCTCACGGCGGCAGGGAGGTAACTGACAGGCGACCATGACTGAGATCGTTTCTCCTCGCGGCTGGCTGGCGCTCGGCATCGTGACCCTCACGGCCGGGATCATCGCCGCTATCGGGGCGGGCTTCGATGCTGCCGGACTGGCGCTGGTGGGCGGCGCTGCCGCCGTACTCGCCGCCACAGCGCGCGAAGACACGGAAGGAAAGGCGGCACTCGCACCGTCTGACACAGCACCCGCCGGTGAGCCCGATCTGGTTCTGGATGCACTTGCCGAGCCGGTGCTCGTGCTCGGCGGCACCCGCATCCTCGCCGCCAACCGTGCCGCGCGCGATCTTCTCGGCGACCATATCATCGGTGAAGATGCGCGTACGGCCATCCGGCATCCTGCAGCAGCCGCGGTACTCGCGGGCTTAAGCGATGGTGATCCCGTTGCGCTGGCGGGACTCGGGTCCCCGGATCAGCGGTGGGACATGCGCGTAGCCGCGATCGGCGACGGTCGCCGGCTCGTCCACCTTGCCGATCGCAGCGGCAGTCATGCCGCCGAGCGCATGCGCGTCGACTTCGTCGCCAATGCCAGCCATGAACTGCGCACCCCGCTCGCCTCGATCCTCGGTTATGTCGAGACCCTGTCGGACGAGGCCGGTGAGGATCCCGCCCTGCGCGCCCGATTCCTCAAGATCGTCCTCGACGAGGCGCGCCGCATGGATCGACTGGTCGATGACCTCATGAGCCTTTCCCGCATCGAGGCAGAGAAGTTCCGCACGCCCGCTGAGGTGATCAATCTCGCGGAACTCGTCGACAAGACACAGGCTGAACTGGCGGATGCGCACAACGGTCGCGGCCGCGATATCATCCTCGAATATGAGCCCGGCGCTTACGTACCGGTGCTCGGTGACGCGTCGCAACTATCGCAATTGCTCCACAACCTCATCGGTAACGCCATGAAATATGGCCGCCCCGGCACGCCGATCCGTGTTTCGCTCACTCGCGAAAAGGGCGCCGTGCGCCTCGTCGTCGCCGATCAGGGCGAAGGGATTCCGCCGGAGCACCTGCCCCGACTCACCGAGCGTTTCTACCGCGTCGATCCGGGCCGCAGCCGCTCGATCGGGGGAACGGGCCTTGGTCTCGCCATCGTCAAGCACATCGCGGAGCGGCATCGCGGCCGGCTGGAGATTTCCAGCCGCCTTGGCGAAGGTACGCGCGTAGCAGTCACGCTGCGCCCCCCGGCTGCAGCAGAGACGTTGTCATGAAGCCGTAACGCACGTGTCACACAGGCCGCCCGGTCGCGGCTGGAGCGACGGATTTCGGGATGCCAATGATTCGCGCCGTCATGCCGATCGTGCTGCTCGCACTGGTCGCCGCCTGTCATGATCAGGCGAGCGGCGGGGCCGGCGCACGCGATCAGATCCGGGCGGTTGGCTCTTCCACCGTCTACCCCTTCACCACGATCGTTGCGGAGCAGTTCCTCGCCAACAATCCCGACGCGCGCCCTCCCGTGATCGAATCGACCGGCACAGGTGCCGGCATGAAGCTGTTCTGCGGCGGGATCGGTGCGGCCTTTCCTGATATCGAAAATGCCTCGCGCCGGATGAAGCGCAGTGAATTCGATACTTGCGCGCGCAACGGCGCGGGCGACATTCTGGAAATACAGGTTGGCATCGATGGCGTCGCCTTTGCGGAAGCGAAGAACGGGCCCAAGATGCCCCTCACGCCTGCCGATCTCTATCGCGCGCTTGCCGCCAATCCTGATGGCCACCCCAATACTGCACGCACCTGGCGCGATGTGAGCCCGGCACTGCCGGCAACGCCGATCCAAGTCTACGGCCCGCCTTCGACCAGCGGAACACGCGACGCCCTGGCGGAACTGATTCTCGCGAAAGGCTGCGAGGAAGTGGATCCCGAAGCCAAGGCCATGAAGGCGCACGACGAGGACGCGTTCAAGAAGCGCTGCCAGCGCGTCCGCGAGGACGGCGCCTATATCGATGCTGGTGAGAACGATAATCTCATCGTCCAGAAGCTGACGGCCAATCCCAACGCGATCGGCATCTTCGGCTATTCCTATCTTGAGGAAAATGCAGGCTCCGTTGTCGGGGTGCCGATCTCCGGCGTCACGCCAAGCGATGCGACCATCGCTGACGGTAGCTACCCCGGCGCCCGCCCGCTCTATCTCTACGTGAAGAAGGCGCATCTCGATGCGGTCCCCGGCTTGCGTCAATATCTGAAGCAATATGCGAAACTCTGGGGTGAAGGCGGCCCGCTCGCCCGCCGCGGCCTGATCGCCGCGCCGGCAGCCGTTCAGGCTCACGCAGCCGAGGTTATTCACAAGGAAACGCCGCTCGACGGACGTGAATTGTCATGAGCGTCAGCGCACTGTTCTTCGTCGTCGCTGCGTTCGGGCTGATTGCCTGGTTCATGGCCCGCGCCCGCGCGGCGGCTTTCCGCGGCTCGACGGCGGGGCGCTTCACAGCGCTGCCCGGCCATTATGGCTGGTATGTCGCGTTGTGGACGATCATCCCGCCGATGGCGTTCCTCGCCATATGGTCGTTCACCTCGCCGGCACTGGTGACCGATGCGGTGATCGCGACACCGGCAGCGACCGCACTTCCGGCGGAAGGATTCGAACGCGCCGCCATTCTGTCGGAGGCGCGCAACCTCGCGCGCGGACAGGCCTTCGGTGCCTTCCACGATCTCTCCGAAGTGCTGGCGCCCGCCTATGCGGCCGCGCAGGCTCGGTTCAACTGGATCGCGACTGCGCTCGCGGCGGTGCTTGCGTTCTCCGGCTTCGCCTTCGCCTATCTTCGCGTACGCCCGCAATTTGCCGCCCGCACCCACGTCGAGCGTATCGTCATGATCGCGCTGCTGGCAGCCTCGCTGATTGCGATCCTGACGACCGTCGGCATCGTCGCGAGCCTCGTCTTCGAAAGCGCCCGCTTCTTCTCGATCGTGCCCATCACCGATTTCCTGTTCGGCACCCATTGGTCGCCGCAGGTCATCGACACGCGCGATCCGGGCGCTAGCCTCGGCGCGCTGCCCCTCTTCTGGGGTACCTTCTTCATCGGGGCGATCATCGCGATGATCGTGGCGATCCCGTTCGGGCTGATGAGCGCCATTTACCTCACCCAATATGCCAGGCCGCGCACCCGCCGCTGGATGAAGCCGCTGCTGGAAATCCTCGCCGGCGTTCCGACGGTGGTGTACGGCTATTTCGCCGCGCTCACCGTGGCGCCGGCAGTCCGCGATTTCGCTGTCTCGATCGGTATAACCTGGGCCAGCAGCGAAAGCGCTCTGGCCGCGGGGCTCGTCATGGGCGTGATGATCATCCCCTTTGTATCGTCGATGGCAGACGATTCGCTCGCCGCCGTGCCGAACGCGATGCGTGACGGCAGCCTGGCGATGGGTGCGACGCCCTCGGAAACGATCCGCAAGGTTCTCGTTCCCGCCGCCCTTCCCGGGATCGTCGGCGGCGTGCTGCTCGCCGTCAGCCGTGCGATCGGGGAGACGATGATCGTCGTGATGGCCGCATCCGGGGTCGCCGCGCTCACGCTGAACCCGTTCGCCAGCACCACGACGGTGACCAAGCAGATCGTCGATCTTCTCACCGGCGAGGCCGAGTTCGACAGCGCGAAGACGCTTGCGGCCTTTGCGCTTGGCCTCACGCTGTTCGTCGTCACTCTCCTCCTCAACATCGTCGCGCTCATGGTCGTGAAAAGATATCGGGAAGCTTATGACTGAGCGCGCTCCCACCGATTGGCGCACGGCAGCGATGCGGCGCCGCATCAGCCGCCGCTACGCTGCCGAGCGCCGCTTTCGCCTCCTCGGGCTAGGCGCAATCCTGCTCTCGGCCGGGTTCCTCGCCTTCCTGATCGTCACCATGGTGACCCAGGGCGCGGCAGGCTTCACCGAGACGCGCCTCGCGCTGCCGATCGACTTCGCGCGGGCGAACCTGGCGGTGACGCCCGAGCAATTGCGCGGTGATCGCGCCGATCTGGCGTTGGCGGGCGCGGGCCTCGAGTCCGTCGTCGACAGCGCTGCCGGCGCCGCTTACGGCCCGGAGGGCGGCGCAGCGCTTCTGTCTGACGGCGCATGGCTGCGGGTGCGCGACGCCGTAAAGGCCGATCCCTCGCTGCTCCGCCGGTCTGCGGTGATCGAAGTGCCCGTGTCGACCGAAATTGACATGGCTTACAAGGGCGATGGCCCACCAGCTGCCAAACGGATTGTCGTTGAACTTGGCGATCATCTCTCGCTTGGCCTCAACCGCGGCTTCTTCACCGGTGCGGACTCCACAGATCCGACGCGGGTCGGCATCTGGGGGGCGCTGAAAGGCTCGCTGCTGACGATGTTCGTCACGTTGGCGCTCGCCTTCCCGATCGGCGTCCTGTCAGCCCTTTATCTCGAGGAATATGCGCCGAAAAACCGCTGGACTGACCTCATTGAGGTGTCGATCAACAATCTCGCGGCGGTGCCCTCGATCATCTTCGGTCTGCTTGGCCTCGCAGTATTCCTCGGCACGCTGGGCCTGCCCCGTTCCGCCCCGATCGTTGGCGGCCTGACGCTGGCGTTGATGACCATGCCCGTGATCGTCATAGCCGGTCGCAACGCGATCAAGGCCGTCCCGCCGTCGATCCGTGACGCGGCGCTGGGCATCGGCGCGAGCCCCGTCCAGGTCGTCTTCCACCACGTCCTGCCGCTCGCGCTTCCCGGTATTCTCACCGGCACGATCATCGGCATGGCACGCGCACTCGGCGAGACCGCACCGTTGCTGATGATCGGCATGCGCGCCTTCATCGCCGCTCCGCCGAGCGGCCTCAGCGATCCCGCCACCGTGCTTCCGGTCCAGATCTTCCTCTGGTCGGACGAAGTCGCCCGCGGCTTTGTCGAAAAGACCTCCGCCGCCATCATTGTGCTGCTCGTCGTGCTGCTCGCAATGAACGGCCTCGCCATTTACCTCCGCAACCGCTTCGAGACCCGCTGGTGACGCAAAAGATCACGGCCCATCACGTCAACGTCTTCTATGGCGAGAAACAGGCCATCAGGAACGTATCGATCGATATCGATCAGGAGGACGTCACCGCCTTCATCGGCCCGTCCGGCTGCGGCAAGTCGACCTTTCTGCGCACCCTCAATCGCATGAACGACACCGTCGCCAATGCACGCGTGGAGGGCGAAATCCGCCTCGACGGAGAGGACATCTATTCCAAGGACATGGACGTCGTGCAGCTGCGCGCGCGCGTCGGCATGGTGTTCCAGAAGCCCAATCCGTTCCCCAAATCGATCTACGAGAACGTCGCCTACGGCCCGCGCATCCACGGCCTCGCGCGTAACAAGGCGGATCTCGATCAGATCGTGGAACAGTCGCTCACTCGCGCCGGCCTCTGGGCGGAAGTGAAGGATCGCCTGTCGGACAGCGGCACTGCGTTGTCCGGCGGTCAGCAGCAACGGCTCTGCATCGCACGGGCCATCGCGGTCGATCCCGAAGTGATCCTGATGGACGAGCCGTGCAGCGCGCTCGATCCGATCGCCACCGCGCGCATCGAGGAGCTGATCCACGATCTGCGTGGCCGCTACGCGATCGTGATCGTCACCCACAACATGCAGCAGGCCGCCCGGGTCAGCCAGAAGACCGCTTTCTTCCACCTGGGCGAGCTGGTGGAGTACGGTGATACCAATGACATCTTCACCAACCCGCGCGAGCAGCGCACCACCGACTATATCACGGGCCGCTACGGCTGAGGGGAGAGGATATGCCGACGGGACAGGAACATACCGTCAAGGCGTTTGACGATGACATCCGGCGCCTGCGCGGGATGATCAGTCAGATGGGCGGCCTCGCGGAGGAAGCGATCGAGAGCGCGATGGTTGCCCTCGCGCGCAGCGACCTCGATCTGGCCAAAAAAGTGCGGAAGGCGGATGCCCAGATCGACGCGATCGAGGCGGAGGTGGAGCGCCTTTCAGTTCGCATCATCGCTCTGCGCGCACCGATGGCGAATGATCTTCGCGAAGTCGTCGCAGCCTTCAAGATCGCCGCGGTGCTTGAGCGTATCGGCGACTATGCCAAGAACATCGCGAAACGCGTGCCGATGATCGAGAGCGAGCATCGCATCGAGCCTATCTCCGTCATTCAGGCGATGGCCCGGATGGCGGCCGAAATGGTCCACGACGTGCTCAATGCCTTCGCCGCGCGCGACGCCCAGGCAGCGGTGGAAATATGCGAGCGCGACCGAGCGCTTGATGATTTCTACGACGCGATCTTCCGCACGCTTGTCACCCACATGGTCGAAAATCCCAAGACCATCAGCGAAGTCGCCCACCTGCTGTTCGTGGCCAAGAACCTCGAACGTATCGGCGATCACGCCACGAACGTTGCTGAGATGGTCTATTTCGCCGCGACGGGGACCCAACTCGGCGATCGCGAAAAGGGGGAATGATGGCACGCGCCCGCATGCTTCTGGTCGAGGACGATGCGTCGCTCGCCGAATTGCTCGTCTGGCATTTCAAGCGCGAGGATTTCGACGTCGCGCACACGATCGATGGCGAGGAGGCACTGCTGCTCGCCAAGGAAAAGGTGCCGGACATCGTCCTGCTAGACTGGATGGTGGAGGGCCTCTCAGGCATCGAAGTCTGCCGCCGCCTGCGCCGCTCACCCGAGACCGCGAATGTGCCGATCATCATGCTCACCGCGCGCGGCGAAGAAGAGGATCGCATCCGCGGGCTGGAGACCGGCGCGGACGATTACGTCACCAAGCCGTTCAGCCCGCGCGAGCTCGTCGCTCGCGTATCCGCGGTGCTGCGCCGCGTTCGGCCGGGCCTTGCTGGCGAAGCATTGAGCTACGCCGATCTCGAGATGGATACCGTCGGCCACAAGGTTCGCCGCGGTGGCGAGGTGATACCACTTGGCCCCACCGAGTTTCGCCTGCTCAAGCACTTTCTGGAGCATCCCGGCCACGTGTTTTCGCGCGAACGCCTCCTCGACAGCGTGTGGGGGCATGACAGCGACATCGAAAGCCGCACGGTCGATGTGCACATCCGGCGCCTTCGCAAGGCGATCAATGAAGGTGGACGACCAGACATCATTCGGACCGTACGGTCGGCGGGATACGCGCTGGACGCCGGCCACTAGTCATACGCAAGGACAGGGCCGACTACGTAGATGTCGAATCGCACTCGAAACGAAGGATACTTCAGCCTGTAAGCGCGTTCCTTGTGCTGCGTTTGCACGCAAGTCAGCTTTTTCAGGAGATTTCCTCATGAAGTCGTTCCTTCTCGCCGCGGCGGCGCTCATTGCCGCTCCCGCACTCGCGCAAGATCAACCGGCCCCCGCGTCCGAACAGGCCACGATCGCGGCCGAAGAGACGCCGCGTCCCACCGCGCCCGGCTTTGAGGAAGAGGGCGGTCCCGCGATGGGCGGCTATGAGCCCGCCGAGCCGGCTCTGAAGGGTACGCCGCAGCCCGGGGCCCGCGTCGTCTTCCAGCCCGCGCCGCCGCCATCGGTCGCCTTCCCGCCGCCCCCGCCGATGAAGAGCTACCCGCCCTGCAAGAAGGGTCAGTATAACAACTGCATGCAACGCGGCGGCAAGTAACACTGCCATCGCGGTGGACCTGACACACCGGGCGGTTGCACGCGTTTGAATGTCGAGTATGGGAAGGCGCTTCTAATCACGCGAGGGAG
Organism: uncultured Stakelama sp.; assembly: GCA_964390515.1. Classification (GTDB taxonomy): domain Bacteria; phylum Pseudomonadota; class Alphaproteobacteria; order Sphingomonadales; family Sphingomonadaceae; genus Sphingomonas. The sequence continues at coordinate 23,583 of CAYMIU010000020.1, forward strand.
CGCCTTTTCCATGTCCATCCGTTTCGATGACAAGGTTGCGATCGTCACTGGTGCCGGCGGCGGGCTCGGCCGGGAATATGCACTGGAACTGGCGCGCCGCGGCGCAAAGGTGGTCGTCAACGATCTCGGCGGCGATCGCACCGGCACCGGCGCGTCCGATGCCGCACATAAGGTGGTCGAGGAAATCAAGGCCGCTGGCGGCGAGGCGATGGCCAATGGCGCCAGCGTGACCGAATACGACCAGATGGTCGAGATGGTGGCCAAGGCGAAGGAAGCCTGGGGCGGCGTCCATGTCCTGATCAACAACGCCGGTGTGCTTCGCGACAAGTCGTTCACGAAGATGGACCCTGCGGACTTCGCCTTCGTCGTCCAGGTCCACCTGCTTGGCTCGGCCTATGCCACGAAGGCGGTGTGGGACACGATGCGCGAGCAGAATTATGGCCGCATCCTGATGACCGCGTCGTCGACCGGTCTCTACGGCAATTTTGGCCAGACCAACTACGGCGCGGCGAAGCTCGGCCTCGCCGGCTTCACCAAGTCATTGTACCTTGAGGGCGCGAAGAACAACATCAAGGTCAACACGCTCGCGCCGGTCGCCGGCACGCGCATGACCGAGGATCTGTTCCCTGAGCAGCTGTTCCAGGCGTTCTCGCCCGAGAAGGTGGTGCCTGCCGCGCTATATCTCGTCAGCGAGGATGCCCCGACCAACCAGATCGTCGGCGCCGGCGCCGGCGTGTTCCAGGCCGCTTATGTCACACTGACGCCCGGTGTCGCGCTCAGCGGCGAGGAACTGTCTCCGGAAGGCATCGCCAAGCATTGGTCCGAGATCACCGACCGGACCGGCGAGATCGTGCCGGATTCCGGTGCGGGTCAGTCGATGATGATCGGCAAGAAGCTCCATGGCGGCTGATCATCTACGGGGGCTGCGCCAAGCGGCCCCCGCAACCCGCTGCGCAAGCGCAGCTTCGTGCCCAGACGAAACCGCGGTTATCCCAGGCGTCCGATTGCCCGCGCCAGATTTTGCCGCGCCTGCGCTTCCCAGCGCGCCCGCCCCCACTCAGTGAGGTACAGTCGCTCGCGATCGAGAAAGCGTCGCAGCACTCCAGCCCTTCCCGCGCGATAGGCTGCCGGCTCAACATGGGCGTATTCGGCCGCGATCTGGGCATCATACCGCTCGAAATCGTCCGCGTCGGCACCCAGGATCGCAAGGTCGACATCCAGCAGCAACGCGCCGTCCGGGCACCCCGCGGCGTCCGGCGACTTGTGTTCTGCCGTCGCGAGGATTGCTGTTACCGCTCGCTCGACGCTGATTGCCGGCGCCGACAGCTCACTACGGCACAGGGCAGCGCTCAACTCCTCGTTCCTTCCGGCGGTCGCTTGAGGATCGTAAATCGCATCGTGCCATAGAACGAAGGCGGCAGCAGCCGTGGTGTCGTGAACCTGGATGCCATCTCTTTCCGCCGCGGCCAGATGGCCGATCATCGCCAGCGGGTGACTCCAGTCATGATAATGACGCCAGGGTTCGTGATAGCGCCATTGCACCGCCGTGCCGGTCGACGTCTCCACCAGATCGGTGAAGGCGTCGGTGACCGACATCACTCTTCGACCAGCTTCATCAGGCGCCGCTCGACTGGGGCGAGCACCGGCCCAAGCTCATGGCCCCGCTTGACCACCTGCCCACTCTCGCCCACAAGCGCCCACATGCCCTGCTTGTTGCGCAGCGCCGGCCGCTTCTCGATACGGAACTCAGGCCGCTCCGCGGACCGGCGGAAGGCAGCGAAGATCGCAGCGTCCCGGCCGAGGTCGATGGCATAATCCTTCCAATGACCGGCTGCCACCATGCGGCCGTACAGATCGAGGATCCGGTTCAGCTCCAGCCGCTCGAACCCGATCTGGCTAGGGCGCGACGAAAGCGGAAATGGAGTGACGACGCCCATCAGGCGCGGTCACGCTCCCGCGGCTGTTCGCCATGCTCCTCCAGCAAGGCGTCGAGCCGCTTCTTCATCGCTTCCAGTTCGCAGCGCAGCAGTTCCACCTTTTGCGTCGCCGGATCGAAACCGTCGGAGCACGGCGTGCCATAAGCCATGAACTTGCGCTCAGGCGCCTTCCCTCCTTCGACCACCGTCGGGCGGGCCGGGATGCCGACCATCACCGCGCCCTCAGGCACGTCGCGCGTCACCACGGCGTTCGCCCCGACGCGAGCGCGCCGGCCGATCGTGATCGGGCCGAGCACCTGAGCCCCCGATCCGATGATCGCGCCATCGGAGATCGTCGGATGGCGCTTGCCGGCTACGCCATTGTCCGGGCTTGTCCCGCCCAGGGTCACGCACTGATAGATGGTGACGTCGTCACCGATCTCCGCGGTTTCACCGATCACGACGAAGCCGTGATCGATGAAGAAATTGCGCCCGATCTTCGCCCCGGGATGAATGTCGATCGCGGTCATGAAGCGCGAGAAATGATTCACCAGACGGGCAAGGAAGAACAATCGCGCCCGGTACAGCCGGTTCGCCACGCGATGCCAACCAAGCGCCCACACGCCTGGATACGTCAGGATCTCAAGCCGGGAATGCGGCGCCGGATCGCGCGCGCGGATCGAATCGAGATAATCGGCCAATCGCGCCATCACGCTTTCCCCTAGTCGTGAAGGCGCATCTAGGCCTTCCGAACGCCGTTTTCCAGCACCGCGAAAGCTGATCGCTATTGCTGCAAAGCATAGCGATCTTGTAGGATTTGGCTTGGTGCGCCATCCGGCGGCGACCAATCAACATGCCCCAGGGGACCGGTGTGGATTTTTCGCTGACGACGATCGAGGCCTTGTTGCCGTTCATCCTGGTCGGCTTTGGTGCCCAGATCGTCGACGGCGCGCTCGGCATGGCGTTTGGCGTGATCTGCAATACGTTGCTGGTGGCCGTCATCGGCCTGCCGCCCGCGCGAGCATCCGCCAACGTCCATATCGTCGAAACCTTCACCACCGCCGTCTCGGGCATCAGCCATGTGCTCCACGGGAATGTCGACCGCCGGCTGTTCCTGCGGCTGTTGATCCCCGGGATGATCGGCGGGATCACTGGCGCGTACCTGCTCACCAATCTGGACGGCGACACGGTGAAGCCATACGTCCTTGGCTATCTCGTGGCGGTTGGGATCTACCTGCTGGTGCGTGGCCTGCTCTTCCCGCCCAAGTCAAAGAAGCCGAAGGTCGTCGAGCCGCTCGGCCTCGTCGGCGGCTTCCTAGATGCGGCAGGCGGCGGCGGGTGGGGCCCGATCGTCACCTCGAACCTGCTCGTTCAGGGCGTAGAGCCGCGCAAGGTGGTAGGCACCGTCAATTCGGTGGAGTTCTTCCTCACCCTCACCGTCTCGGCCACCTTCATCTTCCATCTGGGACTGAAGGATTTCGCGACGGCCACCCTCGGCCTGCTCATCGGCGGCGTAGTCGCGGCGCCGTTCGGTGCGATCATGGCAAAGAAAATCCCGACCAAGACGATGCTCATCCTGGTCGGGACCGTGCTGGTCATCACCAGCACCTACGGGTTCATCCGCGCCGTTCTGTAAGAACGGCGCGGGCTAATTCGATCAGGCGGTGGCGGCGTGGACCGTGCCGACCGCCTGCATCACAGAGGCGATACGAACGGCGCCCTGGATCACCTCGGCGGTAACGCCCGCCTTCTTCAGCACCGCCTCGTGCGAGTCGATGCACATGCCGCAGCCGTTCATCGCGCTGACGGCCAGGCTGAACAGCTCGAAATCGACCTTGTCGATGCCGGGCGCGCCGATCACGTTCATGCGCAGCTTCGCCGGCATGTTGCGATACTCCTGGTTCCCCGCGAGGTGCGTGAAGCGGTAATAGACGTTGTTCATCGCCATCACCGCCGCCGCCGCACGTGCCGCATTGGCAGCTTCGGGGGACAGCTTGTCGGCACACTCAGCCTCGGCCGCCTCGACCAGCGGCTTGTGCCCGCTGCCGTGCGCGCAGGCGAGGAGGGTGCCGTACTTGCGCTGATCGTTGAGGATCGTCTCGTTCAGCAGCGAGCCGACGTTGAGGCGGATATCCTTGGCGAAATCCGGCAGCGTGCCGGCGAATTCCTTGAGCGACATGGGATCTCTTTCGTCACGCCTCCGCTCCCGCGGAGGATTGTGGGCAAGCGCCCGCACCGATCGGCACCGGGCAAAAAGAGAGGGCGCGCCAGCCGACACGCCCTCCTTTTTCCCCTCCCTCACGCGGGAGGGGACGTGTGGCTTCAGGCCGCGATCTGGAGGACGTCGTCGCCCTTGTTCCAGTTGCACGGGCACAACTCGTCGGTCTGCAGCGCGTCGAGCACGCGCAGCGTCTCCTGCGGGTTGCGGCCGACGTTCAGCCCGTTGACCTGCACCGCCTGGATCACGTTGTCCGGATCGATGGTGAAGGTCGCGCGGAAAGCGACATGCTCGTTCGCATCGAGGATGCCCAGCGCCTCGGCCAGCTTGCCACCGTTGTCGGCCAGCCACGGGAAGTCTGCTGCGGCCAGGTCCGGGTCCGACTTGCGCCACGCGAGGTGGACGTGCGCGGTATCGGTCGAAGCGCCGATCAGCACGGCGTCACGATCCTCGAAGTCACCCTTCAGCTGGCTGTAGCCGACGATCTCGGTCGGGCAGACGAAGGTGAAGTCCTTCGGCCAGTAGAACAGAACCTTCCACTTGCCGGGGAAGGCGGTCGTCAGGTCGAGCGTCTCGCCCGCGGGAAGCGCATTGGTGCCCTGCTGAACAGGAACGGTGATGGCGGGGAACTTGTCGCCGACGGTGAGCATGAATGGGCCTCCAGGAATGAATTAAGGCCTCGGGCAACCTCTCTTGCCGGGCGGCGATCCGCCTCTCTGGAACCGGATATAGGGGGTTCTTATAATCGATCAAGCACGCTATTCCGCGTGGGTTGATCGATTGAGGCGATTAGTGGCGACCTACCTACCGACCCTGAAACAGCTGCAGTACCTGATCGCGTTGAAAGATCAGGGGCATTTCGGCCGTGCTGCCGACAGCTGCTTCGTCACCCAGTCGACGCTGTCAGCTGGCATCCGTGAACTGGAGACGCTGATCGGCGTCACCTTGGTCGAGCGCACCCGCCGGGTCGTCCGGTTCACGCCGCTGGGCGAGCGGATCGCGGCCAAGGCGCGCCGGGTTCTGCGCGAGGCCGAAGAGCTTGGCGACATGGCGCGCGCAGCCGGGCGGCCGCTGTCCGGTGAGATGCGCATGAGCGTCATCCCGACGATCGCCCCGTTCCTTCTCCCCCGCGTTCTGCCGCGCCTGCGTGCCGATTATCCCGACCTGCGCCTTTTCCTGCGCGAGGAGCCGAGTGGCGCCGCCTGCGAGTCACTCCACAACGGCCGCGCTGATTGCGTGCTGCTCGCCCTTCCCTACGCATGCGGTGAAGTGACTACGCAGCCGCTATTCGACGATCGATTGTTTCTCGCTTTCCCGGAGGGCGAGCTGGCCGACGGCGTCACGCCGGTCTCGCCCGCCGACATCGACGAGACCCGGCTGCTCCTCCTTGAAGACGGCCACTGCCTGAAGGATCATGCACTGGCCGCGTGCAACCGCCCGGAGCTGCGCGCCGAGGCAACGATGATGGGCACGTCGCTGCACACCATCGTCCAGATGGTCGATAACGGGCTTGGCGTGACGATGCTGCCGGAGCTCGCGCTGAAGGCCGGCATCCTCGATCACACCCACATCTGTGCCCGTCCCCTGGCCGGCGACAACCCGCGGCGCACCGTCGCACTCGCGTGGCGTCGCGCCAGCCCGCGCGAACGAGATTTCCGGCTGCTCGCCGACATATTGTCCGGAGCGATGATGCCCCCGGGCCCGGCTCGATCCAGCGCCGCTCCGAATTAAGGGCTCGCTCGCGGCGACGCTTTCTTGCTACGCGTTCCAAAAATAGGAGGCGAGGATAGCGAGCATGAAGAACCCAGCGGCGGCTGCCGCATGAGCGGGGCGTCAGGCGCAAGGCTCACTGAGGTGGCAGAGCGGCACCGCTTCGACGAGGCGAAGCTCGCGGCCTGGCTGGATCGCAATGTCGCCGGCTTCGGCAATGGCATGCGGGTGCGCCAGTTCGTCGGCGGCGCGTCAAACCCCACCTTCATGCTCTCCACTGATGCCGGCGATTACGTCCTGCGCAAGAAGCCGCCGGGCCAGTTGCTGGCGAGCGCCCATCAGGTGGACCGCGAATATCGCGTGATGGCCGCACTACGCGACACCGCCGTTCCCGTGCCGAACATGCGCGCACTGTGCGAAGATCCCGACGTCATCGGCACCGCCTTCTACGTCATGGATTATCTGGAGGGTCGCATCTTCCGCGATGCTACTCTGCCGGATCTCTCCCCGGCCGAGCGGGCGGAGGTATATGATCAGCTCAATAAGACGCTCGCGGCGCTTCATTCCGTCGATCACCGTGCCGTCGGACTGGAAGACTACGGCCGCCCTACCGGCTATTTCGAGCGGCAGGTAGCGCGCTGGACCCAGCAATATCGCGGCGCGGAGACGCAGCCGATCCCCGCGATGGAGGCGCTGATCGCCGAACTACCGGCCCGCATTCCCAGTGCCGAGGCAGCCGGCATCGCCCACGGCGACTATCGGCTCGAGAATGTCATGTTCCATCCGACCGAACCGCGGCTCATCGCGGTGCTCGATTGGGAACTGTCGACCATTGGCCACCCGCTCGCCGACCTCGGCTATAATTGCTTCATGTGGCACTCGACGTCGCCAAGTTGGGGGACGTTGGAAGGGGTGGATTTCGCCACCAGCGGCATACCCACCGAGGCCGACTATGTCGCCGCTTACAGCCGGCGCACCGGCCGCGGCCACGCGATCGAGGACTGGAACTTCTTTCTCGCCTTTGCAGTCTTCCGCCTCGCCTCGATCAGCCAGGGCGTCTACGCTCGCGCGCTGGCAGGGGTGACCCCGAATGCCGGCGAGGCCATCAACGGCACGCCGATGCTCGCCGAACAGGCGCTCTCCATCCTGCGACGCGGATAAGATCATGAACGATGCGATCACCCCCTTCACGCTTGCCGTGCCGCAGGCCGATCTCGATGATCTGCAGCAGCGGCTCGCCCGCACCCGTTGGCCGGAGCGTGAAACGGTCAATGGCTGGCAGCAGGGCGTTCCGCTCGATGCCGCCCGTGCGCTCGTCGATCATTGGCAGCATCGCTATGACTGGCGCCGATGCGAGAGCGCGCTGAACGCCATTGGTCAGTTCTCCACCGAGATCGATGGGCTGAGTGTCCACTTCCTCCACCGGCGCTCGCCTGAGCCCAACGCGCTGCCGATCGTCATCACCCACGGTTGGCCCGGTTCGGTGATCGAGTTCATGAAGGTCATCGGTCCGCTCACCGATCCGGTGGCGCACGGTGGCCGCGCCGAAGATGCCTTCCACGTCGTCTGCCCCTCGCTCCCCGGCTACGGCTTTTCGCAGCGTCCCCCTGAAGGCTGGCCCGTGCCGCGCATCGCCAAGGCGTGGATCACGCTGATGAAGCGGCTCGGCTATGATCGCTTCGTCGCGCAAGGTGGTGACTGGGGTTCTGCCGTCACCACCGCGATCGGCGCGACGGGTGATCCATCGGTCGCCGGCATCCACCTCAACATGGTCGTCGCGCGCCCGACCGCGGAGGACAGGGCGAACCTCACCGATCGGGAGAAAGCCGCGCTCGAAAGCCTCCAGAACTACATGAAGGACGGCAACGGCTATTCGCAGCAGCAGGCCACTCGCCCGCAGACGCTCGGCTATGGGCTGGCGGACTCACCGGTCGGCCAGGCGATGTGGATCTACGAGAAGTTTCGCGAGTGGACGGACTGCGACGGCATGCCGGAAAATGCGCTCACCCGCGACGAGATGCTCGACGACATCATGCTCTATTGGCTGACCGGCACCGGAGCTTCCTCCGGGCGGCTCTACTGGGAAAGCTTCGGCAGCTTTTCGAGCGAGACGGTGACCGTTCCTACGGGGTGTAGCATTTTCCCGAAGGAGATATTCCGGGCCTCACGCCGCTGGGCAGAACGGCAATTCCCTAACATCATTCATTGGAACGAGCTCGACCGCGGCGGACACTTCGCCGCCTTCGAGCAGCCGGAATTGTTCGTCAACGAGGTGCGCGCCGCCTTCCGCACGCTGCGCTAGCCGGCCCGTCCATCCTGCCCGGCTAGTTCGGGCAGGATGGAAAGCCCTTTTCAGCCCAACGCCTTCTTCAACAGCTCGTTGACGACGCCCGGATTGGCCTTGCCGCCCATCGCCTTCATCGTCTGGCCGACAAAGAAGCCGAACAGCGCGACCTTGCCACCGCGATACTGTTCCAGCTGGTTCGGGTTCTTCGCCAGCACTTCGGCGATCACCGCTTCGATCGCGCCGGTATCGCTGGTCTGCTTCAGCCCGCGCTCCTCGACGATCTTGCCCGGCGCATCGCCCGTCTCGAGCATCACCTCGAACACCTGCTTGGCGAGGCTGCCGGATAGCGTGCCATCGGCGACCAGCGCCAGAAGCTCGGCTGCCTGCCCCGGCGTCACCGGCGATTGCGTGATGTCCTTGCCGATGCGGTTCAGCGCACCGAACAATTCACCCGTCACCCAGTTCGATGCCGCAACCGGCGCAGCGCCAGCCTCCAGCAGTGCGTCGAACCAGCGTGCGGTCTCGACCTCGGCCGTCAGGACCCCGGCATTATACGGGGTGATGCCCGCTGCCTCGTAACGCTTGTGCTTGGCATCCGGCAGTTCCGGCAGCGAGGCACGGCATTCCTCAAGAAACGCGTCCTCCAGCTCCAGCGGCAGCAGGTCCGGATCCGGGAAGTAGCGATAGTCGTGTGCATCCTCCTTGGATCGCATCGACCGCGTCGTGCCTGTGTCCGGGTTGAACAGCCGCGTCTCCTGCACGATCCGCCCGCCGCTCTCCAGCACGTCGACCTGGCGGTTGGCCTCATGCTCGATCGCCGCCATCACGAAGCGCACCGAGTTGACGTTCTTCGTCTCGGTCCGTGTGCCGAACTCCTCGCCCGGCCGCCGCACGCTGACGTTCACGTCGGCACGCATGGAGCCTTCCTCCATGTTGCCGTCGCAGCTGCCGACATAGCGCAGGATCGCGCGAAGCTTGCGCAGGTACGCGCCGGCTTCCGCCGGCGAGCGCATGTCCGGCCGGCTGACGATTTCCATCAGCGCCACGCCCGAGCGGTTCAGGTCGACATAGGAGCGCGTCGGATGCTGGTCATGCATCAGCTTGCCGGCGTCCTGCTCAACATGGATGCGCTCGACGCCGATCGTCTTGACGGTATCACCATCCTCGATCTCCACCGCACCTTCGCCAACCAGCGGGTGGTACAGCTGCGAAATCTGATAGCCCTGCGGCAGATCGGCGTAGAAATAGTTCTTGCGATCGAAGCGCGACCATTTGTTGATCTTCGCATCGATCGCCATGCCGGTGCGCACCGCCTGGCGGATGCACTCGCGGTTCGGCACCGGCAGCATGCCCGGCATCGCCGCATCGACCAGGCTCACCTGCGTATTCGGCTCGGCACCGAACGCGGTGGCAGCACCGGAAAAGAGCTTCGCGTTCGACGTCACCTGGGCATGGACTTCAAGGCCGATCACGACCTCCCAATCGCCGGTGGCGCCCTTGATACGGAACGGTGCGGTTGCGTCAGCCATTGGCCTGATTCCCGAATTCAAACATCATTACCACCAAGCCTGCGGGCGGGCGGTGAAGCCGGCGCGCTCCTCGATCGCGAGCGCCGCGTTCAGCACGCCCTGCTCGTCCAGCGCCTTGCCGATCACCTGCAGGCCCAGCGGCAGCCCGTTCTTGTCGAGCCCGCCGGGCACGCTCATCGCCGGAAGACCCGCAAGGCTCGAGGGCACGGTGAACACGTCGTTGAGGTACATCGCCAGCGGGTCCGCGCTCTTCTCGCCCAGCGCAAACGCCGCCGACGGTGCCGTCGGCGTCAGCAGCACGTCGCAGCTTTCCCACGCCCGCTCGAAATCGCGCGCGATCAGCGTACGCACCTTCGATGCCTGGGTGAAATAGGCGTCGTAGAAGCCGGCCGACAGCACATAGGTGCCGATCAGGATGCGCCGCTTCACTTCCTCGCCAAAGCCAGCCGCGCGGGTCGCGGCATACATCGCCTGCAGGTTCGCGCCATCGGGCAGGTCGCGCTGGCCGTAGCGCACGCCGTCATAGCGGGCGAGGTTCGACGAGGCCTCGGCAGGCGCGATGATGTAATAGGCCGGCAGCGCGTACTTGGTGTGCGGCAGCGACACTTCGACCACCTCGGCACCGGCATCCTTCACCCACTCGATGCCCTTTTGCCACAGGGCCTCGATCTCCTCGGGCATATTGTCGACGCGATATTCCCTGGGGATGCCGACGCGCTTGCCCTTCAGGCTCGCGTCCAGCTGCTGCTCCCACTGCGGCACCGGCAGATCAAGCGACGTACCGTCCTTCGGATCGAAGCCGCTCATCGCCTCCAGCATGATCGCGCAATCGCGAACGTCGCGCGCCATCGGCCCAGCCTGATCGAGGCTGGAGGCGAAGGCGACGACGCCCCAGCGCGAGCAGCGGCCGTAGGTCGGCTTGATTCCCGAGATGCCGGTGAAGGCGGCCGGCTGACGGATCGAGCCGCCAGTGTCGGTGCCGGTCGCGCCCGGGCACAGCCGCGCGGCGACTGCGGCGGAGCTGCCGCCCGACGATCCACCCGGTGCCAGCGCGGCATTGCCGCCGTCGTTGCGCCGCCACGGTGAGATGACATTGCCGAACGCGCTGGTCTCGTTCGACGAGCCCATCGCGAACTGGTCCATGTTGAGCTTGCCGAGCATGCCCGCACCTGCGTCCCACAGGCGCTGCGACACGGTCGATTCATACTGCGGCGTGAAGCCTTCCAGGATGTGGCTCGCCGCGGTCGACGGCACGCCTTTGGTGCAGAACAGGTCCTTCATCCCGATCGGCACGCCGGCGAGCGGCTTCAGCGTCTCGCCCGAGGCGCGTGCGGTATCCGCCGCGTCGGCCGCGGCAAGCGCATGCTCCGGCGTCTCGACGAGAAAGGCATTCAGCTCCTTCGCAGCGCTGACCGCGCTGGTGAACGCCTCCGCCACTTCGCGTGCCGAAAAGCTGCCGTCGCGCACGCCATCGCGGATCTGGCGGATGCCAAGGTCGGTAAGGTCAGTCATGGTCGAAACTCGAAAGTAGAGTGCAGGCGCTCGCAGGCGCGATCGGGGTGAACCGAGCGCTCACTCGATCACCTTGGGCACGGTGAAGAAGCCATGCTCGGCTTGCGGCGCATTCGCCAACACCGCGTCGCGGATTCCGCCGCCGGTCAGCGGATCGGCGTTCACCACATCGTCGCGCAGGCGCAGCTTGTTCGGGATCACTGCCGTCATCGGCTCGACCCCGCTGGTATCGACTTCGCTCAGTTGCTCGATCCAGCCAAGGATGTTGTTGAGCTCGGGCACAAGCCGCTCGGCATGGGCATCGTCGATCGCGATGCGCGCAAGGCTGGCGACCTTCTTCACGGTGGCGGTATCTACGGACATGTCGGCGCGCTACCATTGCTGCGCTGCGCAACGCAATGGCGCACTGTTGCACGCGGGGCCCGGCTGGGGCAGGCGGCGCTGCCATGGCCCGCAAGTTCCTTTACGTCATTGCCTTCGTCATCGCGCTCGTCATCGCCGGTGCCGTCGTGTATCGCATCTGGGGCAACGATCTGATCCGCTGGACCTTCGTACCCGACCGCCCGTTCGAGCCGCAGAAGAAGGTCGCTGAAAGCGCCTACGATCGCCCTGAGATGTGGCTCGCCCGCCCCGACCTTCCCGGCAACCCCGCCCTCTGGGTACCGGCAGGCTACAAGCCGCGGCAGGCGCCGGGCGGCGCTGCGATCTTCTTCATCCACCCGACGTCGTACATCAGCGATGACCACTGGAACGCGCCGCTCGATAATCAGGAGGCCAACGATCGCGCCGCCCTGTTCCTGCGCGGTCAGGCCAGTGCCTTCAACGAAGCAGGCGATATCTGGGCGCCGCGTTACCGACAGGCGACCTTCGGCTCGTTCCTGACCGACGCCGCAGATGCGCAGCGCGCCCTGAACCTCGCTTATGGAGACATTGAGGCCGCCTTCGCCGCCTTCCTGCGCCAGATCGACGCTGATCGCCCGATCATCCTCGCTGGCCACAGCCAGGGCGCGCTTCACCTCTCTCACTTGCTGAAGGACAAGGTGGCGGGCACCACGCTCGCCCGCCGGATAGCCGCCGCGTACGTGGTCGGCTGGCCCGTCAGCCGCAGCAACGATCTTGCCGCCATGGGCCTTCCCGAATGTACCCGCGCCGATCAGCGCGGCTGTATCCTCTCTTGGGAAACCTTCGGAGAGCCGGCCGATCCCTCGCTGGTGATCGACACCTATGACAAGACCATCGGCTTCGACGGCAAGCCACGCCGCGGTAGCAAGCTCGTCTGTACGAACCCGCTGACCGGCACCGCGGACGCCGCGGCCCCTGCCACCGCCAACACCGGCACGCTGTTCCCGGCCGAGGACCTTGGCAGCGCACGGATCGAGGCGGGCCGCGTGCCTGCGCGCTGCGCCGCTCGCGGTTTTCTCCTCATCGGCGAGGGGCCGGACGTCGGGCCATACGTGCTCCCCGGCAACAACTACCACGTCTACGACTATAGCCTGTTCTGGGCGAACGTGCGCGCCGACGTCGCTCGCCGGCTGGCAGCACGATGATCACCCTCGCCGCCGCCGACTTCCGCGACGCGCTCCCGAACGGCGGGCGCCTTATCGGTCTCGACCTCGGCACCAAGACGATCGGCACCGCGCTGTGCGACGCGGGCTGGACGTTCGCCAGTCCTGCCCTGCTCATCAAGCGGCGCAAGTTCACCCAGGACAAGGCCGCCCTTGCTGATCTGATCGCCGCGCAGAAGGTCGCTGGCATCGTCCTCGGCCTGCCATTGAACCTCGACGGCAGCGAAAGCCCGCGCAGCCAGTCGACTCGCGCCTTTGCCCGCAACATCACTGACCTCGGCCCGATCCTGCTGTGGGACGAACGATGGTCCACCGTCGCGGTAGAGCGCGTGATGATCGAACAGGACATGAGCCGGGCGAAACGGGCCGAGCGGATCGACAGCCTCGCCGCCGCGCATATCCTGCAGGCAGCAATCGACGCACTGACGCAGGGCTGAGCAGATGGCGATGATCGGGCAGCTTCGCTTGCCTCGCCAGCCTCGCCCCTTTATCGCGCCCGCTCGATGCCACCATCGGACCACCGCCCCGCGTCGCTGATCTCCGGCGGCGCCGTTTTCCCGCACCGGCACCTCACCGGTATCGAGGGCCTCGAACCGCACGAGATCACCTTCCTGCTCGATGAAGCGGAAGGCTGGATCACCGCCAATCGCGATCGCGCCGCCCCAGACAAGCGGCTCGCTGGTCTCACGCAGATCAACGCCTTTTTCGAAAATTCCACCCGCACGTTGCTCAGCTTCGAGATCGCTGGAAAGCGGCTTGGTGCGGACGTGGTGAACATGCACGCGGCGCAATCCAGCGTGAAGAAGGGCGAAACGCTGATCGACACGGCGATGACGCTCAATGCGATGCGCGCCGACGTCCTCGTCATCCGCCATATGTCATCGGGCGCGGTTCGGCTCATTGCCGACAAGGTGGATTGCCCCGTTCTCAACGCCGGTGACGGCCGCCATGAACATCCGACCCAGGCGCTGCTCGACGCGCTGACCATCCGCCGCCGCCGCGGCAGGATCCACAACCAGCGCGTCGTCATCTGCGGCGACGTGCTGCACAGCCGCGTGGCCCGATCGAACATACTCGCCCTCACCGCGCTCGCCGCCGAAGTGCGCGTCTGCGCCCCGACCACGCTGATGCCCGCCGCCATCGAACGCATGGGCGTCACCCCCTTCACCGATTTCGATGCCGCGCTGGAGGGCGCCGACGTGGTGATGATGCTCCGGCTTCAGACCGAGCGGATGACCGGCGGCTACATTCCGTCGATGCGCGAGTATCGCCTGCGCTACGGCCTGACGCTCGAGCGGCTCGCCCGGGCCAAGCCCGACGCCCTGGTCATGCACCCCGGGCCGATGAACCGCGGCGTCGAGATCGACTCGAATGTCGCAGACCACGAACGCTCCGCCATCACCGAGCAGGTCGAGATGGGCGTCGCCGTCCGCATGGCGTGCCTGGACGTGCTGACGCGAAGGGCGCGCGGCGTGGAGAACTGGACGTGAGCGCGGTACTTCACTTCCGTGACGCGCGCATCGTCTGCCCGCTCAGTGGTGAGCGCCGCGGCGACCTCTTCGTCGCCGATGGCCGGATCGTTGGTACGGCTGACAACTTGGCTGGCAATGCGACTGTGATCGACTGCCGCGGCAAGCTGCTGATGCCGGCGATCGTCGACCTTGGCGTCGCTACGATCGACCGCGCGGCCTTCCGTGCCGGCGGGATCGTGCGCGTGGGGCTCATGCCGGATCAGTCGCCGGTCCTCGACGAGCCCGGCATCGTCCAGCGATCCGCGCTGATCGGCTGGCCGGATCTGTGGATCCACCCAATCGCCGCCGCCACGCGCGGTCTCGCTGGTGCGGACCTTGCCGAGATGGCGATCTGCGCCTCTGCCGGCGCGCGCGCGGTCGGCACCGGGCGTCGCTGGATCGGGGACACGGGTGTCATGGCACGCGTCCTTGCTTACGCACATGATCTTGGCCTTACGGTCGTCAGCCATGCCGAGGACGCCGGCCTCGTCGGCGAAGCGGTGGCGACCGAGGGCGAAACCGCAACCCGCCTCGGCTTGCCGGCTGCCCCGTCACTCGCCGAGCCGCTGGCGATCACCCGCGATCTGATGCTCGCCGAAGCCGCTAAAGCGCGCCTTCACCTGCGACAAGTGACCACCGCCGCCGGCTTCGATCTCGTCCGTGCCGCCAAACGGCGCGGCGTTCGTGTCACCTGCGGCATCACCCCGGCCCATCTGCTACTGGCGGACAACGCGATGAGTGACTTTCGCACCTTCGCGCATCTGTCGCCGCCGCTGCGGTCGCAGGAGGATCGCGAGGCGGCACTCGCAGCACTCGCCGACGGCACGATCGACGTGCTCTGTTCCGGCCACGACCCGCGTGGCCCGGAGGAAAAGCGCCTGCCGTTCGCGGATGCCAGCGTCGGCGCGGCCGGCGCAGCCACGCTGCTGCCGCTCGCGCTCGGGCTGGTACGCGACGAACGTCTGACCATCGAGCGCCTCGTCGCCCTTCTGTCGCGCAATCCCGCCAGTGTCCTTGGCCTTGACGTAGGGACGCTGACCCCGGGTGCCGAGGCGGACCTCATGTTGGTCGACCCCGATGCGCCATGGCAGATCGACGCTGACACGCTCCCCGGCCAAGCGGGCAACACGCCGTTCGACGGGCTCCCCGTCCAGGGCCGCATGCTCCGGCTCTTCAAGGGCGGCCGGGAACTCTCCTAGGCGCAGGACACGAAAAAGGCGTCACCCGCCAAGCCTGGGTGACGCCTTTCTCGCTCGCGGCGTGCAGCCCTCGGGCGGCGCTTAGCGCGAAGCCACCTGCACCCCTGCCGGCTTCACCCACTGCGCAACCTGATCACCCGCACCGGTGCGAACGAAACACGCACCGCCCTTGGCGCGATAGCCGCGGCAAAGCGCGTCCGCATCGGCCTTGGCAAAGCCGCCAACCGACAGGCGATAGAACGACTTGAACGCCATGCCCGTCGGCGTCTGCTGCCCGAACGCCGGGTAGCGGCGCTGAGCGCGGCCCCAGGCGTCCTTCGCAACGCCCGCATTGTCATACGCACCCAGCTGGACGAACCACTTGCCCTTGTTCGGCTGCGCAAGTGGCTTCGGCTCAGCGGGCGCCGCCGCCAGCTGCGCCTTGACGGTGCGGGGCGCCGCAATGGTCGCTGGCGTCCGCGCCGGCAGTGCCTGCACCACCTCCCGCCGCTCTGCGAAAACGATCCTGGGCGCACCTGACGACGGTGCGGCTTCCACGGCGGCCACTGCTTCCGGTGCCGTCACCGGCTCACCGGCCGCGACCGGCGCCTCGACAGGCTCCGCCGCCGCCATTGCCGCCATCGGCACGGCCGCATTCAGCGCCAGCGCCACGGGCCGCCCCGGATCCTTTACCGGCATGACGCCAAGCAGGGCGGACACCTGGTCCGCCGCGCCAACCGGCTTGGCGAACGCCGCCCATTGCACCATCCGCGCGTCCGCGTCCGTCGGCGCCAGATCGATGCCCACAATCTCACGCGCCTCGACCCAGCGTCCCGCCAGCGCCAGCGCGAGCGCCAGGTTCTGCCGCGTCTTTGCATCCGCGTCGGGCGAGCGTGCCGCGGCGGTCAGCAGTTCGACGCCGGTCGCCGGATCACCAGCCAGCGCCACCGCCAGGCCCCGATCACTCGCGGGGACGACGCTGGCGTGCGCCTCCAGCATCTGGCGTGCCTCGTCCCACTGGCCTTCCGCGATCATCGCGAGCGCCAGGTTCAGCGCCGCCTTGCCGTTGCCCGGCGTCAGCTGAAGCAAATCGGAATATGCCGCGTGGGCCGAGGTAAAGCGGCCAGCCTTCAGATAGGCGCCCGCCAGCAGCGAACGATAATCGGCATTCTGCGGCATCAGCCTCACGGCCGCTTCGGCGAACCCGATTGCCTTGATTGCATTGCCCTTCGCCAGCGCCTTGCTCGCCTTTTCCGCGTTCTTGGCGGCGGTCTTCGTTGCCGCCGAGGCGTCACGGCTGCTCGCGGTGGCGATGCCGCCCTGCGAGCAAGCGACCATCGTTCCACCGAGCATCAGGGCCGAAAGGCTGAGACCGGCAATCGCGCGCATGTTCATGATCAATCCTCGACGATCAAAATGTCTTTCGGGAAACCACCGGCACGATCGCCGCTGCGCCCCGTGAGATGGTCGGAAAATTGGCGAAACGTCGCGGCAGCATCCGCCCGACAGCCCCATTCGCTGGATCGATGCGACCCGATCCACCTTGTTGTGCTGCCCGTGCCGAAGCGCGCATCAACTTCGCCGAACTCCCTCCCTGTTCACGATCAGGAATGGCATGAGGTTAGATAAGGAATGGTAAAGCGGCCAATCCGGGACGGCCGACGCAGTTAACGGCCTGATTACCGTATTGGCTCACACGACGCTTCTCGGGCATGAAGCCGGTGCGGCTTCGGCAGGAATAACCTGCGACTGATTGGGATGGTGGGATGAACAACGCGTATTGGGGACTGTTCGGCGGCATCGTTGCGATCGCGGCGCCCGCCGCGGCTGACGTCAAGCAGGGCGTGGATGCCTGGTCGCGTGGTGATTACAAGGCAGCGGTCGACATCTGGCGGCCGCTCGCCGTCGCGGGCGATGCCGATGCGCAGTTCAACCTGGGACAGGCGTACAAGCTTGGACGGGGCGTGCCCATCGACATGCCAATCGCCACCGAATGGTACCGGAAAGCCGCCATTCAGAACCACGCACAGGCCATCGACAACTATGGTTTGATCCTGTTTCAGGAAGGAAAGAAGGCCGAGGCGCTCCCCTGGCTCGAGAAATCGGTTGCGCGCGGAGAAAAGCGCACCCAGCTCGTTCTCGGCACGATGCTGTTCAATGGAGACGGCGTCGCAAAGGATTGGGTCCGCGCCTACGCCCTCGTCACCCGCTCCTCGCAGCAGAGCCTGCCCCAGGCCTCCCAAACGCTGGCGCAGATGGATCAATATATCCCCGCCCCACAGCGCCAGCAGGGCCTTGCCCTTGCCCGCAAGTACGAGGCGGATGCCCGGTCGCTCGCCATGGCCGCGCCGTCCGCTCCCCTGCCCGGCCGCACCGCGCCGACCGCTGCAACCGCCGCCGCATCCACGCCCTCGCGTCCCGCTCCGGTTACGGCCACCCCTTCCGCAAGGCCGACCCCGGCACCCGCCCTCGCCCAGCGCCCCGCCGTTGCCCCGCGACCCGTGGCCACACCCGCGCCGGGCACGTCGGGCGGCGCATGGCGCATCCAGCTCGGCGCCTTCCGGGACGAGAGCAACGCGCGTGGGCTGTGGGCAAAGGTCGGCAGTCGCACCGGGGGCAGCCCCAGCTATGTGAAGGCAGGCCCGGTCACCCGCCTCCAGGCTACCGGCTTCTCCTCAAAGGCAGCGGCGCAGGCAGCCTGCGCAAAGGCGGGCGTTGCCTGCGTTGTCTTGGCGCCGTGACTGGCACCAGCTGATCAGAAAATGCCGCCGCCCAGCATTAGCCGCAGGGCAAAGATCACGATCAGCACGATGTTAAGATTGCGCCCGCCGTTGGTGCTCGAAAGCGCGCCTACGGAGGCGCCCACGATCCCGATCGGGATCACCAGCCAGTTGAGCCAGCCGAGTAGCGGCATGAACGCGACAAGGCCCAGGGCGAGGGTGACAAGACCGATCAAAATCGAAACAAGGTTCAGCATTCACTCCACATGGCGCCACCGGACGTGTATTGCAAGAATGATACACCGCTAGCACCCGTACCGTTCTTTAACGCCTGCCGTGCCAAGCTGCCTTTCGATACGATGACGCGGGGGTGACGATGAAACGCCTGATTGGCCATGCAGCGGCGCTGGCGCTTGTCTCGTTTGCCGCCGGGTGCGGCAAAGCGCCGAGCGAAGAGGCCGCACTTGCCGACCTCGACAACACGCTGGCACAGGCGAACGCCGCCTCGAGTGCCGACGATCCTGCACTTCAAAGCACGCTCAAGGACCAGATCATGGTCGACCCGGCGCTCGTCCAGCAAGCGAATGCCGATACGGTACGCCCGCCAGCGCAGCCCCAGTCCGGCGCGGTACCGCCAGAAGGCGTCGCTGACGCCGCCAGAAAGGGAGAGACGGACACCGTCCGCCCTGCCCCGTCCCCTTCGGGTGACTGCAAGCAGTGCGCCGCTGCCCGCCGCGCACTGACTCTGGGGGCGCTCGCATCCAGCCAGGGAGCATCGCCTCGCTGCGCCAACAACGTTGCCTATTCGAACGACTGGGCGAACCGCCTGCCCGCCGGCGTTCCGCTCTACCCAGATGCGCGCGTGACGGAGGCGGCCGGAGCCGATGCCCAGGGCTGCGCGCTGCGCGTCGTGAGCTTCACGTCGGCCGCACCGATGCGGCGGCTGATCGACTGGTATTACACCCGCACCACCGACGCTGGCTACCGCGCCGGCCACCAGGCGGAGGGCAAGGAACATGTCCTTGCCGGTACGAAGCGCGGCGCGGCTTTCATGGTGATCCTGAACCCCGGCAAGAATGGCGGCACTCAAGTGGACTTGATGGCCGACGGCGGCTGATCGTCCCTTCCGCCTCGCGGCGGTTCCCTCTAGAGAGACGCGGATGAATTCCTTGTTTCTCGTGATGGCCGGCGGCGCGGTCGGCGCCGGGCTCCGCCATCTCGTCGGGCGTGCAGCGCTTGCTGCGCTCGGCCCGGCGTGGCCCTGGGGCACGCTGACGGTCAATATCGTTGGCGGGCTGGCGATGGGTGTCCTCGCCGGCTCACTATCCCGTGTGAGCGATGGCGAAGCATGGCGATTGCTGCTGGGGGTCGGCGTACTCGGCGGCTTCACGACCTTTTCCGCCTTCTCGCTCGACGCGGTGTTGATGATCCAGCGCGGCGAGATCGCCGCCGTGCTGGCTTATGTCCTCCTTTCCGTGTCGGGCGCGATCGGCGCCCTCGCCCTGGGCCTCGGCATCACGAGGGGCTTCGCATGAGCGACACCGTCCGCCAGTTCACCGTTGCGCCTGATGACGACGGCATCCGCGTTGATCGCTGGTGCAAACGCCATTTGCCTGACACGAGCTTCACCACCGTCGCCAAATGGGCCCGCACGGGCCAGCTGCGGCTGGACGGGGCACGCGTCGGTCCGGGCGACCGCGTCGTCGCGGGTCAGACGTTGCGATTGCCACCGGAGGAAACGCCACGCGCCGATGCGCGGCCGAAGCGCGTCCGTCCGCCACTCAGCGAAGACGAGGTCGCCTTCGCACGCGAACTGGTCATCCACCAGGATCCAGCCGCCTTCGTGCTGAACAAGCCGCCCGGGCTTGCGACTCAAGGCGGCACGAAGACCACGCAGCACGTCGACGGCCTGCTCGACGCTCTGCAGTTCGAGGCTGAAGGACGGCCGAAGCTCGTTCACCGGCTGGACAAGGATACGTCAGGCGCGCTCCTCGTCGCCCGCACCAGCCGTGCCGCTGCCTTCTTTGCCAAGGCTTTCTCCGGCCGGTCCGCCAAGAAGGTCTACTGGGCGCTGGTCGTCGGTGTGCCGTCGATCGACGACGGCGTGGTCGATCTGCCGATCGCCAAGCAGCCCGGCACCGGCGGCGAAAAGATGCACGTCGACGAGGAGAATGGTGCCCCGTCGCGCAGCCGCTACCGCGTGATCGAGCGCGCGGGCAACCGCGCCGCGTGGGTGGAGCTTCAGCCCTTTACCGGGCGCACCCATCAGTTGCGCGTCCATATGGCGGCGATCGGTCACCCGATCGTCGGAGACGGCAAATACGGCGGCCCCGCGGCTTTTCTCACCGGCGGGATCAGCCGCAAGCTGCATCTCCACGCCCGGCGCATCCGCGTCGATCATCCCGACGGCGGCGCAATTGATGTGACGGCATCCTTGCCGACGCACTTCCGCGAGAGCCTCGCTGGCTTAGGGTTCGAAGAGTCGGTCGGGGATCAGCTCCCCGACGACGCCCGGCCGGCCCCGACGCGAGAGGACCGCAAGGCGAAAGCCCGCGCCCATGCAAAGCAGGTCCGCAAGGCCCGGCGCGGCGAACGCCGCGGGCGGGGAGCCAAGGAATAAGTCTTCGCCCGCAGCGCGAGCCGCGGGGATCGACATCAATCAGCTATGAACGCTCGCTGGCCGCGCCAGCAACGCATCAGATCGTCAGCGGCAGCAGTGGCATGCCGATCGTGTCGCCGATCGCGTGGCACATCAGCACCACTGATGCACCGGCAGTGATCCCGCACAGAACGTAACCGACGTATTGCATCACCGGCGGGTTGGGACGACGGAGCTTTGCGTTGCGCGAGGCGCCTGAAAAAACAAAGCTCATCAGCAAACCGTAAACAAACACTGCCGCGCCGACCATCGTCGTCCCGTTCCTCATCACCGCTGGTTCGAGGCTGCCCCCCCGGGCCCGCTCTCGCTACATGTGGAATTAAACCATAATGTCCGTGTGTAACCAAGAGGTTGCCGGGCAACTGGTCGGATTTCCGCGCCCGCTTGTCGCGGCTGGAAAGCCGCGGGCGGATCGGCCATAGCAGCGCCGATGACAAGGGACCCCGCCCGATCGCGCTGGCTCATGCTGGTGCTCGTCCGCCTGGTCACGGCGATGGCTGCCGTCCTCGGCGTGCTGCTGCTCGCGCGTGGCGAGGCACTGGGGCGCAAGTTGCTTGGCGGCGGCATCGTGATCGCGGCGATGTGGACCATGGCGATCGTCCCGCGCGCACTCGGGCGCCGCTGGCGGAGCCCGCGCCCATGAAGCGGTTCTGGAAAGCGGTAAGCGTCGATTCTGACAATGTGGTACGGCTCGATGAACGGCCTGTCCGCACGCCAGGTCGCAACCCGCTCGCCCTGCCGACCGATGCGCTCGCCCAAGCCGTTGCTGCGGAGTGGGATGCAGTCGGGAAGACGATCGACCCGCGCGCGATGCCGCTCACCGGCCTTGCCAACGCGGCCATCGATCGGGTCGCTCCTGATCCAGCCGCCTTTGCCGCTGGCCTCGCCGAATATGCGGAAAGCGACTTGCTCTACTACCGCGCCGATTCGCCCGCGGAGCTGGTCGCTCGGGAAGCAGCAGCCTGGGATCCCCTGCTTGACTGGGCGCGGGACCGCTACGATGTGCATTTTGAGCTGGTGAGCGGCGTCATGCATCGTCCGCAGCCCGCCGCAACGATCGCCCGGCTGTCGGACGCTGTATCAAGCCGCCCGCCCTTCCCGCTTGTCGCACTTCAGCCGCTCGTCACGATCAGCGGCACACTGGTGGGCACGCTTGCGCTCGCTGAGGGCGCACTCGATGTCGAGGCACTCTGGAACGCCGCTCTGGTGGACGAGATGTGGCAGGTCGAACAATGGGGCGAAGATGCCTTGGCCGCGGAAGCACGGGACGCGCGGCGCCGCGACTTCGACGCCGCAGCGCGGTTTTTCTCGCTGGTATCCTGATCCCGCGCTGCGCTCCGGCGCGCGCGGATCAGCCGCTCTTCAGCAGGCTGCGAATGAAGCCGATGATCCCGGTCTGGCGCGACCGCTTGAGCCGTTCCGCGGCCAGGATCGTGCGGACATGCTCGAAACATTGTTCGAGATCGTCGTTCACCAGCACATAGTCATAGCCGTCCCAGTGGCTCACCTCGTTCGCGGCACGCGCCATCCGGGCGTCGATCACACCCTGGGTGTCGGTCGCCCGCTTCTCCAGTCGATCGCGTAGGATCGCCATCGACGGCGGCAGGATGAACACGCGCACGACGTCTCCGCCTGCCAGCTGATGAAGCTGCTGCGCGCCCTGCCAATCGATGTCGAACAGGATGTCCTGCCCCTCGCTCAGCGTGTGGAACACATCGGCCTTGGGCGTACCGTAGCGATTGTCGAACACGTGCGCCCATTCGAGGAACTCATGGTTCGACACCATCTCGCGAAACTTCTCGAGCGAGACGAAGTGATAATCCTTGCCATCCACCTCGCCGGGGCGCGGCGCACGGGTCGTATAGGACACCGACATCGACAGTTCGGGCTCTGCCGCCAGCAGCTTGCGCGCGATGGTGGATTTTCCAGCGCCCGAAGGAGAGGAAAGCACGAAGAGAACCCCCCGGCGACGCATGCCATGGGGATCGGACTGGTTGTAGGCGGCCATGCGCGCTAGTGCCGCGGCGATGGGGTTAGCGTCAAGGCAGGTCGCGGCAGCTGCCGTGACGATCATCGGGTTGGCGGCCCTGATCCTCTATGTGATGGGCCGGTCCCCGATGTGCCCGTGCGGCACGATCAAGCTGTGGCACGGCCTGGTTCAATCGGACGAGAACAGTCAGCAGATCGCAGACTGGTACTCGCTCAGTCATATCGTCCACGGCCTGATCTTCTACGCGCTCGGCTGGCTGTTCCTCCGCCGACAGCCGATCGGCACGCGCTTCCTCCTGGCAATCATCATCGAAGCCGGCTGGGAAGTGCTGGAAAACTCCCCCATCATCATCGACCGGTATCGCGCGGTGACGATGGCCTACGGCTATTCCGGCGACAGCATCCTGAATTCGGTCAGCGACATGGCGATGATGGCACTTGGCTTCTGGCTCGCGTCGCGGCTGCCGCGTTGGGGCGGGATCACCTTGGCCATCCTGCTCGAACTCGTGGCGCTGGCTGCGATCCGGGACAATCTGACGCTCAACGTGCTGATGCTGATTGCCCCGAACCAGGCCGTCAGGGCTTGGCAGCAGGCCGGCCAGCCGTAACTCGCGACGCCTTGCGGCGATCGTACATCTTCTTGGCGACGTAACCGCCGCCCAGCAGCAGCCCGAAGGGGCCCGTGCGAGTGACGGCGCGCGCTGCCAGCGCACCCATCGCCGCGCCCTTCAGCCCGCCGCGGCCGTCCCGCCGATCGAGTTCACTGCCCACAAGCGCGCCGATGATGGTGCGGATCATATAGCTCCCTTCCCTGGTTCCGACGTTCAACAATGGTGCCCGCGCTCAGGTTCCAAGCATCGCTTCCGGGCGCACCACACGATTGAAGGTTTCCTCGTCGACCAGCTCCAGCGCCAGCCCCGCTTCGCGCAGCGTCAGCCCCTCCGCATGCGCGTGCTTGGCGATCTTGGCCGCCTGATCATAACCGATTTCCGGGGCCAGCGCGGTCACCAGCATCAGCGAACGTTCCAGTAGCTCGCCGATGCGCTTCTCGTCCGCTTCCAGCCCCTCGACGCAGCGCTCGGCGAAGCTTTCCATCCCGACCGCCAGCAGATCGATCGAGCGAAGCACCGCCGCCCCGATCATCGGCTTGAACACGTTGAGTTCGAGATGCCCCTGCAGGCCGCCCACCGTGACGGCGGCGTGATTGCCGATCACCTGCGCCGCAACCATCGTCAGCATCTCGACCTGCGTCGGGTTCACCTTGCCGGGCATGATCGAACTGCCCGGTTCGTTCGCGGGCAACACAAGCTCGCCGATGCCGCAGCGCGGCCCTGATCCCAACAGCCTGATATCGTTCGCGATCTTCGTCAGCGCCACGGCCAGCGAGTTCAGCCGTCCCGAGAAATCCACCAGCGTATCGTTGCTCGCTAGTGCCTCGAATTTGTTAGGCGCTGTCTCGAACGCGAATTTGGTCAGTTCGGACAACTCAGCCGCGACATCCTTGTCGAAACCCGGCGGCGCGTTCAGTCCTGTGCCCACTGCCGTGCCGCCCTGCGCAAGCTTCGACAGGCCATGTTCGACCAGCGGGATGAGGCGCGTTCGGGCGAGGCGCACCTGCGTGTAATAGCCGGAAAACTCGTCACCCAGCGTGAGCGGTGTCGCGTCCTGCAGGTGCGTGCGGCCGATCTTCACGATCCGCTGCCACGCCTCCGCCTTGTCGAGCAGTGCCCGCTCCAGCCGCTCCAGCGCCGGAAGCAGCCGCTGAGTCGCTCCAAGCGCAGCCGCGACGTGCAGCGCGGTGGGGAACGAGTCGTTTGACGATTGCCCGCGATTGACGTCGTCATTGGGATGGACGGGGCTTTTGCCGCCGCGCGTGCCGGTCAGGATCTCGTTGGCACGGCCAGCGATCACCTCGTTGACGTTCATGTTGCTCTGCGTGCCGCTGCCCGTCTGCCAGATGACGAGCGGGAATTGGTCGTCGAGCTTTCCGGCGACGATCTCCGCGGCCGCGTCCTCGATCGCCTTGGCCTTTTCAGGCTCCAGCCCGTGGCGGCGGTTCACCCGGGCGGCCGCCTGCTTCACCAGCGCCAGCCCGTGCACGATGGCGATCGGCATCCGCTCGGTCGAAGGAAAAGGAAAATTCTCGATCGAGCGCTGCGTCTGCGCGCCCCAATAGGCATCGGCCGGCACCTCGATAGGGCCAAGCGAATCGGTTTCGGTACGTGTCGTCATGATCTCGTCGTTCCCGCGGAAGCCTGACGTTCAAGCTCCCCGCGGGCACTTCGGTTGCACGGGTGTGTGCGTCTTCGACGAGCCGGATTATTTCTTCCGCTTGAAATCCACTGCGACGACGTTCGAGCCATCCTCCGCCGGCGCGGGAGGACCGTCATTCTCGGCCGGATCGTGCGGCCCCGGGCCATCGCCCGGCCCTTCCTGGGCCTGGAAGCGCAGCTCGAAATTGACCGACGGATCATGGAAGCCAGTGATCGCGGAATAGGGAATGACGAGCTTTGAGGGCACCTGATTGAAACTCAGGCCGACCGAAAAGCGCGTATCGTCGACCGTCAGATCCCAATACCTGTTCTGAATGACGATCGTCATTTCGTCGGGAAAGCGTTCGATTAGTCGCTTCGGGATGTCGACGCCCGCGGCCTGGGTCTTGAAGGTGATGTAGAAATGATGGTCGCCGGGCAGCCCGCCGCCTTCGGCGACCGAGCCGAGCACGCGACCGACAACGGCGCGCAGCGCCTCCTGCACGATCTCGTCGTACGGAATCAGGCTATCGGGAGAATGATCGTCCATTGCCGCCATGGGTAACGGACCACCGCGTACGGTCAAGATTGCATGACGTGGCCGCTCCGCTATGTGCGCGCCCATGCGCACCGCCACGATCCGTCGCGACACCAACGAGACCCGAATCGCGGTCACCGTCAACCTTGATGGTACCGGCATCTACCGGATTTCGACCGGAGTCGGCTTCTTCGATCACATGTTGGAGCAGCTTTCGCGGCACTCCCTGATCGATCTGGACGTTGATACGAAGGGCGATCTGCACATCGACCAGCACCACACGGTGGAAGATACGGGCATTGCGATCGGCGAAGCGCTGGCCAAGGCGCTCGGCGACAAGCGCGGCATACGTCGCTACGGCGACGCGCTGTCGCCGATGGACGAAACGCTGACCCGCGTCGCGCTCGATATTTCCGGCCGGCCGTGGCTCGTCTGGAATACCGAGTTCAGCCAGAAGAAGCTCGGGGAGATGGACACCGAACTGTTCAAACATTGGTTTCACAGTTTCGCGCAAGCTGCTGGAATCACGTTGCATGTCGAGACGCTGCACGGCGAGAACAATCATCACATCGCCGAGAGTGCGTTCAAGGGCCTGGCCCGCGCACTGCGCAAGGCTATCGAGATCGATCCGCGCAAGGCTGACGCCATCCCTTCCACCAAGGGCGTGTTGTGACGCTGGCGCTGGTCGACATCCAGTCGGGCAACCTCCACTCGGTCGAAAATGCGCTGCGCGCCGCTGGCGCCGATGACATCACGATCACTGCCGATCCTGAGGCGATCCTGCGCGCCGACCGCATCGTTCTGCCGGGCGTTGGCGCGTTCGGCACCTGCGCGGCGAACCTTCGCGCGGTCGATGGCTTGGAAGCAGCGCTGCGCGAGCGCGTGCTGCAGCAAGGAGTGCCTTTCCTGGGCGTGTGCGTCGGCATGCAGCTCCTCGCAGATCGTGGTGAAGAACTTGGCCAACATACTGGACTTGGGTGGATTTCAGGCGCGGTTCGGCGACTAGATCCGGCCGGCACCGACGCGAAGGTTCCCCACATGGGCTGGAACGACGTGGTGCCGGTGAGCCAGCATCCGCTCATCACGCCGGGTGAAGCCTATTTCCTGCACAGCTACGCCTTCGAGGGCGACGATGTGATCGCCCGCACGGAGCATACGGGGCCGGTCACCGCGGCGATCGGGCGCGACAATATCGTCGGCGTGCAATTCCATCCCGAGAAGAGCCAGCGCTACGGCTTGGCCCTGCTCGCCCGTTTTCTGGAGTGGCGGCCGTGAGCCTTATCGTCTTTCCTGCGATCGATCTGAAGGCAGGCCAGGTCGTGCGGCTCGCCGAGGGCGATATGGACCGTGCGACGGTCTATGGCGACGATCCGGCGGCGCAGGCGATGCTGTTTGCCGAGGCGGGTGCGGGGCATCTCCACGTGGTGGATCTGGACGGCGCGTTCGCTGGCGAGAGCCGGAACGGCGAGGCCGTACGCTCGATTCTAGCGTGCTTTCCCGGTCATATTCAGCTCGGCGGTGGCATTCGAACGGCACAAAGTGTGGAAAAATGGTTCGATCTAGGTGTCGCACGGGTGGTGATTGGTACCGCCGCGCTCGATAATCCGCAGTTCGTTCGTGACATGGCCGCCGCTTTCCCCGGCGGGATCGTGGTTGCCGTCGACGCGCGTGACGGGATGGTCGCGACGAAGGGCTGGGCTGACGTGTCGACCACCAGCGCGGTCGATCTGGCGCGGCAGTTCGAGGATGCAGGTGTCGCGGCACTGCTGTTCACGGATGTCGGACGCGACGGACTGCTGAAGGGATGCAATGTCGAGGCGACGGTGGACCTTGCGCGGTCCGTGTCGATCCCGGTGATCGCCAGCGGCGGCGTGAAGGGGATCGGCGACATCCATGTCCTCGCGCTCCACACCCGCGACGGCGTGGAAGGGGTGATCACGGGCCGAGCGCTGTATGACGGGCGGCTCGACCTCGCCGCCGCGCTGAGCGTGGCGGCGGCGGCATGACCGTTCGCGCGCGCGTGATCCCCTGCCTCGACGTTGCCAACGGCCGCGTCGTGAAGGGGGTGAACTTCGTCGACCTGATCGACGCCGGCGACCCGGTGGAACAGGCGCGCGCCTATGATGCGGCGGGCGCGGACGAACTGTGCTTCCTCGACATCACGGCGAGCCACGAAGGACGCGATACGATCCTCGACGTGGTGCGGCGCACCGCGGCGGTGTGCTTCATGCCCCTGACCGTCGGCGGCGGCGTGCGCACGGCGGATGACGCGCGCGCACTTCTGCTGGCGGGCGCGGACAAGGTGGCGGTCAATTCCGCCGCCGTGGCGCGGCCGGAAGTGGTGGCGGACATCGCCGAGCGATTCGGCAGCCAGTGCTGCGTCGCCAGCGTCGATGCGCGGCGAACCGCCGATGGCTGGGAAGTCTTCACCCACGGCGGGCGGCGTGCGACCGGGATCGATGCGGTGGAACATGCGCTGCGCCTGGCGGAGCTGGGTGCGGGCGAGATCCTGCTGACGTCGATGGATCGCGACGGTACGCGCGACGGCTATGACATCGACCTGATCCGTGCCGTGGCGGACCGCACGAGCGTTCCGGTCGTCGCGTCGGGCGGCGTCGGCAACCTCGACCACCTCGTCGCCGGGGTGACGCAGGGCCATGCGTCCGCCGTGCTCGCGGCATCGATCTTCCACTTCGGCGAAGCGACGATCGCCGACGCGCACGCTGCGCTGGCCGCTGCGGGCGTTCCCGTCCGCTCGCATTGACGGCTCGATAATCCCGGTGGCCTATGGATCGCGCATCATGTGGCTGATCGCGACCCTGTTCCTTGCCGCGCCGGCGCTGGCCGATGGCGGGCGCTCCGCCGTGTCCACGCCGCGCACCGGGCCGGAGCTGTCCGACATCGCTCTGTTCGTGGTGGCCACCATAGCGGTGTGGCTTGCGCGACGTGCGCTGCGCAAGCGCGCGCGCAAAGGTTGACCTGACCGCCGCCGCGCGGCACCGGCTGACGCATGGCCGAAGACATGCTGGACCGCCTTGAAGCCACGATCCGCGCGCGCAAGGATGCGCCCGCGGTCCGTTCCTATACCGCTAGCCTGTTCTTCCGCGGGCGCCACAAGATCGCCCAGAAGCTGGGCGAGGAAGCGGTGGAGACGGTGATCGCCGCCTGTTCGGGAGACGACAGCGCGATCGTGCCGGAGGCGGCGGATCTGATCTTCCATCTTCTCGTGCTGCTGGCCGATGCCGGACTGAGCCTCGACGACGTGCGGCAGGAACTGGCGCGGCGCGAAGGCCAGTCGGGCCATGACGAAAAGGCCGGACGCCCCCTATCCTTCCGCCCTGAGTGAGGCCGAACATGCCCGTCGATGCGACTCGCCCCTATGACGACCAGAACATCTTTGCCCGCATCCTGCGCGGCGAGATCCCGGCGAAGAAGGTGTACGAGGACGATCACGCGCTGGCGTTCCACGACATCGCGCCATGGGCGCCGACTCACCTGCTGGTGATCCCCAAGGGGCCGTATGTGAGCTGGGACGATTTCTCCGCCCGGGCGAGCGACGCGGAAATCGCGGGCTTCGTTCGCGCCGTCGGGCTGGTCGCGCGCGAGGCTGAACTGGTGGAGCCGGGCTATCGCCTGCTCGCCAATGCCGGTCCGCACAGCCACCAGGAGGTGCCGCACCTCCACGTCCACATTCTCGCAGGCCGCCCGCTGGGCCCGATGCTGGTGCAGAACGACAGCGCCCAGTGAATGAATCTGCGGACGACCCCCTCACCTGCGCGGTGAGGGATTGCGCGAGCCTCATCTCCCGCTAATTCTGGCCCCTTCACGAAAAGCGCGGCCGGCAGAGGGCCGCACCTCCTGGGGGAAGGGCCGCATGATCTTTGGCCGAGTAAAGCCACTCGACGCCATCTTGGCAACTGCCGAGAAGAAGTCGCTTCATCGTACACTGGGCTGGTTCCAGCTAACCTTATTCGGCATCGGCTGCGTCATCGGAACCGGCATTTTCGTGCTGACCTCCGCCGGCGCACAGAAGGCCGGACCCGGCCTGATGCTGGCCTTCGCCATCGCCGGCCTGATCTGCATCGTGGCGGCACTTTGCTACGCCGAGATTGCAGCAATGATCCCGGTCGCGGGATCGGCCTACACCTACAGCTACGCCACCATGGGGGAGGTGATCGGCTGGACGGTCGGATGGGCGCTCATCCTTGAATATGCGGTCGCGGCGAGCGCGGTTTCGGTCGGCTGGTCCGGCTATTTTACCGGCACGATATTGAACGAATTCCTCGGCATACACCTACCCCCCTGGTTATCCGGTGCGCCGCTTGCCCTTGGCGGCGTCGAAGGCGGCTTCATCAACCTGCCCGCCGTGGTCATCGCGCTTCTCATCACCTGGCTGCTGATGATCGGCACCACGGAGAGCGCCCGCGTCAATGCCGTTCTGGTCGCCATCAAGGTGACCGCGCTGACGGCCTTCATCGCCCTGACGCTGCCGTCGGATGCGTTTGATTCGGATCGCTTCAACCCATTCCTGCCCGCCGGCGTCTTCGGCGGCTTTGGCACCGGCGTCGGCGCCGTCGGCGCGGCGGCGACGATCTTCTTCGCCTATGTCGGCTTCGACGCGGTTTCGACCGCGGCGGAGGAAACCAAGAACCCGCAGCGCAACGTGCCGATCGGCCTCGTTGCCTCGCTGCTGTTCTGCACCGTCTTCTATATCCTGGTCGCCGCAGGCGCGATCGGCACCGTCGGCGGCCAGCCGATCATGGGGCCGAACGGCGTTCCCTTCCCGGCCGGTTCGGAAGAGCTGGCGCGCCAGTGCGCGACCTATGCCGCCGATCAGCTGCCGCTGGTCTGCTCGAACGAAGCGCTGGCGCACGTGCTTCGCCAGATCGGCTGGTCGGGCGTCGGCAACATGCTGGGCATTGCGGCGTTCCTCGCGCTGCCGTCCGTCATCCTGATCCTGATGTTCGGCCAGACGCGCATCTTCTTCGTGATGAGCCGTGACGGCCTGCTGCCGGACAAGCTCTCGACGGTGCACCCGAAGTGGAAGACGCCGTATATCGTGACAGCAATCACCGGCGGCGCGGTGGCTTTCGCGGCGGCGTTCCTGCCCGTCGGCAAGCTGGCCGACATCGCCAACGCCGGTACGCTCTATGCGTTCATGATGGTGGCGATTGCGGTGATGATCCTGCGCCGCCGGGAGCCGAACCGGAAGCGCGATTTCCGCACGCCGGCGCTGTGGCTGGTCGGGCCGATGACCATCGCTGGCTGCATCTTCCTGTTCTTCAACCTGCCGCTGGATGCGATGCTGGTGCTGCCGCTGTGGGGCATCGTGGGCCTCGTGATCTACTATGCCTACGGCTATCGCGCGTCGCACCTGGGGCGCGGCATCGTCGAGGTGCATGAGGACGAGGCGGTGACCGAGCTCGATCCGCCGATACCAGGCGTTCGCTAAAGCCTCCGACGAAGGGATCTCGAGAAGCCCGGGAGCGATGCTCCTGGGCTTTCTTGCATCTGCTTGGCGGGAACCGGCGGGTCGCCTAACGAAAGCGCATGCCAGCCCTGCCCGCCACCGCCGAAGCTGCCGCCGCCGAACTCGAGCGGCTTGCCGCCGAGATCGCGCATCACAACCGGCTTTATCACACCGATGACGCGCCCGAGATTTCGGATGCGGATTATGACGCGCTCGTCCGGCGCAACAATGCGATCGAGGCTGCCTTTCCGGACCTGATCCGGGCGGACTCCCCGTCTCGGCAAGTGGGCGCGGCGCCGGCCGGGCATCTGGCGAAGGTCGCCCACGCGAGGCCGATGACCAGCCTCGACAATGCCTTTTCCGACGAGGAGGTGGAGGATTTCGTCGGCCGCGTGCGGCGTTTCCTGCGGCTGGCGGATGATGAGGCGGTGGCGCTGACCGCAGAGCCGAAGATCGACGGCCTGTCCTGCTCGCTGCGCTATGAGGGGCGCCGCCTTGTCCAGGCGCTGACGCGGGGCGACGGCACGACGGGTGAGGACGTGACCGCCAATGTCCGCACGATCGCGGACATTCCCGCGAGCCTGCCGGCCGATGCGCCCGACGTGTTCGAGGTGCGCGGCGAGGTCTATATGGCGAAGGCGGACTTTGCCGCGCTGAATGCCCGGCTTGCTGCCGAGGCCGCGGAGACGGGGAAGGAAGCGCGGCAGTTCGCCAATCCGCGCAATGCCGCCGCCGGATCGCTGCGTCAGAAGGACGCGTCCGTCACCGCCAGCCGCCCGCTGCGATTCCTGGCGCACGGCTGGGGCGAGGCGAGCGCCCTGCCCGGCTCCACCCAGTCAGAGGTGATCGCCGCCATCAGGGAATGGCATTTCCCGGTGGCTGACGGCTTTACCCGCGTCGATACGGCGGCAGATGCGCTGTCGGTGTATCGGTCGATCGAGACCGAGCGGGCCGACCTGCCGTTTGATATCGATGGCGTGGTGTACAAGGTCGACCGGCTCGACTGGCAGGAGCGGCTTGGCTTCGTCGCGCGCGCGCCGCGCTGGGCCATCGCCCACAAATTCCCGGCCGAGCGGGCGCAGACCACGCTGAACCAGATCGACATCCAGGTGGGGCGCACCGGAAAGCTGACGCCGGTTGCGAAGCTGGAGCCGGTGACGGTCGGCGGCGTGGTGGTGCGCAATGCGACGCTGCACAATGCCGACGAGATCGGCCGGCTAGGCGTTCGGCCCGGCGACCGCGTGGTGCTGCAGCGGGCGGGCGACGTCATTCCGCAGATCGTGGAGAATCTGACCCGCGATACGCCCCGCCCCGAATGGCACTTCCCCACTCATTGCCCCGAGTGCGGATCGGAAGCGGTGCGCGAGCCGGGCGAAGTCGACTGGCGCTGTTCGGGCGGGCTCGTCTGCCCGGCGCAACAGGTGGAGCGGCTGCGCCACTTCGCCTCGCGCCACGCGCTCGATATCGAGGGGCTTGGCATCACCAACATTGAGAATTTCTTCGCCGACAAGCTGATCGCGCGGCCGGCGGACATTTTCCGCCTGACCGAAGCGGACCTGCTGGCGCGCGAGCGCTGGGCGGAGGTGTCGGCGCGCAACCTGATCGCCGCGATCGACGCCAAGCGCGCGCCGCCGCTCGACCGCTTCCTCTTCGCGCTCGGCATCCGCCACATCGGTGAGGTGACCGCCCGCGATCTGGCGCGACGCTGGACGAGCTGGAGCGCGTTCCGCGAAATGGTGCAGAGCGGCATCGAGAAGCGCGACGGCATGCTCCAGGCGATCGGCGAGAGCGACGACAAGCTGCTTGCCCGCACCGCGAAGGAACTGGCGGCGATCGTCGATACCAAGCAGGTCGGCCCCGAAGTCGCCCTCGCGCTGATCGATTTCTTCGCCGAGGAGCGGAACGACGAGGCGGTCAACGACTTGCTGACCGAGATCGCGCCTGCCGACGTCGTTCACGAGACGCGCGCGTCCGAAGTATCTGGAAAGACCGTGGTTTTTACGGGGACGCTGGAGACGATGAGCCGCGACGAGGCCAAGGCACAGGCCGAGTCGCTGGGTGCGCGCGTGGCAGGATCTGTTTCTGCAAAGACCAACCTCGTCGTGGCAGGGCCGGGGGCGGGATCGAAGGCGAAGAAGGCCGCGGACCTCGGAATCCGGGTAATCGACGAGGCTGGCTGGCAGGCTATTGTGGCCGCATCGGCCTGAACCCGGGCGCACCTGTCGCCTTTTTGCAACGCAGCAAAAACGAATCCGGTTCCATCACGAATCGCCTAGTCGGTGTCACGGAAGCGAAATAATGCACGGGCAGGGGCGCGACGGACGGTCAAGATACCGTGCGGTCAGAGCACACGAGCTCTCAAGGGGAACAGATTGATGCGACATAACCTGTATCTGGGCGTGGCTGCGGTCGCGCTCATCGCGCCGGCTGCGGCGTCGGCACAGGAAACGACCTCGGTAATTCGCGGCACGGTGACGGCGGCTGGCGCCCCGGTCCCGGGCGCAACGGTGACGATCGTCAACGTCCCGTCGGGCACGACCTCGACCGTGTCGACCAATGCCAACGGTTCGTTCAACGCATCTGGCCTGCGCGTCGGCGGCCCCTTCTCCGTCACCGTCGCGGCGCCGGGGCATCCCCAGGTCACTGTCACCGACATCTACACCGTCGTGGCGCAGGCCTTCGACCTGCCGATCGAGCTGCAGGCAGAAGCGCCGGAAGAAGCCGGCGGCGATATCGTCATCACTGCCTCGCGCGTCGCCAATGCACGCACCGTCAGCCAGGGCCCGGCCACCGTGCTGTCGGCGGCCGACATCGCGAACGTCGCCTCCGTCAACCGCGACGTGCGCGACCTGATGCGCCGCGATCCGTTCGCGCGCCTCGACGACTCCCCCTCGGGCGGCCGCGCCGTCTCGTTCGCGGGCCAGAACGCCCGCTTCAACCGTTTCTCGGTCGACGGCGTGCCGGTCACCGACAACTTCGGCTTGAACCCCGATGGCCTGCCGACCCGCCGTTCGCCGGTGCCGTTCGACGCCATCGGCCAGTTCCAGACGAAGGTCGCGCCGTTCGACGTGCGCGAAGGCAACTTCCAGGGCGGCGCGATCAACGCGATCCTGAAGTCCGGCACGAACTCGTTCCATGGCACCGGCTTCTACGCCTATTCGGACGCTGGGCTGACCGGCAAGAAGACCAAGGCTGGCCCGGGCGTCCCTACCGGCCGCGTCAACATCCCGGACTTCAAGTACGAGAATTACGGCGCCCAGCTGTCGGGCCCGATCATCAAGGACAAGCTGTTCTTCATGGTCGCCGGTGAGCGCATCCGCGCCAACACCCCGGTCCCCGAGGGCACCGCGGGCAACAACGCCGGCACCGTCGTTCCGAACATCACCGACGCTCAGGTCGCCGAGATCCAGCAGATCGCGCAGAGCCGCTACGGCTATGACACCGGCGGCATCCTGAACAACGCGAAGGACCGCGACGACCGCCTCGTCGCGCGTATCGACGCCAACCTGTCGGACACGCAGCGCGCCTCGGTGACGTATCTGTACACCAAGGATTCGATCCAGTTTAACCAGAACACCTTCACCAGCGGCACGCCGGGGCTTGGCCTGGAGTCGAACGGCTATATCGGCTCGAACCGCCTGCACACCGGCGTGTTCCAGCTGAACAGCGACTGGACCGACGAGTTCTCGACCGAAGTCCGCGGCTTCTACAAGGACTATAAGCGCGGTCAGGACCCGATCATGGGCCGTGGCTTCGCGCAGATGCAGGTCTGCACCGCGCCGACCTCGGATCGCGGCATCCCCAGCGCCGTGCCGGGCAACAACGACCTGTCCGGTACCTGCCAGTCCGGCTTCGGCAACGTCTCGTTCGGTCCGGACGTGTCGCGCCAGTCGAACGAGCTGACCAGCCGCACCTACGGCGGCCTGGTTCAGGCCCGCCTGACGCGCAACAACCACGACCTGCGCATCTTCGCCGAGTTCCAGGATACGAAGATCTTCAACCTGTTCGTGCAGCGCACCGCGGGTGACTATTACTTCGACTCGATCGCGGACTTCCGTGCCGGCAACGCACAGCGCTTCCGCTACGGCAACGCGGTGCCGAGCCTGGATCCGGTGAACGGTGCGGCACGCTTCCGGTACCAGTCGTACACCTTTGGCATCCAGGACACCTGGACGCTCAGCGACATCCTGACCGTCTCCTATGGCGCGCGTTACGACCTGTTCGGCGGCGACAGCCGGCCGGAGCTGAACGGCAGTTTCCTCAGCCGTTACGGCTTCCCGAACACTGCCTACATCTCGGGCCGCGGCGTGTTCCAGCCGCGCGTCGGCTTCGACCTGAAGCCGGTCTCGGACGTGTCGCTGCGCGGCGGCATCGGCATCTTCTCGGGCGGTTCGCCGGACGTCTACGTTTCGAACAGCTTCTCGAACACGGGCTTCCTGACCAACGCGATCGACGTGCGTCAGCTGAACGGTGGCGGTTACACCGTTCCCGGCCTGACCGGTCCGGGTGCGGCGACGGCTGGTGCCGAGATCCTGACCAACGTCAACGGCACGGTCATCCCGGGCGCCGCCAATGCGGTGCTGACCAACGCGTCGGTGAACCAGCTGTCGCCGACCAACGCGCTCGATCCGAAGTTCAAGGTGCCGTCGCAGTGGCGCGGTACCCTGTCGGCGGACTGGGATCCGAACTGGGGCGGCACCTTCGGTGACGGCTGGCACTTCGGCGCCGACTTCCTGTGGTCCAAGGTTCGCAACCAGGTGTTCTTCACCGACCTGCGCGCCGTGCCGACCGCACTTCGCACCCCGGACGGCCGCGTGCGCTACACGTCGGCAGCAAACAACCTGGGCGACACGAACCAGGACCTGTTCCTGACCAACACCACCCGCGGTCGCAGCCTGATCGGCGTTGCGCGCATCGGGAAGGACTTCGACTTCGGTCTGAAGGCGTTCGTGAGCTATGCCTACCAGGACGTGAAGGATCAGGCGCCGGCGACCTCGTCGACCGCGTCGTCCAACTACGGCAACGGTGCGTTCCTGGATGCCAATGGCGCAGCCTACGGCATCTCGAACGACCAGGTTCGCCACAACATCAAGTATAACATCAGCTTCGACCGCGCCTTCTTCGGCGATTACAAGACCAACATCACGCTGTTCGGTGAGACCCGTATCGGTCGTCCGTTCAGCTACACGATGCAGGATCAGGTCAACAGCGGGCGTTCGCCGGTGTTCGGGACGAACGGTGCGGCCGGTCGCTACCTGCTCTACGTGCCGACCTCGACCACGGACGCGCTGGTGTCGTACGACAGCACCGCGACCCGCGACTATCTCGAGAACCTGATCAACTCGACGAACCTGAAGAAGTATCGCGGCCAGATCGCGCCGCGTAACGCCTTCAACTCCAAGTGGTTCACGCGTTTCGACCTTCACTTCAGCCAGGAAATCCCGGCCTTCGTGGGCAACAGCCGCATCGAGCTGTTCGCAGACATCGAGAACGTGACGAACCTGCTCAACAAGAACTGGGGCCAGGTGCGCGAATATCAGTTCCCGTACACGATCCCCGCGGTTCGTGTTCAGTGCCTCCAGACCCCGGTTGCCACCGGCACGGCACCGGGCGCTGCACTGACCGGGAACACCGGCCAGGCGTGCGCGCAATATCGTTTCAATGCGCCGTCCGCGACGCCGAGCGACCAGATCTACACGCGTCAGTCGCTCTACTCGATCCGTGTCGGCGCGCGCTTCACCTTCTGATCGCGCTTAACTGATCACGCTTACGGGGCCGCCGCTCTCCACCAGGGAGCGGCGGCCCTTTCTTTTGCGCCGGCGGCAACGGCCGCATATAGGGCGGCGTGATGGCGACCACGCTCCCTGCCCCTAGCAATACGACCACCGCTGCGCCGATCCGGCCGAGCAACCTGGCGGTTCGACCGTTCTTCGAGGACAAGGCACGCGCCTTCTGGATCCTGCAGGCGGCCGGCTGGTCCGGTTATCTGGTGCTGCGCACCGTCTCGTCGATCTCGAACGGCTTCACGCTGCAGGGCGTCGTCACCAATATCGTCGAGACGATTGTGGGCTATTGCATCACGCTGCTGCTCTCGACGCTCTACGGCCTCTACCGAAGTCTGCCGCGTATTCCGGCGATCATCCTGACGGTGCTGACGCTGGGCGCGGCGACCTTCATCTACGCGCTGCTCGATACCTTCTCGTTCAGCTTCATCGCGCGATCCGCGCCGGGCGTGGACGTGAAGCTGCTGATCGGTGCGCTGTTCCTCAATTTCACCGTGCTTGCCGGCTGGTCGGCGCTTTACTTCGGCATCAACTTCTACCTGATCGTCGAAGAGCAGATCGACCAGATGCAGCATCTGGAGACGCAGGCGAGCTCCGCGCAGCTGGCGATGCTGCGCTACCAGCTGAACCCGCACTTCCTGTTCAATACGCTGAACTCGATTTCCACGCTGGTTCTGCTGAAGCAGACCGAGCGCGCGAATGCGATGCTGAGCCGGCTGGCGAGCTTCCTGCGTTACACGCTGGCGAACGAGCCGACCGCGGACGTGACGCTGGCGCAGGAGGTGGAGACGCTGAAGCTCTATCTCGAGATCGAGAAGATGCGCTTCGAGGATCGCCTGCGGCCGAAATTCGACATCGATCCTGCTGCGGAGAAGGCACGCCTGCCGTCGCTGCTGCTCCAGCCGCTGGTCGAGAATGCGATCAAATATGCCGTCACGCCCAAGGAGGAAGGGGCGGATATTTCCGTCACCGCGCGACTGATCGGGGATCGCGTTCGGATCGGCGTATCCGATACCGGACCGGGCTTGCAGCCGAACCGAAACAAGCCGAGCCTTTCAACTGGCGTCGGGATCGCCAATATCAGGGAGCGACTGGCACAATCATTCGGGACGGATCACCGCTTCGAGGTCCGCGCGATGCCGACAGGGGGGTTCGGCGTGGAGATCGAGATACCGTTCCAGCGCGAGTAGGAAGCAGCGAACGGGAAGCAGCGTTCAGGAAGTAACGGGGGGCAGTTGAGTTCAGATGACCGGCAGGGCGGAACGTCACCACCAGCCGGCATCGCATCGGAGACTATCGACACCATGACCATTCGCACCATTCTCGTCGACGACGAGCCGCTCGCGATCCAGGGGCTTGAGCTCCGGTTGCAGCCGCACGACGACGTCGAGATCATCGCCAAGTGCCAGAACGGCCGCGAAGCGATCAGCGCGATCAAGACCCACAAGCCCGACCTCGTCTTTCTGGACATCCAGATGCCCGGCTTTGACGGCTTTTCGGTCGTGCAGGGGCTGATGGACGTGGAGCCGCCGCTCTTCGTCTTCGTCACGGCCTATTCCGACCACGCGCTGCGCGCGTTCGAGGCGCAGGCGGTGGATTATCTGATGAAGCCGGTCGAGGAATCGCGGCTTGCCGATACGCTGGAGCGGGTGCGACAGCGGCTGGCGGAGAAATCGAGCGTCGGCGAAGCGGAGAAGCTGAAGGAAGCGCTGGCCGAGCATGCGCCGGAGGCGGCGGCCGAGATCGTCGACGGCGGGGTGGAGCCGGCCAACGCGAACCGCTTCGAGAAGCTGATCAACGTCAAGGATCGCGGGCAGATCTTCCGCGTCGATGTCGACACGATCGAGATCGTCGAGGCGGCGGGCGACTATATGTGCATCAAGACGGCGGACAACACGCTGATCCTGCGCGAGACGATGAAGGACCTGGAAAAGCGGCTCGACCCGCGGCGCTTCCAGCGAGTCCACCGTTCGACGATCGTCAACCTGGATCAGGTGCGCCAGGTAAAGCCGCACACCAATGGCGAGTGCTTCCTGGTGCTCGATTCGGGGGCGCAGGTGAAGGTGAGCCGCAGCTATCGCGACGTGGTGGCGCGCTTCGTTCACTGAGGTGTCGACATTTGCGATGCAGGCACAGGCCGTTCGCGGCCGGCTGCATCGCGATGCATTACGCAGGCGCAGCAAATCTGCTAGGGCGCGCTCATGCTTACGATCAACGGTATCACGGTGCGCCTCGGCGGGCGTACGATCCTCGATGGCGCGTCCGCGTCACTCCCGCCGGGTAGCCGTGTCGGCCTGATCGGCCGTAACGGCGCGGGCAAGTCGACGATGGTGAAGGTCATCGCCGGCCAGCTGGAGCCGGACGGCGGCTCGATCGACATGCCGCGTGGCGCGCGCATCGGCTATATCGCGCAGGAAGCGCCGGCTGGCGACGCGACCCCGTTCGAGAAGGTGCTGGAAGCCGACACCGAGCGCGCGCAGCTGATGGCGCAGAGCGAGACGGAGAGTGATCCCGAGAAGCTCGGCGACATCTATGAGCGGCTGATCGCGATCGACGCCTATACGGCGCCGGCACGTGCCTCGCAGATCCTGCTTGGCCTAGGCTTTGACGAGGACGCGCAGAACCGGCCGCTCGACAGCTTCTCGGGCGGATGGAAGATGCGGGTGGCGCTCGCCGCGCTCCTGTTCTCGCAGCCGGACCTGCTGCTGCTCGACGAGCCCTCGAACCACCTCGATCTCGAAGCGGTGATGTGGCTGGAGGACTTCCTGCGCTCGTACAAGGCGACGATCGTCGTCGTCAGCCACGAGCGCGACTTCCTCAACAACGTGGTCGATCACATCCTGCACCTCGCGGGCGGGAAGACGACGCTCTACCCGGGCGGATATGACGCGTTCGAGCGGCAGCGCGCGGAGCGGATGGCGCAGATCGCCGCCGCCAAGGCGAACCAGGAAGCGCAGCGTGCGAAGCTGCAGGATTATATCGCCCGCAACTCGGCCCGCGCCTCGACCGCCAAGCAGGCGCAGAGCCGCGCCAAGATGCTGTCGAAGATGCAGCCCATCGCGGAACTCGCGAACGATCCGACGCTGTCGTTCGGCTTCCCGGATCCGGAGCCGCTGCGCCCCCCGCTGGTGACGCTGGATCACGCCGCGGTCGGTTATGGCGACACGCCGATCCTGAAGCGGCTGAACCTGCGCATGGATCCGGACGACCGGATCGCCCTGCTCGGCCGCAACGGCAACGGCAAGACGACCTTTGCCCGGCTGATCGCCGCTCAGCTTGCCCCGATGGAAGGGACGATGGCGGCGACGAACCGGATGCGGGTGGGCTATTTCACCCAGTATCAGGTCGAGGAACTTGAGGCGGACGATACGCCACTGGCGCACATGACCCGGGTGATGAAGGGCGCGACCCCGGCCGCGGTGCGTGCGCAGCTCGGGCGCTTCGGCTTCTCGGGCGACCGGGCGACGGCGACCGTCGGCAAGATGTCCGGCGGCGAGAAGGCACGACTGGCGCTGGCGCTGATCACGCGCGAGGCCCCTCACCTCCTGATCCTCGACGAGCCGACGAACCACCTCGACGTCGATGCGCGTGAGGCGCTGGTGCAGGCGCTGAACGATTATAAGGGCGCGGTGCTGATCGTCAGCCACGATCGCCACATGGTCGAGCTGACGGCGGATCGCCTCGTACTGGTGGATGACGGCACCGCGCGCGAGTTCGATGGCAGCCTCGACGATTATGTCGCGATGGTGCTGACGAAGGAGCCGAAGAGCGAGGGACGCGCCAAGAAGGATGCGGCCAAGGAGCGCAAGGCCGCGGCGGAGAAGCGCGAGAGCGACAAGGCGTGGCGCAAGGTCGCGCGCGAGATGGAGGCGGAGATCGCGTCGCTCGGCACCGAACGGTCCGCGATCGAACGCGCCATGTTCGATCCGGCGGGTGCGGATCCGAAGCTGGCGGGGCTGGCGATGGGCGAATTGATGAAGCGGCGTTCCGCCCTCAGCGAGCGGATCGAGGCGGCCGAGGCGCGCTGGATGGAAGCGAACGAGGCGCTGGAGGCGGCGTAGGCCGCGCGCGCCGTCAGAAGGCCAGCGTCAAGCGCTCCAGCATCTGGCGCGCCGGGCTCTGCGCAGGCGCGTCGGGCTCCTGCGCCTCGTCAAGCCGAGCGACACGGCGATGAAGGTCGATGCTGGCGGCGACCAGCGCCTGTGCGGGTTCGGGCAGGCGGCTGATGGTCGCTGCGTCCGTGACAGATCCCTCGCCCAATCGGCGCGAGGGATCGAGCGCCTCAGCGGCGGCAAGCTCCCCCGTCAGCACCGCGCGCTGCGTGAGCAGCCATGCGATGACGTGCATCAATCGCGTAGTGACCTTGAGCGATTCGCAGCTGAAGGTGACGCGTTCGAGCGGCCCGAGCAATTCGCGCTCCGTCCGCCCGCCATCGTCGAAGTAACTGCGCGCATCGTCCGCCAGCAGCATTGCCTCGACGTACAATGTATCGATGAGACGCCGTTGCACCGGCGATTCGTGCGTGCCTGCTTGCATGGCAATATGTTGCACCGATCGTGCAGGTCCGCGAGCGGTGGACAGGCCGCCCCAGGCCCGCCGCGTCCCAAACCGGCACTCAGGCGATGATGTCGGGAACCAGCTGATCCTCAAGCGCGGAGATTTCGTCCCGCAGACGCAGCTTGCGCTTCTTCAGTCGCGCCAGCTGCAACTGATCGACCGCCCCGCCACCGCTGGCGAGCGCGACGATCGCATCATCGAGATCACGATGCTCCATGCGCAGCGCGCCGAGTCGCGCGATCATCTGGCTATCGTCCAACCCTCGACCTCCCGTCCCGTCCAGCGCTCGCCGGCGCGGCCACCGCAAGCGCGGTAAAAAATTTCGTTACATCCACGTGACATCGCGCATCAGCTTCGGCCCAACGCGCGCATCGCAAAAATGATGAGGACTTTTGCCCGCACAAGCGTTCTAATCCCGAGTCCCACCACGCAAAGCAAGGAGGTTCCTGTTATGCAGAACGCGCATCTTTCGGCTCTCGAGGCCAAGCATGCCGTGCTCGATCAGCGCATCGCCCAGGAGACCCTACGTCCCATGCCGGACGCCATCCTGATCGCGGACCTCAAGAAGCAGAAGCTGCGCCTGAAGGAGGTAATTTCCGCGGCGCATTGAGAAACATGAAGGCTCGGGACGGGGAACACTCCCCGCCCCGCGCCACTTCAGCGGCCGATCACCGGCCGATCTGACGCGCGATCGACTTGCGCGTCGCCGCACCATAAGGCGGCTTCAGCCCGGCGAGCTTCGCCACGTCCACCCGCGCCTGCTGATAGACGCTCTTGGCGTGGCTGAACGTCTTGAAGCCATCATAGCCATGATAGGCGCCCATGCCCGAGGGCCCGACACCGCCAAACGGCAGATCCTCCATCGAAACGTGGAAGATAACGTCATCCAGCGTCACGCCGCCGGAGATGGTGCGATCCAGCACGCGGCGACGCTCGGCCGCATCCTTGCCGAAATAATAGAGGCCAAGCGGGCGATCGCGGCGGTTCACCTCGGCGATCGCGGCGTCGATCTCGTCATAGCGGCGCACCGGAAGGATCGGGCCGAAGATCTCCTCCTGCATCACCGTCATGTCGTCGGTCGCGTCGCGCACGATATGCAGCGGCATCTTGCGGCTGTTGGTGCCGCTGAAGTCCTCGTTCGCGGGGTTTACCACCTCCACCGTCGCGCCCTTGGCGCGGGCATCCTCGATCCAGTCGTTCAGGCGCTGGAAGTGGCGATCGTTGACGACGCTGGTGTAATCGGGGTTCGACAGCACCGTCGGGTACATCGCGCTGACCGCGCTCTTCAACCCCTCCACCACCGCACCTTCCTGATCGGACGGCACGAGCAGATAATCGGGAGCGAGGCAGATCTGGCCGGCGTTCAGCATCTTGCCGAGGGCCACCCGCTCGGTCGCCTGCTTGAGATCCGCATCCTTGCCGACGATGACCGGCGACTTGCCGCCAAGCTCCAGCGTGACCGGCGTCAAATTGTCTGCCGCGGCATGGAGGATATGGCGGCCGATGCCAGTGGCGCCGGTGAAGAGAAGATGGTCGAACGGCAGCTCGGAAAAGGCCTTGCCGACTTCAGGGCCGCCGGACACGAAGACCAGTTCGGTCGCATCGAAGTACCGGCTCACGATTTCCTCGAACAGCGCGGCGGTGACGGGCGTATACTCGCTCGTCTTCACCATCGCGCGATTGCCGGCCGCGAAGATGCCGGCGAGCGGCGCCATGACGAGGTTCACTGGGAAGTTCCACGGCGCGATCACGCCGATCACGCCCTTCGGCTGATATTCCACCCGGGCGCGGGCGCCGAACAAGCTGAGCGGGAACTGGACCGAGCGCTTCTCGGTACGTGCCCATTTGTCGACGTTCTTCAGCGCATGGTTGATCGGGCCGATCGAGCCCGCGATGTCGGTGACCATCGACTGTTCGCGGCTGCGGTGGCCGAAATCCTCGCTCAGCGCGTCGCAGAAGCGGTCCGCATGATCGCGGATCATCGCCGCGGCGCGCTTCAGCCGGTCCTTGCGGACGGACATGGGCTCAGGCAGCGCCGCCATGAAGCTTTCGCGCTGCGCGGCAAGTATTTCGTTCATCCTGACCCTCTCCCGTTATGTAGCGCAGCCGATCAATCCGCCGACCGGCAGGACGATCGTGTCCTTGCCGGCACGATCGATACGCAAGGTGCCGCTGTCGACAACTGCCCCTTGCGTCAGATCTTTGCGCGAGCGCGTCGTCATGTCGAGCGTCGCCGTCACGTCACCGCCGCGATATTCGGTACTGGTGCCGAAACCGAAGTTGACCGCTCCGCTGGCCGTGGT
Organism: uncultured Stakelama sp.; assembly: GCA_964390515.1. Classification (GTDB taxonomy): domain Bacteria; phylum Pseudomonadota; class Alphaproteobacteria; order Sphingomonadales; family Sphingomonadaceae; genus Sphingomonas. Next base: position 67,280 of record CAYMIU010000020.1, read on the forward strand.
GCGGCCGAGATCGACCGGCCGCCCATCCAGCGACAAGCGCAGCGAGGCGGGCTCCGCCGATGCCATCGCCACCAGAGTGCGCGTTTGGCCTGCGCTGAACAGATAGGCGGCGCAGCCGGTCGCGGGCAGCGACTGGCGCGGCAGGCCGCCGATCGGCAGCCCATCGATGGGGGCGGGGGGCGCGGCGGGAGGATCCGCCGCGGCGAGCGCAAGGAGGAGCAGCGCGATCATGGCTGGAACCTTATCATGAGGAGGAGCGCGGGATAAGCCGCCAGGGCGAGATATGCCCCGAACGGCAACGCATCATCCGCCGCCACGGCCCGGCCGGTGGCGGCGCGCCACGCCACGATGCCCAGCCCGATCATGGCGGCGAGCAGCAGCACCGGTGGCAGCATTCGCCAGCCGAGCCACAACCCGATCGCGCCGAACAGCTTGGGATCGGCGCCGCCCATCCCCTCCCTGCCCCGCGTCCGACGATACAGCCTGGCGATCAGCCACAGCGTACCGAACCCGGCCGCCCCGCCGATCAGGCGATCCTGAAGCGATGGCGGAAGCACGAGCGAGACAGCGAGGCCTCCGATTGCCAGTGCGGCAATGAGCGTATCCGGGATCCAATATTCCGTCGCGTCCAGCGCAACGATCAGCACCAGCAGCCATCCGCAGGTGGCCAGGACCAGCCCGAGCGGCCCCGGAAGAACGATGCCCGCTGCGACGCCCACCAGCGCGGCGCCCGCCTCCACCTGCCAGTGAAGCGGCGCGATCGCCGCTCCGCAGCATCGCGCCCGCCCGCGCAGGAGCAGAGCGCTCAACAGCGGGATCAGATGGCGCGGTGGGACGGGCTCGCCGCAACCGTCACACATCGACCGCCCGGCCAACGCCGATTTTCCGGCCGGCCAGCGCAGCGCAACCGTCGCAAGGAAGCTGCCGAGGATCGCGCCGAGCACACCAAGCGCGAGCGGCCAGAAGAGATCAGACACTCTTCTTGCGTATCAGATATCGATAGACGCCGAACAGGTTGATCCCGAACAGGACGACGTTCTGCGTGCCGAGCGCCCAGTCCTCCGTCAGCGCCGCGCCGCTGATCCAGCAGATCGACGAGCCGACGAACAGCACGAACCCCCAGCCGGTGACGCGGCGGCCAAGATCCAGTGATACCATGAAGGCAGCGATCATCCCGCTGATCGAGGCGGCCCATTTGAGCACGTCAGTTAGTGAATCCATCGCGCGCCAACGCAGCGGCGACCCTTTGTATTCCTTCCAGCTTCGCCCTAGATCGCACCCAACAGTTTTTTGCGGAGCAGCATAGATATGGCCACGGTTCCCGCCGATCCCGTCGTGATCCTTTCCTACGCCCGAACGCCGATGGGCGGCATGCAGGGTGCGCTGTCCGACGTATCGGCAACCGATCTCGGCGCGACGGCCGTAAAGGCAGCCGTCGAGCGTGCCGGCGTGGACACCAACGAGATCGAGCGGATCTACATGGGCTGCGTACTGCCCGCCGGGCTTGGCCAGGCGCCGGCGCGTCAGGCGGCGATCAAGGCAGGCCTGCCGAAGTCGGTGCAGGCGACCACCGTCAACAAAGTGTGCGGATCCGGCATGCAGACGGTGATCATGGGCGCCGAGGCGATTGCAGCAGGATCGGCCGACCTGATCGTGGCGGGCGGCATGGAGAGCATGACCAACGCGCCTTATATCCTGAAGAAGCACCGTGGCGGTTCGCGCATCGGCCATGACATGGCCTATGACCACATGTTCCTCGACGGGCTCGAGGACGCGTATGAGCAGGGCCGCGCGATGGGCACGTTCGCGCAGGAAACCGCCAATGAATATCAGCTGACCCGCCAGGCGCAGGACGATTATTCGATCGAATCGCTTCGCCGCGCACAGGAAGCGATCAAGACCGGCGCCTTTGCCGAGGAGATCGTTCCGGTGACCGTCGCCACGCGCAAGGGCGAAGTGGTCATCGACACGGACGAGGCGCCCGGCCGCGGCATGCCGGACAAGATCCCCACGCTGAAGCCGGCCTTTGCGAAGGACGGCACGATCACCGCTGCCACCAGCTCCTCGATCTCGGACGGTGCCGCAGCGCTGGTCCTGACCCGCGCCAGCGTGGCCGAGGCCAAGGGGCAGAAGCCGGTCGCCCGGATCGTCGCCCATTCGGCGCATGCGCAGGAGCCGGCGGCCTTCACGACCGCGCCGGTCGGCGCGATCGAGAAGTTGCTGAAGAAGGCTGGCTGGACGATCGACGACGTCGACCTGTTCGAGATCAACGAGGCGTTCGCCTGTGTCGCCATGTTCGCGATGCGCGATCTCGGCATCCCGCACGAAAAGATCAACGTGCACGGCGGGGCGACGGCGCTGGGGCATCCGATCGGTGCATCGGGCGCACGGATCATCACCACGCTGGTCGCGGCGCTGAAGCATCACGGCAAGAAGCGCGGGATCGCCAGCCTCTGCATCGGCGGCGGCGAAGCCACTGCCATCGCCGTCGAACTGATGTGAGCTAAGCCATGGCGGACCATGCGCAGGAAGATCACGACCTTCAACTCGCTCTAGTCCGCTACCAGACCTGGGCCGCAGAAAGCGGCGCGCGCGCCGTCGTCCTGTTCGAAGGGCGCGATACCGCTGGCAAGGACGGCGCGATCCGCACCATCACGCGTCATCTCGGCGTCCGGCAGACGCGTGTCGTCGCACTGCCCAAGCCATCCGAGCGTGAGCGCACGCAATGGTTCTTCCAACGCTACGCCGCGCATCTACCGGCGGCGGGGGAGCTCGTGATCTTCAACCGCAGCTGGTACAATCGCGCCGGCGTGGAAGTGGTGAACGGCTTCTCCACGGCGGAGCAGCAAGCGCGCTTCCTGATCGACGTTCCCGGTTTCGAGGCGATGCTGCTGGACGACGGTATCCGGCTGGTGAAGCTGTGGCTGGATATCTCGCGCGAGGAGCAGGCGAAGCGCCTGAAATCGCGGCGGGAGGATCCGCTGAAGGCGCTGAAGGTCTCGTCGCTGGATGCGGTGGCGCAGGAGCGGTGGGACGATTACTCAGCCGCGCGCGATACGATGCTGGCGCGCACCAGCATGCCCGATGCACCGTGGATCTGCGTCCACGCCGACCACAAGAAGAAGGCGCGCCGCGCAATCATCCGGCACCTGCTGCGCGAACTCGCGCCACCCGAGATTGCCCATCACATCAACCCGCCGGACAGCGATCTGCTCTTCCTGTTCGAGCCAACGGCGATCGCAGACGGTCGCCTGGCGCGGTGACGGTGCGCCGTCGACCAACGTAACTTTTGTTCCGTAGCGGACTACAACTCTGCTCCGCCGCAAGTCATACTGCGTTCCAAAGAACAAAGAGGAGAGGCAGCATGAGATTCGAGTCGCAGGCGGCACATGACTCCGCGTCCAAGGGGCTCGCGTTCGACCCCAAGGCGCTGAAGGCGAAATATCTGTCCGAGCGGGACAAGCGCCTTCGTACCGATGCGAACGAGCAATATCTCGAGATGAAGGGCCGCTTCGCCCGCTTCCTCGAGGATCCTTACATCGAGGCTCCCGACGATCGCGCGCCGCTGAGCGACGAAAAGGACGTGGTGGTGATCGGCGGCGGCTTCGGCGGGCTGCTGGCCGGCGCGAAGCTGCGCGAGGCGGGCGCCGAGGACGTGCGGATCATCGAGAAGGGCGGCGAGTTCGGCGGCACCTGGTATTGGAACCGGTATCCGGGCGCGGCGTGCGATATCGAGAGCTACGTCTATCTGCCGCTCCTGGAAGAGACTGGCTTCATCCCCGAGCGCAAGTACAGCCAGGGACCGGAAATCCGCGCCTATTCACGGCGGATCGCGGAGCATTTCGATCTTCACCGCGACGTGCTGTTCCAGACGGAAGTGACGGATCTTACCTGGGACGAGCAGAGCCGCCGCTGGATCGTGTCAACCAACCGTGGCGATGCGATCCGCGCCCGCTTCGTGGTGATGGCAAACGGGCCCCTCCATCGCCCCAAGCTGCCCGGCATCCCGGGAATCGAGGAGTTCGAGGGTCACACCTTCCACACCAGCCGCTGGGACTATGATTACACCGGGGGCGACCAGAATGGGGGCCTCGACAAGCTCGGCGACAAGGTGATCGGGATCATCGGCACCGGGGCGACGGCGGTGCAATGCGTGCCGCACCTCGGCGAGACCGCAAAGCAGCTTTACGTCTTCCAGCGCACGCCATCGTCGATCGACGTGCGCGGCGATCGACCGACCGATCCCGAATGGGCGCAATCGCTGACGCCGGGCTGGCACCAGCATCGGATGGAGAATTTCAACACGCTCGTGTCCGGCGGCTGGGCGGACGAGGACCTGGTCAACGACGGCTGGACCGACATCATCCGCAACCTCGGCATGATCGCGCGGATGAAGGCCGCCAAGGAAGGCGTGCAGGACCCGGACGAGCTGGTGCAGCTCGCCGATTTCCAGAAGATGGAATCAATCCGCGCCCGCGTGGACAGCGTCATCACCGACAAGGAAACCGCCGAGGCGCTGAAGCCCTGGTACAACCAGTTCTGCAAGCGCCCCTGCTTCCACGACGATTATCTCGCCACCTTCAACCGCCCGGGCGTGAAGCTGGTCGATACGCAGGGCAAGGGTGTGGAGCGGATCACGCGCGAGGGCGTGGTGGTCGCCGGCAAGGAGTACAAGCTCGACTGCCTGATCTTCGCCACCGGCTTCGAAGTCGGCACCAGCTATGCACGCCGCGCTGGCTATCAGGTCCATGGCGTCGGTGGCCGCACACTGGAAGAGAAATGGGCAACCGGGGGGCGCACGCTTCACGGCATGACGGTGAACGGCTTTCCGAACATGTTCATCTTCTCGGTGATCCAGTCCGGCTTCACGGCGAACTACCCGCACGCGTTGCTGGAGCAAGCCGGCCACGCCGCGCATATCATCGGTCATGCGCTTTCCACGCGAAAATCCCGCGTCGAGCCGACCGAGGCGGCGGAGAACGAATGGACGCAGGAGATCCTCGCGTCGGTACTCGACAGGCGCAAGTTCCTGGAGGAATGCACGCCCGGTTATTATAACGGTGAGGGACAATTGAGCCCCCAGGCGGCCAGCTTCTCCAGCTACGGCAAGGGGCCGGTCGCGTTCTTCAAGACGATCAAGGCGTGGCGCGACGAAGGCTCGATGAAGGGCCTGACGCTCGCCTGAAGCCTGCCAATCCCTCGCCCCATTCAAGGAGCATTGCATGACCGACACCCTACCCGACACGCATCGTCGCCTCGTCTCGACCGTTACCAAGGACGGACAGGCGCGCCTGTCGATCCAGCAAGTGCCGGTGCCGACGCCCGGCGACGACGAAGTGCTCGTCCGGGTGGAGGCGACGCCGATCAATCCGTCGGATCTCGCCGTGCTGCTGGCGCTCGCCGATCCGGCGAGCTTCAGGGCGGAAGATGGCGCTGCCGTGGCGCCGCTGCCGCCCCAGATCCAGCGTGCGCTCGGCGCGCGTGCGGGCGTCGACCTGCCGGTCGGCAACGAGGGCGCCGGGCTGGTCGTCGCGGCAGGAAGCGCGCCCGAGGCACAGGCGCTGCTCGGCAAGACGGTCGCGCTTGCCGGCGGCGGCTTCTACGCCCAGTATCGCAAGGTGCGGGCCGCCGATTGCATGGTGGTGCCCGAGGGGACGAGCGCGGAAGAGGCAGCATCCTCGTTCGTGAACCCGCTTACCGCGCTCGGCATGGTCGGCACGCTGAAGCGTGAAGGCTATTCCGGCCTCATCCATACGGCAGCGGCATCCAACCTTGGCCAGATGCTGGTGAAGCTGTGTGCGGCGGACGGCGTGCCGCTCGTCAATATCGTGCGCAGCGAAGCACAGGCGAGGTTGCTGCGCGATCTGGGCGCGGAGCATGTCGTCGACATGACCGCGGCAGATTTCATGCCGCGGCTGATCGACGCGATTGCGGCGACGAACGCCTATCTCGCGTTCGACGCGGTGGGCGGCGGCAAGCTTGCGGGCCAGATCCTGACCGCGATGGAGCAGGCCGCGCTTCGCACGCAGCGCGCCGATGGGCCGTATGGTTCGCGCCAGATGAAGCAGGTGTATGTCTATGGCGGCCTTTCATCCGAGCCGACCGAGCTCAACCGCGGCTTTGGCATGCGCTGGCGGATGGGCGGCTGGCTGCTGACCTATTTCCTGGAAGACGTGGGTGCCGAGGAAGCCAAGGCGCTGCGCGATCGCGTGGCACGCGAGCTGAAGACCACGTTCGCCAGCAAGTACACCCAGCGCATCACGCTGGAGCAGGCGCTCGATCCGGCGGTGATCGCCGCTTATGGCAAGCGAGCGACCGGCGAAAAGTACCTCATCACGCCGCAGCGCTGATCCGGCTGGCCGCCGCTCTGCGCCCTCAGGCGTCGAGCGGCGGCGACAGCGCGACCGTGCGGGCGACGCGATCGACACGCACGCTAGCGCCGCCGGGCACGATCATCGTGAAGCCATCGGCATGCTGCCAGTCGCTTGCGGCCAATCTGCCGCCGTCGAGGGCGCGCCAGTCGAGATCGTGGCGGATCATCGGATCGGCGATCTTGGGGCGCTTGCGCCGCCACTGCGATAGCGCGGCGACGAAAGCCTCCAGTTCCTCGTCCCGCCCGCGCCAGTCGAGCCAGGAAAGCTCGTTGTCCTGTGCATAGGCATTGTTGTTGCCGCGCTGCGACCGGCCGAACTCGTCGCCTGCGGTGAGCATGATCGTGCCGCGTGAGGCGAAGAGTGAGGCGAGCATGGCGCGAACGTCCCCCCGCC
>CAYMIU010000021.1:0-69211 GCA_964390515.1 uncultured Stakelama sp.
CGCTCGGGCAATGCGGGATCGATCGTCACGTCGAGCCAGCTGCCCTCGCGCAGCACCGCAGCGAACAGCCGCAGCTGACCAACGGTGCGCCCGCGTTCGCCCTCGAGGCGCGCACCCGGCAAGCCGCTCTCCGCCATCGCGCGGACGATCAGCGCATCGCCGAGCGCCACGATCTCCTCGGCTACGCTTTCGAGAAAGGTAGCGCGTGCGTCGGGCGTCAGGTCACGCAGTGAAGGGAAGGCCTCGGCGGCAAGGCTACAGGCGGCTGCGACATCATCCGCGCCAGCCTCGGCGAAGTCGGGGCCGAGTGCTACCCCCGTAGCCGGATCGATCGCCTGAAAGGTTGCGCTGGCCATGCGCTCGTCCGGGCCGATCAGGATTGCTCCGGAAACTTCCATTCTGCACCTGTTTTGTCGGACAAAGAAAATCCGCTATTCAGCTGCGGCGGGGTCGTCAAGCCGGCGCGTCTTGCTCGCGCGTCAGTCATCCGCTGCGGGACGGGCGGCGAAAACAGGGACCCCGGGCTTCGCGCCCCAGAGCGCGTAAAAGAGGACATAGAGGCTGCACAGCGCGGTCACGATGAAGCCCCAGTGCAGCCCGTAGAGGTCGGCGAGCTTTCCCTGGATCGAGGCGAGCGCGCCGCCCGCAATCGACATTACGAGCAGACCCGCCCCCTCCTCCGTGAGCGGGCCGAGGCCGCGAATGGCGAGTGCGAAGATCGCGGGGAACATGATCGAGATGCCGAGCCCTACCGTGATCAGGCCGTACATCGCCGCCGGCCCGGGCACGAACACCGCGACCAGCGAGCCCGCGGTGGCGATCAGCGCGAACAGCGCCAGAACCCGCTCTGCCGGGATCATGCGCATCAGCGCGGCCCCGGCGAAACGACCGACCATCATCCCGCCCCAGAAGAAGGTCAGATAAGTCGCGGCATGCTCCTGCGTCACGTTGGCGACGCTCGGCTGCGAGACGAAGTTGATGAAGTAGCTGCCGACGCCGATCTCGGCGAGCACGCACAGCGCAATACCGATGCAGCCCAGGACGAGATTCCGGTGGTTCAGCAGCGACAGGCCGCGGCGTGCGTCCGCGGAGACGCGCGCGGTGGCAGAACCAAGCGCCGGCAGCTTGGCCCGCGCGATCAGGATCGCGAGCACCGCCAGTACCAGAGCAACGATCAGGTACGGCAGCTCTGTCGCCTGTGCGTCGGCCATCCGTTGTTCGGGCGTGAGCAGCGTGCCGTGGGCCGTCGTCCCGGCCGTGGTCCGGGCGAGGATGAGGTACTTACCGAACAGGATCGCCAGAACGTCCCCGGTCGTGTTGAAGGCCTGAACCAGCGTGAGGCGCGACTCCGCGCTGTCGGGCGGGCCGATCACGGCCACATAGGGGTTCGCCGCGACCTGGAGCAGTGCAATGCCGCACGAGACGGTAAACAGCGAGCCGATCGTGACCCAGTAGGAGACGAGGTTCGCGGCGAGGATCATGCCCAGCGAGCCGACCGTCATCACCGCAAGCCCGGTGGTGAGAGCGCGCTGGTAGCCGATGCGCTCGATCAGCTTCGCCGCCGGGATCGACGCGAGCAAATAGCCGATGAACCACACCGACTCGATCAGCCCGGTCTGAAAGTAACTGAGATCAAACACGCTGCGCAGGTGCGGAAGGAGCGTGCCGTTGATGACGCTGATGAAGCCCCACATGAAGAACAGGCTGGCAAGCAGCGTCAGCGCTGCGCGGTAGCTGCCCGGCATGACCGACGACGGCCCCGTACCAATCGGCGTCGTGATCTGGGAAATCGCCATGAACCTCTCCCGCGCTGCAGCAGCGCTTGTCGCGCCGCATTTTGTCTGACTATAAAGGGAAAGAAGCGGCATGCAATGTTGCCGGGAGAAGCGAATGCGTAACACGTCCGTGCTGTCCCGGTGCTCGCTTGCCGCCGTAGTACTTCTCACCAGCACCAACGCGTTCGGCGCCACTGCCAAGCGCGAAGCTTTCGGCACATTGCCTGACGGTACCGCGGTGGAAGCGGTGGAATTGACAGGTGCGAACGGCGTCAGCGCCCGGATCATCACGCTGGGCGCGACGCTGCAGGCGCTCGTCGCGCCCGATCGCGCGGGGAAGCTGGCGGACGTGACGCTCGGGCATGATGACGCGCGCAGCTATGTCGAGCGGCCGAACTTCTGGGGCCAGACGATCGGGCGCTACGCCAATCGGATTGCCGGCGGCCGTTTCAAGCTCGACGGCAAGACCTATCAGCTGTCGCAGAATGACCGCACTAACTCGCTTCACGGCGGCACGGACGGCTTTGACAAGCGCGTGTGGGCGATCACGCGCGTCGGCGAGGAAGGCGGCGTGGCGGCCGTCACCATGCGCCTCGTCAGTCCTGCGGGTGACCAGGGATATCCGGGAGCACTCACGACCGACGTGACGTATTCGCTGGACGACAAAGGTGCGCTGACGATCGACTTCGCGGCCTCCGCCGACTCACCGACGATCGTCAACCTCACCAACCACGCGATGTTTAACATGGCAGGGGAAGGCGCGCCGGGCGGCGCGATGACGCATCGGCTGACCATCCCGGCGCGCCGCTTCACGCCCGTCGACGCAAACCTGATCCCCACCGGCGAGTTGAAGCCAGTCGCTGGCACGCCGTTCGACTTCACCTCCCCGCGCCTGGTCGACGAGGTGGTGCGCGACGGCACGAACGCGCAGGTCGTGATCGGCCGCGGGATCGACCACAATTTCGTGCTCGACGCCGGCGCCACGCGCGAGCCCAAGCTCGCCGCGCGGCTCGAAGACCCCGCGTCGGGCCGGGTGCTCGAAGTACTGAGCGACCAGCCTGGCGTGCAGGTCTACACCGGGAACTTCCTGGTAGGCGCGCTCGTCGGCAAACGGGGGCATGTCTACCGCATGGGTGACGGAATCGCGCTGGAACCGCAGCTCTTTCCGGACACGCCGAACCAGCCCTCATTCGGTTCTGCCCGGATAGCCCCCGGCGAGCCCTACCGCCATCGCATGATCTATCGCGTGTCAGTCGCGCGCTGAGACGAGGACACCGTATGACCGACACGCCCGCCCCCAAGCTGCGAAGCCGCGCCTGGTTCGACAATCCCGCGAATATCGACATGACCGCGCTCTATCTCGAGCGCTATCTGAACTTCGGGCTGAGCCTCGCGGAACTGCGGTCGGGCAAACCGATCATCGGCATCGCGCAGACAGGCAGCGACCTCTCGCCGTGCAACCGCCACCATCTCGTGCTCGCCGAACGCGTACGGGAGGGCATCCGCGAAGCAGGCGGCATCGCGCTCGAGTTCCCGGTCCATCCGATCCAGGAGACGGGCAAGCGGCCGACCGCGGGGCTAGATCGCAATCTCGCCTACCTTGCGCTGGTCGAGCTGCTGTACGGTTATCCGCTTGATGGCGTCGTACTGACGACTGGCTGCGACAAGACGACACCCGCCTGCCTGATGGCGGCGGCGACGGTGAACATTCCGGCAATCGCGCTTTCGGTCGGGCCGATGCTCAACGGCTGGCACAAGGGTGAGCGCACCGGATCCGGCACGATCGTGTGGAAAGCGCGCGAAATGCTGGCCGCTGGCGAGATCGACGACGCAGGCTTCATCAAGCTTGTCGCCTCCTCGGCACCGTCGACTGGCTATTGCAACACGATGGGCACCGCCACGACGATGAACAGCCTTGCGGAAGCGCTGGGCATGATGCTGCCCGGCTCTGCTGCCATCCCGGCGCCATACCGCGACCGGCAGGAGGTGGCGTACGAAACCGGCAAGCGGATCGTCGAAATGGTGGCCGAGGACCTCAAGCCAACCGACATCCTGACACGCGATGCGTTCCTGAACGCGATCGTCGTCAATTCGGCGATCGGCGGTTCGACCAACGCGCCGATCCACCTCGCCGCACTAGCCCGCCATGTTGGCGCCGAGCTCGATATTACTGACTGGCAGACCTTCGGGCACAAGGTGCCGCTGCTGGTCAACCTGCAGCCGGCGGGCGAGTATCTGGGCGAGGACTATTACCGCGCCGGCGGCATCCCCGCGGTGGTCTCGCAGCTCATGCGCCACGGCCTGATCCACGAGGATGCCTTGACCGTGAACGGGCGCACCATCGGCGACAATTGCCGCGATGCTGCCATCCAGGACGAGCGAGTGATCCGTCCGTTCGAAAAGCCGCTGGTGGAGGACGCCGGCTTCCTTGTGCTGAAGGGCAATCTGTTCGACGCAGCGGTGATGAAGACAAGCGTGATCGGCCCCGAGTTCCGCGAGCGGTACCTGTCGGATCCGAACGACCCCGATGCGTTCGAGGGGCCCGCGATCGTGTTCGACGGTCCGGAAGACTACCACCGCAGGATCGACGACCCGACGCTCGATATCACCCCGGAAACGCTCATGTTCATGCGCGGTGCGGGACCGGTCGGCTATCCCGGCGCGGCCGAGGTCGTGAACATGCGGCCGCCCGCCTATCTGATCCGCGAAGGCATCCACGCGTTGCCGTGCATCGGCGATGGGCGGCAGTCGGGAACGTCCGCCTCGCCGTCGATTCTCAACGCAAGTCCGGAGGCTGCAGCCGGGGGCGCGCTGGCGTTGCTGCGAACGGGCGACCGCGTGCGGGTCGATCTGGCGCGAGGAGAGGTCAACGTGCTGATCGACGACGCCGAACTCGCCGAGCGTCGGCGGCAGCTCGAAGAAGCTGGCGGCTATGCCTATCCAGCCTCGCAGACGCCCTGGCAGGAGATGCAGCGTGCCGTTGTCGGGCAGCTGAGCAGCGGCGCAATCCTCGAGGGTGCAGAGCGCTACCAGCGGCTCGCGCAGACCGCCGGCATTCCGCGCGACAACCATTGACGTAGGCGTACCGCCAAGCCCAAGGCTGGCGGCGAAAGGGGAGAGATGCTTGGGCCGAACGCTCGCCTTTGCTGCGTTTATGTTATCGCTCCCACTCTCCTGCGGGGCGAGCGGGCAGGTCGCGCGGTTCGAGCGCTTCAGCTATCACGGCTGGGCGCGGGAGCCAGTCGCGGTTGGCCGCGAGGCGTACCGAAATCCGATCGTGCCTGGCTATTATCCCGATCCGTCGGTGCTGCGCGTCGGCACGCGGTATTACCTCGTCAACTCAAGCTTCGCGCACTTCCCCGGCCTGCCGGTGTTCACCTCGTCGGACCTCGTCCACTGGACACAGATCGGCAATGCGGTCGATCGGCCCGGCCAGGTCGATCTCGCCGGGCGGGCGGTGTCGGAGGGCCTTTTCGCGCCCGACATCTCCCATCACACGGGCACCTTCTACATCGCCAACACCTGCGTCGAATGCGGCGGCAACTTCGTCATCACCACGCGCGATCCGGCGGGCCCCTGGTCCGATCCCATCTGGCTACCGTTCGAGGGCATCGATCCGTCGATCTACTGGGAGGGCGATCGCGCCTATATCGTCAACAACCGCGCCCCCGATGAGCCGGCGCGCTACGACGGGCACCGCGCGATCTGGCTGCAGGAGTTCGACTGGCGCGCGGGGAAGATGGTCGGCCCGGCGACGCAGATCGTCAACGGCGGCGTCGACCTGGAAAAGCGGCCGGTCTGGATCGAGGGACCGCACCTGCTCCGCCGCGATGGCTGGTATTATCTGATCGCAGCGGAAGGCGGTACGAGCGACAACCACTCACAGGTGGTGTTTCGGTCGAAGGCGTTGCGCGGGCCGTATGAACCGTTCGCGGGCAATCCGATCCTCACACAGCGCGGTCTGGCAAGCGATCGCCCCGATCCGGTCACCTCCGCCGGCCACGCGAAGTTCGTGGAGACGCCCGCCGGCGACTGGTGGGCGACGTTCCTCGCAACCCGCCCCTATGCGGCGGATCTTTACGCCACCGGCCGCGAGACATTTCTGCTGCCGGTCACCTGGAAGGACGGCTGGCCGATCATCCTGCCGCACGGAACGCCCGTTCCGCTCGTCGCGCCAAGGCCGGCGCTACCTTTAGCGAGCGACGCGCCCGCCCAGCCTGCAGGCGACCTTGCTTATGTCGACGAGTTCGATGGCGAGCGGCTGCACCCCGCGTGGGTTGGCGTACGCATTCCGCCCAACCCTTTCCACCGCCTGACCGGCGGCGCGCTCGAGCTCCACTCGGCGGCCCCGCTCGGCGACCGCGGCGGGACGCCGGCGTTCCTGGGGCGGGGCCTGCAGCACCAGCGCGCGACAATTACGACCACCCTCACCTTCCAGCCGGCACACGATGGAGCGCGAGCGGGGCTGGCCGCGGTACAAAACGACACGTCCAACCTGTTCTTCGGCATCGTCAATCAGAGAGGCGCGCGAGTCGTCGCCCTTTACACGCGAGATGGCGCGAAGACCGACACATTGTTCGCGACCGCGCCGGTCGAGGGCGATGGCGCCGTGACGCTGACGATCGAGATCGCGGGAGGTATGCTGCGCTTCACTTACCGCACCGGCGACGGACCGACGCAGACGTTGGCGCAGGGCGTCGACCTCGCCCCCCTCACCACCGCGCGCGCTGGCGGGTTCGTCGGCACCGTAATCGGTCCGTTCACCTACGCGCCTTTGGCAGCGCGCGAGTGAGGATCCCCCCTCCCCCCGAGAATGGATGGAGCTTCTCGATGAACCGCTTCGACCCCGACCTAGAGCTTGGTGCAGGCTGGCGCGCGGGACGGTGGCTTGGCCGCATCGACCAGAGCGATGGGCCGACCCCGATCCTGGTCACGGACGGCGTTGCGTACGATATGAGCAAGGCCGCGCCCACCACCGCCGATCTGGTCGCCGAAGAGAAGCTGGACCCAGCGATCGGCCGGGCGATCGGCGACCTCGCGGAACTCCGCCTCGCGCCGGACGGTAACCCGCGCCTGCTCACTCCGGTCGATCTACACTGCATCAAGGCGGCGGGAGTCACTTTCGCCGTGTCCGCGCTGGAAAGGGTCATCGAGGAGCGCGCGCGCGGCGATGCAGGCGGCGCGGCGGCAGTGCGGCAGCGGCTCGAAGAGCGGATCGGTGGCGGCCTCGCCGCGGTAGTCCCCGGCACGTCCGAAGCCGCGGCGCTCAAGACGGCGCTGATCGGCGAAGGGCTGTGGTCGCAATATCTCGAGGTCGCGATCGGTCCCGATGCCGAGATCTTCACCAAGGCGCCGCTGCTGTCCGCCGTCGGCTGGGGCGCGCCGGTGGGCATTCGTTCGGATTCAACCTGGAACAATCCCGAACCCGAAGTGGTGCTGCTCGTCGGACCGGGGGGCGACGTGGTGGGCGCGACGCTCGGCAATGACGTCAACCTGCGCGATTTCGAGGGCCGCTCAGCGCTGCTGCTGAGCAAAGCGAAGGACAATAACGCGTCCTGCGCGATCGGGCCGCTGGTGCGCCTGTTCGATGACACGTTCACGATGGATCACGTCCGTGAGGCGCAGGTCACGCTGCGCATCGACGGACCCGACGGTTACCTGCTCGAAGGCGCAAGCAACATGCGCGAAATCAGCCGCGATCCGCAGGAGCTAGTGCGTCAGGCGATGAGCGAACACCATTTCCCCGACGGGTTCGCGCTGTTCCTCGGCACGCTGTTCGCGCCCACCAAGGACCGCGATACGCCCGGCAACGGCTTCACGCACAAGGTCGGCGACCAGGTGACGATCGCATGTCCTGGCCTCGGCCGGCTGGTCAACACCGTCACCACCTCACGCGACGCCCCGCCGTGGCACTTCGGTGTCAGCGCCCTGATGCGAAACCTTGCCGCCCGCGGCCTCCTCACTGCCTGACCATGCCGGAGACTTCATTGCCCGACCTGCCCGACCCTGCGCGCTGCGCCATCTATCCTTCGCTTCGCGACAAGCGGGTGCTGATCACCGGCGGAGCGTCGGGGATCGGAGCGGCGCTGGTAGAAGCCTTTGTTGCCCAGGGCGCGCGGGTGGCGTTCGTCGACCTGCTGCCGGAACATGGCATTGCGCTTGCGGAGCGGCTAGCCGGGACAGCGCATCCGCCACAGTTCCGCGAGCTTGACCTCACCAAGCTCGACGACGTCGCCGAAGCTGTGCCCGCACTCATCGGCACACTTGGCGGCCTCGACGTCCTCGTCAACAACGCCGCCAATGACGACCGCCATCGACCGGAGGAGGTCACCCCCGCCTATTGGGACGAGCGAATGGCGATTAACCTGCGCCATCTGTTCTTCGTCACGCAGGCCGCGATGCCGGCGCTGCGGCAGGCGGGTGCCGGCTCGGTGATCAATTTCGGCTCGATCAGTTGGCATCTCGGCCTGCCCGACCTGATCCTCTACCAGACGGCCAAGGCGGCGATCGAGGGGCTGACGCGAAGCTTGGCGCGCGATCTGGGGCGCGAGAACATCCGGGTGAACGCGATCATCCCGGGCAACGTCCAAACACCGCGCCAGCAGAAATGGTACACGCCGGAGGGCGAGGCACAGATCGTCGCGGCGCAGTGCCTGGATGGGCGGATCCAGCCGTTCGACATCGCCGCGATGGCGCTGTTCCTGGCCTCGGACGATGCGCGAATGTGTACCGGACACAATTACTGGGTCGATGCCGGATGGCGATAGAACCACAGCGCTATCTGACGGTCGGCGCCACGTTGGGCGAGGGCCCGCTGTGGCATGACGGCGCACTGTGGTTCACCGACATCAAGGAACGGGCGATCTACCGCCACCGGCCCGGAAACATGCTGGAACGATGGTCTGCCCCGGACCAGGTGGGCTGGGTGCAACCCGCCGCCGACGGGACGATGATCGCCGGGCTGAAATCGGGTCTCCACACCTTCGATCCCGGCACCGGCGGCTTCACGCCGCTGGCGGCGGTCGAGGCGGAGCGGCCGGGCAATCGCCTGAATGATTCCACCGTCGATCCACTTGGGCGGCTTTGGTTCGGCTCGATGGACGATGCCGAAGCTGCGCCTACCGGCGCGATTTATCGCGCCGATAAGCGCGGCGTCGTGCGGGTGATCGACGGCATCTGCATAACCAATGGTCCGGCGTCTTCACCTGATGCGCGCACGCTCTACCATTGCGATACGCTTGGCGGGACGATCTGGCGGTGTGACATCGACGAGGACGGCGCGGTCGCCGGTACGCATGTGTTCGCATCGGTGGACGTGCGGACACAGGGCTTTCCGGACGGGCCGATCGTCGATGCCGACGGCTTCGTCTGGGTCGGGTTCTTCGGCGGCTGGTGCGTGCGTCGCTACGACGCCGATGGCCGGCAGGTGGACGAGGTGCGCTTTCCCGTCGCCAACGTTACGAAGATCGTCATCGGCGGGGCCGACGGGCGCACTGTCTTCGCCACCACGGCCAGAAAGGGGCTGGATGCCGCCGAACGGGCACGGCAGCCGAAGGCAGGCGACGTGTTCACCTTCGCCGCTGGCGTCGCGGGCCAGCCCCCTACGCCTGTGAGTGCGCTGAACCCGAAACTGATTGGATGATCGCCGCAGTGCGGAGCGGCAGCGATGCCGCCGCTCCGCCTGCCGGACCTCAGCCGTGCATCGCCTCGAGCTCGCGCCCGCGGGTCTCCGTCACCATCCGCCGGACGAAGAAGAACGACACCGCGGCGAAGAAGGCATAGCCGTAGTAGGTCACCGACAGTCCCGGGGAGACGACCAGCGCCGGGAAGCTGACCGAGACGGCGGCATTCGCGATCCACTGCGCGAAACCCGCAACGGCGAGCCCCGAGCCGCGGATCTGGTTCGGGAACATTTCACCCAACATCACCCACATCACCGGGCCCCAGCTGATGTTGAACATGATGACGAAGACATTGGCCGCGACCAACGCGACGATCCCGAACGAGCCAGGCAGGCTGACCGCGCCGTCGGCGCCGGTGACGGCGGTGGAGAAGGCATAGGCAACCACCGCCAGCGCCACCGTCATGCCCGCCGAACCAATCAGCAGCAGCGGCTTGCGCCCGATACGGTCCACGGTGGCAATGGTGAACAGGCACGCGCCGATCGAGAGCACGCCGGACAGGATGTTCGTCTGAAGCGCATGCTCTTCCGAGAAGCCGACCGCCTCCCACAACGTGGCGCCATAGTAGAAGACGACGTTGATGCCGACGAGCTGCTGGAAAACCGCAAGTCCGATACCCGCCCAGAGGATCGGGCGAATTTTCCCGGTGCTCTTGTCGACCAGGTCTGACAGCTTGGGGC
Source organism: uncultured Stakelama sp. (assembly GCA_964390515.1). GTDB lineage: Bacteria > Pseudomonadota > Alphaproteobacteria > Sphingomonadales > Sphingomonadaceae > Sphingomonas. The sequence goes on from CAYMIU010000021.1 coordinate 10,138, forward strand.
GGTGATGATCTCCCGCGAGGCTACCGCGAATTTCGGCCACCTTGCGCTCCGCCTCGGCGGCGCCGACCAGTCGCGTGAGGACCGCAGCCGCTTCCGCCTCACGGCCGCGGGCGACGAGGTAGCGCGGGCTCTCCGGGATCGAGGTCAGCGCCAGCAGGTAGATGAGCGCGGGGATTGCCTGCAGCCAGAACATCCAGCGCCACGCGGGATAGCCCAGCCAGAACTCGGCGGTCGAGCCACCGGCATACCGTGCCAGTACGTAGTTGGCGACGAACGCGCCGGTGAGCCCGGTGATGATCATCACCTGCTGCAGGGTGGAAAGCCGGCCGCGGATGTGTGCCGGCGCCACTTCGGAGATGTAGACGGGCGAAATCACGCTCGCGGCGCCGACGCCCAGGCCACCGATGATGCGGGCGATGATGAACACCACCGAGCCGCCGGCCGCGCCGGCGAGCAGCGCCGAAGCGAGAAACAATACCGCGGCAAGCATCATCACGCCGCGCCGGCCGATCCCGTCCGCCAGCCGCCCTGCACCGAACGCGCCTACGGCGGAGCCCACCAGGATGGCGCCGACGTTGATCCCGACACCAAGCCGGCCAAGATCAAACGCCGCCTCCAGACCCTTCTGTGTGCCGTTGATGACGCCCGAATCGTAGCCGAACATGAAGCCGCCGATGGTGGCGACGGCAACAATCATGGCGATGAGCCCGTGGTTGATCGAACTGTGGTCGCCGGCGACTTCCGCCCGCAGAGTGTCGGTCATCGTAATCCTCCCTTGCGATGCCCGGCTTGTGCGACGTGATGGCCGCCGGGTTTCTCGCTGATACCGGTGGTAACGCTACCATTCGCGTGCAACGCGTCAAGCGCACGCGGTTCTTTAGTCCTTCTTGGGGCGGACGCGCGGCGCGGCGTCGGACTGGCGGCGGATCAGTTCGAAATCGAGCAGCCGGTGCAGGCTGGCTGCCGCCGGTTTCTGCGGCCGCAGCACCGACACAAGCATCTCGATCCCCACCCGCGCCATGTCTGCGATTGGCTGACGGATCGTGGTGAGTTCTGGCCAGATCACCGTCGCCAGCGGCGTGTCGTCGAACCCGCAGACGGTGAGGTCGGCGGGTACGTCGATGCCGCGACGGTGCGCAACCGCGATCGTGGCGGCGGCCATGTCGTCGTTCGAAGCGAAGATAGCGGTCGGTGGCTCGGGCAAGTCGAGCAATCGTTCCGCCGCATCCAGCCCCGAGCGATAGGTGAACCGCCCGTCGACGACGAGCGAATCGTCCAAAGCGATTCCGGCCTGCGCGAGCGCGGCACAATGCCCGTCCAGCCGTCGCCCGCTCGCCGCCAGCGCGGGATCGCCAGCGATGAAGCCGATCCGTCGATGCCCAAGCGACATCAGATGCTGCGTCATGCGCAGCGCCGCTTCCCGATCGTCGATGCCGACCGCAAGCGGCGCGCCCGAGCAGGCGGTAGCGACAGCGACCGCAGGCACGCCGTTGCGCTTCAGGAGTTCGAGCATTGCGTCGCTTTCGCAGAGCGGCGGCGGCAATAACATCCCGTCAATACCGCCGGCGATCAGGTGGCGCGCCACCTCAAGTTCGTCATGGCCGGGCTCACAACGCTCCACGATGATCTGGACGTCGGCACGTGAGGCCTGTTCGAGGCTGCCGAGCAGAACCTCGCCGAGGAAGCCGGCGCTGGGATTGCTGTAGAGCATGCCGATGCGCGTGGGTGCCGACCCCGCCAGACTTCGGGCGGCAGGATTGGGTGCGTAGTTCAGCGCGGCGATCGCGGCCATCACCGCCTCGCGGGTCGTGTCGCGCACATTACTCTCGCCGTTTATAACGCGCGACACCGTCATGGACGATACGCCGGCGCGCTTCGCGACGTCACTGATCGTCGGTGCGCCATGACGTGCGCGTCGTTTCGAGCGGACATTCGACTCAGGTAAGCTCATCGACGCGCCATGCCTTTGTTCGGTGACCGGGCGACGCCGGAAGTCGTCATCGCTCATCCTCCTCGCAGTGCTCGCATCACGATGCTGCGGATGCGCCCGTAATTGCCGCCTGCCAGCGGACCGAGGATCCCATGCCGCTCGGGCGGCAGGAATGCCAGTGGGTGTCCGTCCGGCCGGAAGACATAATGATCGAACCACGCTCGCCAGGCCGCGCGTTCGCCATCGGGACGCTCGGCGATGGCAATCATCGCCAGCAGCATCGCCATGTAAGGCTGATCCATTCCGGCGGCGAAATCGTCCCACCAGAAATTCACCAGGACGTTGAGATCGTCCAACGCCTCCACCTGATGCCACCAGAGCTTGGGGATGTAGAGCGCGTCACCAGGACCTAGCTCCGCCACTAGCGCCCGTGCGCGTGCGCGCTCGAACAGGGGGTAGCGTGGGTCGCCGTGCGGTGATCCTGCCGCGAAACTCACGGGCTGACCCGAGAGGGTGTGGTCGATCGGCCCGACATAGAGGTCGGCGATCGCGTCGGGCGGATAGAGCGTGAAGCGGCGACGGCCCGCCGCGACGACGGCGACATTGTCCTTGGTGTCATAGTGGCAGGCGACGATGGACGCGTGGCCGATCCACAACCTTGGCCTGACCTGCTCTGGGAGGAACGGCAAGGGTGTCGCCTGCTCGATCCCGGGCAGGTAGCGCTCCGCCGGCAACGAGCCCATGTACATGGTCGGCTGATCCGGATCGCCTGCCGTGGCGACGATCTGCGCCACCGCTTCGCTGATTGGCATCGTCTTGCGATCGAAGTTGAATCCGGCCAGTTCGTCGTCATAGAAATAACGCGCGCCGATCGCCGGTGTGCCGACGAACGCCTCCGCCACATTCCCCGCGTCGTGCCGCCGGATGTGATCGACGACGCCATCGGTGCCGGCCGCAAGCAGCGGCCATTCACTTGCCACGCCGCGCATCAGAACGGGACGGCACGGCTCCATCACCTGTTGCCGGAAGGTGTCCGCATCCGCGAGGGCTGCCGGATCGACATCCTTGATGGACGCGGTCATCGCGGGCCGTCCACCAGCCTGTCATTGCGGCGCCGCGCCAGCGTCCGGAGGTGGCGCACCGAGGTGGACTGCGCGTACGCGAGTTGAAGGTCTCCGCGGCGAAACATCGCCAGCACCGACTCGTCAGGAAGTGCGTGCAAACGATCCAGGCTGACGGTGTAGAGCCCTTCGAGCCTGAGCGTCTCGCCATTGTCGAAGCTCAGAGAAATGTCGATCGGCTCGAGCACCTTGTGCTCGAGGAACCGCGCGATCAGCGCCTCGGTCGGCGCGAGTCCTTCGTGCAGCATGCCCATTGCCGACTGCACCCGGCGCAGCGCCGCAGTCGGTTCGCCGTCGCGTTCGAACAGCGGGTGGCCGTCCGGATCTGCAAACACCGCATGCTCGCTGTCGATCACGAGATGTTCGCCATCGACGAAGAAGCCCTGACGCTCGAGATCGGCGGGGCGGTAGTCGGGCAATTGTCCGTTCACCGCGTGCAGGTTCTGCCCGGGCTCTACGCCCATCAACACCCCTGCATAAAACGCGCCGGTGTCGGGCCGCTTAGTGAAGAGAACTGGATAATAAGGCGCGGCGAGCAGGAATTCGGCTGCGACAATTTGCGCAAAATGCCGGCCCTCGTCGCGGCGGCGCGTGAGACGTAGTGACGCGTGAGTGCCGGCATTAAGCGGCTCTAGCGAAGGCATTCGGGCGCTCTCCTATGGGACGACACACGGCAGTCTCACGCTGCCCCTCTCGATTTATCACTCAGACAAATGGTTGCATCGCAGACTTTGTGGTGTAATGTGAGCGGTAACGTAAGGGTATGGACTTCAACAGGTCAATGCCAGTGCGGCAATGCGTGATCGTGAACTTCCTGCACAAAAAAGGAGGGACGATCCAATGGAGGGGATTGGATACGATGGTTGATTGCCACCGCATTGGTGCTTTCGCGTCGCAGGGACGACGCGCGATGAAGCTGGCGTATGCGCCCGGGCTTATCGCCCTCGCCTGGACAACTCCGGTCGTGGCGCAGCAGAGCCAAAGCAACCAGCAGAACAGCACCACCAGCAAGCCCGCGGCACAGCAGCCCGCGGTGCCAGTGACCGCCAACACAACCACCGCAGCGCAGGCAGGATTGCCGCAGGATCCGGCCACAGCGCCGGACGCCACCCAGGGCAATCAGATCAGCGACGGCGGCGCCGATATCGTCGTTACGGGCCTGCGCGAGTCGCTGCAGCGCAACCTCGACGTCAAGCGGGAGGCCATCGGCGTCGTCGACGTCATTTCCGCCGAGGACATCGGCAAGTTTCCCGATTCGAACGTCGCCGCGTCGCTCCAGCGCTTGCCCGGCGTCTCGATTCAACGGTCGGGGTCGCGCGGCGAGCCGACCGGCATCACCGTTCGCGGCTTCGGCGGCGACTTCAACACCACACTCTATGACGGTCGCCGTATATCGACCGCGACCGGCGGTCGCCAGATCGACTTCAGCACCGTCGGCGTCGACTTCATCGGCCAGTTGAGCGTCCTCAAGACGCCCGACATGTCGCTGGCGGCGAGCTCGATCGGCGCCACCGTCAACATCCAGTTCCCGAACCCGTTCGATCATCCGGGCTTCCGCCTTGCGGCAACCGCATCGGGATCGCTCCAGGATCGGGCGGATCGCGTCGTGCCCACCGCCGGCCTGCTGATCAGCAGCACGAATGCGGCGGAGACATTCGGCGTCCTCGCCAGCGCGATCTATACCCGCCGCGATACCGACACCAACCGCGTCTACGTGTCGGGTTGGCCGGGCGGCCGCTATGCGCCGTGCCAGACCACTGCAAGCTGCACGCCCGAGCAGCTTGCCGACAAGAGCCTGATCGGTTGGTTCCCGCAGCAATATGGCGCCGAACAACAGCGGGTCGAGGACGAGCGCTTCGACGGCCGTGTCTCGTTCCAATTTCATCCCAGCGACGACCTCATGGTCACGCTGGACAACAACTTCTCGCGCCAGAAGGTGACGCAGAACAACTATGCCTTCGGCGTGTGGTTCAACCAATCAGACCTGCGCAACGTGAAGGCCGATGAAAACGGGACCTTCATCGACTTCACACAGGCCGGCAGCCCGACCGACTTCACCTCGGCGCTGAACAAGGAAATCCTGCAGACCAACCAGACCGGCCTCAACGTCAAGTTCGACGCCTCAGAGAACCTGACCTTCGAGGCCGACGGCGCATACGCGAAGAGCTGGCGCAATCCGGGCGACGTCATCGGCAGCCTGAACGCCGATATCGGCTATGGTGGCCTGCTTGGCTCCAATTCGCGCTTCACGGTCCCCGGCAAGAGCAGCGACAGCTTCCCGTCGCTCAGCAATTACGGTCCTGCCGGAGACAGCGCGCGCTGGGCGGACACCTCGCTCATCGGCTCGCACGTCACCGTCAACCAGACGCAGCGCAACACCGACGAACTGTGGCAGTTCCGCGGTGTCGCCAGCTGGAAGCAGGACGACCTGTCGATCAGGCTCGGCGGGCAATATTACCAGGACAAGTTCAACTTCCGGAACGAAAGCACCTTCGTCAACAACTTCTGGCAAGCCTATGCGGGCTATGGCGCACCCTCGGGACGCGCCACAGGCATCGCGCCGCTGCCGAGCAGCCTCTACAGAGGTTCGATCGGCCTCAACGATTTCATCTCCGGCTTCAAAGGCAGCCTGCCGCCGTCGGTGTTCCTGTTCAGCCCTGTCGACTATCAGAATTATCTGAGTGGCCTCGGCAATCCGCAGGCGCAGAACATCCCGGGGTTCAATTATCCCGAGGTCAGCGGCTTCACCGGACAATTCACGCAGGCGCTGGACGCCGGCAGCGTCCGCGACATCACCGAGAAGACCTGGGCGCTGTTCCTCACCACCAGCTTCCAGACCGAAATCGCAGGAATGCCGTTCTTCTTCTCGGCGGGCATCCGCAACGAGAACACGCACATCACTGCGAACGGCAACGGAACGGTGCCGATCAGGATCCTGACGAGCGTGGCCGACCCGACGCTCCTCACCGTCGTCCTTTCGGAGCCCCAGGCGCTGACCGCCAAATCGAACTACAACTACCTGCTTCCGAGCGTCGACCTGCGGCTCGAGATTACGCCGGAGTTACTGGTGCGCTTCGATGCGTCCCGGACGCTCACCCGCCCGACGCTCAACCTTCTATATCCGCAGCTGAACGTCGGCACTGGTCAGCGCGTCAATGCGCTGACCGCGGCCGGCGGCAATCCGGCACTGCTGCCGTACCTGGCCGACAATTTCGATGTCGCGGCAGAATGGTACTACCAGCGAAATTCGTACCTTTCGGTCAATGCGTTCCTGAAAAATGTCAGCAACTTCATCGTCGGTGGCGTGACCCGTCAGACGATCAACGGCGTGATCGATCCCACGACCAACGCGCCGGCGAGCTTCGCGGTGTCGCAGCAGATCAACGGACCGGACGCGACTGTGCGCGGCATCGAGGTGGCCTGGCAGCATGTGTTCGGCGATACCGGCTTCGGCTTCCAGGCCAATGCTACCCTGGTCGACACCAACAAGCCCTATGACGACAAGGACATCTCGCAGAGCGGCTTCGCCGTCACGGGCCTGGCGAACTCGGCCAACTTCGTCGGCTTCTATGACAAGAACGGGTTCCAGATCCGGGGTGCGCTTAACTGGCGTGACAAATATCTGCTCCAGTTCGGCCAGAACCAGAATACGGGGTCGTTCGGCGCCGAGCCCACCTTCATCAACGAAAGCTTCCAGATCGACCTTTCGAGCAGCTACGATATCAACAGGAACTTCAGCGTCTTCGGCGAGGTGCTGAACTTGAACAACAATCGGCAGAGCTCGCACGGCCGGTTCGAGAACCAGCTCCTTGACGTGTTCGACTATGGCCGCCGCTATACTCTGGGGGTGCGTTACCGCTTCTGACTTCTCCCCCTCCTGGCGGGTTCGGTTATACCGGCCCGCCAGTCTTTTCGCGCGGAGGTCCGGTGGTTCAGCCCATACAGAACATCGTCATCGTCGGCGGGGGGACCGCCGGCTGGCTGACCGCCGGCGTCATCGCCGCAAAGCACCAGGCGCGTCGGCCGCACGGCTTCACCGTCACGCTCGTCGAATCCCCCAACATCCCGATCATCGGCGTTGGCGAAGGCACCTGGCCGACGTTGCGCACGACGCTGCGCAAGATGGGCGTTTCCGAGACGGCGTTCTTTCGCGAGTGCGATGCCGCCTTCAAGCAGGGCGCGCGCTTCAACCGCTGGACGACCGGCGCCGCGAACGACGGTTATTATCACCCGCTGATGCTGCCGCAGAGCTTCGGGCAGGTGAACCTGGCGCCGCACTGGCTGGCCAATGAAGAGGGCGAGAGCTTCTGTGATGCCGTGACCCCGCAGGGCCGGATCTGCGACGAAGGGCTCGGCCCCAAGACGATGGCAACGCCGGAATTCGAGGCCGTTGCCAATTACGCCTATCACCTCGACGCCGGCAAATTCTCGAGCTTCCTCCAGCGGCATTGCTGCGAGAAGCTCGGTGTGCGGCACGTGCTGGCGGATGTGACCGAGGTGCGGATGGCTGACAACGACGACATCGCCGGGCTGGACACCGCACAGGGCGTTGCGATCGACGGCGACCTGTTCGTTGATTGTACCGGCTTTACCGCGCTGCTGATCGGCCGCGCGCTGGGCGTGCCGTTCATCCCACGCGGCGGGGAGCTGTTCTGCGACACCGCGCTCGCGATTCAGGTGCCCTACGCGAACCCTGACGATCCCGTCGCCTCGCACACCATCTCAACCGCGCAGTCCGCCGGCTGGATCTGGGACATCGGCCTCCCCACCCGCCGCGGTGTCGGCCACGTCTTCTCCTCTAGCCACATCAGCACCGACGAGGCGGAGCGCGAGTTACGCACCTACCTAGGCGGCGCGGATGCCGACTTGCCGGTTCGGCAGCTCAAGATCCGGTCGGGCCATCGCGAGCGTTTCTGGGAGCGCAACTGCGTCGCGGTCGGGCTGGCCGCCGGTTTTCTGGAGCCGCTCGAAGCCTCAGCCATCGTGCTCATCGAGCTGTCGGCCAAGCTGATCGCCGAGCAACTGCCGGCCTGCCGCGAGGTGATGGACACGGTCGCGCGGCGCTTCAACGACACCACCGGCTATCGCTGGGGGCGCATCGTCGATTTCCTGAAGCTGCACTATGCGCTGACCCAGCGCACTGACAGCGACTTCTGGCGCGACAATGTGCGTGCCGAGACGATGAGCGACCGGCTGCGCGAGCTGATGGAGCTGTGGCGGTTCCAGTCGCCGTGGCTTCATGACGAGTTCGACCGCGTGGAGGAGGTCTTCCCCGCCGCGAGCTACCAATATGTCCTCTACGGCATGGGCGCGCGCACGGCGGCGATGCCCGGCGTGCTCGACGAGGATGCCGCCGCCGCCGCACGCGCGCGGCGGGAGAACAAGGCGCAGACCGGCCGGATGATCGCCGGCCTTCCCCGCCACCGGGACCTGCTGGAGCGGATCGCCCGCCACGGCCTGCAACCGATCTGATCGAGCGAGCGCCCCTTCCCCGATGCTGAAACCTGTCCTTTTCACCGCGCTGGCCCTCGCCGCCCCTTCCCTCGCCGCCGCGCCGCGGCTCGACGGCGTGATCGGCGATCACGCCGTCGTGCAGCGCGACCAGCCGATCACCGTCTCGGGCGAGGCCGCACCGGGCGAGTGGGTGATGATCGCCCTCGGCGGCCAGGTCTTGACGACGACAGCCGACCGCGACGGGCGCTTTTCCGCCCGCCTGCCCGCGCTGCCCGCCGGCGGCCCGTTCGACCTGACCGTTGCCGCGGCGAGCGGAGCGACCGTGGCGCGCGACATCCTGATCGGCGACGTCTTCCTCTGCTCCGGCCAGAGCAACATGGAATTGCGCGTCGATCAGGGCCAAGCCCTGTTCCCCGAAGCGCGCGCGCCAATCGACGACAGGCTCCGCCTGCTGACGGTTGACCGCTCGGCGGCTCTGACCCCGCAGCGCCGCTTCGCGCACACCCCGGAATGGGCGATTGCCGGGCCCGAAACCGCGCAACGCTTCTCGGCGGCATGCTTCTTCATGGTGCAATCGCTGCGCCGGACGGCGAAGGTGCCGATCGGCGCGATTCACGCAAGCTGGGGCGGATCACGGATCAGCGCATGGATGAGCGACAGCGCGCTGCGTGCCGCTGGGATGGAGGCGCAGGCCGACGAACTCGCCCGCTACGTGCGGGAGCCGGCAGCCGCGACCGCGGAGGCCGGCACCGCCTGGGAAGCTTGGTGGCGCAGCGTCTCGGGCGACGCGCCGGGCGCGGAGCCCTGGCAATCCGGAGCTTCTCTCGACTGGCAGCCGGTGCCTGCGATCATCAACTTCGAGGCTTGGGGTGTCCCCGCCCTCACCGATTACAACGGCATGATCTGGTACCAGCGCGAGATCGAGGTGTCGGCGGCGCAGGCGAAGCAGCCCGCGACGCTCGTGCTCGGCGCAGTCGACGATGCCGACCGTACCTGGCTCAACGGGCGCGGCGTCGGCGGCAGCAGTCAGCCGGGGCAGATGCGCGTTTACGCCCTCGCGTCGGGTGCGCTGCGCACGGGTCGCAACGTCCTGACCCTCAATGTCGACGACGGTTATTCCAACGGCGGCATGACCGGCCCGGCCGAGGCGATGCGCCTTATCTTCGCCGACGGATCGAGCATCCCTCTGGGCGAGGGCTGGCGTTACGCGGTCGCCAAGCCCGTCGGTGGCGGCGCTCCCCGCGTCGCTTGGGACGACATCAACGGCGCGGGCACATTGTTCAATGCCATGATCGCGCCACTCGCCCCGGTCCGGCTCGCGGGCATCGCCTGGTACCAGGGCGAATCAGATACGGACATGCCGGGCTATGATCGGCGGCTCGCGGCGCTGATCGCCGACTGGCGGCAACGCTTCGGCACGCCGCGCACCGCCGCGGGGATCGTGCAGCTCTCGTCCTATGGCGACCCAGCGAGTGCGCCGGTGGAGAGCGGCTGGGGCTATATTCGCGACGCGCAACGCCGGGTCGCCGCCGCTGATCCGCACGCCGGTCTGGCCGTCACGCTCGACATTGGCGATCAGTTCGACATCCACCCCGGCGAGAAGCGTCACGTCGGTTTGCGCCTCGCGCGCGCGATGCGCGCGGCGCTCTACGGTGAGCAGGTGGCAACCGCTGGCCCGGCAATCGCCGACGCGCGACTTGGCACCGATGGCAGCATTGTCCTGCGCTTCACGGGGGTCACCGGCGCGCTGCACGCAATCGGATCGGACCGCGCGATCGGCTTCGAACTGTGCGACGCGGCGCCCGGTACGTGCCGCTTTGCTTCGGGCACCTTGAACGGCAGCGCCATCATGCTGCCCGCCGACGGCCGCCCCGTGACGCGCGTACGCTATGCATGGGCGGACCTGCCCGCCACCAATTTGACCGATGAGACGCCGCTGCCGGTCGGCACCTTCGAGGTGCCGGTCCGCTGATCCGTCGGCGTTAAGCAAGGGGAGATGCTGATGCGACATGGATGCAAGGCGGTGCTGCTCGCCGCCGCCGCACTGCTGACGACGAGCGGCACACAGGCGCGCGAGGCAGCGCCGATCGTACCGCGCGCCGAAGGAACCGATGAGGCGACCCGGATGGCGCAGGCGCTCGTCGCCCGCATGACGATTGAGGAAAAGCTGCCCCAGCTTCTGAACGTCGCACCGGCGATCCCGCGCCTGCAGATCCCCGCCTACAATTGGTGGACTGAATCGTTGCACGGCGCGCTCGGGCCGCTCGCGACGACCAACTTCCCCGAACCCGTCGGGCTCGCCGCCACCTTCGACCGCGACATGGTACGTGACGTAGCCGCAGCAGTAAGCACCGAGGTCCGCGCGCTGCATACCCTGGGCCGCCAGACCGGGCGGCTGGGGCGGATGGGGACCGGGCTCGATACATGGTCGCCCAACATCAACATCTTTCGCGATCCGCGCTGGGGCCGTGGGCAGGAGACCTATGGCGAGGATCCGTTCCTGACCGCCGCGGTCGGCAGCGCGTTCATCCGCGGCATGCAGGGTCCGGATCCCGATCGCCCCCATGTCATCGCCACGCCCAAGCATTTCGCCGTCCACAGCGGGCCCGAAGGCACGCGCCACGAAGCGAACGTGTTCGTCTCCGCTCACGATCTGGAGGATACCTACCTTCCCGCCTTCCGCGCAGCGATCGTGGACGCGCGCGCCGGATCGGTGATGTGCGCCTATAATCGGATCGACGGCCAGCCGGCCTGCGCCAGCGACCTGCTGCTCAAGGACCATCTGTTCGGCGCGTGGGGCTTTCGCGGTTATGTGGTGTCGGACTGCGATGCGGTGCGCGACATTGCCGACAACCACAAATACGCGCCCGACTCTGCCGCGGCCGTCGCCGCAGCGACGCGCGCGGGTGTCGATAATGAATGCAACGGCGGTACGCTGAGCGACACGGCCGGCCTCGAGGACCGCTATCGCGCGGCGTTGGCGCGCGGCCTCATCACCGAAGGCGATATTGACGACAGCCTCGTGCGGCTGTTCGCGGCTCGTTATCGCACCGGCGACCTTCCCGGGCTGGCAAAAGCCCCGCCGGCGGTGCCGGTATCGGCGATCGGCTCGCCCGCACACCGGCAAATGGCGACAACGGCGGCCGAGAAGTCGATGGTGCTGCTGAAGAACGCGGGCGTGCTGCCGCTACGGCCGGGCACACGTGTGGCGGTGGTGGGGCCGCTCGGCGATGCGACGCGGGTGCTGCGCGGTAATTACTCGTCGCCGCTCTCCGGCCCGCCCGTGTCTGTCCTCGAAGGCTTGCGCACCGCACTCGGGCCCGATCGCGTGTCGCTGGTCCCGTTCGGCGCGTCGGTTACCGACGGCGATCGTGTGCCGCCGTCCGCTCTGCTGACGCCCGACGGGCGGCCCGGCGTGCTGGTCCGCTATTTCAACCCTGAGACCCCTGCGCCCGCCAAGTTTGCGCCCGGCACGAGGGAAAAGGTGCTGGCGACGATCAAGTATCAGGCGCAACCTGTCGTCACCCGCGTGGAGCCCGACGTCGGCGATCGCAACCTGGAACTCGCAAAGGTCGCCGACGTGCACCGGGCCGAATGGACCGGCTTCCTGGTGCCGCCGGAAAGCGGCAGCTACCGCGTCGGGCTGTCGGGCAGCGGCTCCACGCTGACACTCGACGGCCGCGTGATTTCCGATCGAACCAAGGCGCGGTGGAACGATCTCCCCAGCATGACGACGCTAAGGCTCGTGGGCGGGCGCCGCTATCCCTTCCGCATCGCGGGGAACGACGCCAATCTGGTGTGGAAGCGCGTGTCGCCGAGTCCGGGCACCGATTTGAAGGCAGCCGCCGCCAAGGCCGACGTGCTCGTCGCGGTGGTAGGCCTCACCTCCGATCTCGAGGCCGAGGAAACCGGCGTCAAGGTGCCGGGCTTCTCCGGGGGCGACAAGACGACGCTCGATCTGCCCGCCGATCAACTCGCGATGCTGGAACAGGCGCGCGCCACCGGCAAGCCGATCATCCTCGTCGCGATGAACGGAAGCCCGATCAACCTGGCCTGGGCCAAGGACAATGCCGCAGCGGTGCTCGAGGCCTGGTACCCCGGCGAGGCGGGTGGCACCGCCATCGCCAACATCCTGGCTGGGCGCACCAATCCGGGGGGGCGTCTCCCCCTCACCTTCTACCGCAGCGTCGAGGATCTGCCGCCGTTCGACGATTATCGCATGGCGGGGCGGACCTATCGCTACTTCCGCGGCACGCCGGTGTACCCGTTCGGGCACGGCCTCAGCTACACCAGCTTCGGCTACGCCCCGCTGAAAGTGACGCCGGTGCGCGGCGACGCGGGCAACGGCATCCGGGTCACGACGCGCATCACCAACACTGGCGGGCGCGCCGGCGACGAGGTGGCGCAGCTCTATCTGCGCTTCCCACAGAAACCGGGGGTCCCCGATCTTGCGCTGCGCGGGTTCGAGCGTGTGTCGCTCGCACCCGGCGAGAGCAGCGACGTGACGTTCGAGCTGTCGCCGCGCGACCTGAGCGCGGTCGCGCCCGATGGCCAGCGTTCGGTGTTCGCTGGCGACTATCAGGTGAGCGTCGGCTCGGGTCAGCCCGCAGCCGGCGTCGCGGGGCGCAGTGCGACCTTCGCTGTCGCTCAGGCGCGGGACCTCCCGCGGTGATCGGTCGCGCGGCGCTCTGCGCGGGGGCGGCACTGATGCTACCGTTTTCCGCCGCCGCCGACCCGCTGGCGCCGACCGGTCGCTGGAGCGCCAACACTGCCGGCCACGCACCTGTCCCGCCGATGGGCTGGAACAGCTGGAACGCCTTCAACAGCGATGTCGACGAGGAAAAGGTGCTCGCCTCAGCCCGGGCTCTGGTGGATACCGGCCTTGCCCGGGCGGGGTATCGCTACGTCAACATCGACGATGGCTGGTGGCTGAAGCGCCGCCAGCCTGACGGCCGGCTGATCATCCGCACGTCGCGCTTCCCGTCCGCCGCCACCGGTGCCGATCCCAGCTTTCGTCCGCTTACCGACCGTCTGCACGCGATGGGACTAAAGGCAGGCATCTATTCCGACATCGGCCGCAACAGCTGTGGCCAGATCTATACGCCCAACTTCAAGAACCAGCCCGAAGGCACCCTCGCCGAGCGCGAGGTGGGGCTTTACGGCCATGTCGAGCAGGACGTCCGCCTGTTCTTCGCCGAGTGGAACTTCGATCTCATCAAGGTCGATGGCTGCGGCATCCGCGGGCTGCCAGCGGAGGCGCCTCGGGTCCGCGCGGGGCTGTACCGCGCGCTGCCGCCGCTGATCGACACGCAGGCGCTAGGCAACACCGCCGTCGCCACGGTTCGGGCTTTGTACGAGGCCGTCGGCGCCGCGATCCGCCGCCATGCGGGGAACCGCGACTATGTCTTCTCGCTCTGCCTTTGGGGCGCGGCAGACGTGCGCAGCTGGGGCAAGGATGTCGGCAACATGTCACGCACCAGCGACGACATACAGCCAGTGTGGGCGCGCATGCTCACCAACCTCGATACGGTGACGCACCGCTCGCTTTATGCTCATCCCGGCTCATGGAACGACGCCGACATGCTGTTCGTCGGCTCGGGCACGTTCGATGCAGCGCACCTGACCGAGGCGCGGTCGCACTTCTCGCTCTGGGCGATCCTCAACTCGCCGCTGATCATCGGCTACGACCTGCGCAAGCTGACGCCGGAGCTGCTGGCGATCTTCGGCAACCCGGAAATCGTCGCCCTCAATCAGGATCAGGCGGGCAACCAGGCAGTACTCGCCTACGATTCCGATCAGGCGCAGTTCTTCGTCAAGACGCTCGCAGACGGAAGCAAGGCAGTGGCGCTGTTCAACCGGACGGCCTCGCCAGTGGATGTCGTCCTGACCGCCGGGCACCTCAAGATGCTGCCGACGCGCGATGTCGCGCTGCGCGATCTCTGGTCGGGCAGCAGGCGAAGCTTCCGCGGTGAGATGCCGCTCACTCTGGCGCCGCACGAGACGATCGTGTTCCGCGCCACGGGTACGCGGCGGCTTCCGGGCGGCATCTATCTCTCGGAGCAACCTGGCCGGGTCAATCCTGCGGTCGACGGCGTACTGGTGCCGGCCGCCGACCCGACGATCCACCGCTCGATCACGCCATGGGTTGGCACGCGCGGCGGCGGCGAGCATGTCCAATATGCCGGCTGGGGCGGCGCAGAGGCGGACCGGGCGCCTTATGGCAGGTTGCTCCGGGTCGCGCGCACCGATTACGACACCGGGATCGGGGTTCTTGGCGGTTCGCGGCTCGAGATTCGCAACGAGGGCTTCCGGCGCTTCGCGGCGAGCGTCGGCGTTAACGACACGGGCCTGCCCGGCGCGGGCACGATCACCTTCGAGCTATGGGGCGATGGCCGTCTGCTCGCGCGCTCGCAGCCCAAGGCGTTCGGCCAGCCGGCGGAGCCGCTGACGGCGGACACCAATGGGGTGCGCATCCTGGAGCTGGTTGCGCGCGGTGCCGGCAGCGGGCCGGGGATGCCGACGCAACCCGCCACCTGGGCCGACGCCGCGCTGCTGCGCTGACCGCAGCGCTCAGCGCGAAAAGGCAAGCGCATCGGAGAAGAACGGCAGCACCACGTCCTGGAAGCGCGTCGCGACGCCGCTGGTGTGGTCGCCCGGATAGACTTCAAAGCGGTTGGCGATACCGTAGCGGCCGAGCGCCTCGTGCAGCCGCAGCGCATCGTCCCTGAGCCCGTCACGATCGCCTACGTCGATGCCGATCGCCTTGTAGCGGCGCAGGTCAGCGACGTGCTGGTCAAGCATCGCCAGCGGCGCATTCGCCGCCCAGCGCGCGAGTACGTCGGGCTGTGGCTGGCCGTCCTTCACCGGCAAATCGAGGAAGAGCGGCGGCGCCGTGGGGTTGGGCGACCAGGCCGCTGCCGTGGCGAGCTGCGCACGCAGCAGCCACGGCAACGCAGTGCTGTCGGCCGGTGATTTGAGCGCTCGCAGCGCCCGCTCCTGCGCGGGATCGGGCGTCCCGAGCGCGCGCACCGAGAGGCAGCACGGGCTTAGGATGTAGATCGCGCCGAACACGTCGGCGTGGTTCATGCCGATTCGCGCGGTGCCATAGCCGCCCATCGAATGACCTGCGAGGCCACGGCTCGCGCGCGTGGGAAGCGTGCGATAGTGCGCATCGACATAGGCGACGAGATCGCGCGCGACGAACGTCTCGAAATCGCCGACCGTCGCCGAGCGCGAGTAGAAGGAACCGTTGTGGACGGTCTTGCTGTCGGGCAGCACGACGATCATCTCGCGCGCGCCCTTGGCAAAGGCGCCCTCGATCGTCTGCGGCACATGGATCTCTCCGATCCACTGCGCCGCGCCGATCGAATAGCCGTGCAGCGCGTAGAGGACCGGGTAACGGCGGCGCGGTGCGGCGCGATAGCTCGGCGGCAGCACCACGATGACCTCGCGGTCGGCGCTTTCGCCCTCCAGATTGCCCTCGATAGCCGGCGAGTGAACGGTGATGCGCTCCACCGTCACCGGCTTGGCGCCCGGAACGACAGGCGGCGCGGGCGTGGCGACCTGCGACCAGCCGGGTGAGGCGAGCCCGAAGATCACGGTGGCAGCTAAAGCAAGGCTTCGGATCATGCTGTGGTCTCCTCACTGGAGGCGATCGCCCCGGACGCGATTTCCAGTGCCGGTCCGCGCAGCCGCAACGGCCGGCCGGCCGGCAACATCACCTCGCGCACCATATTGGCGTGGCGGATGACGCGACGGCCGCCATCGCGTGCGGTGACGGTCGCCTTCGCCAGGCGACCGTTTCGCCAGCTGAGATCAACGATCGTGGCGCCACGCGCGCGCAGCCCGACGATGCTGCCTGTCGGCCACGCGCGCGGCAGCGCAGGCAGCAGCAGTATCTCGTCATCTCGGTTTTGAAGCAGCATCTCGGCGACTGCGCGCGTACCACCGAAGTTGCCGTCGATCTGGAAGGGCGGGTGTGCGTCGAACAGATTGGGATAGGTTCGCTCCGGGCCGAGCAGATAGGTGAGGATGCGATGCGCTCGCTCGCCATCGCGCAGCCGCGCCCACAAGTTTGCGCGCCACGCCGTCGCCCAGCCGGTCGATTCGTCACCGCGCAGCTCAAGCGAGCGCCGCGCCGCGCGGGCGAGCTCGGGCGTGCGATCCGGGTCGATCTGGTCGCTCGGGAACAGCGCATAGAGGTGCGACACGTGGCGGTGCTGCGGCTCGGGCGCCGCCATGTCCCAGTCCTCACGCCATTCCTGGAGCTGCCCCGCGGCGCCGATACGATCAGGCGGCAGGCGCGCACGCGCCGCGCGCAGTTCATCGACCAACGTGGCATCGGTGCGAAGCAGCGTGGCGGCGCGCGCGACCTGATCGAACAGGTCGCGCAAGATCTGGTTATCCATCGCCGGTCCTGCGCAAAGCGCCGCTCCCTTGGCGTGGGTGTTCTCCGGCGATAGCGACGGATTGGTCACCAGTGCGCCGGTGGCCAGATCGTCCTGGAGCGTGTCGTGGAAGAACTCCGCCGCACCACGCATCAAGGGATAGACCGAGCGCAGATAGTCCAGGTCGCGGGTGAAATCGTAATGGTCCCACAGGTGCGTCGCCAGCCAGGCGCCGCTCGTCGGCCACATGCCCCATTGCGCACCGTCGATCGGCGCGGTGGCGCGCCACAGATCGGTATTGTGGTGACACACCCATCCCCGCGCACCGTACATCGCCCGCGCGGTGCGTGCGCCGGTCACCGCCAGATCGCGCACCATCTCGACGAGCGGCGCGACACATTCGGGTAGCGCGGTCACCTCAGCCGGCCAGTAGTTCATCTGCGTATTGATGTTGACGGTGTATTTCGATTGCCACGGGGGATCGGCCGCCTCGTTCCAGAGACCCTGGAGATTGGCGGGCTGCCCGCCGCGCTGCGACGAGGCGATCAGCAGGTAGCGACCATAATCGAAAGAAAGCTTCACCAGCGCCGGATCGCCTGTCGCGCCGACGCGGATGCGTTCATCGGTCGGCCGGTCGGCGGAAGCGGTGCGGCCGAGGTCGAGCCGCACGCGCCGGAACAGCCGCTGGTGCGCGGCAATGGCATCAGCGCGGATAGCCTCGAAGGCGCGGCGGGAGGCACGATCCAGCGCCCCGCGGCAGGCCGCCTCGGGATCACCGCTCACGTCGTCGAACCTTTTGTAGCTCGTCGCCATGACGATCAGGACCGTCACCGTACGCGCGCCGCGCACCACGAGGCGCTCGCCGTCGTTGACGATGTTGCCGCCGTCCACCGCGACGCGCGCACCCGCAGCAAAGCGCAACGCTCCAGCGATCCCCGCCCGCGCGCCGTTCCTGCCCGTCAGCCAGAGCAGCCCGCGCTGCGCCACCGTCCGCGCTTCCGGCTGCGCCGAACGCAGGGCGATAGCCAGATCGAAGCTCCGGTCCGCGGCGATCCGCATCGCGATTAGTTCGTCCCCTCCGGCGGCGAACACTTCTCGCGTGAAGTTCGCGCCGCCACGCCTGAAGCGGGTGGTGCTGACGGCCATGTCCAGATCGAGTTCGCGCCGATATGCCGAGACGCCACCAGCACTGTCGCCTAGCAGATCCACGAACAGGTCGCCGAGCGGCTGATACGCCATCTGCGTCCGCGGCCGGCCCATCAGCGCCTTGTCGGCAAGCGCCTGTGCCGCGGCAGAGTCGCCCGCCGTGACGAGCCGCCGCACCTCGTCCAGCGCGTCGCGGGCGCCCGGTGCGACAGGGTCGTACGGTCCGCCAGTCCACAGCGTCGCTTCGTTGAGTTGCAGCCGCTCCCGCTCGACGCCGCCGAACACCATCGCCCCCAGCCGGCCGGTGCCAACCGGTAGCGCCTCGGTCCAGGTCGCGGCAGGCCGGGTGTACCACAGCAGGCTGTCGCGCGTCCGCGTCGGCGCTGCGGACGCCCCACCCGGAAGTGTCATCGCCGCCGCAGTGCCGGCAGCGCTTTCCAGCACTGCTCGGCGCGTCAGGCGGGATGCGCCGGCCATATCGCTCAGCGCAGTTCGAGCACCACGACCGACTTGGCCGGCAATGTTGCGGTGATCATCCCGCCCGCCAGTTTCGCGCCGGTGAATGCGGCCGGCGCCACGACATTTGGCTGATCGAAGCTGTTGTGCGCGTCCATCGCGGCCGCGGTGACGATGCGGCCGCTGACGGCGGTCGGCTGCACGCCGCTCAGGGCGACCGAGACGGGCACGGCACGGTTCGGATCGATGTTGACCAGCGCGACATGCACACGCCCGGCGGTATCCCGCACCGCGGAGACACTCACCGCGGGAAGCGCGAATTCGTCCTTGTGATACCAGGGCGACATGACGTCAGCCGCCAGCGTCGTCGCACCCTGCCACGGCTTGTAGAGGTCGAACGCCCAATAGGTCGGTGTCTTCACCATCCGCGCGCCATCGGTGAGCAGCATCGCCTGCAGCACGTTCACCATCTGAGCGATCGCCGCCATTCGCACGCGATCGGCATGTTTGGCGAAGATGTGGATATTCAACGCCGCCACCAGCGCATCGCGAAGCGAGTTCTGCTGCTGCAGGAAGCCGGGGTTGGAGCCGGGCGCCGGGTCATACCAGGTGCCCCATTCGTCCACCGCCAGCATCACGCGCTTTTGGGGATCGTACTTATCCATGATGGCGCTGTGCTTGGTGATATATTCGTCCATCTCGAGCGTATGAGCGAGCGTGGAGGCCCATTCGCGTTCCGGAAAGCCGAGCGCAGCGCCCTTGTCTTCCCAGTTCTTGTCGCGCGGGCGGGTGTAGAAATGCAGTCCCAGCCCGTCGATGTGCTTGCCCGAGAGCTTCATCATCGTCTCGGTCCACTCGTAATTCGCATCGGACGGCCCGCTGGCGATCTTCAGCGGCTTCTGCCCACCTGCCTTGGCGAATTGCGCATATTGGCTGGTGAGGTCGGCGGCATATTCGGCGCGCATGTTGCCGCCGCAGCCCCACAATTCGTTGCCGATCCCCAGATAGGCGACCTGCCACGGGGCCGCGCGGCCGTTTCGCGCGCGCTCCTTCGCGAGCACGGTCGTGCCGCTCGGCGCGGTGATGTACTCGACCCACTGAGACGCCTCGGCCGGCGTGCCGCTACCGACGTTGAGCGAGACGTAGCTTTTCGCGCCGAGCCGCTCCGCGAAACCCATGAACTCGTGCGTGCCGAAGCTGTTGTCCTCGTTCACCCCGCCCCAGTTGGTGTTAACCTTCACCGGCCGCTTGCCCGCCGGGCCGATCCCGTCACGCCAATGATATTCGTCGGCAAAGCAGCCGCCCGGCCAGCGAACCATCGGCACGTTGATCGCCTTCAGCGCTGCGAGCACGTCGCGCCGATAGCCCTCATCGTTGGGGATGCGTGAGCCGCGGCCGACCCAGATGCCGCCGTAGATGCCCGTCCCAAGATGCTCGGCGAACTGGCCGAAGACTTCGGGTGCGACCTGCGGGCCCGGCTTATCGGCTCGCAAAGCCACGGTCGCGTCGGCCCGCGCCTCCTGCGCTGAAGCGACGGTGGGGATTGCTACAGCTGAAAGCAGCACCGCAGCGACGGCGCGCTTCACTGGCGCCGATGCGCCCATCCGATCCAGTTGCGATCTCACCGCTTCCCCCTCCCCACTTCCTGCATCCGCTCATTAGCAGCCGCTTATTGTAGGAGTAGTTTATCCTGATCGCGGCGGTCAACGCCCAACTGCTTCCATCATTTGCTCGGCGCGGTGGCCGATCGACAGTTGGCTTTTGTTGAAAGAAGCCTGTTGGCGAACGACGATGTTAGCGCTACCTTCCAAAGCAATGGCTCTGCAGAGGCCGCATCAGGAGAGTTTCATGGTTCGATCGCGCTTGCTCACGTCCCTTGCCCTCGCCGCATTATGCGCCGGCGCCGCGTGCGCCGCGGGGGAACCACGCGATAACGAAGGGCGCGGCTATCGCGCGCAGCCGCTAGTGAGGGAGATCTACACCGCCGACCCCTCGGCGCACGTCTTCGACGGCAAGATCTACGTCTATGCCAGCCATGACATCGACGCCGGCATCCCGGACGATGATCTCGGCAACCAATATGCCATGCGCGACTATCGCATCCTCAGGATGGACCGCATCGGCGGCCCGGTGACGATCGGGCCGGTCGCGCTGGACGTGAAAGACGTGCCCTGGGCATCGCAGCAGATGTGGGCACCCGACGCGGCGTACAAGAACGGCACCTACTACCTTTACTTTCCGGCGCGCGACCGCACCAAGGACAAGAACGGCCTGGGCGCGTTCAAGATCGGCGTCGCCACGTCGAAGAACCCGATGGGCCCGTTCAAGGCGGAGCCGGAGCCCATTGCCGGCAGCTTCTCGATGGACCCGGCGGTGTTCACCGACACCGACGGCACCAGCTACATGTACTTCGGCGGCATTTGGGGCGGGCAACTCCAGCGCTACAAGGACGGCGTCTACGATCCCAACGGATCTGACACCGATCTGATGCAGGACGACGAGCCCGCGATCTCGGGCAAGGTCGTGCGCATGAGCGCCGACATGAAGAGCTTCGCCGAGCCGGTGCGCGACGCGGTCATCGTCGACGAGAAGGGGCAGCCGATTAAGGGCGGCGACCATGATCGCCGCTTCTTCGAGGCCGCCTGGATGTTCAAGCGGGACGGCAAATATTACTACACCTATTCGACCGGCGACACGCACTTCGTAAACTACGCCATCGGCGACAATCCCTATGGCCCGTTCACCTACAAGGGCCACATCCTGAAGCCAGTTCAGGGCTGGACCACGCACCACTCGATCGTCGAGTGGGATGGGAAGTGGTGGCTGTTCTATGCCGACACGCAGCTCAGCGGGAAGAACCACCTGCGCAACGTCAAGGTCACCGAGCTGACCTTTGCGCCCGACGGCTCGATCCCCACAATCGATCCTTCCAAGCCCTGATGTTCCTCGGCATCGACATCGGCACGTCCGGCGTGAAAGCGTTGGTGCTCGACGAAGCGGGCGCGGTAGCCGGACAAGGCACCGCCGCGCTCACCGTCCAGCGCCCGCAGCCCGACTGGTCCGAACAGGACCCGGAGGCGTGGTGGCGTGCCACCACCGCGGCGGTGTGCGCGATCGACCCCGCCGTCAGGCGAGCCGTGCGCGGGGTTGGCCTCGCCGGCCAGATGCACGGCGCGACGCTGCTGGGCGAGGACGACCGTCCGCTGCGGCCGGCGATCCTCTGGAACGACGGCCGATCCGACCAGGAATGCGTGGAACTGGAGTCCAGCACCCCTCGCCTGCAAGAGATCACCGGCAATATTGCCATGCCCGGCTTCACCGCCCCCAAGCTGCTGTGGGTGCGGAAGCACGAACCCGACGTCTTCGAGCAGGTGCGAACCGTGCTGTTGCCGAAGGATTATGTGCGGCTGCGCATGACCGGTGCGAAGGCATCCGACCTGTCGGATGCGTCGGGTACACTGTGGGTGGATGTCGCCGCCCGCAGGTGGAGCGACATCATGCTCGCCGCCACAGGCCTCGACAAACACGCGATGCCGCGGCTGTTCGAAGGAACCGAGCAGACCGGCACGCTACTCGCCGACGTCGCTGAGCAATGGGGCATGCCCGCCGTTCCCGTGGCGGCGGGCGGCGGCGACAATGCGGCGGGCGCCGCCGGCATCGGCGTGGTGCGCCCGGGCGACGCGCTGCTGTCGCTCGGCACATCGGGCGTGATCTTCGTCGCGACCGATCAGTTCCGCCCCAATCCCGCCCGTGCGGTTCACGCCTTCTGCCACTGCCTGCCCAATCTGTGGCATCAGATGAGCGTCCATCTGTCGGCGGCGGCGTGCATCGACTGGGGGGCGCGGCTGACGGGCGCGAGCGGCGCCGCCGAACTGTTCGCGCGTGCCGAGACCGCCGGACCGGGCGACCGCGGCGAAATCTTTCTCCCCTATCTCTCCGGCGAGCGGACCCCGCATAACGACGCCCGCGTGCGCGGCGCCTTCCTCGGGCTGGACAACGACACCGATCCCGCGACGCTGGCGCAGGCGGTGCTGGAGGGTGTGGCCTTCGCGCTGGCGGACGGGCTCGACGCGCTGCGCGATGCGGGCACCTCGGTCGATCACCTGTCGGTGATCGGTGGCGGCGCGCGCTCGGGCTACTGGGGCCGGATCATCGCGGCCGCCTTCGAGGTGCCGCTCGTATACCTTCAGGGCGGCGAGGTGGGACCGGCGCTCGGTGCCGCGCGGCTGGCGCAGCTGGCGGTCGATGGCGGCGCGCCCGCCGACGTCTGCATCGCTCCGCCGATCGCCCGCCAGATCGATCCCGAACCGTTGCTGATCGAGCGCCTCGCCCCGCGCAAGGCGGCGTTTCGCAGCGCCTATTCCCGCATCACTCCGAAGAAAGAGCTCTGATGGCATCCGCTACCGATCCGTTCGCCGCCCTCCCCTCGATCGCCTTCGAGGGACCGGAGACCGAAAACGAACTCGCTTACCGCTATTATGACAAGAACCGCGTCGTTCTCGGCAAGACGATGGCCGAGCATCTGCGCTTCGCCGTGTGCATGTGGCACACCTTCAACTGGCCGGGCTCCGACGTGTTCGGTGCGGGCACCTTCGACCGACCGTGGCTGACCCATAGCGATGCGGCCGAAGCGGCAGCGATGAAGCGCGAGGCGGCTTTCGCCTTCGTTCGCAAGCTCGACCTGCCCTTCTATTGTTTCCACGACGTCGACGTGATGGAATCGGCAGCCACCGCAAGCGACTATCAGCGCCGCTTCGCCGAGGCGGTCGACCATCTCGAACGCCTGCAGGGCGAGAGCGGGATCAAGCTGCTCTGGGGCACCGCCAACCTCTTCTCCGATCCGCGCTACGCTGCTGGCGCCGCCACCAGTCCGGATCCGGAAGTATTCGCCTGGGGCGCCTTTCAGGTCCGCGCGGCGCTCGAGGCAACGCACCGGCTCGGCGGCGCCAACTACGTGCTGTGGGGTGGGCGCGAAGGCTATGAGACGCTGATCAACACGTACCTGAGCCGGGAGCTCGACAATTTCGCGCGCTTCCTCAGCCTGGTGGTCGAGCACAAGTACAAGATCGGCTTCAGCGGAACGATCCTGATCGAGCCCAAGCCGTTCGAGCCGACCAAGCACCAGTATGACTTCGACACCGCTACGGTGTACGGCTTCCTGCGCCGTTACGGGCTCGAGAACGAGGTCAAGGTCAACATCGAGGCCAACCACGCCACGCTGGCGAGCCATACCTTCGAACACGAGATTGCCACTGCCGCCGCGCTCGGCATCTTCGGCTCGATCGATGCCAACCGCGGCGATCCCCAGAACGGCTGGGATACCGATCAATTCCCCAATTCGGTGCCGGAACTGACGCTGGCGATGCTCGAGATCATCCGTGCCGGCGGCTTCACCACGGGCGGCTTCAACTTCGACGCCAAGGTGCGGCGCCAGTCAGTCGATGCCGAGGATCTGCTGTACGGGCATGTCGGCGGCGTCGACGTGATTGCCAAGGCGCTGCTCAACGCGGAGCGGATCATCGAGGACGGCCGGCTCGACCGCTTCCGTGCCGAGCGCTACGCAGGGTGGGACGGCGAGCTGGGGCAGCTCATTCATCGCGAGGGCACCGGCCTCGCCGACATCGCCGACCTGGCGGTGGAGCGTAACCTCGATCCCAAGCACCGCTCGGGTAAGCAGGAACGGCTGGAGAACCTGCTCAACCGGTTCGTGTGATCGCGCGCTGGTGGTGGCTCATGGCTGCATGAACCGCCACCGCCCCGCGTCGGATCGCGGATCGAAGCGCGCCAGCGTGAGCGTGCTGGTGCCGATTGCGACCAGCGCGCGATCCTCTCCCTTCGCCTGCGCCTTGGGGGTGATGCGGTAGGTGCCTTCGATCAGTTGGTCGATCCGCCACAGCTGCGCGTCGGCGCCCGTATAGGCGGGTACCGCTTCCACCTCGCCAGCCGCCGTCGCCGCAAGCGCCCGCTGCGTGCCGGCGACGGTGATGCGGTAGTAAGGCGCGCCCATGTAGCCGCCAGCCTCAGGCTCGGGCGTGATCGTCCATTGTTGGTTCGGGCGGACCATATAAGCGGAAAGATCGACGCCCGTCGCACCCGCTGGCCATGACGACTGCACATCCGCGAGCATCTGGTCCGCGAGCGGTGCCACCGGATCGGTCGGCTTCGCACGAAAGCTGCGACGGGCATCAAAGGGAATGCGGGTGAAATCGACCTCAAGCTGGAGTGCGTTGCCGCTCCGCTCCGACTTGATCTCATAGGTGCCCGGCCGCACGTTCGCCCCGGCGACCGGCCAGCCATCGCGCCACAGCAGTGGCTCGATCGCCAGTACGCTGCGACCGCTGCGGTCCATGTCGGCTTCGTAGTGCATGGAGAATTTCTCCATGTCGCTGCCAAGGTCGATCAGCCCGAAGTGTCCCGCGCCGATCATCCGCCCGCGCGCGCTGACGACGAGCTTGCCGCCGCCCTTCAGCAGCGGCACCCCCATGTTGTCGACATACGGCCCCTCCACGTTGCGCGAGCGGCCGACGCGGATGTTGTAGGTGGAATTGGGGCCGTCGCAACAAGTGCCATGCGTGCCGAGCAGGTAGTACCAGCCGTCGCGGTGCAGAAGCGCGGTCGCCTCCATGTCGATGGCGATGTCGACCGGCTGGTTGCCGGCAACCCGCAAACCGGTGCGAGGGTCGAGTTCGACAAGGCGGATCGAGCCGAAATAGGTGCCGTAACTCAGCAACAGCCGGCCGTCGGCGTAGAGGAAGGCGGGATCGATCGCGTCATTGTTCTCGACGCCGTCACTCGACGCGACCACCCCCACCTCATGGTAACCGAAGTCTGGCGACTGGGGATCGAGCGACTTCGTCCACATGATCTTGACCTGGCTGGCATGGCCCCCGGACATGCCGCCGCCGCCCACCGCCCAGGCGACATAATAACGGTCGCCGATCTTGATCACGTCAGGCGCCACGCCCCCGCCGGGCCGCACCGGCCCGCTGCGCCACGTCCAGCCATCGTCTGACGCCAGCCCGCCGCCCCGCGTGCCGAAGGTGTACCAGCGGCCGTCGGACTCGGTGACGGTGGACGGATCGTGGATGAAGACCTCCCCGGCCAGCTGCGCGGCGACCGGGGGGGACACGGCAGCGAGGACGAGCGCGGCGGCCGCGCCGCGATGGTTGAACATAGGCATCATTGCACATCCATCTGGAGATCGCGGATCGGCTGCCCTTCCTCGTCGACGAAGCGCACGCAGAAGTCGCTCAATCCCGGCCCGTTGATCACCGCGCCGACGATAACGTTGCGGCCCTTGCGCAGCGTCAGCCGGTCGGAGAGCACGTCATCCATCACCATCCGTCGGTCGTCGTACAGTCCTGCCGCCGCGCGCCCATTCAGCCACCAGCGCGATGCCGAATTGGATCCGACCGCAAGACGCACGCCGCGCCGCTCGCGGGGGCTGTCCACCACCGTGACGGCCCAGAACACAACGCCATAGGTTGGCTTGCCGAGCGACTGCGCGAAGTTGAAGAGCTTCACGTCCCACAACTTGCTGTCGAGCGCGTGCCACCGCAGCGGCGTGGGCTGACGCACCACCTGGCCGTTCCGCGGCACCGCCCCGAAACGGCCGGGAAAAGTGGCCTCGCTCAGCGCCTCGCGCACGTAGCTGCCGGTGAACAGGGTATTGGTCGCGTTGGGCTTGCTGATCGGCTCCAGCAGCAGCCAGCGCTGGAGGAAGCCGTCGGCATCGGGCACCTTGGGCGCGGCATCGGCGTGCTGGAAGAAGGCGCTGAGCGGAGGCACCGACGGCGCCTGCGCGGGCGCGGACGCCGCAGTAAATGCCAGTGTAGAAGTCAGGCAAATTCGCCGAAGCACCTGCGCCATCATCATCGTGCCACTTGCTCCTTCGTATTGGTCTGCGCGGTCGGTCCGGCGGTGATGCCGTTCGCGTCCAGCCAGCGCGTGAAGGCATCGAGCCAGCCGGTGCTGGTCGTCCCCTGCTTGCCCAGCCCGAAGCCGTGGCCGCCGCCCTGGTAGAGATGGAGCTCCACAGGCCGGCCGGCGCGCTGCCACGCATCGATCAGACCGAACCCCTTGCGGGCGAACAGCGGATCGTCCGCCGCGAGCACGACGAAGAGCGGCGGGGCGGCGGCAGGCACCGTTACCGGCTCCATCGATCCGTAGATCGGCGCGATGAAGGCCAGCCGGGTGTCGGGCGCGGCAAGCGCCGTCGCCATCACCGTCATCGCGCCAGCCGAAAAGCCGATCATGCCAATCCGCGCCGGATCGACGCGCCACTTCTCCGCATTCGCCCGCACCAGCCCAACGGCCGCCCGCGCATCGGCGATCTGATCTGAGAGCCCTGCGATCGCCGTATCCGGGCTGAGCCGCGAGTCCGGGCGACCGGCGCCAGCGAACATCGCCGTCACCGCTTGCTCGAACCCGGCCATGTCGGCCGGTGTCGGCTTCAACCGGTATTTGAGCACGAAGGCGGCGATACCTCGGTCTGCAAGCGCGCGCGCCACGCGCCAGCCCTCATTCTCCATCGAGAGCATCAGGAACCCGCCGCCAGGCGCGACGATCGCCGCCGCGCCGGTGGCCTTGGCAGGATCAGGCAGGAACGGCGTGAGCGTTGCGGCGGAGACATTCCGCACCATCGCGACGTCATATTGCTCGAACCAGGATTCGGGCGCCGCTCCTCCGGCGACGCTGCCGGTGCGAAGCGGGATCGCGCCGGGCTCGGCGGGGGCGGCCATCGGCGTCATGCGTGCGTCCTGCGCCGCGGCCGGCCACGCCACGGCCAAGAGCAGCGCGATGGTTGCGCGCCATCCGGCGCGTCGCCGCGCCATCAGCTCAGCAATACCCGGCGCGCGTCGCCTTCCGGATCGTCGACCATCCGGCAGCGATCGTCGAACACCATCGTCTGGCAGCGCTGCGGGTCAGTCGGCGCCCAGGCGAGACCCGGCTGGCTCGGGTTGCCGGTGCGCGCGAAATTGGCCCAGGCCGTCGCCATTGTCCGCGCAACCTTCTGCGCCGCCGGCGTATTGCCCGTGCCCTGCGCGCAGCGTGCGGTGTTGTCGAAGCAGAAGGCGAGATCGGCGGTGTGCCACGCGCCCGCCACGCCGCCGAGCTGCGGCGACTGCCACTGGAACAAATACTGGAACACGGGGGCGCCGCCCCGCGCGTGCTTCAGCCGCACCATGTCCTGCACACGGTTGCGGTTGTGCAGCCCTTGCACGCCATAAGCGAGCGTGCGCACCGCCTTTTCCGGATGCCCGGCTTTCATCGCGGCAATCAGCCGATCCGCCTTCGCACCGCCCATCTGCTCGGCCAGATCGGTGCGCCACTGTGCCGCGTCGGGGTTGTAGCCCCAGCGCATCCCTTCCTCGCTCGTGTTGCCGATCAGCATCGGCACGTCGCGTGAGACCGCAGGCGCCTCGTCGAAGAAGGAGCGGACCGTGATCACCTTGCCGTCCAGCGTCGGGTTCCAGCCCACGCGCGGCGTCATCGCCGGCCCCATCATCGGCCGCGGGCCATTGATCGCTTCGGCCACCTTGTTTCCCGCCTCGAACAGCGGCTTCCATTCGATGCGCTGCAACGCGCCGATGTCGCGCGGCCCGATCCCGAGCTCGCGAAGCAGGCGGCGGGAGAATTCGCGCGACTGCTCCATTGATGGAAGCGCCCCGCCCCCGCCCGATTGCGCAGCGGCACGATGGATCAGCCCCTTGCCCGCCGGCATGCCCAGCAAGGTCGTCACCTTCGATCCCCCGCCCGACTGGCCGTAGATCATCACCCGATCGGGATTGCCGCCGAACGCCGCGATATTCTCCCGCACCCAGCGTAGCGCTGCGATGCAGTCGGTCATGCTGACGTTGACCGATTCCTCGTAAGCCGCGCCCCCGATCTCGGTCAGGTCAAGGAAGCCCAAGACGTTGAGCCGGTGGTTGATCGAGACCTGCACGACATCGTGCTGACGCGCCATCTGCGCGCCGTTGTGCGATGCAAGCTCGTACGACGAGCCGAAGCTGAACCCACCGCCGTGGAAATAGACCATTACCGGCCGGTTGCCCGACAGCGCCGGCGTCCAGATGTTGAGCTTGAGCATGTCCTCGCCGGTAAACCCGTCCGTCCATTGCTGGAGGAAGGTGTGCTCGACAGCGCGGAAGTCGTGCGGCGTCTGCGGGCAGTTGGCGCCGTAGGTCAACGCATTGAGCGGCTCAGTCCAGCGCTTCGGCGCTCGCGCGGGCAGCCAGCGGTGCTCGCCACCGGTATCGCCGCCATAAGGCACGCCCTTGAAGGTGAACACGCCATCGTCGACGTAACCGCGAACGGGGCCGTATTGGGTCCGCGCCGCCGCGTCGGCGGGGGTCGAGCATCGATCGGATGGGTTCCGAACCGTCTCAGCACGCGCGCTCCCAGCGAGGGCGAGCAAGGCACCGCCCCCAGCCGCAGACGCCAGCATGGCTTCGCGGCGATCGAACAACACGCCTGACATCTTCCCTCTCCCCATCGCGCGCGGCCGTTCCGAACCGTCACGGGAATGTGATGCCAGCCGATACCGCCTCCGTCAAATTGTCCGACAAATAATTAGTTCCTTGGGTTGCGAGGGCTCGCTATCGCATTGCCAACCAGAGTGCCGATCGTCATGGTAGCGCTAACGAGAAAAGGAGGGGGTGTTGAGACAATTACGTGGGCCGTGGTGCGCGGCGGCGGCAATATGCCTGATCGCCAGCCAGACGAAGGCGCAGGAGGCGCTCCACCTCGACCGCTCGGACTATTTCGAGGCGCCGGGTGTCAACTGGCTGGTCTTCTCGAACGTCAACGAAGGCTTGTTTGCCGACGCCAAGGTCTCCGGCGTGGAATTGATCCAGCAAGGTGTTCGCACCGCCACCAACGGCGACGTCCGGCTCTCCGCGACACCCGGCCAGTGGGATCCGGCGGCACAGTTCGTCAGCCGACGTGTCGATCAGAAGGCAGGCGTGATCGAAGCGGTGATGCAGTATCCTGAGTTCCGCTACACCATCCGCGCCCAGCGCCAGGGTGCGTCGATCCGTTTGTCAGTGCTGCTGAATCAGCCACTACCGCCAGCGATGGTGGGCAAGGCGGGGCTGAACCTCGAATTCGTGCCCTCCGCCTATTTCGGTCGGTCGTACCTGGCCGACGGGCGGTCCGCGATTTTCCCGCGCTACCCCGCCGACGCGATGGTGCTGACACCCGAACGCAACGCCGCGAGCGGGCGCAGCGACGGCCCCGGCGCGGAGCCGCTGCCATTCGCCAACGGAAGGCAGCTCTTGCTCTCCCCTGAAGATGCCGCGCGTCGCGTGTCCATCAATGCCGGCGAAGGTGAGCTCGCGCTGTTCGACGGCCGCAACCAGGCGCAGAACGGCTGGTACGTCGTGCGCCAGCTCCTGCCGGGCGGCCGTACGGGCAAGGTGCTGGAATGGACGGTGACCGCGGCGAGCGTGCCGGGGTGGCTTCGCCCACCCGTGATCGCGCACTCGCAGCTCGGCTACGCGCCCGCCGCTGCCAAGGTCGCGACGATCGAGCTTGACCGCGACGACAGACGCCGCACGCAGCCAAGGCTGATGCGCGTCTCTGCCGACGGGAAGCTTGCTCCGGTCCCGACCGCGCCCGCGCGCGACTGGGGCAACTATTTGCGCTACCGCTATGTCCGGTTCGATTTCAGCGCCGTGCAGGCGCCCGGAACCTACGTGATCGAATATGGCGGCACCCGCACCGCCCCCTTCCCAATCGCGCCGGGGCTGCTCGACACCTCGTGGCACCTCACCAACGACGTCTATCTGCCTGTGGCGATGGACCATATGACGGTCAACGAGGCCTATCGCGTGTGGCATGGCGATTCGCACCGCGACGACGCGCGGCAGGCGCCGATCAACCACGAGCACATCGACCTCTATCGCCAGGGCCCGACGACCGACACGCGGTTCAAGCCGGACGAGCACATTCCCGGGCTCAACGTCGGCGGCTGGCTCGATGCCGGGGACTTCGACATACGCACGCAAACGCAATATCAGGTTGTCCGCCAGCTCGTAGACGCCTGGGAGCGGTTCGGCTTCGATCGCGACACAGTAAGCGTCGATTGGGACACGCGGCGCGTGGAAATCCACGTGCCCGACGGCGTGCCAGACATCCTCCAGCAGATCCGCCACGGCGCAATCCAGCTGCTCGCGCAGTTCGACGCAGTGGGTCACGCGATCCACGGCATCGTTGAGCCGGATGTCGGGCAATATACCCACCTCGGCGACGCAGCGAGCAAGACCGACGGGCTCGTCTTCGATCCCACGCTCAAGCCGTACGAACGCGCCAATGACCAGAACGGCGGGCGCAGCGGGACGCCCGATGATCGCTGGGCCTTCACCAGCAAGGCCTCCGCGCTGAACTACGGCTCGGCAGCCGCGCTCGCCGCCGCCGCGCGCGCCTGGAAGGGCCGTGACGACGCCTTCGCTAAGCGCTGCCTCGATCGTGCCGAGCGCGTGTGGGCAGAGGAGCACAGCCATGCGCCCGACCTGTTCCGCCACGGCAATACAACCGGTGGACCACTGGAGGCAGAGGAGTTCGCTGCCGCAGTGGAACTGCTGCTCGCGACCCGCGCCCCGCGCTACGCCGCGCGCGTCGAGGCGCTGGCGCCACGGATGCTGCAGGCGTTCGGCTTCAGCGCTACGACGATGGTTAAGGCGATCCCGGCCATGCCCGCCGCCTTTCGCGAAGCGCTCGTCCCCGCGGTGAAGAGCTGGGCGGCGGAGGCCGCGAAGGTCCGCACCGCCAACCCGTTCGGCGTGCCGATCACCGCCGGCGGCTGGGCCGGCAGCGGCAGCGTGCTCGGCTTCGGGCTCACTGGCGACGCCCTCCACCGCGCCTTCCCGGAACTCGTCGATCCGAGCGCCGTGCAGCTGGCGCTCGACTTCATTCACGGCCACCATCCGGCGTCGGACCGCTCCTTCGTGTCGGGTGTCGGCACCGTTTCGAAGGAAGTGGCCTATGGCAGCAACCGTGCCGACTTCAGCTTCATTCCCGGCGGAGTCGTCCCCGGCGTGCTGCTGCTCAAGCCCGACTATCCCGAGAACCGCGACGACTGGCCGTTCTTCTGGGGCGAGAACGAATATGTCGTGCCCGAGGGCGCGATGTACCTGACACTCGCCAATGCCGGACGTGGGCTGGAGAAGGACGCGGTGTCTACCCGGAAGGCCGCAGGTGAATAGGGGGACGGCAACGAACTGGTTGTCGATCTGACTGCCAAGATGGCGAGACCCTTCGCCTCTATCCGTCACAATTGACTGCGACCCCGAGCCTTTTCCCACGTCCGACGCGGTCTAGCGGTTGCTGCCTGCCGCTAGCGCACTTGCGACGGCGTGCAGACGCTACAGCTTGAAGCAGTGTTCGCGGTGCCAGCGAACGAACTGGGGATGCGGCCGGTCGCTGGCACTTGATGGCAGGATCGCCCGCCCGGTAGGGTTGATTACCGAGCGGATGCTGGCCGGGTCGTTCACCTGCCGCGAGATCAGGATGCTCGCGTCGTCCGCCAGGCTGATCAGCCCTCGGTCGAACATCCAGTGCGCGGTGCCGGATAGAGCCAGCCCATTGCTGAGGATATCAGGCCCGTTCGCCTCGACCGGGCGGATATGCGCCGCTTCGACTTCAGCCCGGCCGCCCCCGTTGATCAGCTTGAGTCCTGTGATGGCGCACCGCTCATCATAGGCACGCAGCACGATGCGGCGGAAAACGCGGTCCCGCACCACGCGCGAGACGAGCATATCGACCCGCAGGCGCGTTTCGTCAAAACCGAACGGCGTTCGCTCTTCGCGCAGGACGGGGATCGCATCGGAGAGGCCGACGCGCGGCAGAAGCGGAGCTTCCTCGGACAGTCCGGCGTCAACAATAGCGTTGAAGTCGTATGCGGACAATTCGCGTACCGCCGCCTGCGCACGGCCCGAGATGCGCCCGGCCTTATTGAGCAAACCGCGCTCGCTCACGGCGCCGTCGGCGTCTGCAAAGGGCACCGGGGCAGAAAAATCGAGATAGCTGCCCATCTCGATCAACGCGAGATACATGCCCGGCGCGCTGGGATCGGGAACCACCTGCTCCACCTTCGCGACAGCGAAATACCCGCGCGTGCCAGGCACTTTGCGCGGCTCATAATAGATGATCCAGTCGCTGATGCATGCCCGAACCCGGCTGAGATACTGCCGCGGGAACTGATATCGCTCGGCAGGCGTGTCATCGTAGATCGAGTCAGGACGATGAATGAAGACGCCGAAAGCCATGCCAACGCTTACGCAGTGCGGCTCCGCGTCAATTTAGCCCGGTCGCGCTTTCCAGTTACCGGGACCTTTTTTCCTCGATCCGTGACGACGACACTTCGGTTGTGCCCGGCGCCCCCCTCCCCCTGGAAGTATCCCGGGAGCAGGAACAGTTTGCGTGTCGGTGGCGGGTGACTATCGGTCGACCACGGCCCCAGAAGGCCACTGGGATCTGCTCCCGCTGTCAGTGCGAGACTATGAGCGGTACCGTGCCACCGACAGCGTTTTGCATAAAGCCAGAACTGCTTGCGGGTTCGCCGACGCTTTGATGTGGCTGCGGCCAAAATCAGGCTGAATCGATGGCAAGAGGGTTGATAGCTCCGACCACCCACATGGCACAGCCACCTGCACACTTCGCTCGACCGATGTAGGGTCAGCCAGTTAGGTCGATCACTTAGCTGAGAGTTGGCTGGGGCGGCAGGATTCGAACCTGCGAATGCCGGTACCAAAAACCGGTGCCTTACCGCTTGGCGACGCCCCAACAGACGCGCGGCCCTATAACTTGGCGGCGCGAAGTGCAATTGCCCGATTGCGTCAGGCGATCGGGTGGATCCAATTGTGCGGGTCAGGTGCGCGGCCGCGCTGCACCGCGCTCAGCTGATCGAGGAAGCGCTGTGTGGTCTGGCCCGTGCCACCGGTGCCGATGCTGAAGGAATAATCCGGGCCGGCAACCGATCCGATCGGCGTCACCACCGCGGCGGTGCCGCAGGCGAAGCTTTCGGTCAGCCGGCCGCTCGCCGCATCGGCGCGCCACTGATCGATCGAATACAGCTCCTCGCGCACGGTCAGGCCCGCGTCCCGCGCGATCGTCAGGATCGAATCGCGCGTGATGCCGGGCAGGATCGTGCCGGTCAGCGGCGGCGTCTGGATCGATCCATCGTCGAACACGAAGAAGATGTTCATGCCGCCCAGCTCCTCGATCCAGCGGCGCTCGGCCGCGTCGAGGAACACCACCTGATCGCATCCGCGGCGGATCGCGTCGGACTGGGCAACGAGGCTGGTGGCGTAATTGCCGCCGCACTTGGCAGCGCCCGTGCCGCCGGGGGCCGCGCGGGTGTAATCATGGCTGACCCACAAGGAGATCGGCCGCACGCCGCCCTTCCAATATGAACCGGCAGCCGATGCCAGCACCATATAGAGATATTCGCCGGCCGGCTTCACGCCCAGGAACACCTCACTCGCGATCATGAACGGGCGAAGGTAAAGCGATCCGCCTTCGACCGCGGGGAACCAGTCGGCATCCGCCTTCACCAGTTCCTTGATCGAGCCGATGAACAGATCATCCGGCAGTTCCGGCATCGCCATGCGCCGCGCCGAATCGCGGAAGCGGCGGGCGTTCGCGTCGGGGCGGAACAGCGCCATGCTGCCGTCGGCGTGGCGATAGGCCTTCAGGCCTTCGAAGATTTCCTGTGCATAATGCAGCACGGCGGTGGCGGGATCGACCGTCAACGTGGTGCGCGCGGTGATCTTCGCATCGTGCCAGCCCTGTTCCTCGCTCCACCGGATGATCGCCATGTGATCGGTGAAAACGCGGCCGAACCCGGGATCCGCGATCCGCTCCGCACGCTCGCTGGCGGGGATCGGCGCTGGGTGGGGCTCGAACGCGAAAGACACGGCAGAAGGCTCCTGCGAAGCGTAAAAGGCCAAGGTTGGCGGTTGCGGTCGGGTAGGCCCGATGGCAAGGCGGGTCAACATGGCTGCCACGACGTCCTCCGCATCCCCGCTGTTCTTGCGCGAACCCGAGATTCGCCGCGGAATCGAGCTGCTTTACTTCGGCAACTCTCATGTCACCCGATCGATCGACGAGGGGCTCGCGCGGCGAGGACTTGGCCGCGCCCATCATCGCGCGCTCTACTTCATCGCGCGCAAGCCTGACATGGCGGTATCCGATCTGCTGGGCCTGCTGAGCATCACCAAGCAATCGCTCGGCCGCGTGCTGGGCGAGCTGACCGAGCGCGGCTATGTCGAGGCGCGCGCGGGCGAGCGGGACCGGCGCCAGCGGCTTCTGCGCCTGACGGAGGCCGGCTCGGCGTTCGAGGCAGAGCTGTACGACGCGCTGCGCGAGCAGTTCGCGGCAGCCTATTCGGAAGCCGGGCAAAGCGCCGTCAGCGGCTTCTGGTCCGTACTCGAAGGCCTGATCCCGCCCGCTGAACGCGACCGCGTGGCCGCCCTGCGCGGCTGAAGAGGCCCTAAGCCGCGCCGGCGTTCAGCGCCGCGCGGCAGCCGCCAGCTCCGCGTTACGATCGCAGCTTGCCCGTAGCGTCTCGGCAAGCAGCCTGTTCAGCGCTTGATCGCGATCGAGCACATTGAGCCCTTCACGCGTCGACCCGCCCGGGCTCGCGACGCGATCCGCCAGCACCGCGGGCGGTTCACTGACCTGCGCGGCCATCGCGGCTGATCCTTCTACCGTCGCTAGCGCCAGCCGCGCCGCCTGATCCTCGGGCAGACCAAGCGCGGCGCCGGCCTTCGCCAGCGCATCGATGAAGCGAAACACGAAGCCCGGGCCACAGCCGGACAGCGCCGTCACGGCATCGAAGCTTGCCTCGTCCGCAATCCATTCGACCTTGCCGAGCGGCGCCACCAATGCCTGCGCCGTGTTTCGCACTGCCGCGTCCGCCGCGGCACTATGCAGCGCCGTCACCCCGCGGCCGATCGCGACGGGCAGGTTCGGCATCGCGCGGACAATTGCGTCAGCGTCGATCTTGGCGCCGAGCGTCGCCTCTTCCACACCGGCAAGGATCGACAGCAGCAGCGCGGGGCGCACCGTGGCGATGGAAGGTGCCACCGCGTCGAGCAACTGCGGCTTCACCGCCAGCACGATCACCTCGGGCGCTGCGCCGCTGGGCGGAGATTCCAGCACCGTCACGCCTTCCGGCACCATCGGGCGCCCCGGATCGATCACGGTCACCGCCTGCGGCGACAGGCCGGAAGCAATCCAGCCGCGCAGCATCGCGCCGCCCATGTTGCCGCAGCCGACCAGCCACAGCGAAGTTGGCAATGACATAGGGCTCAGGCCTCGCCCTGGGTTTCGATCAGCGCAGCGGCGATCGCGTCGCGCGGCGTCTTGCCGCCCCACAGCACGAACTGGAAGACGGGATAGAAGCGCTCACACTCCTCGATCGCAGTCTCGATCAGAAGCTGCGCGGCGTCCAGCGTCAGCGTCGGATCGTCTCCATCATCCTGCCCGATCACCGCGGCGTGGCGATACAGCAGGATGCCGCTCGACGACCAAAGCTCGAAATGGCCGAGCCACAATTGCTCGTTCGCCAGCCCGATCGCCTCGTAGATCGCAGCGCGTGAATGTTCCGCCACCTTCACGTCCGGGAAGGTGAGGAACTGCAGGACGGCGTCCTCCTCCCGCCACAGGGCGCGAAGTTCATATTCGGTCCAGCTGCCCTTCACCGTGGCGCTGATCTCCTCGTCCTGGCGGTCGTACGACCAGCCATGGGCGGAGAAATAGCTTTCCAGCATATCAAGCGGTGCTTCGGGTTCGTTATCGCGGTCGGCTTCGTCGAGCATCAGTGCCTTATCGCACGAGTTGTGGCGGCGATGCAAAGCACCGCCCGCCGGAAGAGCAGGATATGAAAGGGATCAGCCCTGCTGCTTGGCCTCAAGCGCGTCGAGCCGCGCGCGCAGCGCGTCGGCCTCGTCACGCGCGGCCACGGCCATCGCCTTCACCACTTCGAACTCCTCGCGGCTGACGAAATCGAGCCCGCCGATCCACTCACGCGCCCGCTCGCGCGCATTCGACTGCGCCTCGCGTCCCACCCCCGCGACCGTGCCTGCGGCCCCGTTCACGAGCTTCACCAGATCTTCGAACAGCCGGTTTTCGGACTGCATGCGCCAAGCCTTTCGGAAGAGAATAGTCAGCCGATGACTTGGTAGGTTCGCGCGCCCGGCACAAGGCTTTGTGCATCGGGATTAAGCCGGCTGAACTGCCAATTGAGCCCGGCGGCGAAGCTCAACCACACCATATAGGGCACCATCAGCCACGCTGCGGAGCGCCGGATGGCCGCGAAGGAAAAGGTGGTGGCGATCGAGAGGAGCAGGATCGTCAGGATCACACCCAGGGCGACGCCCACCATGTGAGCGCCGAAAAACAGGGGCGTCCAGGCAAGGTTCAGCGCGAATTGCAGCGCGAAGAGGCCTACCGCCACGCCCCGCCCGCGCGCGCCGCGCGCGTTGAGGATCGCTGCCAGCGCCACGCCAAGCAGGATGTACAGTGTCGTCCAGGCGACCGGGAAGACCCAGCCGGGCGGGGTCAGTGCGGGCTTCGATAGCGCCTGATACCAGGCGTTCTCCTCACCCGAAGGCACCAGCCGGCCGGACAGGAAGCCGAGCAGGACGATCAGCGGCACGCACACGATCGCCCAGCGCGCGAATGACATCCGCAGCTGCTCTTTTGACGCGATGCCCCCCACGTTCCCTCCGCGATCGTTTGCCGGGCCTAATCATGCGCGCCGCCCGGCGTAAACCGCGGCCATTCCCCCGACTGCCTCATTACTGGACAGGGTTCAGCCGCGTACCGCCGCCAGCAGATATTCCACATTGCCTTCCGGGCCGGTGATCGGGCTTTCGCTAACGCCAACCACCTGCCAGCCCTTTTCGGTGAACCAGGCGGCCACTTCATCACAGACGCGCTGGCGCACCGCCTGATCGCGCACCACCCCGCCCTTGCCCACTTCCTCGCGCCCCGCCTCGAACTGCGGCTTCACCAGCGTCATCACCCGCGCTGCTGGCTTTGCGAAGCCCAGCGGCACCTCCAGCACCTTGGCGATGCCAATGAAGCTCGCATCGCACACGATGAGGTCGACCGTCTCGGGAATATGCGCATCGCTCAAGATGCGCGCGCTGGTCTGTTCATGCACGATCACGCGCGGATCCTGGCGCAGCTTCCAGGCGAGCTGATTGGTGCCGCTGTCGATCGCATAGACGCGCGCCGCGCCGCGGCTCAGCAGCACATCGGTGAAACCGCCGGTGGACGAGCCCACATCGATCGCGACCGCGCCGGTCACGTCCCAGCCGAACTGATCGAGGCCGTGCGCCAGCTTGATCCCGCCGCGCGACACCCAGGGATGATCGCGCCCGCGCACATCCAGCACTGCGTCGTCGGCCACCGCCTGCCCCGGCTTCTCGACCTTGCGATCCCCAAGAAACACGAGGCCCGCCATGATCAGCGCCTGGGCGCGCGTTCGCGATTCGGCGAGGCCCCGATCGACGAGCAACTGGTCCGCACGGGTCTTCGCCATGGCCGCTCTATCGGGGCGAAATCGGTTCGTCGCAACCCGTGGGCAATCCGGCTCCGCGACGGAACAGAGTCATTGCCCATTGATTTAGTGGATTATAGAAAGGTTGGTGAGGTCGCGCTGCCGGGCGTCCCCCTAGAGCACCGGCAACGCGGCCTCGCCGGCCGAAAGGAGCACCGACATGGGCCATTATTCGTCCGATCTGCGGTTCAGCCCGACCGTGCTGACCGTGCCGGGACTCGGCAGTTCCGGTCCCGCCCACTGGCAGACCTTGTGGGAACAGAGCCGGCTGGACACACGCCGGGTGGACCTGGGCATGTGGGATACGCCGCATCGCAATGCCTGGGTGACGAAGCTCGATCAGACGATCGCGCAGGCGCAGGCACCCGTCATCCTCGTCGGGCATTCGCTGGGCTGCCTTGCCATCGCCTGGTGGGCGTCGCTGAGCCCGCAGCCTTATGGCTGGCCGGTGGCGGGCG
The DNA here is from genome assembly GCA_964390515.1 of uncultured Stakelama sp. Classification (GTDB taxonomy): domain Bacteria; phylum Pseudomonadota; class Alphaproteobacteria; order Sphingomonadales; family Sphingomonadaceae; genus Sphingomonas. The sequence continues at coordinate 48,660 of CAYMIU010000021.1, forward strand.
CGCTGCTGGTGGCGCCCTGCGACGTCGATCGCGCGACGATTCCGGCCGAACTCTCCACCTTCACGCCAGCGCCGCGCGCGCCGCTGCCCTTCCCCTCGATCCTGGTCGCCAGCACCGACGATCCGTGGATCGATCTGGACGCGGCGCACAGTCTGGCGGTCGACTGGGGAAGCCACTTCATCGATGCGGGCGCCGCAGGCCATATCAACGCGGCAAGCGGCCTCGGCTGGTGGCCGGAGGGGCAGGAACTGCTCGGCCGGGTGATCGAAGCGGCTGGCGGCCCGCACGGCGAAGTGCGCACGCCGGGTGACGCGCGCGCGATCCTGGCGAGGCGATTATCGGATCAGCGGGCCGGATCGTCGCCCCGGGCCTGAGCCCCGACGGATAGCTCAAGCTTGTGAGGATGAGCTCCCGTCCGAAGAAGGCTGGGCGGAGGCCTCTTCACCGCCCGCTTCTTCCTCACGTGTCTGCGCTTCCGCGAGGCGGCGCACGTCACGCATGCGCCGCCACAGCGCGACGTTGAACGCGCTGATCGCCACCACCATCAGCAGGGTGGCGAGAATAACCTTGGTCCAGCCGCTCACGCCCGGGCGCCGAGTGTCCCCGCCCCGGTTTCATTCCAGCGCAGCGCCTTCAACACCGTGCCGACGATCCCCTCCGCATCCAGCCCGGCGGCGGCATATTGCGCTTCCGGCTTGTCCTGGTCCTGGAACACGTCCGGCAGGCGCAGCGTGCGCAGCTTCAGCCCGCCGTCGATCAGACCTTCGTCGGACGCCATGGTCAGCACGTGCGCGCCGAGCCCGCCGATCGCGCCTTCCTCGATCGTCACCGCCACCTGGTGCGTCGTCAGCAAACGGCGGATCAGCGCTTCGTCGAGCGGCTTGGCAAAGCGCAGGTCGGCGACCGTGGTCGAAAGCCCCTTCGCTTCCAGCTGGTCCGCCGCTTTCAGCGCTTCGGCAAGGCGGGTGCCGAGCGACAGGATCGCCACGGTCTTGCCCTCGCGCACGATGCGGCCCCTGCCGATCTCCAGCTTCTCCGGCGTAGTGGGCAGCGACACGCCGACGCCATTGCCGCGCGGATAGCGCACCGCGATCGGGCCCGAATCATGCTCGACGCAAGTGTGCGTCATATGAACGAGCTCAGCCTCGTCCGCCGCCGCCATCACGACGAAATTGGGCAGGCTAGCGAGATAGGTGATGTCGAACGAGCCAGCGTGCGTCGCGCCGTCCGCGCCGACCAGCCCCGCACGGTCGATCGCGAAGCGCACCGGCAGGTTCTGGATCGCGACGTCATGGACCACCTGGTCATAGGCGCGCTGCAGGAAGGTGGAATAGATCGCGCAGAACGGGCGCATGCCCTGCGCCGCAAGGCCAGCGGCGAAGGTGACGGCGTGCTGCTCGGCGATGCCGACGTCGAATGCGCGATCGGGATGCCGCTTGGCAAAGCGGTCGATCCCGGTGCCCGACGGCATCGCCGCCGTGATCGCACAGACACGCGGATCGCGATCCGCCTCGTCGGCCAGCGCGTCGCCGAAGACGTTCTGATACGCCGGCGGCCCCGGAGGCGCCTTCGCCTGCGCACCGGTGATCACGTCGAACTTCTGCACGCCGTGGTACTTGTCGGACGCCTCTTCGGCGGGGGCGTAGCCCTTGCCCTTTTTGGTCACGACATGGACGAGAATCGGGCCTTCCTCCGCATCGCGCACGTTCTCCAGCACCGGGATCAGATGCTCGAGATTATGGCCGTCGATTGGCCCGACATAATAGAAGCCAAGCTCCTCGAAGAGCGTGCCGCCCATCGTCATCCCGCGGGCGAATTCATCGGTCTTGCGGGCGGCATTGTGGATCGGGCGCGGCAGGCGGCGCGCGACGCGCTTCATCAGTTCGCGCACCGACAGGAATTCGCGGCTCGAAACGATGCGCGACAGATAGGCCGACAGGCCACCGACCGGCGGCGCGATCGACATGTCATTGTCGTTCAGGATCACGACCAGCCGGTTGCCCGCCGCCTGGGCGTTGTTCATCGCCTCATAGGCCATGCCGGCAGACATCGCGCCGTCGCCGATGACGGCGATTGCCTTGCCCGGGCGATCGGCGATCTTGTTCGCGATCGCGAAGCCCAGCGCAGCGGAGATCGACGTAGAGCTGTGCGCCGCGCCGAACGGATCATATTCGCTCTCGCTCCGCTTGGTGAAGCCGCTGAGCCCCCCGCCCTGCCGCAGCGTGCGGATGCGATCACGCCTCCCCGTCAGGATCTTGTGCGGATAGCATTGGTGGCCGACGTCCCAGATCAGCCGGTCCCGTGGCGTATCGAACACATAATGGATCGCCGTCGTCAGCTCGACCACACCGAGCCCGGAACCCAGATGCCCGCCCGTCGTGCCGACCGCGCTGATCGTCTCCGTCCGCAATTCGTCCGCAAGCTGACGAAGCTGTTCGGGCGCGAGCTTCCGAAGGTCTGCCGGTGTCGTAACAGTATCGAGCAGCGGCGTCTGGGGCAGATCGGTCATCTTGCGGCGCTTACTCCAGCAAGTCGATCGTGTCGAATGCTACCGACTTGGAATAGCCGCGCTTATTGGGCGGCGGCGCAAGTGGAGCAGCGCCCGCGAACCTCGATCACCGGCCGAACCGGCCTGAAACCAGCCGCTTCCGCCGCACTGCGTACGCCGCCCGTGACCCGATCATCGTCGAGATGAGTCGTCTGACCGCAGCCGTCGCACACCAGGAAAATGCAATCATGCAGGCAGTCCGGATGCGCGTTAGCGACATAGGCGTTCGCGCTTTCCACCTTCCGCGCAAGGTTCGCACCGACGAACAGGTCGAGGATTCGATAGACGCTGTTCGCGGCAACGCGGCGCCCTTCCGACTTGGAAACGGCATCGGCGATGTCATAGGCGCTCGCCGGCTTGTCGAACGCGGCCAGCGCGCTGAACACGGTTGCCCGCATGCTGGTCCATTGTTCGCCGGCGCGCTCCAGCGTCGCCTGGGCGGCCTGGGCCAGATCCGCTCCCTGCGGCTCGTGATGGTGATGAGCGTGCGCCATGATGTGGATTTAGGTGTCCCCGCCAGTGGCAGCAAGCATGACGTGCAGGTCGACCACCGCGTCGATCGCTGCATCGTCGATCGTCACTTGCCGATCGAGCAGCAGCATGGCGAGCCCGTGGACCAGGGACCAGCTCTGTAGCGCAAATGTCGCGGGATCTGTCCCGGGCGGTGCCAGAGCGGCGGCGTTGGCCCGCAGCATCGACATTGCCGCGTCCGGATCGTCCATCGTCAAGGGCTTCGCCTGCGGCGTGGCGAAGATCAGCCGGAACAACCCGGGGTTCGCCAGCGCAAAGCGGACATAGGCCGCACCCGTTGCCTTGAACCCGGCCGCTCCGCCCCCCGCCGCGACGGATGCGCGGCGCTGCGCTTCGGCCAGCCGCTCCAGCCCGACCTCGGCCAGCGCCGCCATCAGCGCCTTCTTGTCCGGGAAGTGGCGATAGACGGCGGTCGCGCTGACGCCGACGGTGCGCGCCAGCCCGCGAAGCGACAGTTCGTCCGATCCGCCGAGTTCGATCGCCGCTAGGCCGGCGTCGATCAGCGCCGTCTGTAAGTCGCCATGATGATACGCCCGCGTCGCCATGCACCCCCGTTAGCGGCGTGACACAGCCAATCGCAAGCACCATGTTGACGCCGTACACATTTCGGATATGTTTACGCCATAAACATACAGGAGAGACTCGCGTGGCAAACAGTGTTGAAAGCGTGATCCGTTCCGCCGTCGGCAAGGGCATCGGCGTTGTCGCGGATTTCAATCGCCGCCGCATGACGGCTACGCCGCATCCTTATCTCGAGGGGATCCACGCCCCGATGAAGGAGGAGCTGACGATCGTCGACCTGCCGGTGACGGGCACGATTCCGGCGGCGCTCGACGGGCGCTATCTCCGCATCGGCCCCAACCCCGTGAACCCCGATCCGGCCGGCTACCATTGGTTCACCGGCGACGGCATGGTGCACGGCATCGCCGTCAGCGGCGGCAAGGCCTTGTGGTATCGCAACCGCTGGATCCGATCCCGCACCGTCGGCGCCGCGCTCGGGCAGCCCCCCGCTCCTGGTCCGCGGCATGGCGGCTTCGATACGGTGAACACCAATGTGGTGGAGATCGGGGGCCGCACCTGGGCACTGGTCGAAGCCGGCAGCTATCCGGTCGAGCTCGACGAGGAACTTGGCGAGCAGACGTACAATCCGTTCGACGATACGCTGCAAGGCTCGTTCGCCGCGCACCCGCATCTCGATCCGCTGACCGGCGAGAACCACGCCATCGCTTACGAGGCGACCGACCCCGGCACGATCCGCCACATCGTGATCGCCCTTGACGGCAAGGTCGTGCGGGAGGAGCCGATCAGCGTCACCAACGGCCCTTCTATCCACGATTGCGCGATCACCAGCCGCTACGCGATCATCCTCGATCTGCCTGTCACCTTCTCGATGAAGGCGCTGATCGGCGGCCACCGCTTCCCTTATCAGTGGAACCCGGATCATCAGGCGCGCATCGGCCTCCTCCCCCGTGCGGGACACGGCAGCGACGTCATCTGGTGCCCGGTGCCAGCTGCCTACGTCTTCCACGTCGCCAATGCGTTCGACGATGCGGACGGCAAGGTGGTGCTCGACGTCTGCGCCTATGAGACGATGTTCGATCATGCCACCGGCGGGCCGAACGGGCGAAATCGGGGTTTGGAGCGCTGGACGATCGATCCCGTCAGCCGGGAAGTCGCCATTCGAACGCTCGATCCCGCGCCGCAGGAATTTCCCCGCCCGGACGAGCGGCGCTTCGGCCAGCCGTATCGCTATGCTTACACGATGGCGCTGCCGACCGATGAGGCGGACGAGTTCGTCGGTGCCACCGCACTCTACAAGCATGATCTTGCTGCGGGCACCCGCGAGACGCATGATTTCGGCCCCGGCCGCCATCCCGGCGAGTTCGTGTTCGTGCCCGCACACGCCGATGCTGGCGAAGACGAAGGCTGGGTGATCGGCCTTGTCGTCGATCTGCTGAGAGAGACCACCGATCTCGCCATCATCGACGCGCGTAATTTCACCGCCGCACCCGTCGCAAGCGTGCGCATTCCGCACCGCATCCCGCCGGGCTTCCACGGCAACTGGCTGCCGCGGTCCGCTTAGCCTTCGGCCCGCCCTGCCGCGTCTTCCACGAACCCCGGGGATGACGCGGCAGCGCAAGCTCGCCTAATCACCTCCCTAACATACGGGAGAGAATCGCCATGGACCTCGGCCTTACCGGCAGGACCGCCATCGTCTGCGCCTCCAGCCACGGCCTCGGTCGTGCCTGCGCTACGGAACTTGCCCGCGCCGGCTGCCGGATCGTGATGAATGGCCGCAACCGCGAGGCACTGGAAGCCGCAGCGGAGGCGATCCGCGCCGAAACCGGAGCGACCGTGGAAACGGTCGCCGGCGACATCGGAGACGACGGTGTCCAGCGGGATCTCATCGCCACGGCGGGAACGCCCAACATCCTCGTCAACAACAACGGCGGTCCGCCGCCGCGCGGCTTTCGCGATCTCGATGCGGACGCGATCCACGCCGGGCTCGAGGCCAACATGGTCACGCCCATCCGCCTCGTGCAGCAAGTGATCGACGGCATGGTGGAGCGCCGCTTCGGCCGCATCGTGTGCATCACCTCCGCCTCGGTGAAGGCAGTGACGCTGGGCCTGGACCTGTCGAGCGGCGCGCGGATCGGGCTCCACGGTTTCCTGGCTGGCGTCGCGCGCGAAGTCGCAGGCGCCAACGTCACGATCAACTTCCTGCTGCCCGGTCTCTTTGCGACGCGCCGGCTAGACGGGGTGATGGCCTTCGCCGCCAAGTCGCAAGGCGTGGATGCGGAGACAGCGGCGGAGCGCGGGCGAGAGCGGATCCCGGCCCGGCGCTTCGGCGATCCAGCCGAATTCGGCGCTGCCTGCGCCTTCCTCTGCTCCGCCCAGGCCGGCTACATCACCGGGCAGAGCCTGCTGATCGATGGCGGCGGCTATCCCGGCGTGCTATAGCGCCAAAGCTTAGCTTGTTTGCGTGGCGCGCCGTTTTCCCGCATGGCCGCGCGCCGAAAGGAACTGAATCAATGGCCGCCAATTGGGCCCCGAACAGCTGGACGTCGCACGAGGCGCGCCAGCTCCCCGACTATCCCGATGCCGCTGCGCTGAACGCAGCCACCGAGACGCTGCGCAACTTCCCGCCGCTGGTTTTTGCCGGCGAGGCGCGCAATCTCACCACCGATCTCGCCCACGTCGCGGCCGGCGAAGCCTTCCTGCTGCAGGGCGGCGACTGCGCCGAGAGCTTTGCCGAGTTCCACCCCAACAACATCCGCGATACGTTCCGCGTCATCCTGCAAATGGCGGTGGTGCTCACCTTCGCCTCGAAGCTGCCGGTGGTGAAGCTTGGCCGCATGGCCGGCCAGTTCGCCAAGCCGCGCTCGGCCCCGACCGAGACGATCGATGGTGTCGAGCTCCCCAGCTATCGCGGGGACAATGTCAACGACATCGGCTTCACCGCCGCCTCGCGCATTCCCGATCCGCAGCGCATGGTGCAGGGGTATTCGCAGTCCGCCGCGACGCTGAACCTGCTGCGGGCCTTCGCGCAGGGCGGCTATGCCAATCTCGCGCAGGTCCACCGCTGGACGCACGACTTCATGGGCCGCAGCCCGTGGGCGAAGAAGTACGCCGAGACCGCCGATCGCATCGGCGAGGCGCTCGATTTCATGGCAGCCTGCGGGATCGACCCGGAAACCGTGCCACAGCTCGCGCAGACCAGCTTCTATACCAGCCACGAAGCGCTCCTCCTGCCCTATGAGGAGGCGATGACCCGGCAGGATTCGCTGACCGGCGACTGGTACGATACGTCCGCGCACTTCCTGTGGATCGGCGATCGCACCCGCTTCGAGGGTTCGGCGCATGTCGAGTTCTTGCGCGGCATCGGCAATCCGATCGGCCTGAAGTGTGGCCCCAGCCTTGAGCCCGACATGCTGCTGCGCATGCTCGACACGCTCAATCCGGGCCGCATTCCGGGCCGCATCACGCTGATCACGCGCTACGGCCATGACAAGATCGAAGCCACCTTCCCCAGGCTGCTGCGCGCCGTCACGCGTGAGGGGCATCCGGTGGTGTGGAGCTGCGATCCGATGCACGGCAACGTCGTCAAGGCCGCCAACGGCTACAAGACGCGGCCGTTCGACCGCATCCTCGCCGAAGTCCGCGGCTTCTTCGCGATTCATCGCGCCGAAGGCACGCACGCGGGCGGCATCCATGCCGAGATGACCGGCCAGAACGTCACCGAATGCACCGGCGGCGCGGTGGACGTGACCGAGCAGAGCCTGGCGGATCGGTATCACACGCATTGCGACCCGCGCCTCAACGCCAGCCAGAGCCTGGAACTGGCGTTCCTGCTGGCCGAAATGCTGAACGCCGAAATGGCCGAACGCCGCAAGGTCGCGGCCTGATCGAATAAGGTGCCGCGCCGGGTTGACGACCCGGCGCCACCCCCGTAGAGGCGCCCTTCCGCTTCGCACGGCCCCTTCGTCTAGCGGTCTAGGACGTCGCCCTCTCACGGCGAAAACACGGGTTCGAGTCCCGTAGGGGTCACCAGCGGCAGATTTCCGCAAATTTTTCAGATGCTGTCGGCGGAGTTTTCCCCCGACATCGGGATGATTTTCCCCCCGGCCGTTCGCCCAGCTGCGCCGCGAGCGATTGTCAGCCTTTCGCACGCTTACCCTGGTGCCTTACCGCTCGCTCGACATATCGAGGGCCGAGCCCCAATGTCGCTGAGGCCGACCTGCAGCGCGATCACGCTTCGCAGTTGAAGGTTTCAGAAAGAAGCAAGTCTCTTACTTCGACCGTACAACCTCGTCGCTGATCGATCCCGAGCGTGGCGAGGTCCCACGCGATGAACGGCCGCAAATACGTTCGCAAGGCGGCATTATCAGGGCGTCAAGGTCGGAGGCACCCTCGGGCATGTTTGGCAGCCGCCGTATCGTCGCAGTTGGAGCGGAAGCCGCCGATATGCTGGCGGACGTGGCCGGGAGGTGTTCGTCCACAACCCCGTCTTCCCGATCAAGGCGAACTACCGATTAATATCATTGCGATTGCGGCACCAGTATCTGGGCTAAACACAGACGGCCTCCCTGCCCGACCGGCCAGCTGAAAAAGTCATGGTTCCAGATCCCTGCGCCGCATGCTGACCCGTTTTGGGGCGCCACGAGGCTATGGTATCCGGGGGGCGTGGCGTGATATGAACTAGCTTGTTGTCGAGTCAGTCATCGCGAACCGCGTGGATGATCCGGCCGGGGTGGGATCAGATGAAATGGCGTCGATCGCGGGGGGGCCGAGCCGATCGCGGCTTGGCGAGGCAGTTGCCCGTTACAAGACCGCATTCATAACAGTAGGAATACTGAGCGCGGTGCTGAACGTATTGCTGCTCGGCGGCTCGATCTACATGATGATGGTCTATGACTCGGTGCTGCCGAGTCACAGTCTGCCGACGCTGTTCAGTCTGTTGGCGATGGTCTGCATCGTCTATCTATTCCAGGGCATGTTCGACACGATGCGCACGCGCATCCTCGCCGACGTGGGCAGCGCCATCGATCGCGAACTCGCGCCTGAGGTTCAGCGGATCATCTCGGACAATGCGATGCATGGCGGCAGGCAGTTCGGCGACGGGCTGATCCCGATGCGCGACCTCGACCAAATCCGCTCGTTTCTGACCTCCGGCGGGCCGGCGGCGCTGATCGACCTGCCGTGGATCTTGTTCTTCCTCGGCATCCTGTTCCTACTGCACTATTGGCTGGGTGTAACCGCGCTGCTCGGCTCCATCATCCTCATCGCGCTCACCATCATCACCGACCGTCGTACGCGAGAGCCGATCGCCCAGCTGTCGCAGATCGGCGCCGTGCGCAGCGGCATGGCCGAATCCAACGTCCGCCATGCCGAAGTGCTGACCGCGCTCGGCATGCGCAATCGGATGCGTGAGCGCTGGCTGACGGTGAATGGTCTGTTCCTGGCCGCCAACGACAAGTTGAGCCGCACGGTCGGCACGCTCGGCGGCATCAGCAAGATCTTTCGCCTGCTTCTCCAGTCGCTGATCCTGACCGTGGGTGCACTGCTCGTCATCGACGGCAAGGCGAGCGGAGGCGTGATTTTCGCATCATCGATCCTGTCCGGCCGTGCGCTGGCGCCGGTCGACGCGGCGATCGCCAATTGGCGCGGTTTCGCCTCGGCACGGCTTGGCTGGCGGCGCATCAACGAGATGCTGGCCAAGATGCCCGACGTATCGGCGGTTTCGACACTGCTGCCCCGGCCAAAGTCGGAGCTGACGGTTCAACAGCTAGCCGTAGCGCCCCCGGGTACGCAGCGCGTGACCGTCAGCCACGCCGATTTCACTCTGCGCGCCGGTGAGGCACTCGGCATCATTGGTCCCTCGGCAGCGGGCAAGACCTCGCTCGGCCGTGCGCTGATCGGCGTCTGGCGGCCAATACGGGGCAACGTTCGCCTAGACAGCGCTACGCTCGATCAGTGGCATCCCGACACGCTCGGAGAGTTCATTGGCTATCTGCCACAGACGGTCGAGCTGCTCGACGGCACCGTAGCGGAGAATATCTCCCGCTTCGATCCCGAACCCGATTCCTCGGCCGTGATCCGCGCGGCTGAAACCGCCGGCGTGCATGAAATGATCGTCAACCTGCCGCAGGGGTACGATACACCCGTCGGGTTCGACGGCTCGCAGCTGTCCGCCGGACAGCGCCAGCGGATCGGCCTGGCGCGCGCGCTCTATCGCGAGCCATTCTTCGTCCTCCTGGACGAGCCGAACTCGAACCTTGATGCCGCCGGCGAAGCCGCGCTCGAGCGGGCGGTCGCGGCGATCCGACAGCGCGGCGGCATCGCGGTCCTCATCGCCCATCGCCCCTCGGCCTTGTCGCAGGTCAGCCATGTTGCGTTCATGCGTGACGGGAGAATCGAGGCGTTCGGGCCGCGCGACGAGATTCTTGCCAAGATCACCAACAAGCCGGTGCCGCTGCGCGCCGCTCCGCCGCAGGACGGCACCCTTGCGGCACAGGAGGCCTGAAAGAGATGGCCACTCATCTTCCCGCCATTCTGCAAGGGGCCGCGACGCCTGACCTGGCGGACTATGATCCCGATGCAAAGATCCGCTCGCGGCTGCGCCTGTCGCTGGTCGCGGTGGCGATCCTGGTTCTCGGTTTCGGCTCCGCCATGGCGTTTGTGCCGATCGGCGGCGCGGTGGTCGGGAGCGGCCAGGTCGGCGTCGAATCGCGCATCAAGCGTGTCGCGCACCCGACTGGCGGCATCATCTCGGCGATCTACGTGCAGAACGGGGACCGGGTAACCAAGGGCGACGTCCTGATGCGCCTCGACGATCAGGTCACCGGCACCCAATCGCAGCTCTCATCGCTCACTGTCGATCAGCTGATGGCGCAGCGCGCCCGGCTCGAGGCCGAGCGATTGGGCAGTCCGAACATTGTGTTTCCCCCCGAATTGCGCGCCCGCGCCGCTACCGATGCCGGCGCGCGCAAGGCCATGGCTGACGAGGAGAAGCTGTTCCGTATCCGCAGGTCCGAGCAAGGCGGCATTCAGGCGCAGCTGGCCGCCCGCGTCGCCCAGTATCGCAAGCAGATCGCCGGCTATGCGGCGCAGATCGACGCCCTTCAGAAGCAGGCCGCGCTGATCGAGCCCGAGCGCGCGAGCGTGCGCGAGCTTTGGGAAAAGAACCTTGTGACGATCGGCCGCCTAAATCAGGTCGAACGCACGAGCGTCGATCTACAGGGCAACATAGCCTCGCTCCAGGCACAGATCGCCCAGACTCAGGCACGAATCACCGAGGCTAATGAGCAGATCCTGCAGCAGGGCGACACTCGTCGCGGCGAGGCGGGCACGCAGCTCGCGGCAATCAACGGCACACTCAACCAGGAACAGATCCGCAGCGTCAACGCGACCGACATGTTCGAGCGCTCGGTGATCCGCGCGCCCTATTCGGGCACCGTCGACAAGATCGCCTTCGCTACCATCGGGGACGTGGTGAAGCCGGCGGAAACGATCATGGAGATCGTGCCCGACCAAGACCGCCTCTTGGTCGAGGCGATGGTCAGCCCGGCCGACATCGATCAGGTGCAGAACAGCCAGAAGGCGCGCATTCGCTTCACCGCCTTCAGCAACACTGCCTCGCCGGAGATTGGCGGGCACGTGATCTTCGTTGCGCCCGAGCGCACCACCGTTCCCGAGATGCGCCAAGCCTATTACGCGGTCCGAATAGAAGTCGAACAGCGCGACTTGGCGAAATGGCCAGCGCTCAAGTTGCGCCCGGGCATGCCGGCCGAAATCTTCATCGAAACAAACAGCCGGTCAATGCTTAGCTATCTAACCAAGCCGCTGCGCGATCAGTTCGCGCGCGCGTTCCGTGACGGCTAGGTGACAGGAAAGGGGAAACGAACGATGGGGGTAACGGTCAGGGCGAGCCTGCTCGCCGGACTGACGTGGTCGGTCGCGATATCGGCCGCGGCGCAGCAGCCGCCGCCGGCACCGACCAGCTCCCATCGACCGGCGGCCGCGCAGATGCCCGTCGTCGAGCCGCGCTCGACTGCGGCTGCGCCACTCGCTGTCACGCCCCTGCCCTCTACGCGTGCGCCAGCCGGTCCGCGCGATTATCGCCCTGACCAGGGGGGGCCACTCTCGGGCCTGCCCTATGACCGTAGGATCCCCCGGGACGGGCCCCCCGTGCCCGCGCCAGCCCCGGTCCGTACCCTGGGCGAAGCGATCGCACTGGCTTATCGCACCAATCCACAGCTGTTGGGCGCGCGCGGCCTTGCGCGCGCGACCGACTACCGCGTCCCGCAGGCCCGGTCAGCCTTCGGCCCGCAGATCAGCGCGACCGGTAGCTACACTTTCACACGCACACGAAACGAGGTGCTGCCAGGCCAGTTTCTGGGTGCTCAGGGTTGGACGAGTACCGCCTCGCTGATTCTCAGCCAGCCGCTCTACACCTTCGGCCGCAACGCCGCTGCGTCGGCCCAGGCGGTCGCCACCTCGCAATATCAGCGCGACCTGCTGCGCGTGACGGAGGCGCAGGTGCTGAACAATGTCGTCGACGTCTACGTGTCGGTGCTCCGGGATGCCGAAGCGGTGACGATCGCGCGGCAGAATCTTGCGCTGCTGGAACGCCAGTTCAAGGACAATCAGGAGCGTTATCAGGTCCGCGACTTGACCCTGACCGACCTCGACCAGACGCGCACCCGTGTCGAGACGGCCCGCGCGCAGCTCGTGACTGCGGAGGGTCAGCTCGGCGTGTCGCAGACGGCCTTCCTTCAATATGTCGGCGCGCTGCCGGGCGAGCTCGCTCCCCCCGATCTGCTCGAAGTGCGTTTTGCTTCGCTCGACGCCGCTTATGCCTATGCCGAGGCCAACAGCGGGCTGATTCGTGCCGCGTCGGCGCGCGAGAAGGTGTCGCGCGCGGCGATCGCGGGCGCGCGCGCAGATTTCGGCCCGCGTGTCGATCTGCGCGGCAGCGTCGATTACGGTACCGCTTCCCCCTTTGCCGATGACCTGCGCGCCACGCAGATCGTCGGACAGGCAGTCTTGACGCAGCCACTCGTCGACTCCGGCCTGCGCGACGCACGCGTGCGCGAGGCGCAAGAGGCGAACCAGGCCGACTGGCGCCTGCTCGACTCTGCCTTGCGCAATACACGCCAGGCGGTAGGGGCCGCGTGGGACCAGATCGCCTCGTCGCGGGCATCACTGTCCGGGTATCGCGCGGCAATCGATGCGGCCGAGCGCGCTTATCAGGGCGCCGTGCTCCAGCAGCGCGCCGGGGACCGCTCGACGCTCGACGTGCTCGACCTCGCCCGTGACCTCCTGACGGTGCGCACCAGCTACAACTTCGCACTGGCGAACGAATATCTCGCGCGCGCTAGCCTGCTCGCCGCGGCGGGAATGCTCGAAGGGCCGATGATCGTACCGGGGTTGGAGCCGTACGACGCCGACGCGCATTTCCGCCGCGTCCGGGATCGCAGTGATATCCCCCTTCTGACACCTGCGCTTGACGCGCTGGACGGAATCACGCTGCCCAGCTTGGCGAGCGAACGCAAATCACGCGACGCAGGTGCTGATCTGGCGGCCGATGCCACCGTGCCGCTGCTGCCGGAACCTCGCGCCGTCCCTGCATCGACGCCACGTTGAGCCTGGAATCACCGTTACTCATTAGAAACATGTTGCAATGCACACAGTCGCCCGAATGAGCATTTGGTCGCGCGCTTGACATGCTATGGTCTCAATTGTGTCGTTGGGGATTAGCCCGTTCGAAACCATTTCGCGATAGACCGGTCGTCGACACGCTTTGCAGAAGCGTGAGATCGGTCGATAGTAGTGGACCGGGGACAGGGCGCGGCGAGGGGTCGATGCGGGCATGACCATCCAGGCCAGTACGGCCGCAACTGTCGTTCGCCCGGCGATGTCGGCCAGTGCGCTCGATCGCACCCAGCGCACGCGACTTCTCTTCTTCGCGATTCAGGCATGCGTTGATCTGCTGCTCATCGCGCTCGCATTCGGTCTGGCCGACCTGCTTCGGCACGGCGATCTTGCTAGCACCCCCGATCGCTCGTCGCTCTGGGTCATCCTTCCGCTCTACATCGTCGGCGCGTTCTACGCAGAGGTTTACTCCTACTCCGCCGCCACCTCGGCCTCCCGGTCGATCGCGCGCGTGGTCGCCGCGCTGACGATCGCGCTCGGTGTCCATCTGGTGATCTGGTTCGGGACGAAGAGCAGCGGGGAGTTCTCGCGTGTCGTTTTCTTCGTGGGCTCGACGCTCGCGTTCGTGCTGCTGGGAGCGGCGCGCATTGCGTCGGCTTGGCTGGCCCGCAATCACCTGGCCGGGCGACTGATGCGCCGAGTGCTCGTGATTGACGGAGAGCCCGTGGAGAAACCCACGGGCTTCGAGATGATCGATGCTGGCGCAATCGGGCTCGTGCCCGATATCAACAATCCGATCATGCTCCACAATTTCTCCGCCTTTGTGGCCGGGGCCGATCGGGTGGTGGTTTCGTGCCCGCCCGAATCCCGCGAGCATTGGGCGATTTATTTAAAGGGCGTGGGCTGCTGGGGTGAATTGCTCGTTCCCGAGCTGCACGGCGTTGCGCCGGTCCAGCAGGAGCCTGACACGCCGCTAATTGGCGTCCGTGTGTCGGTCGGGCCGCTCGACGTGCGCAACCGGATCATCAAGCGAACGCTCGACCTGGTCATATGCGTACCGGTGATCGTCCTCCTAACCCCGCTTCTTCTCGCCGTCGCGCTTGCGGTCAAGGCGGACAGCCCGGGCCCCATATTGTTCCGACAGCGCCGGATGGGTCGCGGCAACCGCCTGTTTGACGTCTACAAGTTCCGCTCGATGCGCGCAGAGAACACGGATCATGACGGCAAGCGCTCGGCCAGCCGGGACGACGATCGCATCACCCGCGTCGGTCGGTTCATTCGCGCGACCAGCATCGATGAGCTGCCGCAGCTGTTCAACGTGCTCGAAGGCGACATGAGCTTGGTTGGCCCCCGCCCCCATGCGCTGGGGTCGGTCGCCGGCTCGCAATTGTTCTGGCAGGTCGACCAACGCTACTGGCTGCGCCATGCAGTCAAGCCGGGGATCACGGGACTTGCGCAAGTCAGGGGACATCGCGGCGCCACCGATCATGAGGACGACCTCATCAACCGGTTGCGCTCGGATCTCGAGTATCTGTCGAACTGGTCGATCTATCGCGACATTCATATCTTGCTTCGAACGCTGCTCGTCGTCGTCCACAAAAATGCCTACTGATTTACTCTAGTGAGCGCCCTCATCTAACCGACAGTTGTTCCACATTTGGACGACGCCTGCGTTGCGACTGAAACAGGTAAGTCAATTGCCTTTTAATCGCCCCTGACAGGGAGTATGCATCGATTCATCCAAAAAGGGCGATCGGCAATGTATCTTCTACTTTCGGCTGCGGCTGTGTGGCTGTCGGCAACGTTGATCGTGACGACCGTCTTCTTCGGGTCTAGGCGATCGCGAATGCTCAACCGCTGGCTTTTCGGAGACCGCCCCGAGGTGGCATACCACGGGTCACGTCGGCACCGCTTGTCAAAGGCGCGACGCACTTAAAAGCCTGAAGCACGCGCCCGTCACTCCTGCTCACCTGCAACATTGAAGGCTTGGTAGATCAGGGTTGCTACTTTACGCCGGTAAATCATCAACATCGACTGGCAGTGCTATTTCGAAGCGACGTCCTCTACTGCACGATTATCTCGCAACCCTGTCGCATCACTGCGCCGGTCGGACCGACAGCACTCACGCGCAGGAGATGATCAGCGTTACGCAGATTCCTCAACACGCCTCATCACGCAGATATTGGCGCGTGCTGTCGCGGATTCGGTGGAGATCGTCGCGCGGTGGTGAAAGGGCGTGCGGTCGATGATCCGGCTTCGAGGCCGCCATCGGCATGCTGCTCACGCTCCGTCGCTCAGCGTTCAAGCATCCAGCCAGTGATCGACAGCCGCGGCGCGGTCGCGAGCGGCGTGACCCAGGTTACGGAATGCGGCTGCGGTACCGCGAACAGGTTGAGCGCATTGAACGCGGGCGTGTAGCCGCGCGTCACATTTCCCTGCTTATCAAAGAACTGGAGGATCCCGCCCCAATCGGGATGCCAGAGCGGACTGAGGTTGAGAACATAGGCGCTGCGCCGCCCCTTACCCTCGATCCGATCATCGTGAGTCGTCAGAAACTGGCCCGCAGTATAGCGGCTCGCGTGACCGTCCACTCTTGCGATCGCCACTGCGCCCGTAATTTCGCGGATCATCTCCTTCATCGGCGCCTCGTTCAAAAAACGGACGACGCGGGTCAGTGCTCCATCCTCGGCATCGCTCGCGCCAGCATCGTCGCGGATGACGTCGTAGCAGAACTGGAAGCCCTTGCGTCCGCGATCCACGATCCCGCGGGCCATCGCGGCACGCTGATCCTCGGACAGACGAGCATAACTGTCCTGAGTGTGATCGAGGACAGTCTCGCCATCGTTGAAGGTGAGTCGCCACTCCTTACTGGTCGCCAATTCACGCGCCAGCGCGGCGGCTGTACTTTCATCGAGGAAATTGTGGATCTGTACTCGGCCATGCTCGGCATAGGCGGTCCGCAATAACGCGACGTCGAGCCCCTGACTCAGGCGAATTTGCGACACCGCTTGCTCTCCCCCTTGCAATTCCGTTGCTCTACGATCGCGCACCTGGCTTGATTTAACAATCTGTTAACAGCTCTTGACAACGAACCCGCCGCAATGGAACCAGTGTACATCGAAACAAAATCGTGTCGAACATTCGGTCGACACCCAAATCTTGGGGATGCGGGTGGGTGGTTTTGCCGGAATACCATTCGCAGCTATCAGCGCTCTTGTCGCTGCCGGTTTGGGCTTTGCGATGACTGGCACCCTGGCGATTACCGGCCCCTTGACCGAGCAGCGCGCCGGACGTCAGCAGATGCCGGACATTCGCTATCGCGGACTTAAATCGGTCCTGATCCTCGCGCAGTACGGCCCCGCTGGTGAAGTTGCCGGCGGCGCGGAGTCCGAGGTCCTCTGCCGCGAGGTCGCCGCGGTTGCGGCGGTGAACGCGCCTGTCCCCGTCACCTGCGCCGCGATTGGCGATCCGCGGATCGGCAAAGGCGACGCGATGATCCTGAGCGTGCAGGCATCGGTTAGCCGCGTCGCGGGTAACGCCGACCGGCTGTTCGCGGTGACCGCTCATGCCACCTACGCCGGCGGGCTCGACCCTCAGCCGGCCTACTTTGGCGCAGCCCCCTCGCTGGCCCGTTTTGCGGAGACCGAGGCCGGGCGCGCAGATCGGGCGCGCGCCATCGGTGCTGCGCTGGATCAGGTCCTGCCATGGCGCCGAGGTGGCGTCGATGCAGTAGGAGTCAGAGGGGAGTAAAACCGAATGGCGTACACACGCAACATCGAAGACGGCTATCACGGCGATTGGTCTTTCGGTCGACTGTTCGCGGATGACATCGCCTATGCACCGGCGGGGCCGCGTGGCCCGCTCGACGCCTCGGTCGATGGCCAAGGCGGCACCATCCGCGGCAAACCCGTCTTCACGATCGACGAGGCAGCCTACTACCTCAACCGCGGCGATGGGCTCATCACCGTGGGAGGCGTCACTTACGAATCGGGCGCATTTTGGCAGGGCGCGTCCGGCGTGAACGCAGCAAACCGCTACTACGACGCCGCCGCCGTCAAGGGCTTGGCGCCCGGTGCGACACTGACCACGCTGTCGTTCGGCTTCTACGAAACACGCGAGACGCTGCCTGAGCCCTATCAGATCGAGTTGCCCGGCGGCACGGTGACCTCGGCCTTCACGTCACTGATCCGCGGCTTCTCGGCCCTCTCCGAGGCGCAGCGCGTCGCCGTCCGGGACGCGATCAAGCAGTGGGATGACCTCATCTCGGTCACGTTCGTCGAAAAGGCATTCGCCGACGCCGATATCAATTTCATGAACACCACGACCGGCCCGGCGCAGGCCTCGGCCTATCTGCCCTACAGCTATGGGGGCGTAACCTACACGAACGGACAGCCAGTGCTGAACGCCGACGGCCAACCCGTCACCTATGACGAGATTGCCGGAGACGTCTACATCAACCCGGCACAGGCCTCGAACGCTCTGTTCGACGAGGGCCAGTACGGTCTGACCACCCTGATCCACGAACTGGGTCACTCGCTCGGTCTCGAGCATCCCGGTTCATACAACTTTGGCCCGGATTTCTCGGCAACCTATGAAAACGGCGCCGAATATTACCAGGACTCAAATCAGTATTCGATCATGTCGTATTGGGATTCGGAAGAGACGGGCGCCAATCACGTCGACTGGACGCTGTTGACGTACCGCTATCCATCGACTCCGATGGTCCATGACATTGCGGCGGTCCAGCGCCTGTACGGTGCCGACATGACGACCCGCACGGGTAATACCGTCTACGGCTTCAACAGCAACGCCGGTAACGAATCGTTCGATTTCAACCTGACGCCGGAGCCCGTTGCGACAATCTGGGATGCTGGTGGCATCGACACGATCGACGTCTCAGGTTTCGACACGCCGTCGATCATCAACCTCAACGAAGGCGCCTACAGCAGCGTCGGCGGCATCTTCTCCGAGACGATCCCGACGCTGGAGGAAATCAACGCGCGTCGCGCAGACGCCGGCCTCGCGCCGCGCACCCAGGCTACCTATGATCTCTATCTCGAGATCACCGGCGACACCTATCGCAATGGCTTGATGACTGACAATCTCGGCATCGCTTACGGCGCGATCATCGAGAACGCGATTGGCGGCACCGGCAATGACCTCATCATTGCCAACCGGGTTGCCAACCGTCTCGATGGCGGGGCTGGCTTCGATACCGTCAGCTACCGCGATGCCAAGGCGGCCGTGAATGCGTCGTTCTCACAGGATCGCGGACTTGGCGGCGATGCACTGAACGATCGCTACTTCAACATCGAAGCGCTCGAGGGCAGCCGGTTCGACGACACGCTGACAGGCGGCAAGCGGAACGACACGCTCATCGGCCTGGCTGGCAACGATCAAATGTTCGGCAATGACGGCGACGACGTGCTCGATGGCGGGGCCGGCAACGACCGGCTGGAGGGCGGCAACGGCGGCGACACGCTTCGCGGCGGCGCCGGCATCGACGTGCTGAACGGCGGCAATGGCAACGACATCCTCGATGGCGGTGCGGACAGCGATACGCTGAATGGCGGCAACGGCAACGACATCATCAATGGCGGGGCGGGCAACGATCGCCTGACCGGCGCCGCCGGGGCCGACACGTTCGTGTTCACCGAAACCGGCTTCACTGACGTTATCACCGATTTCCTCACCGGCGTCGACAAGATCGACCTGCGCGGTATGGATGCCAACGCCAACACTGCCGGGATCGACGCCTTCACCTTCATCCGCGGCGACCAGTTCAGCGGCACTGCGGGCGAACTGCGCGCTTACAAATCGGGTAACAATGCCTTCGTCCAGGGCGACACCAACGGCGATGGCGTCGCCGACTTCACGATCGAGTTCGGCCGTTCGACAGTCTGGATCAACGACCTCATCCTCGCCTGATCAGCGTGTGAATCTATCGGGACCGCTTTTTCCAATTGGAAGAAGCGGTCCTCTTTTTTGGCGCGTTTGACTTAGCTCGCGCCTGGCCGAATTAAGGAAAGCACCCAAGTGCCGTTTTGACACGTCCCAAATTCAAGCAACAATAACCATCGACCGATGCCTCAGAGCGGCCTTACCCCCCCGTTAAAGCAATGGGGGTTTTCTGTGGCATCCGATCTTCGACTAGCAATGGGCAACGGCGGCAACGCTTCGACCTGGTATCTGACCAGCAGCAAGACGTGGTTCACGTCGATCGACGTAGCACTTCTTCCCGGATCAAAACCGGTACAGGCGGTGACAACCGACACCTTGACCGTAACCTATGCGGGCGAGGGACTAGCCGCACCGCTTTTGTATTTCGGCCGGGTCGCTAACACGGTTAACGCCGACGGGACCGCCAGTCTGGACGTCCTCAGCTACTGGAACGACGTCAAGAATGTGCAGGCAATCGCATCGAGCGCCGAAAAGCTATTCTTCGATGGCTTCGTCCATGTCGACGTGATGGTTGGCGCGGAGACCACCGACAGCTCCATCGTCACGCTCCAGGGCGTCAAGCGCGGCAACGTCATCACTGGCGCCGGCGACGATACGATCACGGTCGCCATGGTGTCGAACGATCCCACCCAGTCATGGACCGAGGATTTCCGCATCGCCAGCGGCGCAGGCAATGATCGCATCACGCTGGGTGGACTCGACGTGGCGGAGGAGGTCGCGGGGGGCAACATCACCTATGTCCGCTCGATCGTCGGGCAGAAGGAGATCTTCTCGTCGGGCGTCGGTCGGACGAGTTGGATCGATGCGGGCGCGGGCGACGACTGGGTTCGCGGATGGGACAGCCGCGACAACATCATCGGCGGCGGCGACAATGGCAGCTTTTCACTTGTCGGCGGCGGCTCTGTCCCTGGCGGCTTTGCGTGGTCAGTGGGCGGATCGGTCGGCAAGGGAGGCGAGAGCGTCCTCTATAAGATTGACCTGGCGACCGGCGCATCGACAGCGATCGGCAACGTCTCCATCTCCCTCGGCTGGCTCGGGCGGATCGGCGGGCTGGACGTCGATTCACTCACGTTCAATGCCAAGGATGGCCAGCTCTACGGCTTTGCGACCAAGCTTGGCCTGTTCGATGCACTGATCAAGATTGATCCCAGGACCGGTGCCACCAGCTTTGTCAGCCTGAACTGCGCAGGTCTGCGCTCCGAAAACCAAGACATGTCGTTTGACAAGGCTGGCAATCTTTATCTCGTCTCGAAAGGCGACTTCATCCAGGTCAACACAACCACCGGCCGGACGACCGTAATCGGTGACCTGCTCCCCGTTTTCAGGCCGCTGATAAGTTAGCTTCGGTGTCCACATG
>CAYMIU010000022.1:0-65207 GCA_964390515.1 uncultured Stakelama sp.
GCTCGCCGACAAATAGCGCGATCAGAATGCCGCCACTTAGCGCGAGCGTTTACACGATGGGCGCTGAATCACGCTCCCGCATCTCCAGCGTCACATGCGAGATGCTGCCCACCGTTCGCTGGGTCAGCAGGGTCGCGAGCCCGCCGATCAGCGCGCTCATGAAGATGAACACCGTCACGCCCAGCGCCACGCCGGTGATCAGCAGCCCGGTCTGCCCCGGGTTCGACATCAGGTGCCGGAATGCGATCTTCGCAGCGTAGCGCATCAGATTAGTCGGGCAGGCGGACGCGCATGCCGGGCGCGGACGTGTCAGGGTCAGCGAGGATGCGCATGCCGGGCTCAAGGCCCTGCGTGACCGTCACCGTTTGCGCCGGCCAGTCGACGAACTGGATCGGTCGCTCGCTCACCGCGCCATCCGCGGCGACAACCCGCACCCGCGGATCTCCATCCGGCTGCAGGATCGCGCTGCGGGGGATGCTGATCGCATCGGGCTCGCGGGCCACGATGAGGTTCACCGACAGCGTCAGTCCGGCCGGCACGTCGTCCAGCGGCTCGGCTACACTCAGCCGCACCTCGCGCGCACCGGTAAGCCGATCCACCCGCGGCTCGACGAAGACGATACTCGCAGGCAGGGGCCGAGGCCGTCCGGGGACGGAGACCAACGCCTCACCACCGGCCTTCAGGTTCACGGCATAGGTTTCGTCAACGTCGGCCGCCACCTGCGGCGCGGAGAGATCAGCAAGGCGGTACAGCACCGTCGTGCCGAGGATCGTCTGGCCGGGATCGACCGGCCGTTCCATGATCACGCCAGCGAAAGGCGCACGCACCTCATAGCGCTGTTGCACCTCGCGCGCTTGCACCAGCGCCGCACGGCGGCGTCGCAATTCCTGCTCGCCCTGCTCCACCGCCAGCCGCGCTTCCTCCTTGCGCTGCCGCGTGACGAACTCGCCGAGCGCCTGGAAGCGCGCGAGATCGCGCCGCGCCTGCGCCAGCACAGCTTGCTGCGCGAGGACCGACGCCTGCGCCTCGCTGATCGCGGCGCGCTGCGGCGCATCGTCGACGCGCGCGAGCAGCGCCCCCTTTGCCACGCGATCCCCCACGTCGAGTGGCAGTGCCGTCAGCGTCCCAGCGACGGGCGATTGCACCTCCACTGACAATCGCGGACGCACGATTCCGTTCACCGCCAGCGTCCGCACCGCCGGCGCGCGGCTGATGACGATCGTCTCCACGGCCTTCGGCCGTGGCCACATCAGCCATGCGATCGATGCCAGCATCGCTGCAGCGACGAGGAGGATTGCGACTGTTCGTTTATTGATCCGCACGGCGGCGGGATAACGCAGATCAAGGGCAAAGGTGCAACGCCGTCCGTGGTGCGATGGGTGCCTGGTGGCTGCCGGTCTCCGTCTGCGGCCTGTTCAGCGTCGCCAGCGTCTCTGGCCGTCGAACAGCAAGTATCGTTGCCCTTCGTGATGTGGTGATCGCATGTAAGAGCGCGCATAACGGTGGCCCGCACACGCTGGCGCTATTGCGTTAAGCTGTCGAACGCCTTGCCCAGGACAATCCTTACATCGCCTGGGGCATCAGCGCGGCGTGGCGCGTCCGCACGTGGCAACCGTTATGGTCGACGATGCCGCCGTGCTGCTGCGGCCGAAGTAAGCCGCCGTTGCCTCAACTGGTACGCCTGCGATCGATCAGGCGCGATAAGCGAAAAGCGGAAGCCACGCTGCACCCTAAAGCAGGTGCAGCGTGGTTCCGAGCCGTCTCTCAGAAGTTCACGCGAGCCCGAATGCCGTAGCTCTGCGCGTCATTCAGGAAGCGGATGTTAAGCGCCGAACCGACGAGCGCCTTGGTCGAGGCCTGCTGGTCGGTGAAGTTGGTCGCCCAGGCCTCCAGACGATAATTGCCGATCGTGTAGCCGATGCCGAGGTTCAGCGTCGCATAGCCTTCCTGCCGGTCCGGGAACCCGGCCTGCAGCGCGTTCAGGCGCGAGCCGTCGAGGAAGACGATGTCATTCTCGTTGAACTGCGAGAGGTAGAAGGACGACCGGTAGTTAAGCAGCGCCTGCCAATCGAGGCGGCCGGCACCCACGTCGAACCACTGCGACAGCTTCGCGCTGATGTTGAACTTCGACGCGAGCGGCAGCCGGTTGCCCGTCAGGTCGATGAGCGGCGATTCACCGGTCTCGTTGTTCTGCCCGCGCGCGTCGGCCACGGTGCCGCGGGTGATCTTCGTGTCAAGATACGAGACGTTCGCGTCAAACGCAAAGTTTCCCGGGAACTGGAAGCGTGCTTCCGCCTCCGCACCGTAGATGCGGGACGCACCGATGTTGCGGTTCACAAGCGAATAGCCGTTGCACACCGGCGGCGTTTGCGTCTGATCGAGGTTGATGCAGGTCAGATCCTGGAACACCTGGTCCTGATAATCATAATAGAAGCCGGTCAGGTTCAGGTATGCGCGGCGACCGAAGGCGGAGAAGCTGTTGCGCGAACCGGCCTCGAACACCGTCAGATTTTCAGGCTTGAACGTCTCGGGGATGGGCGACGCCTGGAACGTGTCGTTGAACCCGCCCGACTTATGGCCGGTCGACACCTTGGCGTAGAGCATGTTGTCCGACGTGATGTCATATTCCAGGCCCACGCGATAATCGACGAAGCTGAACTTCGCGGAGCCGCGCTGCTGCCCCGAGATCGTCAGGTTGGCATAGCTGAAGCCACCGTTCGTGTTCGTCGGGCAGGTTACGAAGCCATTGTCGATGTCCGGCCGCGTGAAGCACGTGCCGTTGGGGTTGGTGCCATTGGCGATCGCGCCGATCTGCTGGATCAGCGTGTCCCGTGCGCCCGGCGTCTTGATGCCTTCGATCAGGAACTGCGCATATTGCTGCGGCGTGGTGAGGCCGGACACGTTGAAGTTCGGGCGGTCGAGCAGCGCCGGGCGGAAGCCTTCGGTGCCGAGCCGCGTGCTGACGCAGCACGCATCGTTGGCGCCGCCCAGCGTCAGCGCCCAGTTGCCGCCGATGCCGTAGCGGGACTTCTTCTCGTCGGTATAGCGGATGCCGCCGATGATTCGCAGTCGATCGGTGACGTCATACGTGCCGTCGGCGAAGAAGGCGAAGCTTTCGCCATCCACGTCCGGCATCGTGAATTCGGTACCGGAATAGCAGCAGTAACCGCGATCGGCGACGGCCATGTAACCGACCTGCTGCTTCTCCTTGAAGTAGAAGCCACCGACGTTCCAGCGTAGTGCCTGGCTGGAATCGGCGCTGGCGCGCAGCTCATAGACCTGGCTTTGCGACCGCGTTTGCCAGAAATTGTTCGAGAAATTGTCGAACTGGGTCTGCGCGTAATCGCGCCCGTTCCAGGCGATGCTTTCGCTGCTGGCGTTGGACTGCATGAAATCCACGGAGCGATAGCTGCCGGTCGCTTCGATCGAGAAGGTATCGAAGCTGTAGCCGATCTTGCCCTGCACGCCCCAGAGCTCGTTCTCCATGTCGCCCTGTTGGCCGCGATAGACGACGCGGCGCAGATCCAGCTGCTCGGCGCGCAGGCCAGTCGCCTGGACGGCAGCGAAGATGTTGGCACCCGGATAGCCGGTGCCGGTTTCCTTGCCGTAGTCACCAATCACCGAGAAGGAGAGCCGGTCGGTCGGCTCCCAGCGCAGCGACAGACGACCGGCGTAGTTTTCCTCGAGACCCGCGGGCTTCAGGCGGCTCGCCTGCGGATCCGGCGAGGCATTCTTGAAGCCGTAATCCTTGTTCACATAATAGCCGGCGACGCGCGCGGCGAAATTCTCGCCCAGCGGCACGTTGATCGCGCCTTCCGCAGCATAGCTGTCGCGATTGCCATATTCCGCCTGTGCATAGCCGGTGACGCGCTCGAACGTCGGCTTTGCAGTGATGATGTTAAGCGTGCCGGCCAGCGCGTTGCGCCCGTAGAGCGTGCCCTGCGGGCCCTTGTTCACCTCGACCCGCTCGAGATCGTAGAACATGAGGCCAAGGCCGCGCGGGCGTGGGATATACGAGCCGTTGAGGTGGGGCGCGGCGCCGGGATCGCCCAACTCGGTGTTGTTCGACGAGCCAACACCGCGGATGAAGATCTCGACGTTGCCTTCCTGGTTCGCGATGTTGAGGCCGGGTACCGCGACCGACAGGTTGCGCAGCTCGGTGATGCCGCTGCGACGCAGATCATCCGACGTGAACGCCTGGACGACGCCCGACACGTCCTGCAGGTTCTGTTCGCGACGGTTTGCCGTCACCACGATTTCCGCGTCGCCATCCTGCAGAGCGCCAGCATTGGCGCTGGTCGTCTGATCCTGCTGCGGCGTTTCGATCGCCTGCGCCCAAGCCGGTAAGGCGGTGCCGGCCAGCAGGAGTGCGGTCAGCGGCAGATACTTGCTCTTGTTCATGATAACCCCCTGGAACGTTATGTTATTTCTAGTTCATTCTTATCGGCATCGGCTTCAGGAATTCGGACAGGCATTGCCGGCGCCGTTGGCCTGCACCAGCCGGGCACTTGAGATCGTCAGATCGAGCGTGCCGTCCGTGGTAAGCGACAGGGGCGCCGTGACTTGGCGCATGTCGGTTCCGGCACGCGCAAAGCAGGACAGCGGGACGATCACGCTGGTCCACTCTCCCGCCTTCGCCTGACGCAGCTGTGCCGTCACCGGAACCTCCCCGACACATTTGTCACCGCAGGCGACACCCATGGTGACCGGGCGGCTGGGCGCACCATCCACCTTTAGCTCCACGCGAACGGCGAGCGCCCCGTTCGTCTCACGGGTGAGATCCTGCGGCGTTGCGTCGACGATCGCAGCGACGGCCTTGCCGCGGCCAGTCCACGTCAACCGAACGCTGTCTTCCTGCGCACGGCGGTCAGCGCCGCGCGCCGTGATCAGCGTCGGACCCGGATTGGGTGACAGTTCGCCCGGCGCACCGATCAGCAACCGGCGGCCTGCACCCGGGCGCCCACCGTCGAACAACACGGTGCGATCACCGCTCGCCTGCGTGGAACGCTGCTCCGGAAGTGCCGCGAGGTCGCCACGGTCCTTGAGCGTCAGGCCGAAGCCGTAGGGGAAGAGCGGGTTATAGTCAGCGTCACCGAAGTTGACGGCCGTCTGGTCCGACATGCGCGGCCAACTGTAGGGCAGCTTGCCGCGGAAATCGGCCTTGCCGAAAAGCACATCGGCGACCCCGCCACCCTCGCTGCCGGGCAGCCAAGCGGCGACGAAAGCGTCAGAGGCATTGAGATACGGGTTCACCCACAGGGCGCGGCCGGACAGGAAGACCGACACGGTCGGGATGCCGGCGGCCTTCAACCGCTTCAGCAGCGCGAGATTGTCGTGCGCGTCATCGAACGCGACGTCCGCCCGGTCCCCCTGGAACTCGGCATAGGGGTCCTCGCCGAAGACGATGACGGCAACGTCCGGCTTTTGCGTGAACCGTCCATCGGCGGAGAGATCGACCGTGGCGCCGACGTCCTTGGCCACCTCGCGCATGCCTTCCGCGATGGTCTGCGCATTGGGGAAGTCCGTGCGGGCAGTGCCGGTGCCTTGCCACGTCAGCGTCCAGCCGCCGGTCTGCTTGGTCATGTTGTCAGCGCCGTCGCCGGTCAGCAGGATGCGCGCGCCCGGCTTCAGCGGCAGAACACTGCCCGCGTTCTTCAGGAGCACGAGCGACTGGCGCACCGCCTCCCGCGCGACCGCACGGTGCGCGGGGCTGCCGAGCAGATCATACTTGCCCGCATAGGGACGCGAGGAGGGCTTGCCGGCATCCATCAGCCCGGCGCGAACCTTCACGCGCAGGATGCGGCGCACCGCGTCGTCGAGCACCGACTGCGGCAGGCGCCCGTCCCTCGCCTGCGCCAGCGTGTTCTCCCACAGGCCCTTCCAGCTGTCCGGCGCCATCGCCATGTCGAGGCCGGCCGTGAAGGTGCGAAGGCAATTGTCGGGCGTGCAGCCTTCGACCTGGCCGTGCCCGTTCCAGTCACCGACCAGGAAGCCATCGAACCCCCAACGATCCTTGATCACGCCGCGCAGCAGCGCCGGGTTGCCGTGCATCTTGGCGCCGTTCCAGCTCGAGAAGCTGACCATGATCGACTGAACGCCTGCCTCGATCGCCGGCACATAGGGCGCGGCGAACAGACGGCGAAGCGTCGCCTCGTCGGTCCGGGTGTCGCCCTGGTCCTTGCCGCCAGCCGTGCCGCCATCCCCGAGGAAATGCTTGGCCGTGGCGATGATGTGCCCGCCGCGCAGCCAGTCGCGGTCGCCCACCTTGCCCTGCAGCCCCTCGATCAGCGGGCGGGCGTAAGACGTCGCGATCTCCGGATCTTCACCGAAGCCCTCGTAGGTGCGGCCCCAGCGGTCGTCGCGCACCACAGCCAGCGTCGGCGCGAACGTCCAGTCGAGGCCTGTGACGCGCATTTCCTTTGCGGTCACTTCACCAATGCGGCGCATCAATTCCGGATTGCGCGTGGCGCCAAGGCCGATGTTGTGGGGAAACAGCGTCGCGCCGACGACATTATTGTGTCCGTGGACGGCATCCGATCCCCAGATCACCGGGATGCGCGGCAGCTTGCCATTGGGGCGCATCGACGCTTCGTAGAAAGCGTTCGCCGCGGCAACCCAGGCGGGCGCCGTCACGTGATGGCCCTGCCCCGGCTTTGAATTGCCGCCGTTCAGCACCGAACCGAGATGATAGCGATAGACGTCTTCCGGCGTCACGCTGGCGATATCGGCCTGCACGATCTGGCCGACCTTCTGCTCCAGCGACATGCGGCTGAGCAGATCCTCGACCGCGCGCTCGGCCTTCGCGTCGCGCGTCGCTGGCGCCACGGGCTTTTGCCAGCTCTCAGACCGGACCGTCGCCGGGGAGGAAACCGGAGCCGGCGTGGTCTGGGCTTGGGCCACCGCCCCCGCTGCCGCGGAAGCAAGCAGAACGCACCCCATTCGAGCCAGGCCCTTCACCACATCCACCCCCTTTAAGAACGCAAGAAGACAATTTTGACAGCGCTGTCTAACTGGATTGGCAGCGTTGTCAAATGGCGCTTCCTAGGGTATCAACCGCGCGCCAGAGACGCTTGCCTGGTGCATTGCAACAATGCATCGTCCATCGTGGCAGGCGCAGAGTTCAGGGGGCGATGGCAGCGGACGGCAATTCACGCGGGCGCGCCACCATCACTGATGTTGCCCAACGTTCGGGCACATCAATCAAGACGGTGTCGCGGGTCTTCAACGACGAGCCCTTCGTTCGTCCTGCGACACGCACGCGGGTCCTGCAAGCCGCGGCCGAACTGGACTATCACCCGAACATCGCCGCGCGCAGCCTGGTGCGCGGTCGCTCCTTCCTGATCGGGCTTTTCTACGAAAACCCCAGCCCCAATTATGTCGTCGATCTCCAGACCGGGTCACTGGATCGATTGGAGGGCGAGCGGTTTCGACTGCTGCTGTTTCCCTGCCAGAGCGCCAAGGCGATGTCGGGCAAGCTACTTCAGTTAGCGCGGGCGTCCGGACTTGAAGGGGTGGTGCTCGCCCCGCCCCTTGGCGATGATCCACAGACGGTAAAGGAGTTGATCGAGGCGCGCATGCCGTTCGTTCGCATTGCGCCGACGACGGCGCTGGACGCCTCCCCCGGCGTGGGCATCGACGACGTGGCGGCGGCCAGGACGATGACCGAGCATCTATTGGGTCTTGGCCACCAGCGCATTGCGTTCGTCCAGGGCGATCCGGATCACCCATCGAACAGCCAGCGTCTCGACGGGTTTCGCGCGGCGCTATCGGATGCAGGCACCACCTTCGACGAGCAGTTGCTCGAGCAAGGCTTCTACACCTTCGAATCCGGCCTTGCCGCGGGGCGCCGGCTGTTCGCCAACCGCGCCCGGCCGACGGCGGTGTTCGCCGCCAATGACGATATGGCTGCCGGCGTGTGCGTGGCGGCAAAGGAATATGGACTGGATATTCCCGGCAATGTCTCGATCGCCGGCTTCGACGACAGCCTTATCTCACGCGTGATCTGGCCGCAGCTGACGACGATCCACCAGCCGACCTACGACATGGCGCATGTGGCGACGGGCGCGCTCCTCTCGCTCATCAACAAGACGCCGGTCGAGCCTGCCGTCTGCCTGCCGCACCGCCTGATCGTTCGCGGGTCGACGGCGGAGGCGCCCGGCGTTGGATCTACAACCAGGGTCCGGTCCCTCTGAAACGCCAAAAGCCGGTTTTTTCCGGCAGTTTTTCGGCATGCCATGGCGGGGCGATGGCATGGATTGGTCACCGGTGCGCGGCGATGGTGAGCCGATGCGCAGCAATGAGCGTGATTGCACCACCCCATCCGATCGATCGCACTCGGCCACAAAAAAAGGGGCCGCCCGAAGGCGACCCCAATCCAGTTTCAATCTGATCAATCGATCGCTGATCAGAAGCGGTGCTGGAACGACACCGTGAAACGACGTCCAAGGAAATCGTAGATGCCGAAGCCGTTGGTCGTCAGCGGGAACGGCGCATCCTTGTCGGTCAGGTTCGTCACGACGAAGCGAAGCAGCGAGCCCTCCTGCACGCGCACCGACGCGGTCAGGTTGAAGGTCCAGTAATCCGGCACCTTCAGGATATCGAGCGATTCCACGGTGTTCAGATTGTTCAGCTTTGCCGAGCTCTGGTAGTTCGTCTGGAAATCAAGACCGAAGTCCTGATAGGTGAACCCGATGTTGCCCTGAGCCGTGTACTTCGGGTTGCCGATCTGGCCGGCCGTCTCGACCACCGTCACGCCGTTGTTCGAACTACGCAGCCGATCAAGGTAGAACAGGTTACCCGACAGATCGATGCGACCGTCCGGCAGACCGATGCCGGTGAGCGGGAAGTTGTACTCCATCTCCGCCGTCAGCCCCTTCATCTCGATGAAGGCGCCATTGACGAAGTTCGTACGCAGGCCCGGCCGCGCCGGATCGATGCTGAGCTGGCCATTACGCGCCGCATCGCTGGTGCGATCACGCGTGATCAGCGAGCAGAACGAATTGGCGTTATCGACATCGTTCACATCGAAGTTGGGGTTGTCGTAGCAGCCCTCTGCGACGTTTGCGTTGGTCAGCGACGCGATGTTGCCGGTGATGCGGATCCGGTTCCAGTCCACCGCCGCACGGAAGCGGGGGATGAAGCGCGGACGAAGCACCATGCCGAACGTGTAGGAACGGCCCTGCTCGTTCGCGAGATCGGTGTTGCCCCCGCTGGTGGCCGGGACGGTGGCAACGGCCGCCTGCGACTGGAAGGTCGAGCCGTCGATCCCATAGGCCTGATAGAAGGCCGCGCAGTTACGCTGGCGGATATCCGGCGCAACGCCGCTCGCGACGTTCCGCGAATCGCACGGATCCGGGAAGGTACTGAACGAGGGCGAGACCGGCGTGAACAGCTCGACCACCGACGGCGCGCGCAGCGAGCGCGTGTAGTTGCCGCGGAACTCGACGTCCTGGATCGGCCGCCAGCGGCCGCCATAGGTGTAGGACCAGAAGCCACCGTTCACCGTGTTGTCGACGTAGCGCGCCTTGCCCTCGATATCGAGCGAGTGGATCAGCGGAACGTTGTTCTCAGGCGCAACCAGCGGGATCAGGATTTCGCCAAAGGCTTCGTTGGTCTTGAACGAGCCCGTCGTGCCGCCGATCGGCACCGAGCGACCAAGCCCTCCACGCTGGAAGGCATCCGGCCGGAACGACGCATATTCCACGCGGTGCTCATAGCCGACGTTGAAGCCGACCGGGCCCGACCACAGACGCACCAGTTCCGACGAACCGAGGTTTGCCGTGTAGACTTGCTGCTCGAGGACCGAATGCGCGGTGGTGGTGCCCGTGACATAGGCTCGCGCCGCAGCACTCGGACGGTTCTCGCCGAACAAGTCGAGCGGCACGCAGGCAGCGTCGGCGATCGGACGGATAGCGCCCGGCGCAACGTTGGTCGCGGGGTTCGGATCGCAAACGATCTGGCCCGCCGCATTGGTGGTGACGTTTATCGCGTTCACGAACCGCTGCTGGTTGAGTGCGTTCGAGAAGAAGTAGCTGCTCGAACGGCCGTAATTGGCGGTCGCTTCGAAGTTGAAGCGGCGGCCTGCCGCGTCGAAGCTGCCCTCGATGCCGGCCACGCCGCGATAGACGTTCGTCTCGGAGCTCGCGTTGTTGCTCGCCAGATCACGCGACGCGCGCGACAGGCGGAAGCTCGTGACGCCAAGCCCGGCGAGCTGCTGGCGCGCCTGCTGCGTCAATCGCGGATCGTTCGCCTGGAAGGTGAGCGGCGCGTTCAAGGCGCCGAACAGCGTCGCGTTGTAGATCGACTGGTCGATCATCTCGCGGCCCTTGGCGAAATAATACGTACCCTCGAAGAACGCGCTGACGTTGTCGAACAGCTCGTAGCGCGCCATCACGTTGCCGGTGATGCGCTCCAGATCGGCGGTGAGCTGGTTCGTCTCGCCGACGAGGTTGAAGCCATCGCCGCCGCTGGCGTTCTGCGCGCCGAACGGAATGCCCGGGTTGAACGGCACGAGGTTGCCCGACTGGTCGAACTGCAGCAGCGTGTTGTTCGCGCCGAAGCCACGCGGCAGGCCGTTCGGCAGCGTGTTGCTGCCCGTCGTCGGCAGCAGCAGGGCGCCCGCGGTGAGCGAGAAGATGCGCGCATTGCGGATGAAGATGCTGTTCGGAATGCCATCCGCATTGCCGGTGTTGAACGGTACGTCCGGATTGACGCGGCCGTCGTTCTGCGAGGTGCGGCCCGGGAGCAGCGCCGATGCCGAGCCGGCGAGCGGGTTCGTACCCGTGGCAATGCCATCACGGAACCGGTTACGGGCGCTGCCCAGAACACCATTGGCCTTGTCATAGCTGGCGGCGATGGTGATGTTACCGCGGCCGTCGGCGTAATTGTGGCCGGCCATGGCGGACAGGTTGTAACGACCATTGTCGCCGCGCTCGGTGACACCGCTGGTGCCCCAGACGCTCAGGCCCTCGAAGTCGCGCTTCAGGATGACGTTGACGGTGCCCGCGATCGCGTCCGAGCCGTAGGTCGGCGCACCGCCGATGGCGATGTTCTCGATCCGGTCGACGAGCTGCGCCGGAATGACGTTGAGGTCGACCTGCAGGCCCGGCGTGTTGCCGAAGATGCTGGCGGCGTTGGTCGACACGAAGCGACGACCGTTGACCAGCGTCAGCGTACGCGCGCTGCCGAGACCGAAGCGGTTGACGAAGTTCTGGCCGACGCCGAACGACGACTGGCCGCCTTCCGGGGTGACGCCGACGCCGAAGCCCGGGATCTCGTTCAGCGCGTCGGCTACGTTCGTGAGGCCGCGGGCCGCGAGATACTGGTCGGAGACGACCGTTGCCGGCTCCAGGCTGTCATAGCCGGCGCGACGGATGCGCGAGCCGGTGATGGTGATCTCACCGCCGTCATCGGTGCTGGTAGAAGACGGTGTCGCCTCGCTGGAAACCAGCGGGCGCGCGTCTTCAGCCGGCGCATCCTGCGCCATGGCAGCAGGCGCGAACGCCGCGCTGCCGACGAGCGCCGTCGCGCACAGAAGTGTGTGTATTCTCATATTCCCCCCTCGGAAATAACCGGGCTGTCATGCGCCTTCGATCCGAGAGACAGATTTCGTTCCGGCGTGCCAAGCCCTTCCAATCGCTTTGTTCGCTTTCGGTCAGTGACGTTGCAAAAGAGTGACATAACGTTATAATTTTCGTCGCAATCCAAACGGATAGCGGCACCCCGAGCAGACGGCCGATTCTAGTTCCCGGGCCCTTACCGCCGAAAAGATTGCAGCATCGACGCCGTGATGGCCAGTCAAGTCGATCGTCGACGACGCCCCCGGCAGCATGGCCAAAGTCGATCTCAGATGAACGGATACATCTCGGGCACGGGCGCTCCCGATGCCGGCACAGCAGTCATCGGACGTTTACTTGATGGGTGCCTGCCCAACCTGCTCGATCGCTTCATCAGGACGCCCGATGCCCAGATCGAGAAGCCCCGAATAGGTGACAGGATAGAAGAGGAAAATGGCAATCGCCGCGACGACCTCGCCCCGGCGGCGGCGCGCCAGCAGCAGGATGATATAGCCGCCGATCAGCCAGATATTGATCAGGATGAAGATGACTTCCCGCTGACCGATCGCACCGCGAACGATGGCCGACGCGAGGGCGGCAGGGGTGGTGGTGGCAACAATGAACAGGTTGACGCCCAGGAGCAGCCCGACGATCCACCGTTTCCGCCGATCAAAGTAATCATCCAGCGCTGGCCACTCGCTCAAGTCACGCGGCACGAGGATCACGGCGACGGCGAAATAGACCAGTGCGATGATGGTCGGCACGAGAAGAGGCAGGAAGGCGATGCGGACTTCCTGAAGCCGGTTCCATGCATCCACGAAGTTGGCAAGCATTTCGACAAAGACGATCGCCGCGACGAGCGGTGTAATGACGCCCAGCCTGGGCGGCATGCGTTCGCGCAACAGCGATGCAAAGCCGCTCATCAACTCGGCGAAGGCAAGGCCGAGCAACAGGCCATAGAAGGCCATGAAGAATTCGAACGACGACATGCTGCCCCCCTTGCATCGGAGGTGCAGTATCGAACCTACGCTTACAAGAGTTGTCGCGGCGCGACTGCCACTGCTCGTCGCTATATCGCACGGAATCTCTTCCAATCAGCCACAGTAGCACGTCATACGACCGAGGCTTTGGTGAACGGCGAGGGAGCTCCTTCATTGAGGCGTCGCCCAGATATCGGTTAAAGACCGACCTGCTTACGACCAGAGGGACTTTGATCGCACCTGGCGATCCTGTAACGTTCTGCTCGTGAAGTTTACGCTCTACGACCACCCGCGGTACTCCCGCAGCCGCACTACACGCGCCGCGCCGGTATGCGCGCCTTTGCCGTGAGCGATCGACTCCCCGTATATTTCCTGATCCATCTGCCCAAGAACGCCGGTCAGACGATAGCCTCCCATCTGGCACAGCATTGTGACGGATATCTCGAGCCGCGCCGCCATGATCGTTCGCTTGGGATCGCTGCTCCACAGGTTCGCGCGTTGTCCGGTCATTGGCTTAATCAAGCCATGGAGTCCCCATTCGCCGGCCGGGAAATCCGGCGTACGGTGCTGTTTCGCGATCCGGTCGGCCTGCATCACTCGCTCTACAATTATCGCATGATGAACTACCTGGCGAAGGGTCTCGGGACGTACAGTTTTGATCTCCACCTTGCGTCAACGCCGCGCAATTATCAGGCGTATTGCCTGCTCACACGCTGGCTGGGCGTGCGGCCTGCCGAGGTACTTTGCATGTCCGAGGATCGGCAGTTCGAGCGGCTCGACCGGATGCTAGAGGACTTCTGGTTCGTCGGCGACTATCGGGATTGCGACCGCCTGATTGCCGCGATCGCCCCCGACCTCGGCGTTCCGTCAGCGGCTCCGCCCCGCAACGAACGGCGCCAGTGGGCGGAGATCGTGCGGTGGCAGCCGACGCTGCTCGACGAGCGCAGCGAACGGGCCGTGCGGGATGCCAGCGCCGTCGACCAGGCATTGTGGGAGCGATGGACGCAGCGCCGGGAGCATGCCGCACCTCGTCCCAGCAGCCCACCCCGCCGCGTCTGGGCCGCGGCATCGACGTTGATCAGTGAGGGGCAACGACGCTGGCTCCGCGATGCCGGCGGCGCTGTGCGCCTGCGGCAAAAAGGCCGTGTGCGTCGGGCTGACGCTGCCCGCGCACGCGGCGACTGGAGCGACGCCGTAGATGGCTATCGCCGGGCGATCGGGAATTCGCCGGGCACCCCGTCGCTTTGGATCGAACTCGCGCGCGCCGCGCGGCGAGCCGGTGACGAACGCACTGCCTTGCATGCGTTCGATCGCGCCTTGGCGTTGAAATGCGACATGCCCTCGATCCGCAGCGAACGCGGCGACGGCCCGGGCGTGTCGATTTGAAGCGCCGGCGCTTCCTGGTCCCGCGCCTGCTCATCGCAGGAGCCGCCCTGCTGCTGACCGGCGCCCAGCGTGCCCCCGTGGCGCGCGAGCCGTCGATCGGCGACTTTGCCGACGCGCTGCCGGTCGCCGAACCGGGTTGCAATGCGACCGCGTTCGCGCAACTTCCGGGCGATCCGACGCTGTTCCTTGGGCGCCAGCTTGTCGGCGCGGATGGCGGCCTTGCCGGGATCACCAGTACCAATGACTGCAGCGGCGGCGATCCGGCGAACGAGAGTGCGGGCAAGCCCTTCAATCGCTGGAGCTTGACGCTGGTCCGCCTGGACTGGCGAACGCGGCGGTTCACGATCGTCAAGCCCTTGATCGACACGTCGCTCGACCGCCGGACCGGCCGCTCCGCTGCGCGGATCACGGGGGGGGCGATGCGGGGCGCCATCATCCGCTCGGGCTACGACCCCAGCGTCGTCCGCTTCGGGGGCAGCGACGTCGTCGTGTTCGAATGCACGATCGAGAACGGGTCGCGCTATGGCAGCGCGGGAACGTCGGTCTGCCTGAGCATCTATGATCCCAAAACACGCACCTTGGACATGGCGCGAACGCGCGTTCTGGTCGCGGGCGGCCCCGCCGGCGCCGGCGATCAGGTGGGCGCAGTGCCGCGGCTGCTAGCCTTTGGCGGCCGACTTTACCTTTATTGGTCAGCAATGACGATCCGGCAGGGTCGCATCACGGTAGCGAGCGAGCGCGGCGTCGAACTGACCGCAGCGGGCGACAGTTACGCCGTGCGAGGCGCGGCGACACGGTCGATCTCTCCGTATGACCCGGTTTCGGTCGAGACCTGGGCACCATCGCCGGACCCGATGCGCAACCGTCTGGTGAACGTTTTCGCGCTCCTGCCACAAGGTCCCCGCTTCCAGATCTATGCCGCCACCGGGGGAGGAAGCTGCACGACCCCGCAAGACGTGTCGCCCGGCTGTTTCCGCCTGACCGTCGTCGAAAGCGCGTCACCGCTGTCGGCCCGCGCCTGGAACCGCGCAAAGCCGGTTGCCGCAGCGTTGCCGACCAATGGACAGGAATATGCGGCTCCGATCCGTGATCCACACGGCCGCCTGTGGCTGCTCGTGCACATGATCCGACCGCGCGCGCCAACACTGGAAAGTGCCCCGAACACGGCATTCTGGCGGCAGCGCAGCGGGGGGTCGGCGCTGGTCATGTTTCCGATCAATCCCGCCATCGCAAGATAATCAGCCGGAAGGACGGCTCGTTGATCCGGCATTCATCGAAAGATGCTATCCTTCGTGCCATACGGCTGACGGAGTATTCGTGACCCAACGCTCTCCCATCGCTATCGCCGTCAGTCGGTTCGGATTTCCGACGCTGACGGCGGGAAGCCTTTCGCGCGAGGGGGCATCGGCACGTCTGCTGTCCGACCTCGATCCCGATGCCGTCGCGATCAGCGGCGAACTGCCCTCGACTGGCCAGAGCCTGCGCGCAATGGTTGCGAAACGCGAGATTGCGCGCGCCGGTGCGGCAGCGGATACGATGCGCGCCGTTCCCGGCGACCCGGACGAGGCGCGCTCCAAGTTCGAACCCGAGCTGCGGGCCGGCCTCGCGGCGGCACGTGCGCAGCAGACGGGCTTTGCCGAGCGGCTTGTTCTTCACTGGTCGAACCACTTCACCGTGTCGGCAGTCACCGGCAAGGTCGGTTGGTCGATCGCGCCGTTCGCGCGCGAAGTGATCCGCCCGCACCTGTTCGGACGGTTCGAGGCGATGCTGACGGCCGCGACCACCCATCCGGCCATGCTGTTCTATCTCGACAATCAAAGCTCGATCGGGCCCAACTCCACCGTCGGCCTTCGGCGAGGCGCCGGCCTGAACGAGAATCTTGCGCGCGAACTGCTCGAACTCCACACGCTGGGGGTCGACGGGGGCTATGATACGAACGACATCGGCGCGCTGGCCCGGATCCTGACGGGCTGGACCGTCGACATCAAGCCCGGCAGTCCGACGTGCGGTGATGTGGTGTTCGACCCACGCCGGCACGAACCCGGTTCCAAGCGGCTGCTGGGGCGGACGATCACGGAGTCTGGCCCCGACGAACTGCGCGATGCACTGCATCTTCTAGCGACCCATCCTGCCACCGCGCGCAATGTATCGCGGCGTCTGGCAATCGGCTTTCTTGGCGACGCGCCGCCAGAGGCCCTGCTGCGTGCATTGAGTGCGGATTTCCAGCGCAGCGGCGGTGATCTGCGGTCCCTGGCCGCCACCCTGGTGGCCAGCGACGTGATGTGGACCGAACCGCCTCGCAAGCTTCGCCCCCCGATCGAGATGCTTTATGCGGCCGATCGGTTGCTCGGCACTGCGCCGGTGCCGCCCACGCTCGTCAAGGCGAGCGGGGCGCTGGGCCAGCCGTTCCTGCGCGCACCATCGCCCAAGGGTTGGGCGCAGGAGGACGATGCGTGGGTTACCCCCGACGGCATCAAGAGCCGGCTCGACTGGTCGGCACAGGTCGCCGGGCAGCTTGGCGACCGCTTCACGAGCCTGCCGCTGCGCGAGGCGGCAAGCTCACGTTCGATCGGCGAGCACACCCATGCGATGCTGGCGGGCGCCGAATCCCCGGCACAGGCGCTCACCCTGCTGTTGATGAGCCCCGAATTCCAGCGGAGATAGCATCGTGTTCCACCGACGCCAGTTCATGCTGGGCTGCACCGCCTTTGCAGGGTTCAGTGCCCTGCCCCGGTCGGCGATCGCCGCTAACAAGCGCGATCCTCGCCTTCTCGTCATCAACCTTCGCGGGGCGCTGGACGGACTGGCCGCGGTGATCCCGACGGGCGACGCGCATCTGGAGGCGCTTCGCGGCGACTTCACGCTGGGCGGTACGCCGCTGCCGCTCGACAGTCAGTTCGCGCTGAATCCGAACCTAGCCGGCCTGGGCCAGATGTACCGCAACAAGGAATTGCTGTTCGTTCACGCCGTCGCCACCCCCTATCGCTCGCGTTCGCATTTCGATGCGCAGCAGGTGCTCGAAAGCGGCTTTCCAGACGTAGGCGGCGACGGCACCGGGTGGCTCAATAGGGCGGTCGTCGCCGGTTCGCCCCGCGCCGCCACGGGGCAGCGGCCGGCGCTAGCGGTCAGCGCGACGGTCCCGCTGATCTTGCGTGGCAAGGCCGCGATCGAAAGCTGGCAGCCACAGGTTTTCGCGCACGTGTCGGCCGACCTCGCCCAGCGGCTGCTCGGCGCCTACGAAGCGACCGACCGGCCGCTGGCGGCGGCGCTTCGCAAGGGTGTCGACATCGACGCGCTGCTCGACGAACGACCGGCCGCCCGCGGCGAGGCACCCAGAGGCCCGTTGCAGACATTCGTCAGCACGACCGAAGCGGTGGGCAAGCTGATGTCTCAACCGGATGGTCCTCGCATCGCCGCCCTGGCAGTCGACGGATGGGACACGCATGCCAGCCAGGGACCGATCGATGGTCGGCTCGCACGGCAGTTCAGGACGCTGGATGCCGGCCTCGTCGCCCTCAAGCGGCAGTTGGGCGTGCTATGGGCCGACACGGTAGTGGTGGTGGTGACCGAATTCGGGCGCACCGCCGCCGTCAACGGCACGCGCGGCACGAGACCGCTGCAAGCGCGATGACGTGGAGCCTCTATCTCCTCGCCGCCTGTCCAGACGTGCAAGACGCGGTCCGGCGCGAAGTGGAAGCAGCCGGCGAGCCTGGCCAGCCCCTTCGCTTCGACCAACTGAAGCAGTTACCAATGCTTCGAAATGTCTTTCGCGAGACGCTTCGCCTCTATCCGCCCGTCAGCTTTCTCCTCCGCGAGGTCACTTGCCCTACCCGGATGCGGGACAAGGACATGCGCCCCGGATCGATGCTGATCGTCTCGCCTTGGTTGATTCAGCGCAACCCGGACAATTGGGAGGCGCCGCACAGCTTCGATCCCGACCGCTTCGATACAGCCGCAGGAAAGGCGGCGTGTCGCCACGCTTATCTTCCGTTCGGCAAAGGGCCGCGTATTTGCGTTGGCGCGGGCTTCGCGCAACAAGAGGCCTTGATCGTGCTTTCCTCACTGATCCGAGCATTCTCCTTCGAAACCGCGGAAGGCAGGACCCCGGAACCCATCAGCAGATTGACCCTGCGCGCGGAAAACGGAGTGCACCTGATCGTTACGTCTCGTGCAACCGGGTGACGCACGACAGCTGATCGACGAAGGCTCCAGCGCAAGAGTATTCGCGCTGCGGACGGGCCGGGTCTTGAAGCTCTTTCATGCCGGTCTTGAACCTACCCTTGCCCGCCGCGAGTTCGCGGCGGCAGGCGTGGCTCATGCCTCAGGTCTAAACGTCGCCGAGCCAATCAAACTGATCGAAATGGGTGGACGAGCGGGTGTTGTTTTCGAGCGCATCGCCGGCCGCACGGTCTTCGCACATATTCTTCGAAATCCGTTCACTATGTGGCCGCTGGTTGCGCGAATGGTCGCGTGTCAGCGTGTAATACACGCTGTCACGGCGTCAGCTGTGCTGCCGCCTGTTCACGACCTTATACGTCACCGCCTCGCTCATAGTCGCGCGGATGCCGGGTTGATTGCTATCGCGAGCAACCTCCTTGCCGGGCTACCCACTGACAATCGCCTGGGGCATGGCGATTTTCACCCGGGCAACGTCATCGTGACTGATCGCGAACTTGTCGCCATCGACTGGGGCAAAGCATGGAGGGGACCGCCTGCGGCCGACATCGCGCGGAGCGATCTGCTGATCCGGTATGGGATCGATCGCACGCGCCGCGGCGTTGCGGTTCCAGCAGTCGCAAGACAAATATCAGCCTTCTGGTATCGCCTTCTGCATCGTCAGGCGCGAAGCGCGCCAGTCAGGCAAATTGAGGCGTGGCGCATCGTTCTCGCAATCGCTTGGCTCGAGCAAGCCGATGAAAAGAGCCGTCGGCAATTGCTTCGAGCGATACATAGGTGGAACCGTCGTCTGAACGTCCACCAGTTAAAGAATGGGATGTGATCCGCCCTTCACTGAACCTGCTCTAGTCACTCCGGCCTCATTTTAGGACGTCACGGCAAGCGAGCGAAAATGGAAATATCATCAAGCTCATGAGAAGCAGGATCTGCAACGGGGGCGATCCAGCAATCAACCGAGCTAAGTGACATCGCAGCTCAGAAGAAGCACGTCGTCGACGGAACGGGCATTGAGGCCGCCAGTTGGCGGGCACGGGGCCGGCGATCCCTCCTCCCAATTCGCAGACCGCTTGGCGCAGCTGATTACAAGAAGTGCGCCGGCGCAACACGGCAGCGTATGTGCGACTGCTGATCTCGCATCTCTCCGTGCGGGAGTGGGTGACCCCGGTCACTGACTAGTAACAGCCCTTGGACACGCTCGCGACCGGCACCCAGCTTCAGCTGCTATTCAAAAGAGAACAAGAATGGCGCACCCGACAGGATTCGAACCTGTGGCCTCTGCCTTCGGAGGGCAGCGCTCTATCCAGCTGAGCTACGGGTGCGTGGGAGTGAGCGCCTAGCAGGCGTTTGCGGCGGACGCTAGCCGTTTCCGGCGCTCATGATCACTTGGCTAGCGTTACCGGCTGGAACTGTGACAGGCCGCAGCTTGCGCCGCGCATCGGCGGCGAGGCGTAGAGGACGGTGATGATGTCCTGCGCGCACAGCTGGCTGAGCGAGGTGGCGTAGCTGAAGCGACGCTCGAAGCCGAGCTGCGGGCACGGCTGATCGAGCGTCACCCGGTAGTATTTGTTGTCGGCCATGCGGAAATCGATGACCCGGTCGTTGCGCACGAGGCTTTCGCGGATGCTTCGCAGCGGGATGCAGTTCTGCGGCTTGCCCGCGGGGGTGGCGGCGGGGACGGCGTTGCGGTCACGCGCGCCGCCTGGTGCCGCTGCTGCGGCAAGGGCGATCGCAAGAGGAAACAGATATCGCATCCGATGATACTCCGTTGATCCGTCCCCCGGGTTCAGTCCCCCGCGAACGCCGCCTTCAACCGTGAGAAGAAGCCCTGGCTTTCCGGGCATTCCTCGCCGGTTTCGGTTTCGCGAAACTCCTCGAGCAACGCACGCTGGCGCGTGGTGAGCTTCGTCGGCGTCTCCACCTCGATCTGTACGACGAGATCGCCGAAGCCCCTGCCCTGCAGCACCGGCATGCCCGCCCCGCGCTGACGCAGCTGGCGGCCGGACTGGATGCCGGCGGGAATGCGGAGCTCGTGATTGCGGCCGTCGAGCCCCGGGATGGTCAGCGATCCACCAAGCGCGGCGGTGGTGAAGCTGATCGGCGCGCGCGCGAACAGGGTGGTGCCTTCGCGTTCGAACAGGCCGTGCCGCTTCACGTGTAGGAAGATGTAGAGATCGCCCGACGGTGCCCCGCGCGCGCCCGCCTCGCCCTCGCCCGTCATGCGGACGCGGGTGCCCTCGTCGACGCCCGGGGGGATCTCGACGCTCAGCGTCTTGGTGCGCTCGACGCGGCCGTCGCCGCGGCAATCGGGGCACGGATCGTCGATCACCTGGCCCGAGCCGTTGCAGACCGGGCAAGCGCGCTCGACGACGAAGAAGCCCTGCTGGGCGCGCACCTTGCCGTGGCCGGCGCAGGTGTTGCAGGTGTGCGGATGGCTGCCGGCGCGAGCGCCCGAACCCTCGCATGTCTCGCAGGGCGCGGTCACGTCGATCGTGATCTCCGCGGATTTGCCGTGATAGGCCTCCTCCAGCGTGATCTCCATGTCGTAGCGCAGGTCCGCGCCGCGGCGCACCTGCTGGCGCCCGCCGCCGCGGCCACCCATGAATTCGCCGAACACGCTTTCGAAGATGTCGGAGAAGCCGGAGAAGTCCGCGTGGCCCTGCCCGCCGCCACCGCCGCCGTTGCGGAATGCGGCATGCCCGTAGCGATCATAGGCTGCGCGCTTCTGCGGATCCTTCAGGCAGTCATAGGCTTCGCTGACCGCCTTGAACTTCGCCTCGGAATCCTTGCACCCGGCGTTCTTGTCCGGGTGATACTTCATGGCGAGCTTGCGATAAGCGGACTTGATCGTCCCCGCGTCGGCCGAGCGATCGACCTCAAGCAATTCGTAGAAATCGACTTCTGTCATTCAACGCCCCCGCGCAGCAACAGCCCGCCCATCATGC
Source organism: uncultured Stakelama sp. (assembly GCA_964390515.1). Taxonomy (GTDB): domain Bacteria; phylum Pseudomonadota; class Alphaproteobacteria; order Sphingomonadales; family Sphingomonadaceae; genus Sphingomonas. Next base: position 21,040 of record CAYMIU010000022.1, read on the forward strand.
CCGGATACTCGGAACGATGGGCGGGCGGCATTGCTTACGCCTTGTGGTTGTCGTCGACTTCCGAAAACTCGGCGTCGACCACGTCATCATCCTTCGGCGCGGCGGCGGCATCAGCGTTCGGTGACGCTTCCGACTGCTGCTGCTTCTCGTAGATCGCCTGGCCAAGCTTCATCGCGACCTGCGCGAGCGCCTGGCTCTTCTCGTTCATCTGATCGACGTCACCACCCTCGACCGCTGCCTTGGCGGCATCGATCGCGGACTGGATCTCGCCCTTCAGCGCCTCGTCCACCTTGTCGCCATTGTCGGCCAGCTGGCGCTCGGTGGTGTGGATCAGGCTCTCCGCGTTGTTCTTCGCCTCGGCGCCTGCCTTGCGCTTCTTGTCTTCCTCGGCGAACTGCTCGGCTTCCTGCACCATCTTCTCGATGTCGGTATCGGACAGGCCGCCCGATGCCTGGATGCGGATCTGCTGCTCCTTGCCGGTGCCCTTGTCCTTCGCGGAGACGTTGACGATGCCGTTGGCGTCGATGTCGAACGTCACCTCGATCTGCGGCACGCCGCGCGGTGCCGGCGGAATACCGACGAGGTCGAACTGGCCGAGCAGCTTGTTGTCCGCCGCCATCTCGCGCTCGCCCTGGAAGACGCGGATCGTCACCGCCTGCTGATTGTCATCGGCAGTCGAATAGGTCTGCGACTTCTTGGTCGGGATCGTGGTGTTGCGATCAATCATGCGGGTGAACACGCCGCCGAGCGTCTCGATACCCAGCGACAGCGGGGTCACGTCGAGCAGCAGCACGTCCTTCACGTCGCCCTGCAGCACGCCCGCCTGGATCGCCGCACCCATGGCGACGACTTCGTCCGGGTTCACGCCGGTGTGCGGATCCTTGCCGAAGAAGTTCTTCACCGCTTCGCGCACCTTGGGCATCCGGGTCATGCCGCCGACCAGCACCACTTCCGAAATGTCGCTGGCCTTGAGGCCGGCGTCGGCGAGCGCCTTCTTCATCGGCTCGATCGTGCGCTGGATCAGGCTGTCGACGAGACGCTCGAGATCCGCGCGAGTGATCGTCTTGACGAGGTGCTTCGGGCCGTTCTGGTCGGCCGTGATGAACGGCAGGTTCACCTCGGTCGAGGCGGCCGAGGACAGCTCGATCTTCGCCTTTTCGGCGGCTTCCTTCAGGCGCTGCAGCGCAAGCTTGTCCTTGGTGAGGTCGATGCCCTCATCCTTCTTGAAGCTCTCCGCCAGGAAATCGACCAGCTTGTTGTCGAAATCCTCGCCGCCAAGAAACGTATCGCCGTTGGTCGACTTCACTTCGAACACGCCGTCGCCGATCTCCAGGATCGAGACGTCAAACGTGCCGCCGCCAAGGTCATAGACCGCAATCGTCTTGCCGTCCTGCTTCTCGAGGCCATAGGCCAGCGCAGCCGCGGTCGGCTCGTTGATGATGCGCAGCACTTCGAGGCCCGCGATCTGGCCGGCGTCCTTGGTCGCCTGGCGCTGCGCGTCATTGAAGTACGCCGGCACCGTGATCACGGCCTGCGTGACGGTCTCACCGAGATAGCTCTCGGCGGTTTCCTTCATCTTCTGCAGGGTGAAGGCGCTGATCTGCGACGGCGAATAATCCTTGCCACCGGCCTGAACCCAGGCGTCGCCATTGGCGCCCTTCACGATGTGATAGGGGACCAGCTCGGTGTCCTTCTTCGTCACCGGATCGTCGAAACGGCGGCCGATCAGGCGCTTCACGGCGAAGATCGTGTTGTCGCCATTGGTAACTGCCTGGCGCTTCGCCGGCTGCCCCACCAGTCGCTCGCCATCCTTGGCGAAGGCGACGATCGACGGCGTCGTGCGCGCGCCTTCCGAGTTCTCGATCACCTTGGGCTTGCCGCCCTCCATCACTGCCACGCAGCTGTTGGTGGTCCCGAGATCGATCCCGATAACTTTTGCCATGAGTGCTCTTCCAGCCCCTGCTTGAACAATACGTGCCGCCCCGCCCCGTTACGGCGACGGAACAGCGTTGACGAAGCGCGATATAGGTGGCGGTTCCCTTGCCGCAAGGCACCTCGAAGGCTTGGTGACGGACGCCCTCGGGTTGCCGCGCCGAACCGCCTCGCGTAGCCACGGCGGGACCTTTTCGATCAGGAGATGAACATGTTCCGCGCCGCCGCCGCGCTTATTACCGCAACCGTTGCCTTGAGTGCCTGCGCACCGGAAAAGCAGCTTTACATCAGCGATGCCTGGGTGCGGCTGGCAGCGGTCGAGGGGCGTCCGGCGGCTGGCTATTTCACGATCCACGGTGGGCCGACCGATACGACGCTCGTCAGCGTCACCACCGATGTCGCGGTGCGCACCGAAATGCACGAAACGAAGGCCGCGGCCGGCGGCGGCATGACCATGGACGCAGTGCAGCAGGTGCCGATCCCCGCCCTGCAACAGGTGAAATTCCAGCCGGGCGGCAAGCATATCATGCTGTTCGACCTCAACCCGATCGTGAAGCCGGGTGGGTCGATCACCCTCACCTTCACCTTCGCGGATGCAACGCGCATTCAGCAGAACGCCCGCGTAGTCGCAGCGGGAGACCCGGCGCCAGGCCAGAAGTAAATCCGGGCGGCGTCGCGGGGAGCCAGCAATGAAGCGCATCATTACGCTCACCAGTCCGTAACTTCTTGCCCACATGACAAGGGAATGGCCAACATCTCTTCCCTTGCCAGCAGCCTGGCCCGCCGCTTCGAAGGGCGTAATCCGCGCGAGATCGTGTCGCTGACGTTCAAGACGCTGCGGCACGGCGCGCGTCGCTTCGGCCCGGCTGCTGCGCGGGCCCGGCGGCTGGATCTTGCCTTCGATCGCCGCTGGGGAACGGACACGGGCGGCACGATGAACCTGTCCGCGCTGAACGTGGCGCGCGATCGCGCGCTGCTCGGCTTCGGCTATCAGGCGAGTAACGGCGCTGCGCTGCATCAGGCGATCGCGGCGAGCGGCATCAAGCCCGCGGATTTCTCCTTCGTCGATTACGGATCGGGCAAGGGCCGCGTCGTCATGATCGCTGCCGCAACCGGCTTCGCCCGCGCGATCGGCGTGGAATTCGCGCCGGAGCTTCACGAGGTGGCAGAGGCCAACGCCGACCGCTTCCTCGCGGCTGGCGGCGCGCCAAGGCGGTGCGAGATGGTGCTGGGTGATGCCGGCAGCTACGTGCCCCCGGCGGGGCCGCTGTTCGCCTATATCTACAACAGCTTTGGACCGGTGATCCTGCGCGAGGTGCTGGCCCGGCTGAAGAACCATGCCGCGGCCGCGCCGGTGTTCATCGTCTACGTCAATCCGCGCCACCGCGAGGCGTTCGAGGATGACGGCGACTGGCAGGTGGTCGAGGCGAGCACTGACTGGGTGCTGTACCGACCGCCCCCTGAGCGACAAAGCGGTCACCCGCTGTAACGCGGCGCGCAATCGCCTACGTTGCGCAAATGACAGCAAGGGGCCTCACTGCCGGCGAGAAGGCGCTCGCCCGCTCGATCTACCGCGATTCGATCGATCTCGACCGCGTGCAGATCCGCCGCCGACGCTGGTGGCCGCTGCAGACGCGCAACATCGTGATGGCGCCGCGCGGACACATCCATTTCCATCCGCATGACGACAATTGGTGCGATGATTTCAGCCACGCACACCTCGGGCTGCAGGGCCTGTTCCTGCACGAGATGTGCCACGTCTGGCAGCATCAGCGCGGCGTCTTCCTGCCGCTCGCCCGGCATCCGTTTTGCCAATACCATTACAGCTTCGTGCCGGGCTGGCCGCTGAAGCGCTACGGCATCGAGCAGCAGGCCGAGATCGTGCGCCATGCTTTTCTTCTGCGCGAGGGCGCGACGATCCTCGGCGCCCCGCCGCTCAGCCAATATGAAGGCCTGCTGGCGACGTTCCGCTGAGCCATCAGGGGCGTCAGGCTTCCGGTGCAGCCGCGGCCGGGGCGCTGGCTGCGCTGCCGCGGAGACGGCTCGCGACGAACAGCAGCAATCCGAAATAAGCAGCGCCGGCGAGGATCGCCGCGACGACCGCGGCGAAGCTCTCGTGCGCTTGCAGCAACGGAGCGGTCGTGACGGTCAGGAACAGCATATAGGCCGGGTTGATCACCATCGGCAGCCAGTTCATGATGTGAACCAGCAGCGCGATGGCGATGAGGCCGAGGACTGCGAGCGCGCCGCCCGCGCCCCAATGGGCTGCAGCATATTGCAGCAGCCCTGCCGTCGCGACGCCGCCGACCGCGCCGAGGATCGTCGATGGCATCACCGCAAACGATCCCTCGTGCGACGACGTCCAATACCAGACGAACAGGAAACCGGCGTAAAGCGGCGCCAGCTTCAGGAAATAGCCGAGCGCCGCGAAGCCCGCGATTGCCACGATTGCCGTGATCCAGACGGCAAGCCCCGCGCCAAGCGTCATCTGCGGCGCGCCTTCGTGCTGCGACATGATCCTCTCCCAACGATCTAAAGCGATCGTTTTAGGGGAGGCTATGCCGCATGCACGTCGGCAGCAAACGAAAAACGCGAATGCCGGGGCGCCCGCTTACTTCAGCAGGACAAGCTCTTCCGCCATCGTCGGGTGGAGCGCCACGGTCGCGTCGAATTGCGCCTTGGTGAGGCCAGCCTTCACGCAGACCGCCGCCGTCTGGATGATCTCCGGGCAATCCGGCCCGATCATGTGGATGCCGACCACGCGGTCGGTCTCCGCATCGCACACCATCTTGTAGAGCGCTCGCTCGTCACGTCCGGCGAGCACGTTCTTCATCGGGCGGAAGTCCGAGGAATAGATCCGCACGGAGCCCAGCTTCTGCCGCGCCTCGCTTTCCGTCATGCCGACGCCAGCGATCGGCGGATGGCTGAAGCATGCAGCGGGAACGCAATCGTAATCGACCTTCGCGCCGCCCTTGCCAAAGAGGTTGTCCGCAAATGCCTGGCCTTCGCGGATCGCGACCGGGGTCAGCTGGATGCGGTTCGTGACGTCACCGACGGCGTAGATCGACGGGCACGGCGTACGGTTGTCGTCATCGACCGGCACGGCGCCCTTCGTGTCCACTTCGATGCCGACGTTCTCCAGCCCAACCCCTTCGGTGTTCGGCACGCGGCCCGTGGCGTACATCACGCAATCGACGATCGCCGGATCATGGCCGCTCATGTGCACCTCGAGGCAGCCGTCCTCGCGCTTCTCGATCTTCTCGAACGTCGCGTCGAAGCGGAATTCCAGCCCCTTCATCATGCTGATCTGCAACAGCCGGTCGCGGATCTGAAGGTCGTAGCCGCGCAGGATCTCCTTGGTGCGGTTCATCACGATGACGTGGGCGCCAAGCTGGTGGAAGATCCCGGCGAATTCATTGGCGATATAGCCCGCGCCGGCGATCAGCACGCGCTTCGGGATGCTTTCAAGGTGGAACACTTCGTTCGAGGTGATGCCGTGCTCGCAGCCCGGGAATTGCGGCACCATCGGGCGCGCGCCGGTGGCGACGAGGATCGTCTTGGCGGTCTTCTTCGTGCCGTCCGCCAACGTCAGCTCGTTCGGGCCGGTGATGGTCGCGCGCTGGTGGATGATCTGCGCGCCGTTGGATTCGAGCGTCGTGGTATAGGCGCCGTTGATCCGGTCCACCTCCGCCATGACGTTGGTCTGCAGCGTCTTCCAGTCGAACGCGCAGTCCGACGGCACCTGCCAGCCGAAGCGCTGCGCGTCCTTCAGATCCTCCGCAAAGTGCGCGCCATACACCAGCAGCTTCTTGGGCACGCAGCCGCGGATCACGCACGTGCCCCCGACGCGATATTCCTCTGCCACCGCAACGCGCGCGCCATGCGCCGCCGCGACGCGCGATGCGCGCGTGCCGCCGGATCCGGCGCCGATGGTGAAGAGGTCGTAATCGAATTCGGGCATCAGTTCACTCCACTTGCGTCAAGCGCAGATACGGGCCCGAGGTGACGGACGGAAGGATCGAAATCCCGATCACTATGAAGCAGACATATCGTGCTGCGGTTGATCGGGAGCAATCGGACAGGGCGGCCGCGTCAGCAGACCGCCCCGGCAATCAGCGCTTACGCCTCAGGCGAGGCCGGCGCGGCGGATGAGATCCTCGGTCGACGGATCGAAATCCCCACCGCCCTTGGCCGCGGATCTCGCCATTTCCTTGCCGAGCTCGACGCCGAACTGGTCGAACGAATTGATGCCCAGCAGCACCCCGTTCACGAACACGCGGTGCTCGTAGAAGGCGATCAGCGCGCCGAGCGTGCGCGCATCCAGCACGTCGAGCAGGATCGTCGAGGACGGCCGGTCGCCCGGATAGGCGCGGGCCGGATCGTCAGGGTTCTCGCGGCCCTTCATGAGGGCCGCGCCTTGCGCGAAGGCGTTGAGTAGCAACTGCCGGTGATGCTCGTCCGGCAATGTGTCGCCGGGCTCGATCACCGCCAGGAACTCGACCGGCACGAGATGCGTGCCCTGGTGGAGCAGCTGGAACACGGCGTGCTGGGCATCGGTGCCCACCCCGCCCCAGGTGATCGGCGCAGTCGGCCGGCCGACGGGCTGGCCATCCGCCGTCACGCCCTTGCCGTTCGATTCCATTTCGAGCTGCTGGAGGTAGCTCGGCAGGAGGCGCAGCCGCTCGTCATAGGCGAAGGGCGCGCGCGTCTCGCACCCGCGAACCTGGGTGTAATAGAGGTCGGCGAAGGCAGCGAGCGCGGGCGCATTCTCGTGCAGCGCGGTCAGACGGAAGTGCCGATCCATCTCGGCCGCGCCGTCCAATAGCTCGGCGAACTGCTCCCAGCCGAGCTTCATCGCTGCGGGGAAGCCGATCGACGACCACAGCGAATAGCGGCCGCCGACACCTTCGGAGAAAGGCAGCACGCGCGTTTCGTCGACGCCCCATTCCACCGCCTTGTCCGGCGATGCCGTCACCGCGATCACGCGGCCATAGGGATCCTCGACGCCATGTTCCTGCATCCAGGCGATGACGCTTTCGGCGTTCATCATCGTCTCGGTGGTGGTGAACGTCTTGGAGGCGACGACGAGCAGCGTCGCGGCAGGATCGAACTGGTCGAACACGTCGTCCAGCGCCATGCCGTCGACGTTCGAGACGATCGCCACGTCATAGCGCTCACTGTCCCGGCCAAGCGCATCGACCAGGAGGTTCGGCCCGAGTGCCGATCCGCCGATGCCGACGTGCAGCACGTGCCGCACGGGGCCAAGCGCGTCCGCCTCGATCGCGTCGATCAGCATCCGCATCCGCGCATGATATTCCGCCGCCCGCGCGACGCTTTCGGCATTGCCCTCGCCGCGTTCGGCGGTGTGCTCGACCGGGCGGTCCTCGGTGGTGTTGACGTGCGCGCCGGAGAACATGGCTTCACGCTTGCCGGCGAGATCCTGCGCCCGTGCGAGCGCCTCGAACGCCGTCACCGCCTCGGTCGTCAGATGCGTCTTCGACAGATCGAAGTGAATGCCGGCCACGTCGAGCGAGAAGAGCGAGAGGCGTTCCGGGTCGTCGGCGAACAGCTGCTCCAGCCGCTGTTGCGGCAATGCCTCGATCGTGGACCAATCGGCCATGCGTCTATCTCCATTGGGCGTCGACCTGGTGGCGCGCCATCTTCGTTGCACCTAAACAACGAAGGCGCGGGCCGGACAAGCACTGCGCGAACGGCACAGTCGCGATGTCGTTCCGCTTGACGCGCCGCGCGGCTTCGGCGACGCCCCGGCGCATGGCCGATCTCGACAAAGCCGCGTCCGCGCTGCCGCCAAAGAAGTCCGAAACGCGCGAGACGATGCGTTTCCTGCTGAAGCTGGCGCTGGTCGTCTGGATTTTCCGCAGTTTCGTTCTGGCGCCCTTCTCGATCCCGTCGGAATCGATGCTGCCGCGGCTGCTGATCGGCGACTATCTGTTCATCTCCAAGTGGAGCTACGGCTATTCGCGCTGGTCGATGCCGTTCGGCTTCCCGCCGATCCCGGGGCGCCTGTTCGGCAGCACGCCGGAGCGCGGCGACGTCGTCGTCTTCCGATCCAAGGCGCCCGACGATCATGACGTGATCAAGAGGGTCATCGGCCGTCCGGGCGACACGATCCAGATGCGGGCCGGACGGGTGATCCTGAACGGGAAGCCGATCCCGAAGCAGCGGATCGCCGACTTCGTCCTGCCGCTCTCGGCCAATTTCGGGGTGCAGGAATGCGGCGCGCAGTTCGTTCGCCCGGCCCCGGAAGGCGGCGCAACCTGCAACATCCCGCGCTACCGCGAGACGCTGCCGAGCGGCCGTACCTATGAGGTGCTGGACCAGCGCTACATTCCCGACGCCGACGATACACCGGTCTACACCGTGCCGGCGGGCAACGTCTTCCTGATGGGCGACAATCGTGACGATTCGGCGGACAGCCGCTTCCCCTCGGCAGACGAGGCGCTGCCCGGGCAGCCGCAGGGCATGGGCTTCATCCCGCTCGAACGCGTACAAGGTAAGGCGCTGGTGATCTTCTGGTCCACCAACGGCTCCGCCAACTGGCTCCTGCCGTGGACCTGGTTCACCGCGACTCGCTGGGATCGACTGGGCCGCGGCTTTGAGTGATCTTGCGAGCTGGATCGAGCGGACGTTCGATCATGTGCCTGCCGACATTGCCGACTGGGAACGCGCCCTGACCCACGCGAGCCGGGGCGACACCCATTATGAGCGGCTGGAATTCCTGGGCGATCGCGTGCTTGGCCTGTCGATGGCGGAATGGCTGTTCGACACCTTTCCCGAGGAGCCGGAAGGCGCCCTGTCGAAGCGGCTGAACGCGCTGGTCACCGGCGTGGTATGCGCGGATGTGGCCCGCGCGATCGGCGTGCCGGCGCATCTGCGGCTCGGCAAGCAGGCGCGCGACGATGGCGCTTCGGACAGCGACAATATCCTGGGCGACGTGATGGAGGCGCTGCTCGGCGTGCTCTATCGCGAGGCGGGGCTCGACAAGGCGCGCGGCGTCGTTCGCCGGCTGTGGAAGGATCGCCTGCATGCCGGGTCGGCTGCCCCGCAACATCCCAAGTCCGCGCTGCAGGAATGGGCCGCGGCCAACAACCGCAAGCCGCCAGCCTATGAAGTGGTGGAGCGCTCCGGCCCCGGCCACGCGCCGCGCTTCACCGTAAGGGCGAGCATTCCGAAGCTTGCCGAAGCGACCGCGGAGGGCGGAAGCAAGCAGGAGGCGGAGACGGCGGCGGCAAAGACGCTGCTCGCCCAGGTCAACGTGCCCGCACCGAAGAAGCGCAGCCGCGGCTGAGGCCGAAGCCGAAGCAGGACGATCACTCGACGCTGCATCCGACCGGCGGTAAACTCGCGCCGGCAAAACAAGGAATTCCAATGACCCGTTGCGGCCTCGTCGCCGTGCTCGGCGCGCCAAACGCCGGCAAGTCCACCCTCGTCAACGCGCTCGTCGGGCAGAAAGTGGCGATCGTCAGCCCCAAGGCGCAGACGACGCGCACCCGCCTGCTCGGCGTGGCGATGGAAGGCGACACACAGCTGTTGCTCGTCGATACGCCGGGCATCTTCGATCCGAGGCGCCGGCTGGACCGAGCGATGGTCGCGGCGGCCTGGGGCGGCGCCGAAGGGGCGGACGTGCTTACGCTGGTGGTCGATGCGAAGGGCGGGTTAGGCCCGAAGGTAACCGATATCGCCGAGCGGATCGTCGACCGGCCGGAGCGCAAGTTCCTCGTCCTCAACAAGGTGGATCTTGCCGACAAACCCAAGCTGCTGGTCCATGCCGAGAAGCTGAACGCGCTCGTGCCGTTCGAGGCGACGTTCTTCATCAGCGCGGCGACCGGCGACGGTTTGCCGGAACTGAAGCGGGCGCTTGCCGAGGCGGTGCCGGAAGGACCGTGGCACTTCCCCGAAGATCAGGTGTCGGATGCCAGCGAGCGGATGCTCGCCGCGGAGGTGACGCGCGAACAGCTCTATCTCCAGCTTCATGCCGAGCTGCCGTACGCGGCGACGGTGGAGACCGAGAAGTTCACCGACCGGCCCGACGGGGCGGCGGAGATCCACCAGCAGATCCTGGTCGAGCGGCCAACGCAGCGCGCGATTGTGCTGGGCAAGGGCGGCGCGCGGATCAAGGAAATCGGCGCGCGTGCGAGGGCCGAGCTCGCGGTTCTGCTCGACCGACCCGTCCACCTCTACCTTCACGTCAAGGTGAAGCCGGGCTGGGACGAGGATCGCGGGGTCTATCGCGACATCGGGCTCGACTGGGTGGATTGAGGCAGGCTGCCGCGGCGATCATGCGTTCTGCAGCATCTCCTCGACGAAAGCCGGCACCAGCTCGGTCGCGGGCCCAAGGCGGCTTTCGTTGAACCACCCGCTCCCGCCCGATTCCTCGAGGTTCAGTTCCAGCGTCTGCGCGCCGTGGTAGCGCGCAGTCTGGACGAAGCCGGCGGCGGGATAGACCGCGCCCGACGTGCCGATCGACACGAAGAGGTCAGACGCCGCGATCGCGCGATCGATCGCGTCCATATGGTACGGCATCTCGCCGAAGAAGACGATGTCGGGCCGCATCGCCGGCGCATGGCAGGCGCAGCATTCGGTGCCGGGCGGCAGCGGGCCGGACCATGCCGCGCGGGCGCCACACGCCGCGCAGAGCGCCGACCGAAGCTCGCCATGCATGTGGACCATGCGGCGCGCGCCAGCCCGCTCGTGCAAATCATCGACATTCTGCGTGACGATCAGCAGCTCGCCCGGCCACCGGGCGTCGAGCCGGGCCAGCGCCTGATGCGCGGCGTTCGGCGCCACCGTGTCGAGCGCAGCACGCCGCAGATCGTAGAAGCGGTGCACCAGCGCCGGATCAGCCGCGAGCGCTTCGGGCGTGCACACGTCCTCGACGCGGTGCCCTTCCCACAGGCCGCCGGGGCCGCGGAAGGTGGCAAGGCCGCTTTCGGCGGAAATGCCGGCGCCGGTCAGGATCACGATGTTGCTGAGGTTTGCCATATCACGGGCATAAGCCAGCATCGCACCGGATGCGATGCGAAGCTGCGCACGCCCCCTCGACGGACCCGCCCTGCCCGCGTATCGGATCGCGCGAACGACATTGAAGGACGGGCATGACCGCGATCGGCATCTACGGAAGCGCGGGACGGATGGGGCGCGCCATCGCCATCATCGCCGAAGATGAAGGTGCACGCGTTGCGGGCGGCGTGGACGCTGACGAGGATCCCGCGACGCTGGCGCATGATGCGGACGTGCTGGTGGATTTCTCCACCCCCGGCGGGCTGGAAGAGCATCTGGCCGCCGCGGTCGCCGCCGGAACGCCGATCGTCATCGGCACGACGGGGCTGAACGCCACGCATCACGCGATGATCGACCGCGCGGCACAATCGGTAGCGGTACTCCAGACCGGCAACACCTCGCTCGGCGTCACGTTGCTCAGCATCCTGGTGCGCGAGGCAGCGCAGCGGCTCGGCCCGGAATGGGACATCGAGATCCTGGAGATGCACCACCGGCACAAGGTGGATGCGCCGTCGGGCACCGCGCTGCTGCTGGGCGAAGCCGCGGCGACGGGGCGCGGGACCGAGCTTGGCTTCGACCGCGTCGACAGCCGCGCCGGCCTGGTCGGTGCGCGCACCGAGGGGACGATCGGCTTCGCCTCGCTGCGCGGCGGCACCGTGGTTGGCGATCACATGGTCGTCTTCGCCGGTGAGGGCGAACGCATCGAGCTTGGCCATCGCGGCGAGGATCGATCGATCTTCGCGCGCGGCGCCGTGAAGGCTGCGCTGTGGCTCGCAGACAAGCCGGCCGGCCGCTACGCCATGGCGGAGGTGCTGGGGCTTTGAAGAAGGCGGACGTCTTCGAATTCTTCAGACGCCTCGCCGAAGCCAATCCGCATCCCGAGACGGAACTGGAATCGGGCAACACCTATCAATTGCTGGTGGCGGTGGTGCTGTCCGCCCAGGCCACCGACGCTGGCATCAACAAGGCGACACGCCGCCTGTTCGCGGAAGTGACGACGCCGGCGCAGATGGTGGCGCTGGGCGAAGAGGGCCTGAAACAGCACATCAAGACGATCGGCCTGTTCAACAGCAAGGCCAAGAACGTGATCGCGCTGAGCCGGGCACTGATCGACGAGCATGGCGGCGAAGTGCCGGGCGTCCGGGAGGCGCTGGAGAAGCTGCCCGGCGTCGGGCGCAAGACCGCCAACGTCGTCATGAACGTGGCGTTCGGCGCGGAGACCTTCGCGGTCGACACACATCTGTTCCGGGTGTGCAACCGCACTGGCCTGGCCAAGGGCAAGACGCCGCTCGCCGTGGAGCTGAAGCTGGAAAAGACGGTGCCACAGCCGTTCCGCCTTCATGCGCACCACTGGCTGATCCTGCACGGCCGCTACATCTGCAAGGCGCGCAGGCCTGAATGCTGGCGTTGCCCCGTGGTGGACCTGTGCGCGTTCAAGCCGAAGACACCGCCGCCCGGAGCCGGATGATGACCGAGGATCTGCGCAAGCCCGTGCTGTTGACCGGCGGCAACCCGCAGATCCCGAAGGCGGACGGCGACACACCGGTGCAGGCCTATATCGCTGCCATGCCCGGCTGGAAGCGCGCGGCGGGCGAGCGGATCGACGCGCTGGTGGTCGCGGCGCTGCCCGACGTTGCCAAGGCGGTGAAGTGGAACACGCCACTCTATGGCGTACCCGGCGAGGGCTTCTTCCTCGGATTCAACTGCACGACGAAATACGTGAAGGTCGCCTTCTTCCGCGGCGCCGCACTGGATCCTGAGCCGCCGGTCGGCTCGAAGGATCCGAATACGCGCTATCTGCACCTGTTCGACGGCGAACCGATCGACGAGGCGCAGTTCACCGCCTGGGTGACGCAGGCGGCAGCGATGCCGGGATGGGTGCCGGGCACCTGACCCTGCCCTGTCAGCTCGCGAAGGCCGCCTTCATCCGCTTGCGCAGCCGGTTGGGCATGAAGCGGCGGGCGAAACTGGCCTGCCGCCCGGCCTTGCCAACGATATATTCCCGATCGCGCCCGTGCGTCGCTTGCCAGACGACGTTCGCGGCCTCGTCGACGGTATAAACCGGGGACTTGCCGATCGCGTCACGGATGGTGCGATTGCTGCCCATCGATCCCGCATCGAGGATCGGGGTTTCGACGAAGAACGGCATCACGCAGGTGACGTCGACGCCGTGGCGGGTGAACTCCGCGTCCAGCGCCTCGGAGAGGCCGCGCACGGCGTGCTTCGTCGCCGAATACACCGCCAGCCCCGGGGAGCCGACGATCCCCGCGACGGACGCGACATTCACCAGCCGGCCGCGGGTCTTCTTCAGGTGTTCGAGCGCGGCGTATGCGCCGTTGATCACGCCCTTCACATTGATGTCGACCTGCAGATCCGATTCCTCGGGCGTCACTTCCTCGAACATCCCGTAGCGGGCGATGCCGGCGTTGTTCAGCAGCACATCGATCTTGCCTGCGTGACTGGCGAAGGCATCCAGCGCCTCGGCCCATTCCGCGCTATCGCGCACATCGAGGCGGGTTGTGAAGGCACCCAACTCCTGCTCCACGCGGCGCACGCCCGTCTCGTCGATGTCGCCGATGCCGACCGTCCAGCCCTCGCGTGCGAAGCGGCGCGCGGCGGCAAGGCCGATGCCAGAGGCACCGCCGGTGATGAAAATCGCCCTGCTCATCTACACTCTCCCGAAATGGCTTGGGCGGGTGGCGGGGCCTCTGGCGTGCTCCATCCCCCGCCTTGCCTTTGTTGCGTGACTTCAGCCTGCCCGCACCTCGCGGAACGGTATGGTACGATCGACTTCCGGCTCCTTGGGCAGGCCCAGCACGCGTTCGCCGATGATGTTCCGCTGGATCTGGTCCGTCCCGCCGCCGATCGAGGTGAAATAGGCGTTGAGCGTGAGGAAGTTCGCATCCTCCGCGCGCGGATGATCCGGCCCTTCGAGCAGGCTTTCGGGCCCGAGCAGCATCGTGCGCACGCGCGCTTCCTCATGCAGGATGCGGCTCATCGCGAGCTTGCCCAGCGACATGATCGAGGACGACGTGCCCTGCGCCAGTTCCGCCTTGGCGCGCGCGGTGTTGAGCTTGTTCAGCACACGCCAGGCGATCACCTGCGCCACGTCCTGCCGAACGACGGGATCCTCGAGCCGCCCGGCCTCTTTTGCCAGGCCGAGCAATGAATAATCGCCCTTGGGCCCGCCAGCGCCCGAGCGCGGGCCGCGCGCAGCATCACCCATCACGGATCGCTCATATGCCAGCGCAGTCTGCAGCACGCCCCAGCCGCCGTTCAGTGGACCAAGAAGGTTTTCCTCGGGAATGAAGGCATTGTCGATGAACACTTCGTTGAAGTGCGCTTCATCGGTGATCTGGCGCAGCGGGCGGACCTCCACGCCTTCCTGCTTCATCGGCAGGAAGAAGAAGCTGATGCCGCGGTGCTTGGGCACGTCCCAGTCAGTCCGGGCGATCAACATGCCATAGTCCGCAACGCGGGCCCCGCTGGTCCACACCTTCTGCCCGGTGACGCGCCAGCCGCCATCTACCTTGTCGGCGCGCGTGCGCACCGCCGCAAGGTCCGATCCGGCGCCAGGCTCGGAGTAAAGGAGGCACATGCCAACCTCGCCGGCGAGAAGCTGCGGCACGATCTTGCGTTTGAAGCTCTCGGTCGCGTGCGCGAGCGCCGTATTGGCCCAGAGGTTGGAGCGATCCTGCCCGGCACCGGGCGCACCCAGCTTCGCAAAGGCGCGCTCGACGATCTTGGCCTGATCGTTGGAAAGGCCGCGCCCTTGCCATTCGGGCGCCCAGCGTGGAACGGCCCAGCCAGCGTCGCGCACCTTCGCCAGCCATTCGCTGCGCGGATCACGGCCGAAGCTTTCGTGATGCGCCGGCACGCCCTTCCAGTTTTCTGCGAGCCAGGCGTCGACCTCGGCCTGGAGCTGTTCGTCGGTCATGGTCATGCCTGCGCCTCCAGCGCCCGGATGTAGTTTTCGCGCCAGGTGTTGCTGTCGCCGAACAGCTGCGCGCCCGATCGCGCGCGGCGGAGGTAAAGATGGGCGGGATGTTCCCAGGTGAAGGCGATGCCGCCGTGCATCTGGACGCCGTCCTTCGCCACGCGGACGAACGCGTCGGCGCAGGCGAATGCCGCGAGGGCGATCGCCGCATCGGCCGTCGGCGAGGCTTCCGCCAGCTGTCGCGCTGCGTCGCGCGCGGCAGAAGTAGCGGATTCGCTCTCGAGCAGCAGGTCCGCCGCCATGTGCTTGATTGCCTGGAAGCTGCCGATCGCGCGGCCGAACTGGTGGCGATCGGTGGCATAGGCGACGGTGATTTCCAGCATCCGGCGCGCCCCGCCGGCCTGCTCGCCGGCGAGCGCCACGATGCCGAGATCGCGCGCCGCCTTGATGCGCGCAGCATCACCGATCCGGGTTGCCGGGCCGTGGAAGGCGACGTCCGCCATCCGCCGCGTGCGATCGAAGACGGGGAGCGGCGTCACGTCCACATCACTCCGCTCGACCACGAAGACGCCATCGTCGCTCGCGACGATGATCACGTCGGCGATCGCGGCATCGGGCACGAAGCGCGCCGTTCCCGTCAGACGATCGCGGTCGAGTCGAACATCGCCGCGCCCGGTCCAGTCATGGCCGCCTGCGAAGGCGACCGCGGCGATGCGCGAACCGTCCACGATGCCGGGCAGATCCGGCGCAAGCGTCGTGGCGATGGCAGCAGAGATAAACGGCGCAGGCAGCAACGCGGCCCCCGCCTCTTCCATCACCAGCCCTAGTTCGATCGGGCCCAGCCCCGCCCCGCCGGCGGCTTCCGATGCCACCAGGCCGACGACGCCTAATTCGGCGAGCGCCCGCCACAGCGCGGGATCATGCCCGCTTTCGCTATCCATGATCCGCCGGATATCGGCCTCGGTGCACCGGTCCGCGAGCAGCCGGCGAACACTGTCGACCAGCGCCGCGCGATCGTCCGCGTCCAGCATGGTGGGTGATGCGGGGGGACGCACCAGCGTATCGGTCATGCAGCCTGCTTTCCTGTCTGCGCCTTGGCGCGGCGTTCGCCCTTGGCGACTTCCTTGTGAAGATCCGCGACGTAGCGCGCGAAATCGACCTGGATCGTGTGGCGCTGCGACTTGTAATAGTCGCCGAGCTCGCGATCCTCGTCCTCCTTTGTGATCCGCTCCATATCCGCGACGGAGGGTAACGCGTACCGCCCGGCCATGAACCCGGCGACGAGCTTCGACTGCTGCTCCGCGAAGTTGACCAGCGTCGGCAGCGGCTGCGCGAGGCCCATGAAGAACAGGTCATGGATGCCGGGGATCACCATGCGCTTGAACAGCGGGAAGCGGTTCTGCGCGTCGGGCAACAGCTTGGGATCATCGAAGAACGGGAAGCTAATCCTGTAGCCGGTGGCGTAGATGATCGCGTCCACTTCCTCGACGCTGTCGTCTTCAAAGCGGACGCGCGTGCCCTCCAGCGCCTTGATGTTCGGCTTGAACTTGATGTCGCCGCAGCTTGCCCGCGTCAGGAATTCGCCCGAGACGGATGGGTGTGCGTCCAGCGGCTCGTGATCGGGCTTGGGAAGGCCATAATCCTCCATTCGGCCGACCAGCTTCTTCACCGCGCGGCGCGCCAGCGCCTTGCCGATCTTGCGCGGGATCCAGGTGGGCATGGCCGATTTGTCCATTGGCTTGCCGCCCGCCATCTTGGGCAGCACCCACACGCCGCGGCGGGCCGAGACCCACAGGTTCCTGGCGAGGTGCCGCTGCGACAGTTCGCTTGCGACATCCATCGCCGAATTGCCCATGCCGACGACGACGACGTTCTTGCCGCGCAAGTCGACCGGATCATACGGATCGCGATAGCTGTGGACGTGGAAATGCGGGTTGTGGAAGCTGCCCGGATAGCTCGGGACGTTCGGATCCCAATGATGGCCGTTGCACACGAACAGGGTCTCATATTCGCGGGCCTCGCCGGTCGACAACGTCACCACCCAGCCGCCGCCCTGCTTGCGTTCAGCCCTTCTCACTTCCGTGTTGAAGGTGATCAGCGGGCGCAGGCCGAAGTGATCGACATAGTCGCGGAAATATTGCCACAGCTGGGCGTGGCTCGGGAAGTCGGGCCAGTCGGCCGGCACCGCATAATCCTCGAACGCCAGCCGCCACTTCGACGTATCGATGTGCAGCGACTGGTAACAGGCGGACTTTCCGTTGGGATTCTTGTAGTACCAGTTACCGCCGACATCGTCCGACATCTCGAAGCAGTCGAACGAGATTCCCTCCTCCTTCAGCCGCTTTGCAGTCGTGAAGCCCGAGCAGCCCGCGCCGATGATGCAAGCGCGTTTCCTCTCCACCATGTCCGTCTCCCCAGCCGCCCTCTTCCCGCGGCCATAACCAAAGTTATGATGGCGCGAAGCGAGCGCCGAATCAACCGGCCCGCACGAGGGGAGAGCAGGATGCGGTTCAAGGACAAGGTGGCGCTCATCACCGGTGGCGGCTCCGGCATCGGCGCCGCAACGGCGCGCTTGATGGCGCGAGAGGGCGCGCACGTCGTCGTGGTCGATCTCGTTCCGGAAGCGGCCGAGGCTGTCGCGCAGGAGACCGGCGGCATGGCGCTCACCGCCGACGTTGCGGATCGCAGCGCAGTCGAGAGCGTCGTCGCCAGGACGGTGGAGGCGCATGGCCGGATCGACGTGCTCGTCAACAATGCCGGCATCGGATGCTTCGGGCGGACGCCTGATCTTGAGCCCGAGACCTGGGAGCGGGTTATCGCGATCGACCTCAACGCGGTGTTCTACGCCTGCCGCGCAGCGATCCCGCACATGACGGGACGGCCGACCGCGATCGTCAACACCGCATCGATTTCCGGCATGGGCGGCGACTATGGCTTCACCGCCTACAACGCCGCCAAGGCCGGCGTGATCAACTACACCCGTAGCCTCGCGGTCGATCACGCGCGCGAAGGCATCCGCGTCAACGCGCTTTGCCCCGGCCTGATCGCCACGCCGCTGACGGCCGGGGCCAAGGCGATGTCGGGCCTGGAGCAGGATTGGCATGACACCATCCCGATGGGCCGCGCGGGAACGCCGGAGGAAATGGCCGAGGTGATCGCCTTCCTCGCGTCCGATGCCGCATCCTATGTGACGGGCGCGATCTTCGTCGCCGACGGCGGGCAGACGGCCTGGACGGGCCAGCCCAACCTCTTGCGCTATGCCGCGGCCGCCGCTGCTGCCGCGACCCAGGGAGCAAACGCATGACGCCGAGCTGGAACCCGCCCGCCGACAGCGGCATCTCGATCCGCGAAGTCGCCGCCAACGGCCGTATCTTCGAAGTTGCGGAGGCCGGGAGCGGCGATCACCTGATCCTGTGCCTCCACGGCTTTCCGGAACTGAACTTCTCCTGGCGCTACCAGATGCCGCTGCTAGCGGAGATGGGCTATCGCGTCTGGGCGCCCAACCAGCGTGGCTATGGTGCCTCATCGCGACCCAAGGGTGTCGCGGCTTATCGTTCCGATCAGATCGTCGAGGACGCCGCCGCGCTGTTCGACGCGAGCGGCGCCAAGAAGCTGACGCTGATGGCACATGACTGGGGCGGCGCGATCGCGTGGCTGTTCGCGATCGGCAAGAAGCGGCAGATCGAGCGGCTGGTGGTGATGAACCTGCCCCACCCTCTATGCTTCGCCGAAGCGCTGAAACACGGGCCGCAGCGCAAGCGCAGCTGGTACGTCGCCTTCTTCCAGCTTCCGTTCCTGCCGGAATGGTCGCTCGGCCGGAACGACGCACGCGGGATCCGCGAGGCGTTCCGTGGCATGGCCGTCGACAAGAGCCGCTTCCCCGACGAGGTGCTCGACGTTTACGCCAAGGCGGCGCAGCGGCCCGGCGCGTTGACGGCGATGGTGAACTGGTATCGTGCCGCGCTGCGCAACCGCAATGCCATGGCGCTTGGCGACGGCAAGGTGGACGTGCCGACGCTGATCGTCTGGGGCGAGGAGGACAAGGCGCTGGGGCTGGAAACGCTCGACGGCACCGACCGCTATGTGAAGGACCTCACGATCCGTAGCCTACCCGGCGTGTCCCACTGGGTGCAGCAGGAGGCCCCGGAAGCGGTGAACGAGATCATCAAGGAGTGGCTGCCGCCGGCGTGACCAGCGTTGCGAGCCGCTCCCCGTCCAGTTGGCTGTCATCCTGAACTTGTTCCAGGGTCCATTTATCCACGATGTCGGCGCTGGTGGCACGATGGATGCTGAAACAAGTTCAGCATGACGCCTGGTTTTGCGGCCCACGTCCATCCGCGGCCGTATCGCTCGCCTCTTCAGCGGGATTGCGCGCCCGCCAACGCGCAAAAGCGCGACCGGTCCTGCAACGAAGGTCGTCGCTATGGCTTCACCTGCGCTTCATCGCGAAAGCACGCTAGGTGCGCCAACCAACTCACGCCATCAGCGCCAGCGCGTCGCAGTCGATCGCCTGAGCGCAGCCGCCACGCGCCATCGCCAGGAACATCGCGTCGCCGCGCTCTGTCCGCTTGGTGGAGGCGGAAGCGAACACCGCGGTGGAGACGCCGGACAGCAAGGTCAGCCGATAATCGCGGTACAGATCGTCATAGCCGTAATCGCTGACGCCATAGCCGCGCAGCTGATCGAGATAATATTCCAGCAGATGCCGCTCGTGCGCCCGGCGATCCTCGATCGATAGCGCGAGACCCAGGAAGTAGGCGACATCGACGGCGCCAAGACCGATCGCGGGCGATTGCCAGTCGAGCACTGCCAGTGGCACCTCGCCGCCGCGAGCGTCGAACAGCATGTTATCGAGCCGGAAATCGCCGTGCGTCAGCGTGAAGCTGGTCGGCTGCGGCATGGCCGCACTTGCCAGAAGCGCGCCGTAGCGATCGCACACCGCCATATATTCCGGCTCCAGCACGCCGTCATAGCGGCGGTGGAACTCGGCAAGACAGTCCGGGAAGACGCTGATGACGAAGTCACGCGCGCCGCTCGTGTCGAGGAATGCATGGTCGCGAAGCGTCGCATCGTTCCAGCGCGGCCCGTGCAGCGCGGCTGCCTGCTCCATGGCGCGTTCGGCATCGGCAAGGCCGCAGCCCGTCAGCTGATTGCCGGAGCGGGCCGGCGTCAGGTCCTCCATCAGCAAGGCAAAGGTGCCGTCCGACGGATCATGTTCGATCGAGATCGCCCGCGGCGAGCGGATCGCAACGGTATCCGCGACGTGGCGATAGAAGCCGACTTCGCGCTCGTAGAGGCCGAAGCCGGCACCGGTCTGGCGGCTGGTCGGATCCCCGCTGGCGAACTTGCCGACGAACGAAGAAGGCGCCCGCTCGTCACGATCATAGTCCACCACGAAACGGATGGAATCGCCGAGCATGCCGACGCCTACCGGCGTCGCCTGGACCGATGTGACGCTCGCGTCGCGCACCACGCCGGCGCCGCGCAGCCGCCTGGTCAGCCACGCCGCGTCGACCGCGCTCCCCTCAAGATCGGCGGCCATCAGCAGCCACCATCGCAGCGGATCACCGTGCCGGTGACGAAGCTCGACGCGGGACTTGCCAGGTACAGCGCGCTCGTCACGATCTCTTCCGGGCGGCCGGGACGGCCCGATGCGCTGTCGGTCTTCTCGCGCGCTTCCTCTGTCCAGGCCTTGGCGATGTCGGTGAGGAACGGCCCGGCGGCGATGGCGTTCACGCGCACCTTCGGCCCATATTCATGCGCCATGCTGGAAACCATCGCGTTCAGCGCCGCCTTCGCGCCGGCATAGGGCACCACCATCGGGGTCGGCCGCAGCGAGGCGATCGACCCCGATGGTGGCGAGGATCGCACCGCCCGCCCCTTGCGCCATGCGATCGGCGATGTTCGCCATCAGACGGAACGGCCCCTTGAAGTTCAGGCCGACGACGCTGTCGAACAATGCTTCCGACACTTCGTGGCTGGGCACCAAGGGCCCCATGCCGGCATTGGCGACGAGGATGTCGAGCGTGCCGAACGTGTCCCAGGCGGCATCCGCCAGCCGATCCATCTCATCCCATTTGCCAGCATGCGCCGGGATTGCCGCTGCGCGCCGTCCCTTTGCCTCGATCTCCGCAACAACGGCCTCGCATGCTTCCGCCTTGCGGCTGGAGACAATCACCTCCGCGCCGGCATCGGCGAAGGCGAGCGCCATTTCCCGCCCCAGCCCGCGCGAGCCGCCGGTAATCAGCGCGACCTTGCCCGTCAGATCAAACAAGGGGTGGGGTTCGGCCATGCATCATCTCCTCGTGCCGCCGATCGTAAGCCGGCTGACTTAGCTGCTGTTAAGCCGATTGCGCGGCGCGCTGCAAGCCGGACGCAGCGTCCCTACATCTGGTGACATGAGACGGGTGAAGCGCAATCGCGGTCTGGCAGAAGCCGCAGCACGGCGGGCCGCCGAAGCGGCGCCGCCGGCGTGCGCGCTGTGCGAGCGGCCGCTCGGCACGCGGATCGAATGGCATCATGTCGTGCCGAAGAGCGAAGGTGGACGCGAGACCGCGTCGCTACACCCGATCTGTCACCGCGCGATCCATGCGGCGGAGGACAACGCCCAGCTTGCCCGGCTCGGCACGCTTGAGGCTGTTCGCGCCCTACCCGCCGTAGCCAGGTTCCTGCGGTGGATCGCAGGCAAGCCCGCCGCCTTCCATGCCCCGACACGTAAAAAGATGCCGCGATAACTGTTGCGCACAATATAATACCGCAATATATCTGTGGCGAGCGCGATGCTTCTTCCATCCGCCTCGAAAGGAGATGTCATGAGCCATCTGTACACGACCAAGGTCACCGCCGTCGGCGGCCGCAGCGGCACCATCAAGAGCGAGGACGGCATCCTCGACCTCCAGCTTGCCATGCCCAAGGAACTCGGCGGCAAGGGCGGCGCGACCAACCCCGAGCAGCTGTTCGCCGCTGGCTATGCCGCCTGTTTCGAGAATGCGGTGATCCACGTCACGCGCGGCAAGGCGGACAAGGTGCGCGACAATGATATCGAAGTGATCGGCGAAGTCGGCCTGCTGCCGACCGATCAAGGCGGCTTCGGCCTGGCCGTGACGCTGGACGTCACCATCGCCGGGGTCGATCAGGCAAAGGCCGAGGAGATCGTCCAGGCTGCACACGCCGTTTGCCCCTATTCGAACGCGATCAAGGGCAATGTCGACGTGAAACTGAACGTCGCGACCCGCTAACGAGCCGCGTGACGGCGCCGCCCTGCCGCGCCGTCACGTCGCCAGCAGCGAATCCCCCCGCACCAGCGTGCGCAGTGCAAGCCCCGCCTCGCGCGCACGATCGAGCGCGAGCCGGGTCGGTGCGGAAATGGTGGCGAGCAGCGGGCATTCGGCGAGCACTGCTTTCTCCACCAGCTCGTAGGAGCAGCGCGAGGTTAAGAGCGCGAACCCGCCGTCCCACGTGAGGCCGCTGCGCATCATCGCCCCGATCAGCTTGTCGAACGCATTATGCCGGCCGACATCCTCGCGCACGAGGCGGATGACGCCTTCGCGCGTGCAGGCCGCAGCACCATGGACGCCGCCGGTGGCCGCATTCAGCAACTGCGCCGAGCGAAGATCCTGATAGGCGCGAAATACCGCCGTATCGTCACCGTCCCATGGAGTGGCACCGGGAAGTGGCCGCATCGCCTGCGCCAGCGTCTCCACCCCGCAGATGCCGCAGGACCCGTCCGACGTGCGATGCCGAACGCGATCGGTGATCCGCATGGCGACGCGGTTGGCGAGCGAGAGGCGCGCGACGATCCCGCCGCTGGTCACATGCAGATCGACCCCGCGAACATCGTCGGCATCGTCGATCAGCCGTTCGCTGCGCGCGAAGCCATAGGCCAGATCCTCGATATCCGCCGGCGTCGCCATCAACACCGCATAAGCGATGCCGTTGCACTCGATCGCGACCGGCAATTCCTCGGCGACGGCGCGCTGAGTCGCGCTGTCACCGCCATCGACCGCCACGCGGCGAAAATCCTGCGTGGCGGCCGAGGCCGGGATCACACCATCCGTCATAGCCCGTACATTGGGGATACGGATCGGTGACGGCAAGCGCCGGGCTCAGCCGGCGAGATCATCCTCCAGCGCCTGGATCAGCGCACGGCTGAACGCGGGGATATCGTCGGGCTTGCGGCTGGTGATGAGGTTTCCGTCGATCACCACCTCCTCATCCGCCACATCGGCGCCGGCATTTTCGAGATCGGTGCGCACCGAAGGCCAGCTCGTCACGCGCCGCCCGTCCACCACATCGGCCTCCACCAGCAGCCAGGGCGCATGGCAGATGGCCGCAACGATCTTCTCGTCATCCATGAATTCACCGACGATCGAGACGGCGCGATCCTCCATCCGCAGCTTGTCCGGGTTGCCGACGCCGCCCGGCAGCAGCAGCGCGTCGAAATCCTCGGTGTCGACCTGATCGAGCGTCAGATCGGGCGTGATGGTGCGCGCGGGATCGCTGTCATGCTTCACGCCCTTGATCGGATCGGTCTTGATCGAGGCGAGCGTCACCTTCGCGCCGGCGTCGAGCAGCGCCTGACGTGGCTCGAACAATTCGGAATCCTCGAAACCGTCGGTCGCGAGGATGAGCACCCGAGCCTGGGAAAGATCGGACATTTGGGGGCAACTCCTGTGTCTGGAATGGCGCCTCAACCAACCGGCGTCGTACCGCGTTCCGGAACCCTGCGATGGCCCGCGCATTTCCCGAGCCACGCGGAGGTAGCAGGTGGAAACGTCAAGGATCGTCTATCACGACGATGAAGAGCCCGGCATCACCCGGCGCAAGATGCGCTTCGGCTGGGCCTATTTCGATCCCGATGGCGCACGGATCACCGACCGCGAAGAGATCGACCGGCTGAACGCCATCGGCCTGCCGCCGGCGTATCGCGACGCGTGGTTCTGCCCGGATCCCGATGGCCACATCCAGGCAGTCGGCTGGGACGAGAAGGGCCGCAAGCAATATCGCTATCACGCCGATTTCCGCGCCGCGCGGGAGGACGAGAAATACAATCTGTGCGCCGCGTTCGGGCGCGCGCTGCCCAAGCTGCGCGAGCGGGTGGAGGCCGACCTGCGCCAACGCGGCCACAGCAAGGAAAAGACGATCGCCGCGATCGTAAAGCTGCTCGACATCGGGCATTTGAGGGTCGGCAACGAGATCTACGCCAAGAGCAACAAGAGCTTCGGCGCCACCACGCTGCGCGATCGGCACGCCAAGATCCGCGGCAGCACGCTGAAGCTCCAGTACCGGGCCAAATCGGGCAAGCTGAAGACGCTGACGATCAACGACGGCAGCCTCGCCCGCTTCGTGAAGAAGTGCCAGGATCTGCCGGGGCAGAAGCTGTTCCAATATGTCGATGCCGACGGATCGCCGCGGCCCGTCACCTCGTCGGACGTCAACGCCTATATCAAGGAAGCGATGGGCGAGGCGTTCACCGCCAAGCACTTCCGCACCTGGGGCGCGAGCGCGATTGCCTTCGAAGCGCTGGCACAGGCAAAGCAGGACCTGAGCCTCAAGACGCTGCTTGCGCCAGTGACGGAGCGGCTCGGCAACACGCCCGCGATCGCACGCAAATCCTATGTTCATCCGGCGCTGATCGCGCTGGTGAAGGATGGTCAGGCCGCGTTTCGTGCGGCACTGAACCTGCCGCGCTCGACAAGGTGGCTGAACCGGGCGGAACGCGGCCTCATCGCGTTCCTCGATACCGGCGAGTCGCAAGGTGAGCAGAAAGCGGCGTAGAAGAGGTGTATGGCAGCCAAGAACAAGACCGATCCCCTGCCGAAGATTTCGGCGAATGAGATCCAGCATCAGGTTCACACCTTCTGGACCTCCAGCGCGCAGTGGATCGGGGATCACTGGCTGCAAGTGGCCATTGCGGTAGCGGTAGGCACCGGCGTTGCGCTTGCGCTGTTGTGGCTGCGCAGCCTTGGCCCGCGGCTGGCGCACCGTTCGGCCTCGGGCGCCGGATGGTCAGCGATCCTCGGACGCGCCATCCAGCGAACCGGCACCTTCTTCATCATCATGGTCGCGGCGAAGCTGGTCTCCGGGTACACTGATCCGCCGCTGATCGTCACCAAGACGATCGATTTCCTGTTCACGCTGGCGGCCGTTTTCCAGTCGGCTATCTGGGCCCGCGAGCTGATCCTGGGGGCGATCGAGCATCGCACCAGGTCCGAGAATTACTCGGGCGAGGCGCTGATGAACGCCATGGGGCTGATCCGCCTGCTGGTGACGATCGTGGTCTTCGCGATCGCGCTGGTGGTGGTGCTCGACAATCTGGGCGTGAACGTCACCGGCCTTGTCGCAGGTCTTGGCGTCGGCGGTATCGCGATCGGTCTGGCGGCGCAGGGGATCTTTGCGGATCTGTTCGCGGCGCTGGCGATCATCTTCGACCGGCCGTTCCGGCGCGGGGATTCGATCAGTTACGACAGCAGTTCCGGCACGGTCGAGGAAATCGGCCTTAAATCAACGCGGGTGCGCGGAATCAACGGCGAAGAGCGCGTCATCTCGAACAAGAACTTGCTCGACAAGGAAATCATCAACAACTCGAAGCGGGATCGCCGCCGTACCAAGCTGGCGATCGGTGTTGCTTACGAAACCGATCCCGATCTGCTCGATCGACTATCCCAGATCTTGCGCGAGGTAGTGGAACAACAGGATCAAGTGTTCGTGCGCTGCGGGTTCGTGCAGTTTGGGGCGTCGTCGATCGATTTCGAGCTGGAATTCGATACGCCGCACGCCGATTATCAGAAGGCCTATGACGCGCGCACCAAGGTGGGATTGGCGGTTTTCCGCCGTTTAGGGGCCGAAGGGATCAGCATCCCCTATCCCACGCAGACCACTTTCACTGCCGCGCCGGACGGCCGCCTGGTGCTGCCTTACCCCGACGTTTTGCCGGTCAAAGATGTGGGCCAGATGGCGGCGCATGGTGAACAAAGCACATGAATGGGCGATCATGGCAGGATCATGTGCAGCAGATGGAGCGCCTCGGTTTCCTTGTGAACGCCGAGTTTGCCGAACAGCGCCCGCAAGTGGCTGCGCAGCGTTTCGCGAGTGATCGCGCGCTGCTCGCAGATCGCCGCCCGACCATGGCCGGCGCGCAGCAGCAGCGCGACCTCCGCCTCCGCGGTCGTCAGCCCATGGTGATCGCGTAGGAAAGCGACACCCGCCGCGGCGCCCCCGCCGGGGCGATTGACCACCAGGATCGCGAAGGGCGCAAAGCCCATGTTCCATTCGCGGGCCGGCAGACGATGCAGCTTCAGCACCATCATCCCCTCGCCGGTGCGGACGATGACATTGCCCAGCAAGGTTCGCTGCGCCGCGACCGCACTGCTGGCGGCGGCGAGGCGCCGGGCATCGGCCGGGACCGGCAATGTCACGCGGCCACCGTCGAGCCGCATGACGCCGTCGCGCAGCAAGGCCTCGGCAGGCCGCGTCATCGCGTGGACGGTCATCCGCTGATCGAGCACGAAACAGGCGATATCCATCGCCTCGAAACCGCCGGCGACCAGCTGGTGCGCCTCCTGCTCGAGCGAGATCTGAAGCGTGGCGGCGGCGGCGGCACTATCGATGGCGTGGGCGAAGAGATCGAGCGCCTCGGGCGTCGTCGGCCCGGTGCGTTGCGAGCGCAGCAAGGCAAAGCCGATCAGACCGCGATCATCGACCCGCACGTTCGTCTGGCAGCCGAACGGGATATCGAGATCGCGGCACAGATCGAGATAGCGGTCGTCGCGCAGCAGGGGCGTCACCGCCCGATAGCGATCCTCGCGGATGATCTGGCCAACGGGCGAATCGAAGCCGGCGGCAACGCGAAAGTTCGTGTCCGGCGAGACCATGCCGTCGAGGTTGGCACGCTGCTGTTCCGCCTCCGTCAGGCCATTGGCCCAGTTGAAGCCGAGCGAATAGCCAGAGCCGATGCCGATCAGCTGGGCGTGATCGGATCCCGTCTGGTCGGCGAGAAGTTCAAGCGCATCGATCCATCTCTGCGGCTGAACCGCCGCCGCGAGAAATGCATCAGTGATCGCGTTCCACTGCCCCACAAAGCGCCCCCGCCGATATCTTGCATTACCGAAAGAAACGAGGCGGCGCCAGTGAGCGTCAATACTTAGCGGCGACCGAACATCTTGTTCATGAACGCATCGGCCGCCTGACCGAAGGCTTCGGCAACTTGATCAAGATTGGCAGTACCACCCTGGCCCGGCTGCTGGGGATTGGCGCCTTCCGGCTCTGCGGCGGCAGCCGGCGACGGACGGGACGGGCCACGCGCCTGCTTCGCCGCAACGGCGGCCGCGGCGGACGCCGCCATGGCAAGGCCCGAGGCGAGCGCCTGGCGACCGGCCGGCGTATTGACCTTTTCGATCAGTGCCTCGCCCGCGCGGCGTGCTTCCTTCGGCACCTTCACCCCGCCGATCTCCTTGGGGATGCGGAAACCCTTCTTGCCCTTCTTCGCCATAGCGGTCCTGTCCATGAGGTGTGTGGCGGATATAATACACGCAGGCAAAGCTTCAATATGGCTGCGTCAATAGTCCCGCACCTTGCCGCGCCCGGCCTTCACCGCGCTGCGGCCCTTCTTCTCGTCGACCCGCTTTGCCTTGGCGGCGCG
Organism: uncultured Stakelama sp.; assembly: GCA_964390515.1. GTDB lineage: Bacteria > Pseudomonadota > Alphaproteobacteria > Sphingomonadales > Sphingomonadaceae > Sphingomonas. Next base: position 48,570 of record CAYMIU010000022.1, read on the forward strand.
CGAGGGCTTTGTCTTCACGCGGCGCACCTCGCGCTCCTCGGCCTTGGCGAGCAGCTCGGCCAGCCGGGCGCGGGCATCGGCGCGGTTGCTTTCCTGCGTCCGATAGCGGCGCGCCGTGATGACGAGCGTGCCCGACGCGGTGAGGCGCGACCCGGCCAGCAGCTTCAGCCGGCGGAAGGTTTCGGGATGAAGGCCAAGCTTGAAGACATCCACCCTGAGCTGGCAGGCGGTGGCGACCTTGTTGACGTTCTGCCCGCCGGGGCCGGTCGCGGCGAGGAAGCGTTCCTCGATCGCGTCCTCCGGCACCTCAGCCATCGGCGCCCGGCGAAGCGACGTCGGCTTCCGAGAACCCCAGTTCGGAGAAACGCGGCGGCCAGGGTGCCTCCGCGCTGACATCGGGCTTGCCGGGACGCGGCACGATCAGCGTGGCAGCGTGGAGCATCATGCCGGCCTTGTGCGCGCTGCCGTAGACGGGATCGCCGACCACCGGCACGCCAAGCCCCTCCAGCGCATGAACGCGGATCTGGTGCGTGCGCCCGGTGGCGGGGCGGAATTCGACCAGTGCGCGGTCGTCCCGCACCTTGAGCAGGCGCCACGCGGTGCGCGCCGACTTGCCCGCCGCATCGCGCGTCATCCGCCAGCCACGCTCCGCACTGGAGATCTTGCCGAGGGGAAAATCGATCTCGCCGCCCTCGCCTTCCGGCACGCCATCGAGAATGGCGAGGTAACGCTTCGTCACCTGCCCTGCCTCGAACGCCTGCTGCAATCGGGCATGCGCCTTGGGATTGCGCGACAGCAGCAGGCAGCCGCTGGTGTCGCGATCGAGGCGATGCACCGGCTGTGGCCAGCGGCGGAAGCCGAAGGTGAGGTTCGCCATGTGATTCTCGAGGCTGATCGAGCCATCACGCGGCCGATCGACCGGCAAGCCCGCCGGCTTGTCAATCACCAGCGCTTCGCCGTCGAGGAAGAGTACCCGGTCGCCTATCATGCGCCCGCCCTTGCCATCCTAGGGCGCCGGAGGCCAGAGAAGGTGTCGATGCGCCAGCTGTTTCTTGCCCTGATCGCGGTTGCCGCGCCCGCCCAGGCGCAATTGTGCGACGGCGCCAATGTCGCGATCGGCAAGGACGGCCGGGCGCTCGGCCACCTGCCCTATGGCGACGCCGCGCCGGGGGTGCTGGCGAACGCGCCCGCCGGCCTGTCGATCTACGGCTGCCGGTTACGGCCGGAGGCGATGGCGGACCTGCAGCGGCTGCTGGCGGCGGCGCAGGGCGATCCCGCGGTGCAGGGGCAGCTTTATGCCCTGTCATGCCATCGATCGATCGAGCGGCAGCAGGCGACCTTTTGCAAGACGCGGCTGAGCGCGAGCGGCGAGGACCGTGCGATCTCCGCCGCGCCGCCGGGGCACAGCGAGCACGCCACCGGCTATGCGCTGGATTTCACGGTGCGCCCCGCCGACGGCTGCCCGGATGCCGAGGCGTGCATGGCGGCGAAGCCCGCGTTCCGCTGGCTGGCGAAGAACGCGCCGCGCTTCGGCTTCGAAATGTCCTTCCCGCCGGGCAACAGGCAGAATGTGAAGTGGGAGCCGTGGCATTGGCGCTGGGTGGGGGCGACTGCGAATGTGCCGGGCGCGCAGCGCGCGCGTTTCCTGTTCCGCCGTGCCCGCGCCGAATTCCCGGCCGAACCGGCGATCGACCCGATGATGCCGAAGGTGACGCCGCCGCCGGTGGTGCAGACGATCGCGCCGCCCCCGCCGGAAACGCGCAAGCAGCGGCGGGAGCGGGAACGGCGCGAGCGGCAGGAAGAGAAAGCGCGGCGCAAGGCGCAGCGCGGGTAAGCCAGGCCGGCGTCATCCGCCGGCTGCCGCCCCGGGGACGGAGCCCCGGAGCGACAGGTTCGACATCAGCCCTTCAGCTTCGCGGCCGTCTCGGCAATGCGCCGGCCCTGGTAGCGGGCGCCGCCAAGGTCGATCTCGCTCGGCTGGCGGCTGCCGTCGCCGCCGGCGAGCGTGGTGGCGCCATAAGGCGAGCCCCCGTGGATCGCCTCCATGTTCATCTGCGCCTGATAGCCATAGTCGAGGCCGATCACCGTCATGCCGAAGTGCAGCAGGTTGGTGATGATCGAGAACAGGGTGACTTCCTGGCCGCCGTGCTGGGTGGCGGTGGAGGTGAAGGCGCCGCCGACCTTGCCGTTAAGCGCACCCTTGGCCCACAGGCCGCCGGCCTGATCGAGGAATGCCGCCATCTGGCTGGGCATGCGGCCGAAGCGGGTCGGCGCGCCGATGATGATCGCGTCGTAATCGGCAAGCGCATTCACGCCTTCGATCTCCGGATGCGAATTGTCGACGCGGAAGCCCGCCGCCTCCGCCACTTCCTTCGGCGCGGTTTCGGGCACGCGGCGGACATCGACCTCGGCGCCGCCGGCCCGCGCGCCTTCCGCGACGGCATCCGCCATGGTCGCGAGATGGCCGTAGGACGAATAATAAAGGACAAGAACCTTCGTCATGATGTGTCTCCAATGGCGCCCTGCCGCGTGCGGAAGGGATCGGGTTGGGGGCCTGTCACCAGACCCGATGAACACGCGGGGGAGGATTTCGCCTCCCCCGCCCCTTCCAGAAACGCGGAAGGGTTTGCAGGTCACTCGGCGTCGACGAGAACCAGTTCGGCCTCTTGCGTCGCCGCAATCGTGTACGTGCCGCCGACCAGTGCGGCGCCATCACGCGTGTTGATGGCCTCGCCGTCGATGGTGATCGCGCCCGTCGCCGGGACGAGATAGGCGTGCCGCCCCTCGCCCACGGTGTAGGTGACGGTCTCGCCGGCCTTCAGCGTGGCGCCCATCACCCGCGCATCAGCGCGGATCGGCAGCGCCTCGGCATCCTCGGCAAAGCCGCTCGCCAGCACGACGAACCGGCCGGAGCGATCGCCCTTGGGGAAGGGCTTGGCGCCCCAGGCGGGGCTGCCGCCCTTCGCACGCGGCTCGATCCAGATCTGGAAGAGCGTGGTGGTCTCGTCCTCCAGATTATATTCCGCATGGCGAACGCCGGTGCCGGCGCTCATCACCTGGACGTCGCCAGCGCCGGTGCGGCCCTTGTTGCCCATCGAATCCTGATGGGTGACCGCTCCGCTGCGGACATAGGTGATGATCTCCATGTCGCGGTGCGGGTGCGGCGGAAAGCCGGTCTGCGGCGCGATCTTGTCGTCGTTCCAGACGCGGATCGCGCCCCAGCCCATGCGGGCGGGATCGTAGTAATTGGCAAAGCTGAAGTGATGCCGTGCGTCGAGCCAGCCATGATCGGCGTGGCCGAGGCTGTCGAAGGGGCGGCGATCGATGCGGGAGCGGGTGTCGGTCATGAGAACCTCCGTTGTTGAGGCGGAGATAAGATGCAGCGCCTATCGCGAAAACAGAAACGATTGAAACGGATTGTTTCGGATGATACGCAAGCGCCATGCGGCTGCCTGATCTTGAAGCCTGGGCGATCTTCGCCACCGTTGCCGAGCATCGCTCCTTCACCGCTGCGGCGGATGCACTGGGGCTGAGCAAGGCGACCGTTTCGAAAGCCGTTTCGCGGCTGGAGGCGGATCTTGGCCAGTCGCTGTTCCATCGCACGTCGCGGCGCCTGTCGCTGACCGAGGCGGGGCGGCCGCTGGCCGAGCACGCAGCGCTCATCCTTGCCTCCGCGCAGGCAGCGGAGGAAGCGGCGCGTGACGCGGCGAGCGCGCCGGCGGGGCGGATCCGGCTCGCCGCGCCGATGACGTTCGGCGTCTCGCATGTCGCGCCGCTGCTGGCCGAGTTCCTCGCGGCGCATCCCGGGATCGAGGTGGAGCTGAACCTCTCCGATGCGCGGGTCGATATCGTCGCCGAAGGGTTCGACGTCGCGCTTCGCATCGCCGAACTGCCGGACAGCTCGCTTCGGGCGCGGCGGCTGTGCTCGATCAATTCCTATCTGGTCGCGGCGCCGTCCTATCTCGCGCGGCACGGTACGCCGACGCATCCCGGGCAGCTCGGCGATCATGCGCTGCTCGGCTATACCAATGTCTCCGGGCCGTGGCGCTTTCGTGGGCCGGACGGGACCGAGGTTTCGGTGAAGGCGCAGGGGCCGATCGCGGCGAACAGCGGCGAGGCGCTGATGCCGGCGCTGACCGGGGGGCTGGGCATCGCGCGGCTGCCGGCGTTCATCCTGGGCGACACGATGGAGACGGGCGCGGTGGTGGAAATCTTGCGCGATTGGCGGCCGGCGCCGGTCGGGCTGCACCTGCTGACGCCGCCAAGCCCGCTGCGCCCGGCGCGGGTGGAGGCGCTGATCGCCTTCCTTTCCGACCGGCTGCGGGATTGATCGAGATCGTTGTATCCGTCCGGGGAGACGCTACGGCGCCGGCATGACCGGAAAAGCCGCCATCCTCATCATCGACGTGCTCAACACCTTCGACTTCGACGGCGGGGACGCGCTGAAGGAAGCGGCCGCGGCGATGATCGATCCGATCACCTCGCTGCGCGAGCAGGCGGCGGCGGCGGACGTGCCGGTGATCTTCGTCAACGACAATTACGGCCGCTGGCGCGACGAGTGGAGCGACCTTATCGGCTGGATCCGCGAGGGCAAGGGCGCCGACATTGCCGAGGCGCTGGCGCCGACGCCGCAGGATTATTTCGTGATCAAGCCCGAATCCTCGGGCTTCTATGCCACCACCCTACCGGCGCTGCTGCCGCGGTTGGGCATCACGCGGCTGGTGATCTGCGGGCTGGCGGCGGACATATGCGTGCTGTTCACCGCCGCCGACGGGCATATGCGCGAATATGACCTGTGGGTGCCGGCGGACGCGATCGGCGCGCAGGAGCCGCAGCGCGCCCGCTGGGCGATCGAACTGATGGCGAACGGCATGAGCGCGAACACCAGCGCGACGGGCGAACTCACGCTCAGCGACTGGCTGGCGATGAAGCCCAAGGTTGGCATGGGCAGCGACGCCGATTGATCTGTTGCAACATCGGGATTTCTGCCACGTTCGTCAGTGATGAACCGGCTTGCTCCCGATGACGACGACGCGCGGTTCATCCGCCGGCTGTTCCTGATCCTTGTCGTCGGCGCGCTTGCCGCGGCTCTATATTTCATGGGCGACCTGCTGATCCTGGCGTTCGGATCGGTCCTGGGCGCGATCGTCATCCACGCCATCGCCGAGATCTACGAAAAGCGGCTGCGCATGCCGCAGAAGGCGGCGCTGGGCATCGCGATCATCACGATCCTGGCGATAATGGGGCTGCTGGGCTGGCTGTTCGGCGTCGAGTTTCGCACCCAGGTCAACGTGCTGGTGACCGAGCTGCCGGGCATTCTGGACGAGATCGGCGGGCAGATGTCGCAAACGCCGGTCGGCGCGAAAGTGGTGGACGCGGTGCGCGCGGCCTTCGCCGGCAGCCGGATCGCGCAGGACATCGGCGGGCTGGCGGAGGGCGCGGGCGCGTTCGTGCTCAACGCGCTGCTGGTGCTGGTCGGCGCGATCTTCTTCGCGGTCGATCCCAAGATCTACGAACGCGGCTTCCTGCTGCTGATGCCGCCATCGAAGCGTGCCGTCGTCGAGGACGCGCTGCTCGATACCGCTTCCACGCTGCGGCTGTGGCTTCGCGCGCAGCTGATCCAGATGACCAGCATGGGGCTGCTGATCGGAACCGGGCTGTGGTGGATCGGCGTCCCCTCCTCTCCCGCGCTTGGCCTCCTGACGGGGCTCAGCGAGTTCATCCCCTATGTCGGCCCGCTGGCGGCGATGATCCCGGCGCTTGGCCTCGCCGCGACGAAATCCGTCAGCCACGTGCTGTGGACGCTGGGCGTGTTCGCGGTGGTGCGGGTGATCCAGACCAATTTCATCACGCCTTATGTGACGAGCCGGGTGATCGCCATTCCGCCCGCCGTGACGCTGTTCGCGATCCTGGGCATCGGCGCGGTCTTCGGACTTTTCGGCCTGTTCTTCTCGGCCGCGCTGCTGGTGGTGATCTACACCCTGATCCGAAGCCTGTACCTGCGCGACACATTGGGCGAGGATATTTCCAGAAGCCGGCATCGATCCTTGTTCACGGCCGATGGCACCGAGCGCGACTCGGCAGTTAAGCTGGATTAATTCCCCATTAACCTTTTGCATTCATTCCTCGTGTGGTTAATGAATCGGTTGGGGCGTGGCGGCATGGCCGCGGCGCTCGCAAACGGGGGAACGAACTCATGCGAGTGCTGCTGATCGAGGACGAGCCGACGACCGCCAAGGCGATCGATCTGATGCTGTCCGCCGAAGGGTTCAACGTCTACCAGACCGATCTGGGCGAGGAAGGCTTGGATCTTGGCAAGCTGTATGACTACGACATCATCCTGCTCGATCTGAACTTGCCGGACATGCACGGATACGACGTGCTGAAGAAGCTGCGCGTCGCGCGCATTTCAACGCCGGTGCTGATCCTGTCGGGCGTGAACGAGATGGATTCGAAGGTGCGCAGCTTCGGCTTCGGTGCCGACGATTACGTCACCAAGCCGTTCCACCGCGAAGAACTGGTCGCCCGCATCCATGCCGTGGTGCGCCGGTCGAAGGGCCATTCGCAGTCGGTGATCAAGACCGGCAAGCTCTCGGTGAACCTCGACGCCAAGACCGTCGAAGTCGATGGCGCGCGCGTCCACCTGACGGGCAAGGAATATGCGATGCTGGAGCTGCTGTCGCTCCGCAAGGGCACGACGCTGACCAAGGAGATGTTCCTCAACCATCTCTATGGCGGCATGGACGAGCCCGAACTCAAGATCATCGACGTCTTCATCTGCAAGCTGCGCAAGAAGCTGAGCATGGCGTGTGAAGGCGAGAACTATATCGAGACGGTGTGGGGCCGCGGCTATGTGCTGCGCGAGCCCGACGAAGTGACCGCCAAGGTCGCCTGACCTGAGCCAGTTTACCGGCTCCCGCGTAACGGGGAGTGGGCCGCGGCATCGGGGGGTGCCGCGGCCCTTCTGGTTTATGGCCCGGATTTCGGGGCCGGGCGCCGCGCCACCAGCCCTTGCAGATGATCGCGCAGGGCGAGCGCATTCGCCTCCCAGGTGAACCCTTCGGCAAAGCGGCGGACGTCGGCCGCGGCGGGCGGTGCGGCCAGCAGATCATGGATGGCGTCGGCGAAGGCGCCGGCGTTGCGCGGCACGATGCGTCCCGCGGCGGGACCTGTCACCAGTTCGGCGGCGCCGCCGGCATCGGTGATCACCACCGGCGTGCCGCAGGCGAGCGCCTCGACCCAGGCATTGGCGAGCCCTTCGGACGCGGAGGCAAGCGCCATCACGTCCGCCGCGGCGATCAGCGCCGGCAGCTCGCCATGCGGCACCGCGCCGAGCAGGCGGATGCGATCCGCCGCGTTATGCCGGGCAATCGCCGCCTGTAGCGCAGCGCGCTCCGCCCCTTCCCCGGCGATCAATAGCGAGACGCCGGGCAAGCGCGCCACCGCATCGATCACCACATCATGCCCCTTGCGCGGGATGAGCGCGCCGACCGAGATCACCAGCGGCCCACTGATCCCCAACGTCGCCTTGGCGCTTGCGCGATCGACGGGGGCGAAGCGGGCGAGATCGACCCCGGTATGGTGGACGCGAATCCTGTCGGCCGGGATGCCGATCGCCGCCATGTCGCCCCGCATCGCAGCCGAGACGGTGAGCAGGCCATCGGCCCCTTGCGCGGCTGCGACCACCTGCCGCGCCGTGGCCGGCGCCTGGCCCCAGTGATGAATGTCAGCGCCGCGCGCCTTGATCGACACGGGCACGCCGAACCGGCGCCCGAGCGCTACCGCGGCCGGACCATCGGGGAAGAAAAAGGATGCGTCGATCACGTCGAACGGGAACTGGGTGCGCAGCCGGCGAAGCACGGGATCGAGCGCGCGGATCAGCGCGGGGGCATGGAACCGGCCGCCGGTGCCCGGCCAGACGGTGAAGCGCGGGCGTTGGACCTCAAGGCCCTTCCACGTTTCCGCACGCGGCAGGGCGGCGAGCGCGCGATAATGCGCGTGCCGCCGCAAGGGCCAGGGCGGCAGGCCGATCGGCGCCACCACCCGCACCTCGACATCGGGCAGCGCGGCAAGCCCGATCGTCTGCCGTTCGACGAACACGCCGAAATTGGGGCGGCTCTCGTCCGGGAACAGCGTGGAAAGCGTCAGCACGCGAAGCATCGGCCACCCCCTAGTTCCGACAGGTTAAGGCGACGCTTCACCACAGGGACGAGCGCTGCGTCTGGCATCCTAGCCTCCCTTCGCCCGCCCTGCTAATCAGCGACCATGGGTCATGCGCACCACGGCCACGGGCACCACCATGGGGATCACCACGGGGGCCACGATCATGGCCACCATCATCACCCCGCGCCGCCCGCGACCTGGGATCGCGCCTTCGCGATCGGCATCTCGCTCAACCTCATCTACGTCGTGGCCGAGGCATCCGCCGGGCTGTGGACCGGTTCGGTCGCGCTGCTGGCCGACGCGGGGCACAATCTGTCCGACGTGCTGGGGCTGGCCGTCGCCTGGGCCGGGGCGGTGCTTGCCCGCACCCCGCCGTCGAAGCGCTTCACCTACGGGCTGAAGGGATCGACGATCCTTGCCGCGCTGGCCAATGCGGTGCTGCTGCTGGTGGCGATCGGCGTGATTTCGGTGGAGGCCGTGAACCGGTTCGGGGAGCCGGCGACGGTGCCGGGGCTCACGGTGTCGGCGGTGGCGGCGGTCGGCATCCTGGTCAACGGGCTGACGGCATGGCTGTTCGCACGCGGGCGAAAGGGCGACGTGAACATCCGCGGCGCCTATCTGCACATGCTGGCCGATGCGGCGGTTTCGGCCGGCGTTGTGCTGGCGGGCATCGGCATCTGGCTGACGGGTGCATCGTGGATCGACCCGGTCGTCAGCCTCGCCATTGCGGCGCTGATCTTCTGGCAGACCTGGGGGCTGTTGCGCGAAACGGTGGAGATGAGCCTCGCCGCCGTGCCGCGGGCGATCGATTACGATCGCGTGCGCACGGCGCTGGCCGGCCTGCCCGGCGTGGCAGCGATCCACGATCTTCATATCTGGCCGATGTCCACCACCGAGCCGGTGCTGACCGCGCATCTGCTGATGCCGGGCGGCCACCCGGGAGACGCGTTCCTGCAATCGGCGCAGGACATGCTGCACCATGATTTCGGCATCGGCCATGCAACGCTGCAGGTGGAGACGGGCGACGGCGCCTGCGTGCTGGAGTCGGCGGAGGCGATCTAGCAGGGACTGGATGTCGCCCCGGACGTGATCCGGAGAGCGGCCAGGTTGGCGGCGGTGTCGGCAGAAGCGGGACCCCGGCGCGTTGGCCGGGGTGACGTTCAGGTGGTGGGTGCGCCGCTCAGTAAACGCGGGCGATGGCGAATTCGACCGCCTCGATCATCGCGTCCTTGGCCTTGCCGCTGGCGAAGGGGCCAAGCGCGTCGATCGCGCGCTGGCCGTAATGGCGCGCGCGGGCGATCGTGTCGTCGACGGCACGGGTGGCGCGGACCAGCTCAATCGCATGGGCGAAATCGGCATCGCTATCGCGCCGGCCCTCGACCGCGTCCTTCCAGAACTTGCGTTCCTCGTCGCTGCCGCGTGCATAGGCGAGGATCACCGGCAGGGTCATCTTGCCCTCGCGGAAATCGTCGCCCGCATCCTTGCCCATCGTGCCCGCGTCCGACGTATAGTCGATCGCGTCGTCGACCAGCTGGAAGGCGATGCCGAGGTTACGGCCGTAGGCGTCAAGCGCCACTTCCTCCGACTCCGGCCGCTCCGCCACCACTGCGGCGATGCGGCAGGCGGCGGCGAAGAGCGCGGCGGTCTTGGCGTTGATAATCTCGAGGTAGCGATCCTCCGCCGTCTCGACGCGGCGCGCGGCGGTGAGCTGATGCACCTCCCCCTCCGCGATCACGGCACTGGCGTTGGACAGGATCTTCAGCACCTTGAGGCTGCCGTCCTCCACCATCAGCTCGAAGCTGCGCGAGAAGAGGAAATCGCCGACCAGCACGCTCGCCGGATTGCCCCAGATGATGTTGGCGGTGCGCTTGCCGCGGCGAAGGTCGGACCCGTCGACGACGTCGTCGTGCAGCAGCGTCGCGGTGTGGATGAACTCGACCGCGGCGGCCAGCCGGTGATGGCGCGTGCCGGAATAGCCGAGCAGCCTGGCGCTCGCGAGCGTCAGCATCGGGCGCATGCGCTTGCCGCCGCCGGCGATCAGGTGACCGGCCAGCTCGGGGATCAGGGGGATCTGGGACTGCATGCGATCGAGGATCGCGGTATTCACAAGGTTCATGTCGCCAGCGACGAGCTGGATCATCGGATCTAGCGACGGCTGGCGGCCGGCAAGGCGGTGGATAGTGGCGCTCATCTGCAAGTGCCTCTACGGACGCGGGCGCAAGGCCGCAACAGCGGGATAGTCGGAGGACGCGAATGCCGGACGAGGTGCTGAGGGGTTATCGCAAGAGCATCGACAATATCGACGCGGCACTCGTCTGCCTGCTCGCGGAACGATTCAAGGTGACGCAGGCGGTGGGCCGCTACAAAGCCGAATCGGGGCTGCCCCCGGCCGATCCGGGCCGCGAGGAGGCACAGATCGCGCGGCTGCGCGCGCTGGCCGAGGAAGCGGAACTCGATCCCGAATTCAGCGAGAAGTTCCTGCGCTTCATCATCGACGAGGTGATCCGTCACCACGAGCGGCTGCGCGGCTGAGCATCAAGGGGCGGCCCTTCAGGAACACCAGGGGCGGCGGCGGCCTTCCCAGGGGCGCGCCAGTCCTTCCTCGATCAGCGTATCGCCCAGCGACTGGCCGTCGCGCGTGACGATCGCGAGGCGGCGGCCGTAGCGGTCGGTGGCGCGATCGGCATCCGCCAGCGTGACCGGGCCGGCGTTGAGAAGCTCCTGCAAGCGGCGGGTCGCCTGCTCGCCCAGCGCCGCTTCCTCGGCGCAGCGGGGCGGGTGGATTTCGGGCGTGTCGATATCGGCCAGCCGCACCTTTTCGCCGCCGATCCAGATCGTGTCCCCGTCCACGACGCAATTCTCGCCGCCGCCGGTGTGGCAGAGCGCAAAGTGGCGCGTCGTGGCCGCAGTGGCGGTGCCGGGTGCTGGCGTGTCGGGGACGAAGGAAGTGCCGGCGGCGAGGCCGGTCGCGATCGCCAGCGCCAGCATCGCCGCGAACGGCAACTTTCGCCGGCGGCGCGGCTTGGGCCAGAAACTGATCGGCGAGGGTGCGCGGCGGCGGGCGGTGCGGTGGAACGAGCGGTCGTGGCGCATGCGGCAAATCTGTGCCTGCCACCGGTAAGCGACCGATCAACCATCATCGTTAATATGGCGAGCGGCGCCGCGGGATGGTGGCCGCGGCGCCGCTTCGACGCGCTACTTGCCGGTGAACTTCGCCGGCCGCTTGTCGAGGAAGCTGGCCATGCCTTCGCGGAAATCCTGGCTCTGGAACAGCGGCAGCAGCTGCAGATAGACGTGCTGCACATGGGTATCGAAGGTTTCCTCCATCCCCATGCGCATCAGCCGCTTGGCGCCCTGCACCGCCATCGGTGCGTTGGCGGCAATCTCCAGCGCGAGCTCGCGCGCACGCGCCGCGACCTGCTCGGCCGGCACGACTTCGTTGACGAGCCGCTCCTTGAGGCAATCCTCCGCCGACAACGTGCGGCCGGTAAAGACGATCTCCGCCGCCTTGGCCCAGCCGATCATGCGCGGCAGGAACCAGGTGCCGCCCGATTCGGGGAGGACACCGCGCTTCACGAACGCCGCGGCGAGCTTTGCCTCCGATGCCATGACGCGGATGTCGCAGCCGAGCGCCAGATCCATGCCATAGCCGGCGGCCGAGCCGTTGAGCGCGGCGATCACCGGCTTATCGAGCGCGTGGAGCACGGTGGGCGGCGTGTTGCGGAGGTCGATCGTCGCACCGAAGGTGGCCGACGAAGAGCCGATCCCCTCCCCCTTCGATGCCGCGTTCAGGTCCAGCCCGGCGCAGAAGGCGCGGCCGGTGCCGGTCAGCACGATCACGCGCACCTCGCGATCCTCGCCCGCCTTCACGAGCAGCCGCGTGAGTTCGTCGAGCATCGGGCCGGAGATGGTGTTCATCCGGTCCGGCCGGTTCAGCGTCAGCGTGGCGACGCCTTCGGACACTTCATAGGTTACATCTTCGCTCATTCTTCCTCTCCCCTCACGCGGCGCGCGGCAGGCGCGCGACCGTCGCTTCATATTCCGCCATCGTCTCGTCGAAGATCTGCGCGACCGGCTTCACCTCGCGGATTCGGCCGGCGACCTGCCCGGTGAGCGCAATGCCCGCCTCCAGATCGCCGCCGGAATAGACCGCCTGGGTGTCGGCGAACTCCCCGAAGATGTTGGCCGTGCCTTCCTTCTCGATCCGGGTCGTGCGATCGGTGCGCAGCGCGCGGAGCGCGGGGCCGGGGCCGCTGCGGTTGAGGAACACGGTGTCGGTGGAATCCGCCTCGATGATCGCCGTCTTCCAATTCTCGTGCACCGGGCTTTCGGCGGAGGAGAGGATGCGCGTGCCCATCAGCACGCCCTCCGCGCCGAGTGCAAAGGCCGCCGCCATCGTGCGGCCATCCATGATCCCGCCCGCGGCGACGACCGGCACGTCGACTGCCTCGACCACCTGCGGCACCAGCACCATGGTGGAAACGTCCTTCGGGTTCTTGAACCCGCCGCCCTCGCCACCCTCGACGATCAGGCCGTCAACGCCGGCCTCGACGGCGCGGAGCGCACCGGCGAGGTTGGGCACGACGTGGAACACGGTGAGGCCCGCCGCCTTCAGCATGGCCGTGTATTTCATCGGGTCACCGGCCGAGGTGGTGACGAAGCGGATGCCCTGATCGATCACGAACTGGATGATGCCCGGATCGCGCACGAAGGCCTGGGCGACATTCACGCCGAACGGCTTGTCGGTCAGCTGCCGCATCTTGAGGATCTCGTCGCGCACAGCATCGAGCTCACCTGATGATGTCTCGATGATCCCCATGCCGCCGGCGTTCGACACGGCCGACGACAGGTGCGACCGTGCGATCCAGCCCATCGCCGCCTGGATGATCGGCTTCTCGATCCCGAGCATCTCGGTGACGCGCGTCTTCAGCGCCATTTCCCTCTCCCGCTTCCAACGATTCGAAGATCGGGTTCGCACGGTCAGCCCCTTGGCGCCAGCCCCTTTCAAACAGTGAGTGCGAGGAGCGCGTAGGTCGCAAGCCAGTGCGTGCCCATGTAATCGTCCGCGAGATGCGGCAGGCTTGCAGCAAGATGATCGTCCGCCGCGGCGCGCGCGAGCAGCGCGATGGGATGCGCCGGCAGCGCCGCGGCGATCGAGCGCCAGCACCAGGCGCGGCTGAGATTGAGCCCGTCGAGATGCGCGATCTTCCCGTCGCTGCGATCCGAAACCACGGCCGGCGTGAACAGGCTCTGCGGGCGACCGGCGACGGCATCCGGCAGGAAGACGTCGAACCAGCCGGCGAAGCCATCGCCCAGCACGCGGCTCATCAGCAGTGCCTCGCAAAGGGCCGGGGACAGAAACTCGTCGCCGCCCGGCTCCCATGCCTGACAACCGCGATCCTCGCCGAACCAGTCGCGGGCGCGGGTGTCGATCAGCGCCACCAGCGCGGGATCATGGTCGAGCGCCCAGTCACGCGCGAGCGTCAGCGCAAAGGCGGTGTTGTAGTGAGTGCCGACGCGGATCGGGTAGGTGAGTTTGGGCAGGTGCTGGTGGAAACGCTCCGCAAAGGCGCGCGCCAGCGGCTCCAGCGCCGCGCCCCAGGCGGCGCCATGCCGCACCGCCTCGCCATGCAGCGCCAGCGCCCAGGCCCAGCCGTATGGCCGCTCAAAACCGGCGGCGTACGGCCGCGTGAGCACCGCCAGTTCGCCGGCGACCTTGTGGGGCACCAGCATCTCGTCCGCGCGCCGTCGGATCTCCGCGGCTTCGGGCAGATCGGGGAACAGCCGTGCGATGGTCAGCAGCTGCCACCAGCCGTGGACACAGCTGTGCCAATCGAAGCTGCCGTGGAAGATCGGGTGGATCTCATGCGGCTCGCGCAGGTCCTCCGGCCCGGTCAGCACCTGATCGAGCTTGAAGGGATAACGCTGCCCGACATGGCCCAGCGTGAGCCGGGCGAAGCCGGCGGCGACATCGGGCGTCAGGGTCATGCAACGATCCACCACAACAAAAGCACATTGAACACGAGCAGCGGCAGCGCCGTCGGCACCTGCGCACGGATCACGCCGTTGCGATCCTTCAACTCAAGAAGCGCGGCGGGGACGAGATTGAAGTTCGCCGCCATCGGCGTTATCAGCGTGCCGCAGAAGCCCGCCAGCATGCCGACCGCCGCGACCGGTGCGGGATCGGCGCCATAGGCCTGGATCAGGAGCGGAATGCCCACCGCCGCGGCCATCACCGGGAAAGCCGCAAAGGCATTGCCCATCACCATGGTGAACAACGCCATGCCGAGCCCGAAGGCGAGCACCGCGCCAAGCACGCTGCCGGTGGGGATGGCGACGCCGATGAGCCGGCCGACCACCTCCCCGACGCCCGCCAGCGCGAACACCGCGCCGAGGCTCGCCAGCATCTGCGGCAGCACCGCGGCCCAGCCGATGTCGTCCATCAACGCGCGGCCAGCGCGGAACGGCTCGGCCGGCGCCGGCCGCAGCCAAGCGTAGCAAAGCGCAAGCGCCAGCAGCACGCCCGCCGCCAGCGCCACCAGGGTCGCCTGCCGGCCGTCGAACACTGCGGGGAATTGCTTGAAGACGAAGGTGCCGATCAGCGCCGTCGCCGGGATCACTAATGCGGGAACGAACACCATCGTGCCGCGCGCTGCTGGCTCGCCCGCCGGCACCCGCCGCTTCATCCGCCCGCTCGCGGCGATCGCCACCAGCGCCAGGACGAGCACGCCATTGCCAATGTCGCCCAGCCAGTCGCCGACGAGGAAGCTCGTCGCCACCAGCGCGTAGAAGCCGGTATTGGCCCAGCGCCGCTCGCTGAACGAGAGGATCGCGAAGGCGAGGAACGTCAACCCCGCGACGAGATAGACGAAGTTCAGCCCGATCATGCGCGCCGCGCCTTGCGATCGAGCAGCCACAACCGCGTGCCGTGGATGGCGAAGGCGGCAATCGCGGTGGGGATCGCCCAGACGGACATGTGCAGCGGCTCGACGAAGATGCCGTAGCCTTCCAGCACGCCCTTCATCAGCAGGATCGAGCCGATCGCGATGAAGATATCCTCGCCGAAGAACAGCCCGATGTTGTCGGTGGCCGCGGCCATTGCCTTCACCTTTTCGGGATCATGCGCCTCCCCCGCCGCCGCTTCCGCCATCGGCGCGATCAGCGGGCGGACGGTCTGCGCGGGGCCAGCCACGGAGGTCAAGCCAAGTGCGGCGGTGATCTGGCGGAAGGCGAGATAGGCCATCAGCAGCCTTCCGGTCGTCAGCCCCTTCAGCCCGCCCACCAGCGAGCGCGCGCGCGCCTGCAGGCCGTTGCGTTCGAGCAGACCGATGACGGGAAGCACGATATAGATGGCAGTGACGTAGCGCGTGTCGTTGAACGCCTTGCCGAACGCGGCGAGGATGGCGAGCGGATCGATCCCGGCGGCGAACCCGGTGACGAGCGCGGAAGCGGCGATCACCAGCATCGGGTTGAAGCGCAAGAGGAAGCCGAGCGCGATGATCGCGATGCCGGCAAGGACGAGCATCAGGTCACGCCCCGCGCGTCACTCCGCCGCCGCCCGGGGCGCCGCCATGTCATGGAAACCATCCGCCGATCTGTGCGGCAGCAGCGGTGTTGGGACAAGCCCGAAGCGGTGGACGGGTTCGGCGCGGTTGGTGCTTACCGATCAGATGCTGCAATGCTTTGCGGCTCTCACTGCTCGTGAAAGCGGACTGACAGGAAACGCCCCGATTGCGGACATCCTCGCTAACGCTATGCTGCTGCGGAAGGAGCCATCATGCACATCGCACCGCCTTCACGGGAGGAACGCCGTGGCGTCTTGTTGGACGCGATCAATAGTATCCAGCTTGGTGCTCTTGTTCTCCCGACCGGTGACGGTCTTGAAGCGTCTCACTTGCCGATGCTGGTTCGAGAGGAGCAAGACGGGTCGCTGCTGCTCGAGGGCCATGTGTCTCGTGCAAATCGCCTTTGGAGGTTGACCTCAGGCAGTCCAGCGCTCGTCATCTTTCAAGGTCCTCAAGCCTACATTCATCCTGGTTGGTACCCTACCAAGAAGCGGGATGGGCGAGCAGTTCCGACCTGGAACTACATTGCGGTTCATGTTCACGGCCCAGTCACTGCCATCGAGGATCATGACTGGTTGAACGGCCATCTGGATCGCCTCACCAAGCGCAATGAAGAGCACCGCCGCAAGCCATGGCAGATTTCCGATGCCCCCTCTGAGTTCATTGAATCTCTAATGAAAGGCATCGTTGGCCTTGAGCTTCGGGTCGAGCGGATCGAGGGGAACTGGAAGATGGCTCAAAAGCAACCTCTCGAAAATAGACTGGGCGCAGCTCGCGGGCTGGCAGCATCGGAACGAGCCGGCGACTGGGAGGTCAGCTCGCTCATTGCCTCAGCCGCCTCGAACGGCAACTAATCACCCGATTGTGTTGAAGAAGTCGGTTGTGGATGCGGATCAGGGCTGTCGCCGAG